>JAPLHB010000054.1 GCA_026389845.1 Chloroflexota bacterium
CGAGAACGGCTCGCGCTGCAGCTCGCCGGCCCACTGCACGAATTCCTTGGCCTTGCGCGCGGCTGCTTCGATGGTCTTCAAGTCGCCGTTGCGCTCGATGCTGAACGCGGCCACCGGCTTGCCGGTCTCGGCGATGCTGTCAGCGACGCGCTGCGCCCATTTCGGCTCGATGGCGATCACGATCACCGCAGCCACGTTGGGATTGCGGCCCACGCCGGCCAGGGTGCGGAAGGTCAGCTCCAGGTCCTCGCCGAACTGCAGGCGGCCGTAGGGATGCGGCAGCGCCATGGTGCCCTTGATCAGATACGATACGCCCTCGGCCGCGGCGTTGGAGATGTCGTCCACCGGCAGGATGATGACGTGATTGCGGATGCCGTAGCGGCCGTTCTCGCGGCGGTAGCCCAGCAGCTTCATCTCTTCGGGCTTGCGACCGCCCAGCGAGAGCCGCTCGGCCGGCTTGGTGACGATCTCCGGCGCGGCGACCTCGTCCAGGCTCCAGCGAGCCGTCTTGAGGTTGTGCGTATGGACGTGGCCGCCCTTGCGGATGGGCTGCACGACCTTGCCGATGGGTCGGCCGTACTTGAGCAACTTGTGCCCGACCTTCATGCTGCGCATAGCGACCTTGTGACCCAAGGGCACGTTTTCGACCACCTTCAGCAGGCCGACTTCCTGGCCTTCCAGCGTGACGACGCCGACCTCTTCGCCGGCCTGTAGGTCGCGCACTGCGACGCCGACGTCATCGTGGGTCTCGTGTGTAAGGATACCGTGTGCCATGTTGTGTTTCTCCTCTTTGGTGGATTTGTACACTGGTAGATTGGTAGATGGAGGGGCGGGTTTTCCGTCGTTGACAGAGTATCGCCGACCCTGGACGTTCGTTGTCGGCGGTAGCTGCGCCGTCCAACTGGGGAAACCCGCCCCTACCTGGTTCGCCGTGACGCCCGCCAGTACCACAGCGTTGCCGTCAGCAGCGCGATCGCGCCCGCGACATACATGCCGCCGATGCTGATCAGCACGCCGGCCGAATAGGCCAGCGGCGGGCCGAGCGCGGAACCGGCATCGCCAGCCGTGGTATACGCGCCGATGACGTGGTGCGGATGCTCCGCGGCCAGCGCCAGACCGTTCGCAATCGCGCCCAGGGTGACGGTGAGGCCCGCGCTGCTGACGAACGCGACCATCAGGCAGAGCACCATCCCCGCGCCGGAGAGCTGCGTCACGCCGATGACGCCCGCCAGCAGGGTCGCGGCCAGCAGTACCGCGGCCGGCGGATGCCCCAGACGGTCGGCAAGCGCGCCGATGGAGGGGCCGAAGACGATGTCCGAGGTCCAGCGCACCGCCAGCAGCAGCCCCGCGACCGTCCCCACCCGTGCGCCCAGCCCTGCCAGGAGTTCACCCGTCCCCAGCCGGCTCGCCAGGAAGAGCGAAGCGGTCGAGATCAGCACGCCCTCTACCAGGGCGTAGACGAAGCCGGCGATGAGCGCCCGCCGGCCGAGCGTCGAACGCCACATCTCCTGCAGGCCGGCCAGCGGTCGTCCGTCATCCGTCAGCGGTCGTCCGTCGGCGTTCGACGGCCAGCGCAGCGAGAGCGCCAGCGGAATCGCCAGCACCGTTGCGCCCATGATGGCGAGAACGCCCGTCTGATAGCCGAAGCGGTCGCGCAGGTAGCCGCCCGCCACCACGCTGACTGCGCTGCCCAGCCGGATGATTCCCCAGAGCAGCCCCATCAGCCGCCCCCGCTGGGCCGAGCCGCCGGTCCACACGGCCTGATAGCCGCCTTGCCTCAGCCCCGACCAGGCGATGCCCCAACCCAGGCGCGCGGGCAGGAAGAAGGCGAAGCCGCGGCCCAGCGCGTAGACCGCCGTGGTCAGCAGCGCCAGCACCGTCGCTGCGGCAAAGGGCCGCTTCGGCCCCCACCGTTCGAACAGCCCGCTGGCCCACGTGTTGGAGATCAGCCGCACCAGCCGGTTGGCGCTGAGCAATATACCCACCAGCGGCAGGGCGATGCCCAGGTTGGCCGCTTCCAACGGCAGGATGCTGTAAAGGTACGAATCGCCCACGATACAGAGGGCGATCACCAGGCCGGAGGCCAGCACCAGGCGGGTGGGGCTGGGCGCTGGAAGCTGGAAGCTGGATGCTGGTGGCTGGTGGCTGGAAGCTGGTGGCTGGAAGCTGGTCATGTGGCGCTGAAATTGCTGCTGCGGCTTACGGTCATTCGTCGTTCGTCCTTCGTCGTCGGTCGTCGGTCGTCCGTCAACGCTCGATACCGTTTTCGCGCAGCAAATCGTTGACCAGCACCGGCTTGTCAGCCTTGACCGACGCTTCGGCGGCCGCGCCTACGACCACCGACCAGAAGCCCTCGGCCGCGCTGGCTGTGCGCGTCTCCTTGCCCTCGATATTGTTGATGAAGTTCACCTGCTCGAAGTAGGTCGCGCCGTAGTGGCCGCTCTGCTGGATGAAGGCCGGGTAGCAGGGCTGGCTGATCTGAGTGGGCCGATGGTCGCCGCACAGGATCTCCAGGTGCGTCGAGGGGCGGGCCTCCGGCAGGAAATCTTCGTTCTCGAAGGCCTTCAGCCGGCCCTCATCACCGCACAGCACCAGCTCTTCGTAGAACATCGGCGAGAACATGCACAGGTTGAAGCTGGCCCGCACGCCGTTTTCGTAGGTCACGATCACAAAGGCGTTGTCCAGGATGTCCGACTTTTCCCCGGCGTACTCAAAGTCCAGGAAGTTAACCGCTCTGCTGCCGACCGCGTAGACGCTGACCGGCCTGGCGCCAGCGAAAAGATTCATCAGGTCGAAGTAGTGGCAGCATTTTTCGACCAGCGTCCCGCCGGAGTACTTCGAGAACTTGTTCCACTGTTTGACTTTGTCCAGGAAGGGGACGCGGTGCTCCAGGATCGTGATCGTCTTGATCTCGCCGATGGCCTTGCGCTCCAGCGCGGCGTGGATCGCCTCGACGTAGATTGGCTTGTAGCGATATTGCAGGCCGATCTGGAAGATCGCGGAATGCGCGTCCGCAATCTGGGCGATCTCGTAGGCGTCCGGGATGGTCGTCGCCATCGGCTTTTCCAGCAGGATGTGCTTGCCCGATTTGGCGGCCACGCGGACAATGTCAATGTGGCTGAAATTGGGTGTGCAGATGATCAGGCCGTCCACCGCGGGATCGTTGCACGTCGCTTCCAGCGAGTCGTAGACGACGAGCTTGGCACCCGGCGCGGCCTGCGCGAACACCTTCTGCGACGCCGCGACGCTGTGTGAGCAGGTGTCGAAGACGCCGTGGATCGTCGCACGACCCTCCATCTGGGTCACACGGATGTGCTCCATGCCGTTCAGCCCGCTGCCAATCACGTTGAAGCGGTGTGTTGGCTGATCGTGGGCGAAGAGATAGCGGTCGCCATCCGGCAAATAGCCGAAGGCGGGATTCATTGCATAGGGCGTGACGCGTATTTCTTTGCCACGTTGCATGAAAAGACCCTCCAAAGATAGTTTTGTGACTCTACGTGCCAGGCACTTGCAAAGTGCCTGGCACGTAATAGCAGATCTTATCGTCCCAACCCCGTGACCAAAATCGTCCCCAGGCTGAAGAGCGCCAGCACGCTTGCCAGGCTCAGCCCCAGGGCAAAGGGCTTGATGCCGGTCCTGCGGACCGCTTCCGTGTCCGTGCCGAGGCCGATGGCTGAGAGGGCCATGAGCACCGCGAACTTGGCGACCTCGTCCACCAGCTTGAGCGCGCTCGCGGCCCCCGTGAGCGCGCCGGGGTGAGCGACGTCCTGGGGCAGGATGCCGAGCGCCACGCCGGCCGTGCGGATCAGGGTCATGATCAGGAAGCCGATCACGAACCACGGCACAACCTTACCGAAGTTGAATCTGGCGGTCGCGCCGGTTTGCTGCCGCTTCTGCGACCGCGCGTAGACCATGCCGATCACCACGATCAGCGGCGCCATCAACGTGTTACGGGTCAGCTTGACCACCGTGGCGATGTCGCGCGCTGCGTCGCTGAACGCCGCGCCGGCCGCAACCACCTGCGACGTGTCGTTGACCGCGGTGCCGGCCCACAAGCCGAAGGTGCGGTCGTTCACGCCGAGGAAGTAGCCGATGATCGGGTAGAGCACCACTGCCAGCGTGCCGAAGAAGGTGATGGTCGCCACCGCAAAGCTGACGTCCTCTTCCTTCGCCTCGATCACCGGCGCGACCGCGACGATGGCCGTGTTGCCGCAGATGGCGGTCCCGACGCCGATCAGCGCGGCCAGCCGCGGCGTGATCTTCAGCAGCCGACCGGCGACGTAGGCCAGCGTCAGCGCCACAGCCATGCATGCGACGATCAGAATCAGCGCGGTGAGGCCGGTCGTGACTACGTCTTGCAGGCTCAGGCGCAGCCCCAACAGGATGATGCCCAGCCGCAGGACGCGCTGCAGCGCGAACTTCACCCCGGCGTCGAAACGCGTCGAGAAGCGGATCGCGTTGCGGATGTGCAGCCCCAGGAAGACCGCGATGAACACCTCGCTGACCGCGCGGGCCATCGAGGCGTTGGGGATGATCTCGTGCAGATAGCGCGCGCCCACGGCCACTGCGATCACCAGGTAGAGACCGGGCAGGGCCGGCCGCAGGTCACGGCCGATTTGTCGCCATTCGGAGACGATGGGTTGAAGCACGTTAGTGGTACCTCATTGACGACCGACCGCCGACCGCTGAAAAGGAGCGAATAGCTCAATTGATGGGCGGCAGCCAGCCGCTTTCTCCCTCACACAGAGTGATCAGCGGGCAGAAGACGAGCACGACGTTTCCGTCCAGCGATGTATGCCACCACAAAGAGCCGTCACGCAGTTCCGACCAGGCATACTTTCCGATCGCATCAGAGAACGGTTGATCCCAGGAGACCCTCGTCCGATTTCCGGTTTGTGGGTCTGTCTCTTGGCAAGCCATGACGGTTTCGGTGCAGAGCACCGTGAATTTCTCTTGGGGTGGTGGCGGTGTCCACCGCCAGGTGTCCGTGCAGTGACCGACATTGCAGCCGTTGAAGTAGACGTACTCGGTGATGGCGCCAAATCTCAGGCACTGGCCGGGATGATAGGCAGGCTGTTTCTCACCATTCGCCAGGATGTGATCCAATTCCCAGCGCGTATTCGCCAGCGCCGCCGGCCGCGGGCCGATGGTGGCTGTAGGCGGTGGCATTGACGGCAGCGGGACTATGCATGCTGCCGCCAGTCCGACCAAGCATAGGGCGATCACCAGTGCAACTCGATGGCTGCTCATATCGAATTGTCCGAGCGGTTCTTAGGTCGGGTGCGACGAAGGAAAACCTCACTCCCTGCCTCCCTCTCCTGGGTCGGAACGACACAGCCCAGGAGAGGGGGAGTCGCGGCCGGGGGTGAGGTCGTTTTCAGGGTCACCCGCTGACTCCTGATCCCTGCCTCCTGCTCTCACTCGTACTTCGTCTGATCCCAGAAGTTGCAGAACTTCACCAGCCCATCGTGAGTGTACGGGTGATCGAACGAATCCTTGAACACGGCCAGGCCGGCGGTCACGATGTCGGCGCCCGCGATGGCGGATTCGGCGATCTGGCGGCCGTTGCGCACCGCGGCGACGATGATCTCGGTCTCGAAGCCGTAGTTGTCGCGGATCGCGGCGATCTCCTGGATGAAGCGCACCGACTCTTCGCCGTTGGCTTCCTTCCAGCCGATAAAGGGCGAGACGAACGCCGCGCCCATCCGCATGGCCTGAAGCGCCTGCGAAGTCGAGAAGACCAGCGTCAGGTTGGAGCGGATGCCCTTGTCGGCCAGGGCCGCGACCGCCTTGAAGCCCGGCTCGATGGCGGGCAGCTTGATGACGAAGTTGGGGCACATCGCCGCCAGCTTCTCGCCCTCGGCCACCATCAGCTTCCAGTCGGTGTGGTGCGGATTGACCTCAACCGAGATCGGTTTGTCCGTGCCGTCGAATAGCTTGGCGATCTCCTGGATCACCTGCATGAACGGCTTGCCCGAAGCCTGCACGTGGCGCGGGTTGGTGGTCACGCCATCCAGGTTCCACATTTCCAGCGCGTACGCGATCTCGTTGACGTGGGCGCTGTCGAGGAAGAACTTCATGTGAAAAGACCTCCGTAGATGAAATGCAATTTGTCATCCGTGCTGCGTGCTGCGTGCTGCGTGAAAACGACGAACGCCACCCAATAATCACGCAATACGCACCACGCAACACGTTATCTCCCGCCAAACCCCGTCGTCGCGATGCCCTGGACGAAGAAGCGTTGGGCGAAGACGAAGATCAACAGGATGGGGATGAGCACGGCCGTCGAGGCCGCGAAGAGCAGCTCCCACTGTCCCGTCTGCTGCACATCGTTCAGCGCGCGCAGGCCCAAGGCCAGGGTCCAGTGAGCGCGGCTATTCAGGTAGATCAGCGGCTGCAGGAAGTCGTTATAGGTCTGCAGGAACTGAAACACTGCCACGGTGGCGATGACCGGCTTGGAGAGCGGCAAGATGATGTTGAACAAGATGCGGAGGCGGCTGGCGCCATCTACCAGCGCGGCTTCTTCCAGCTCCATGGGGATGCCCTTGAAGAACTGGCGCATCAGAAAGACGTAGAGCGGGGCCAGCGCCAGCCAGAAGGGCACGACCAGCGGCAGGAAGTTGATCGGCAGGATGCCCAGCACGGTGCCCGGCTTGGTCCAGCCCAGGGTGCGGAACTCGATGAACATCGGGATCAGCGTGATGACCTCGGGCAGCATCATCGTCGCCAGCAGCATGCTGAAGAAGAAGTCGCGGCCGGGCCAGCGCAGCCTGGAGAACGCGTAGGCCACCATGGCTGAAGAGAGCACCGTGCCGGTGACGGTCAACAGGCAGAGCACGAACGTGTTGATCGCGAATCGGCCGAAGGGCAGCAGCTTCAGCGCGTCGGCGTAGTTTTGCCACTGGGGGGTGGCCGGGATCCACACGATCGGGTTGGCAAAGATCTCGGTGCGCGCTTTGAGCGAAGACGAGACCATCCAAAGGGTCGGCGCCAGGAAGGTGATCAACACCAGCGTCATGATGATCTGGAGTGCGATCAGGCTGAGGCGCTCCATCCAGTGGCGTCGCGAACGCTGCGAGCCGCGGCGCGGCCCAAGGGCGGTAGTGACAGGTGCCATGATGCGCCTCCTACGACTCGTAGTAAACCCAGCGGTTTGAAACGTAGAACTGGACGATGGTGAAGCCCACGACGATGATGAAGAACTGCCACGCCAGGGCCGAGGCATACCCCATGTTGAAGAATTGGAAGCCGTTGCGGTAGATGTTCAGCACCACAAACAGCGTCTCGTTCTGCGGCCCGCCGTCGGTCATGATCAGCGACGGCACGAAGGTCTGGAACGAGTTGATGATCGCAATCACCATGTTGTAGAAGATCAGCGGCGTCATCATGGGCACGGTGATGCTAAAGATGGTCCTGAGCTTACCTGCGCCATCAATTTGGGCCGCTTCCATCAATTGCACCGGGATGTTGCCCAGCCCGGCGATGAAGATCACCATCTGGCGGCCGATCATCCAGAATGACATAAAGATGAACGCCGGCTTCGCCAGGTAGGGATCGAGCAGCCACTTCAGCGGGGCGATGCCGAACCAGCCCAGGGCTTCGTTGAGGATGCCGAAGTCGGGGTGAAAGACACGCTGCCAGACCACCGCAGTGGCGACGACGGGGATGATGATGGGCAGGTAGAAGCCCGCCCGGTAGATGCTGCGCAGCTTGATCTTCTGCGTCAGCGCCATTGCCAGCGTGAAGGAGATGACCATCTGGAATGGCACAGCCAGGAAGGTGTAGAACGCGCTGTTGGCCAGGCTCTTCAGCGCCAACTCGTCGGTGAACGCGCGTTGGATGTTCCGCAAGCCCACAAACACCGGCGGCGTCAACAGGTCCCACTTCTGGAACATCAGATAAATCGAATAGAGCATCGGAAACGCCACGAAGACGGTAAATCCGATGAGAAACGGCGCCGCAAACAGATAGCCCTGCATCCATTCGCGCCGATGTAATCCTTTGGACGCCCGCTTGGGAGCCACCGCAATTGCCATGTTGGGCCTCCTCGTGGTGCAGGAGTGCGATAGTACGATAGTAAGATAGTGCGATAGTGCATGAGCAAGCCAGTCGGCTGACGCACTATCTCACTATCTTACTACTCTACTAACTTACTATCGCACTAACCAACTCACTGCGACTTCCAGTACTCGTCCAGCAGCTTCTGGAGCTTCTCGTCCACCTTCGGCAGCACGTCGGCAGCCTTGCCGGTGCCATTGTTCATCAGATCCCACGCGGTGGGTTTGACAACCTCAGACCACATCTTGGAGCGCGGCACGCCGCTGACCACGTCAATCTGGCCTTCCTTGAACGCGTCCAGGAACGCCTTGCCGTTTTCGATGCCGTAGAGTTCCTTGGTGCGGGGCAGCCACCAGGATTCGGCCAGCGCCAGGTTGCTGGGGATGCGGCCGGTGGTCTCGGAGTAAATCTTGTTGCCTTCTTCGCCCACCAGGTACGCAGCGAAGGCCCAGGCGGCCTCGGCCTTGTCGCTCTTGGTAACGCAAACACCTTCGCTCCAACCGCGATGCGGCCGGCCCGCCGCGGCGCCCTTCGGCATCCGCACGACGTCGAAGACAACTTCCTTCTTCTGTTCGCGCAGGGCTGGGCTGTTGAGCTGGGGCAGGAACCACGGCCCTTCGTACTTCATGGCGCACTTGCCGGTGTTGATGGTGTTGGCGCCGGAGGTGTCGGCGGGGCTGGGCGCGGCTTTGAAGGTGTGCGCCATGTCGTAGGACATGGTCTGCAGCATCTGCACGATCTCGGGGCTGCCGAACTGCGACTTCTTGGGGTCAATGATGTTGTCGAACTCGCGCTTGGCGGCCAGCACGGTCCAGCCGATGTCGCGGTACCAGTTGCCGTTCATCTGATAGCCGAACGTGCCCTTGCCGGCGTCGGTCAGCTTCTTGGCGGTTTCAACGAACTGATCGAACGTCCAGTCATCCTTCGGATAGGGCACCTTCGCATCGTCGAAGAGCTTCTTGGCGTAGAGCATGATCATCGTGGCCGCTTGCAGCGGGACGAGATAGGTCTTGCCCTTGCGCTTGGTGCTCTGCTCGACGCTGGTGAAACCGGTCGGATAGGGGGTGGTCACCTTGTCGCGGGCGATGTAGTCGTCCACGGGCGCCAGCAGGTTCTTGTCAGCGTAGACCTGCCACTCCCAGCCCTGGAAGGACGCCAGGTTGGGGGGCGTGCCGCCGGCGAACATCGTCTGCAGCTTGGTGTAGTAGTTGTTGTTCGGATCGGCGACCGGGGTGATGTTGACCACCTGGCCGGGGTTCTTGGCCGTGTAGGCCGGGCCGAGCTTCTCCCAGGCCGGGCCGTCGGTGGTGTCGCCCCAAGCCAGGAACTCGATCGTGGTCGCAGCCTTCGCGGCCGGGGCCTTTGTGGGGGCCGGAGGCTGCGTCGCAGCAGGCGCGGCGGGCTTGGGTGCTTCGGTCGGCTTGGGCGCAGGGGTCGGCGTAGGCTGCGCGCAGCTTGCCAGGAATACGGCGGCGGCGGCGCCCTGCCCACCCAACAGCAGGAATTCACGGCGGGATAACTTCTTCGTCATTGGGGCTCTCTCCTTTGGGTTGGTAGATTTGCAGATTGGTAAGTCGGTAAGTGGGTAGGTGGGTAGGTTGGTACACAGCAGCTTGCATGTCGCTGCCGTGAAGCAATCCCTACAGAGCAAATCCCCTCCTTTCGTCCTTCGTCCTTGGTCCTCGGTCGGCGTACGATCACGTCAACCTCAACACCGGCAATTTCAGCATGGTCGCCAGGGCCACCAGCTCATCCACGTAGTCGCCGTAGGTCAGCGAGATGTGGTGATCCAGCCCCTCGTGCATGATCGTGTCGAGCACGTCGGTCGCGGGCTTGTCGAAGCGCAGCACGCCCGACGTGCCGGTGAAGCTCATCGGTGCGCGCAACATCTCGCCGCCTCCGATGACCAGGCGGTACGCCCCGTCGCCCGACTGGGTCAACCGGGCAATGGTGACGCGGCCCGGTTTCAGGGGAAACTCCATCAGCAGCGGCAGCTTACGGTTGGAGTGGATGGTCCCGCGCGGCTGCGCCGCGGGATCGGCCATGCCGAGCGGGGCCAGGCCGCAGTGCCATACCACCGCCTCATCCTGTTCCACGTCGAAGCTGACCACGTCGGTGCCGAACGCCACATCGCCGCTGAGGCCCTGGAGGATCAACTGCGTGACCGTGCCGTTGACATCGGCCTCGCAACTGCACGGCGTCCCGGCGTCGGTGAGCATGGACATGGCGCCGCAGGCCGCGCAGCCCAGCTCTACGAAGAATTCGGGCCAGCAACGGACAGCCAAGCCCTGGAGGTTTTCTTCTTTGGCCAGTTGATCGAGGGTGAGGTAGACGCCCAGGGTCCCGCGCAAAGCCCTCTGATCGAGCACGTCCAGGCCGGCCACTTTGCCTTTGATCTCTTCGAGCACCGGCGCAGTGTCGGCCGGCGCCAGCTCGCGCACCTGGGCGAAGACGCCGGTCAGCTCGCGCTGGACGATCTCGACGCCGAGCTGCCGGGCCAGCGCGTCGCCGTCGAAGCCGCACGGCTCAAAGCCAGTCGGGTTCACTCCCACACGGCCGATGCGGGCAGTCTTCAGCAGCCGTTTGACGCGGCCCGCGCGGGCCAGGGTGAGAAGCTTTTTGAGGCCCGCGGCATCCTCGGGCCGCGCGTAGACATAGTCGTAGTTGATCCCCGCACGTTTGAGCGCGTGGCCGGCCAGGTTGATGCCGCAGAACGAGTTGAGCCGCAGCCGGCCGCCAGTGCGCTCTTCGGGCAGCGCCCACAGCAACAGTGGCGCATCCACGGCCTGGGCCAGGCCCGCGGCCACCGAGCTATCCGCAAAGCTGGCCTGGAAGAGCAGCAGCAGATCGAGCGGCTGTCCGGCCAGGCCATCGGCCGCAGCCTGCGCCGCGGGGTCATCCATCACCAGCGTCGCGGGGCCGACCAGCTCACAACCGGCCGCGATCAGCGCCGCGGCCATCTGGGCCGTCACTTGGGCGGCCAATACCGTGTCAAAGGTGGGTCGAGCGATCGGCACGAAGCCGATCCGAAGCGATGTGTTCAAGAGAGCGCCATCCGATTTAGGCAGTACCGCAAAATCCGCTTTTGTCACCCCTTCGTTGCACTCAGGGCAAGCTCTGAGCGGGTTGGTCCCGTGAAGTGCGTTGCGGCGAGAATCCAGCGAAGGGTCTCGTCGCGGCAAGCAGAACTTGTTCCTTCACTGTGTTCAGGACAGGCTCTGAGCGCAGCGAACGGATTCTTCGCTGGATGCTCGCCATCGCGAGAAGTCAGGGGCAAACCCGCTCAGAATGACAGACGCCGAAAAGTGGATTTTGCGCCATTGCCATTTAGGGTATCAGCCTGCAAGCTCATTCGCAGGGGTCTGCCGGTAGAAAAACGCGTCCAGGGCCAGCGCGGCCGCGCCGATTACGCCCACCTTGCGGCCAAAGGTCGTCACCCGCAACGCCACCACATCACCCAGACCCGCAAAAGAGCGGCGACGCAGGGTCTCCTCGATGCGCGGCAACATCAGGTCGGCGCCGGCCGCAAAGAGACCGCCCAGGATGATCGTTTCGGGGTTGATCAGGTTGACCAGGTTTGCCAGCGCGGTGCCGATGTAGAAGGCCCGCTCGTCGAGCATGGCGAGGGTATCCCGATCGCCCGCGCGGGCTGCCGCAAAGATGCGTTCGATCGGGGTATCCGGCACGTCATCGAAGGCTTGACGGACGACGGGGGACGAACGACCAACGACGAACGCTGCTGAAGTTCCGTCTTCCGTCTTCCGTCCTTCGTCCTTTGTCAGTTTCGCGGCCAGGATCGAGTCGGGTGCACGCGCGGCGAGCACCTGGGCCTGGCGGATGATCTCCTGCTCGGAGACGAGCGTTTCCAGACAGCCGGTGTTGCCGCAACGACAGGGCGCGCCGCCCGCTGGGATCATCGTCGTGTGGCCGATCTCGCCTGCGCCGGCCCGGCTACCGCGGTAGATCTGCCCGCCGACGGTGAAACCTGCGCCGACGCCGACTCGGCCGTAAACGAAGGCCAGGGTGTTGACCCCGCGCCCCGCGCCGAACATCGCCTCGGCCAACGCCATCGCGCGCACGTTGTTGTCCACGAACACCGGCAGGCTGAGCCGGCGGCTCAGGATGTCGCGGATGGGGACGCTGCGCCAGCCCAGGTTGGGCGCCAGCACGTTCACGCCGGTCTCCAGATCCACCAGGCCCGACGCACCGACGCCGACGCCGAGCAACTGCTCTCGGGTCAAGCCGGCGGCGGTCGTCACCTCTTCGGCCAGGCGCGCGGCGGCATCGAGCAAGTCAGCCGCCGGCGTATCGGTGGAATGGGCAAAGACGCGGTAGGCGCGCAGCTCGCCGAACAGGTCGGTCACGCCCACGCGGAGGGTGTCCACGCCGATGTGGACGCCCACCGCGTAGCGCGCCGCGGGGATGATGCTCACGAGGGTGGCGGGTCGGCCCACGCCGGGCCGGCCGTTGCCGTTACGGCCCTCGGCCGCACCTTCCTTGCCCGTTTCGGCGACGATCCCTTGCTCCAGCAGCTCGGCGACCAGGTTGGTGATGGTGGTGCTGGAGAGACCGGTGAGTTGGGCCATGCGCACGCGCGAGGTCGGTCCGCCATGCAGGAGCGTCAGCAGGACAGCGCGCAGGTTGTGCGTCTTGATGTTGCCGATGCTTCGGCCCGTCAAGGCAGGCGCAGGGGTGAACACGCGTTGCATCGTCGGTCGCACGGGTTTTTCGCTCGGGTGAATTGATTAATCAAGAGGCGGAAATAAACTGAACCGATTATCGCGCAAGTCGGGCCATTTGTCAAGTCCCAATCGCGAAAAAGTGTAACATTGGGCCTGTGTACGATGGTATTTATTCGGTAGGTGGAGGAATACTCCATTTGACGCTGAGGGACGACGGGGCTATACTATAGGCACACAGAGGATTTGTGCATCCTCTCAATCATCCGGGGTAGGGGCACGGCCTTGCGCCTGCCCGCCAGGGCGACCGCAAGGGTGCGCCCCTACAAATTGAGAAAATGCCGTTCAAGGGGTGCAACATGGATTTTGCCATCGAAACCCACGGGTTATCAAAATCCTATGGCCCAGTGCGTGCCGTTGACTCGGTCAATCTGCGCGTGGGGCCGGGGGAAATCTACGGCTTCCTCGGCCTGAACGGCGCGGGTAAGACCACCACCATCCGCGCCTTATTGGGCATGATCCGTCCGAGCGCGGGATCAGTCAACGTGCTGGGGCAGGCTGTCGGGCCAAATGGGCGCGGGCCCTGGCGGCAGGTGGGCCATCTGGTCGAGAGGCCCGCCGCCTATCCCGAATTGACCGTCAGGGAAAACCTGGAAATTGCCCGCCGCCTGCAGGGGATATCAGACAAGAGCGCCACGTCCCACGTCATCGAGCGCCTGGGTCTCACCGAGTACGCGGATCGAAAAGCGGGCACGCTTTCGACGGGCAATTTCCAACGCCTGGGACTGGCGCGCGCGTTGTTGCACAAGCCCGAGCTGCTGATCCTCGACGAACCCGCCAACGGCCTCGACCCCGCGGGCGTGGTGGAGATCCGCGAACTCCTGGCGAGTCTCGCCCACGAGAATGGCGTGACCGTGTTCATGTCGAGCCACATCCTGACGGAGGTGGACCGCCTGGCCACGCGCATCGGCATCATCCACGAGGGTCGTTTGATCGAGGAACTCGAGGCGGAGAAACTGGAAGAAATCCGGTCGCGACGCCTGGAAATCAAAGCGCACAATCTTGAGGCCGCGCAGATCACACTGGCCAAAGCCGGCTTTGCGGTGAAAATAAACGGCGACATGATTGTCTTGAACGAAGCGCGCGCCCTCGATGCGCCGGAGGAGGTGGCTGCCCTGTTGGTCAACGCCGGGACGCCTCCAACCCGGTTGGCTGTGGAGCAAGAGGATCTCGAAGAATACTTCCTGCGCTTGACGGGAGAAAAAGTATGAACGCTTTTGTTTCCGCCTTTTGGGCCGAGGCGCTCAAGGCGCGTCGCTCCAAAGTGTCTCTGATGACGGCCGTCGGGATCTTGATCCTGCCGGTTGTGGGTGGCCTGTTCATGGTTATCATGAAAGACCCCGAGCAAGCGCGTACGATGGGGTTAATAGGCGCAAAAGCACAGTTGCTTGAGGGCGTGGCTGATTGGCCGACGTATCTCCAATTCCTTTCGCTGGGAACTGCCGGTGCGGGAGCCATACTGTTTGCGTTTATCACGGCCTGGGTCTTTGGACGTGAGTTCTCCGACCACACCGCGAAAGAATTACTGGCCTTGCCCACCCGGCGCGAGATCATCGTCGCCGCCAAGCTCGTATTGACGGCGCTCTGGATCCTGGGACTCACTCTCTTTAGCTTCGTGGTTGGGCTTGGCATCGTAACGGCTGTTGGCATTCCAGGCTGGTCTCTCGAATTGGTATGGACATCATTTGGGTCCCTGATGGCCACCGCTTTCCTGACCTTTATGCTCATGCCGTTTGTCGCCTGGTTCGCCAGTGTGGGACGTGGCTACCTGCCTCCGCTGGGTTGGGCCTTTTTCACGCTGGCCCTCGCCCAAATCGCCGGCCTGATGGGTTGGGGCGATTGGGTTCCGTGGGCCGTGCCCGGGCTGTTCAGTATGATGTTTAGTGTAGTATATGGGCAGCGCGCTCAGCCGATTGGAATGCACAGCTATATTTTGGTATTGCTAACTTTCATCGTTGGGATTGCAGCAACATTCGCGTGGTGGCGGAACGCAGACCAGGCGCGATAGCTATTTGACGCAGTACCGCAAAACTCGCTTTGTCACCCCTTCGCTACACTCAGGGCAAGCTCTGAGCGGGTTAGCCTCGTGAAGTGCGTTGCGGCGAGAATCCAGCGAAGAGCCTGTCCTGAGCGCAGTCGAAGGAGTCTCGTCGCGAGAGGAGATTCTTCGCTGGAATCTCGCCGTTATGAGAGATCCGGGGCAGACCCGCTCAGAATGACAGGCAACGGGTAGCGCGTTTTGCGCCATTCCAGAAAAGGAGATGTATGGTTCAGCCGATGAACGCTTTTCGGTATGACACGTCGGGGCAGTGGTACAAAGGCAACACCCATTTGCACAGTACCGCATCGGATGGCGGGATGGGGTTCGCAGAACTGGCCGAGTTGTATCATTCCGCGGGCTATGATTTTCTCTACCGCACCGATCACTGGGTGGCGTCGGATATGGAACAGGACAGCGAGAAGTATCCGCTGCTCTGGCTTGACGGTGTGGAACTCGACGGGCGGGACCAGACGGGGGCGCTTTGCCACGTGGTGTGTCTGGGCCGGGTCACGGGCCTCCGGCATGAAGACGGTCTTGAGGCTGGCGTACAGTCCGCACGCCAGCAGGGGGCGATCGCCATCCTGGCGCATCCGCACTGGTGCGACAATGCCCTGGACGACTGTGTCAGGCTCCAGCTTGACGGTGTAGAAGTGTACAACCACGTGTGTCGCTGGTTGAACGGCAAGGGTGATGGTCTGGTCTATTGGACCGCGGCCCTGAAAGCCAACCCGGCTCTCCTCGCGTTCTCGGCGGATGACGGTCATCTCCGACCGGAGCATCCGGGGTGGAATGGCGGCTGGGTGATGGTCAATGCGCAGGAATGCACGACGCCAGCCATCACCGACGCGATCCGTCGGGGGAATTATTACTCGAGTTGTGGCCCGGAACTGCGCTCGATCACATTCGACGGGGCCAATCTGCACCTGGAGACGTCTCCGGTCCGGTTTGTGAGAATCGCCGGGCCTGGTTGGAAGGGCAACCGGACTGGCTCATTCGATGGGCGTCTCATCACGGATGTCAGCATGCCGATCCCGATGGAGTGGCAATATGTCTACGTGGAAATCGAGGATCAGGACGGGCGTCGGGCCTGGACCAATCATCTGTTTGTCGTGGACCACTCGACCAACAGGTAACCCGCCGAGCGTTGGGGCGTCCGGCTCAGGCAGGTCGAAGTCGGTCGAGACCGACTAGCCCGCCCCGCTCCAGTCGGCTCCAGCCGACTTTTATCCCCTGCGGGTCAGCCGACCGCTTCAATCCACGGCGGACCGCCGGCGCAGCGTGTGAGTCGGACGTGATCCGCCTTGGAAAAGTGACGCTTGACACCAGGATAGGACACGCGGTAGAATATGCCCAGATGGAAGTTAGGCCGCATTTTCGGTCGAATACACCATTAGGCTCGTCGGCGACAGTATCGAAATTACCCCAGAAACGATGGCCGGAATCGTCAAACCGATGCTCGAAAAACCTGAACTCGAAGACGAGAGAATTATCGCCTGTTTGGAGACCGAATATGGATTGACTGTCGCAGAAATCGCTTTTCTTCCGCTCGGCGCTGATCTGAATACGGCGGTGTATCGCGTCGTAGCAGACGATGAAACGGTCTACTTTCTGAAGTTGAGACGAGGAGAATTCAGCGAAGCTGCTGTGGCTGTTCCGAAGTATCTTGGCGACCTCGGCATCAAGCAGATTATCCCATCACTAGCAACCCAAACAGGACAACTTTGGGCAGGTCTAGCGCCCTTTAAGATGATACTCTATCCTTATGTGGAAGGACATCATGGCTTTGAGAGAAGCCTGTCAGAGCAACAATGGGTCGAATTTGGCGCAGCCCTAAAGAAGTTTCACACCGCCGATATTCCCTCGGCCATCACAAGCGGTATACAACGAGAGGAGTTCTCCCCGAAGTGGCGCGATACAGTAAAGGTGTTCCTTGAGCGTACTAAAGAAGAGGCTTTTGATGAGCCTATTGCGGTGGAGATGGCAGCTTTTTTGAGAATCAAGGGGGCCGAAACGCTCGAACTATTGACGCAGGCCGAACAGCTCGCACAGATTCTACAGAAGCAGCCTCCCGAATTTATTCTGTGCCACGCCGATATTCATGCGTGGAATCTTCTGATTGCTGACAATGGTAGTTTTTATATGGTCGATTGGGACACGTTGATTTTTGCCCCCAAAGAACGTGATTTGATGTTTGTCGGCGGAGGTCTGGGCGGAAACAGATATACACCGCAGGAAGAAGAAGCGCTGTTCTATCAGGGATATGGTCAAGTCCCGATTAATCCAATTGCGCTGGCGTATTATCGCTACGAACGGATCATTGAAGATATCGCGGTTTACTGTGAGCAAATCTTCCTGTCAAATGAAGGCGGTGCAGATCGAAAGCAATCGCTTGAATACCTTAAGTCCAGTTTTCTACCAGATAGCTTGATAGAAATGGCTCGGCAGTCTGATAAGACTTTGAGAGCAGTATATCCCGTTTGACTGCTTGTCGCAGCAGTGGGTGGTCATCACGGCTCGCCGTTGTGGGCGAGCGGTCGCGTGGGGCGGGGCTGGTGGGGGGCACGGGCCTAACATCGCCGCCCACCTGACGCCCTGGGCGGCGCGATTAACTGCCGTGCGCCGAGTTGATGGGCTGTGCGTCTCAGCGCCTTGACGCGACTGAACGGGTGCAGGTGACAGCGGGTTCCTGGATCACGTATGATACGCCTGAAGATTGATGCCCGCAAGCGGAGAAAACCCAGCAAACCGCGAGGATAATCCAATGGTCTCCACAAGATCCCCTCTCACCGCCAGCAGCAGTTTCTACGCTGCGGCGGATGATTCCCAGCGCGACGCCGTGCTCGAAGCGTACATCGCGTACCTTGAACGTCGAAATGGCCGGCTCGACCCGAAGACGGGCACGCTGCCGTTGCGCGAAGCCAGTCTCGACAAGATGAACGCCTCGCCGATCCGTTTCGCCGGCAAGCTTTCGCAAGCGGATTTCGACCAGTTGTACGCCAACTTCGCGCCGAAGGCGCCGGCGCTCACGCCCGAACTGCTCTTGCTGCTGACGTTCTGCAAGATGAACGCCGGCGAGGCTTACGGCGTGCGCATCGTCAAAGCCGTACATGGACGGCGGGACAAGGATCGCACCGACCTTGCCAGCCGGGTCATCTTGGTGGCCCAGGAAGAAGAGGAATACCATACGCGCATCCTGGTGGGCGCCGCGCACTATTTCGGCATCCGCGCGGATGGCGTGTATCATCCGAAACCGGCGCTCAAGGTTCTCATCCACTCGATTGCCTACGCGCCCAGGTTGCTTTTCCACCCCATCCTCTTTGCCTCCGAGGCGGTGGGCGTCTATCTCTTCAACTGGACGCTCAACCGCGTCAGTGCCTTCTACAAGGGCCAGCCTGAGCTTCAGGACGCGCTGGCGCAGCGGCTGACCGAAATCCTGATTGACGAGATCGGGCATGTGGCCTTCAACCGCACGGTGATGGGGCCGCGGGGGCGTCGCCTGGGGCGATCGCTGGCGCTGCAAACGGTGCGCGGGATGACCCTGATGACGCCGGAGTTGGCCGCGCTGGGTTTCGATCGAGCTGTGGAACGGGACTTCGCGGCCTTCGATTTTCGCGATCTTCCGCAGGAAGTCCGCAGCCGCGGTTTCTTTGCCTGACGCTCGGCTCGACCCAAGAGGTTTACATCGTGGTCATCGAGCTACACACCGTTCCTTCAAGCGCGCTGACGCCCGCGCAGGCCGACGACGTCATCACCCTCTGTTCGGAGGTCTTCCGGCTCGACTACTCGTTCTACATGAATCTTGACTACGAACGTGTGCACGTCCTCGGCTACGCGGGATCGCGCCTGGTGGCGCACGCACTGTGGCTGACGCGGCGGCTGCGCATCGGCCCGGGGCCGTGGCTGGCGGCCGCGAATGTCGAAGGCGTGGCGCGACGCACGCGGCCCTGGTACGCGGCGCACGGATTCTTATTCCTCCCGCTATCCCAACACCGCCGGATCGGCGTTGATCGCGGTGAAGGTGGTGGACATCTTCGGTAACGACACGATGACGATTGTGGACGTGAGTGTTTAAATCCAGCGAATTCACTGGTTTGAGAAGCCTTCGGGAACTCGAAAGGAGTTTTTCGACGATGAGCGATGCAATCGAGGATACTGCTGGAGACCGTCTTTCGCCCTTCGAGAGGATCAAGCGCACGAACGCTGCGAACAATGAGTATTGGGAGAGCCGCGACCTGGCAGAAGTGCTGGAATACACGCAGTACCGGAACTTCGAGGCAGTGATCGGGAAGGCCAAACTCGCGTGTTTCAACAGTGGGCATCGTATCGAGGATCATTTTGCTGACGTCAGCAAAATGATCGAGATCGGGAAAGGCGGCAGGCGCGAGATCAAAGTCATATTGCTTTCTCGCTATGCCTGCTACCTCGTCATTCAGAACGCGGATCCCAACAAAGCAATCGTGGCGCATGGTCAAACCTATTTCGCCATCCAGACGCGGCGGCGGGAACTGGAGGATGAGGGCATCGAGGATGAGCGGCGGGTAATGTTACGTGAAGAGATCCGCCAGCACAATGTGCAACTGGCCGGCGCGGCCAAGGATGCGGGCGTCATCGAACCGCTGGACTACGCCATTTTTCAGAATCACGGCTACATGGGGCTTTATGGCGGGTTGAAACAGGAAGACATTCACCAGCGGAAAGGTTTGAAAAAGAGCCAGAAGATTCTGGATCACATGGGCAGCACGGAACTGGCGGCAAACCTGTTCCGGGCGACTCAGGCGGAGGAAAAGTTGCGCCGGGACGAGGTGCAGGGGAAAGACGCCGCGAACCGGACGCATCGTCAAGTCGGCGCAAAGGTGCGGCAAACCATCCGGGAATTGGGCGGCACGATGCCCGAAGATTTGCCGGTGGCGGAAAGCATCAAGAAGATCGAAACCAAACAGCAGAAGCAATTCGGCAGGGCTGAGACGCCGGCGATAGAGAAAGACGAGTGACCGACTATGGCGCACTCTGTGACCGTGCCGAGTATATCGTGATGCCGCGTCCACAAGGCCGCATTCTTCGACTACGCAGCGAAAACCCGGCTGCTCCGCTCAGGATGCTTTCGATGCACTGGAAACTATTCCTTGACGGCTCCTAATTGCGAACCGAAGAGGCCCACATCGTGGTCATCGAGTTACACACCGTGCCTTCGAGCGCCCTGACGCCCGCGCAGACCGACGACGTCATCACCCTCTGTTCCGAGGTCTTCCGGCTCGACTACGCGTTCTACATGAATCTTGACTACGAACGTGTGCACGTCCTCGGCTACGCGGGATCGCGCCTGGTGGCGCACGCACTGTGGCTGACGCGGCGGCTGCGCATCGGCGCGGGGCCGTGGCTGACGGCTGCGGATGTCGAGGGCGTGGCGACGCACGCGGACTATCGGGGGCGGGGCTACGGCTCGGCGGTGATGCGCCGCGTGCAGCAGGAGATCGGCGACTTCGATCTGGGCGTGTTGTCGCCATCGCGTGCGGATTGGTATGAGCGGCTGGGGTGGGTGCGGTGGCAAGGGCCGCTCTACATCCTCAAAGATGATGCAGTACTGGTGACGCCGGACGATTGTGTCCTGGTCTACCGCACGCCGCGCTCAGGCGACCTTGACGTACAGGCTTCGCTCACGGGCGAGTGGCGCCCCTTCGAGCTTTGGTAGAAGGGACGGAAGGCGGAATGATGAATGCGGAACGATGAATGCGGAATGCGGAATGCGGAAATTCGTCCTTCATCATTCCTCGTTCATCGTTCATCGTTCAACAGATGCCCCTCGTAGACCTGCCGCACCACCTCTTCGATCTCCGGTTCCTCCACCGATAGGTCGCGCACGCGGTAATCGCGGAAGAGCGCGGCCATCACTTCGCCTAGCGCCTGGCCTGAGCCTGTCGTGTTGCCCCCTTCCACGCGCAGCCAGGCGCGGTTGGCCTCCTGGCGGATGAGCCGTGCGCCGGGCAGGTGGATCGCGGCGGGCAGGGTTTCGAAATCCACCACCAATACCCGCTCCCCGCCGACGCGCGCCCGCAGATCGGCCAGCGCGCCGTCGAAGACGAGCCGGCCGCCGTCAATCATGATCACCCGCTCGCACAGCTTTTCCACGTCTCCCAGGTCATGCGTCGTCAGGATCACCGTGACGCCGCGGTCGCGGTTGACCGTCTTGATGAACTGGCGGATGCGCTCTTTCGCCACCACGTCGAGGCCGATGGTCGGCTCGTCCAGGAAGAGAAGCGGCGGATCGTGCAGCAGCGCCGCGGCCAGGTCAACCCGCATCCGCTGGCCCAGGCTGAGGCTGCGCACCGGAGTATCCAGGAGCTTGCCGATCTCCAGGATGTCGTCGAACTGGCGCATGTTGGCCGCAAAGCGATCGGCGGGCACCCGGTAGATGTGGCGCAGCAGATCGAACGACTCGACCACCGGCAGATCCCACCACAGCCCCGTCCGCTGGCCGAAGACCGCGCCGATGTGCGCTACGTGCTCCGTGCGTTGCAGCCACGGCACGCGACCGTCCACCTGCGCCGCACCGCTGGTGGGAACCAGGATGCCGGTGAGGATTTTGATGGTGGTGGACTTGCCCGCGCCGTTCGGCCCCAGGTAGCCCACCAACTCCCCGCGGCCGACGTGGAAACTGACGCCATCTACCGCGCGCACGGCGCGAAACTCGCGTGTGACCAGGTTTTTCAGCGCGCCCAGGCCCCCGCGGTGATGGCGGTAGACGCGGAATTCCTTGCGCAGATTCTCGACGTGGATCATGGGCATTTCCTCGGTCAGTCTGTTCAACGGATGCTTCGCTGTGGTTTCGCTACCGCGAGCCTCGATTCGTTAACCCGCTCAGCATGACAGCGCAAGTTCATCCGAGTGGCCGGTTGCATCAGCTTCCTGTACTCTGATAGTGCTTCACCCCGAACCGCCAGAGCGCCAGGGCCACGGCGAAGAGCGCGACCGCGGTGAAGGGCGACAGGAAGGGCAGCCACGCGGGCAGGCCGAACGGGTCGGGCTTGCTGAAAAGGTAGAGCGCCGGATAGTAGTTCACGAACGCCGCGGGGATCAGGAACGTGAAGAGCGCCCGCAGCCATGCCTCGTAGATGTGCATCGGGTAGCTGGTCATGAACTGGCCGCCGTAGGTGAAGATATTGGTCAGCTCGGCGGTCTGCGGTGTCCAAAAGGCGGTCGTCGCGCCGAGGACGAAGATCGCCATGAAGAAGAGCGTGCCGCCCGCCACCATCACGCCCGCGAAGAGCCAGTGCCACACGTCCCACGCCAGGCGCAGATTCACCAGTGCGTAGCCGAGCGCGATGCCACCCTGGGCGATGCGGCCCAAGCGCCGGAGCGCAAACGCGCCCGAGAGCATCTGAAACGTGACCCCCAACGGCCGCAGCAGCACGCGGTCGAACTCGCCCCGCACCACCAGCCTATCGAAGTTGTCGAACGCGCCGACGAACAACTCGGCCAACCCCAGCGAGATCGAGGAGACGCCGTAGAGGAAGGCCACTTCGGGCAGCGTCCATCCGCCGATGGCCTGGAAGCGGGTCAGCAGGATGGCGATCATTGCAAAGTCCAGCGCCGTGATGATCAAGCTGCCGAGCATGTCCGCGACGAACGACAGCCGGTACTGCATCGTGGAACGGATTTGCGCGCTGACCAGGCGGAAGTAAAGAAGCAAACCGTGTTTCATGGCGGCCTTCCGATTGTGGACACGATGAGTGTAGGGGCGGGTTTCTCCGCATCGAAGGGCGGCTCGATGTGGCGGCGGAGCGTCCATCCACGGCAGGCCCGCGTTAACCACGGGAAACCCGCCCCTACACCCCCCTATCCCCCGTTAATCGCCAGCCGCCGCACCATTCGCCCCAGTACCCAGCGGCCGATCGCCACCAACACAACCAGCCAGATCGCCTGCTGCGCCAGGGCCAGGGCCAACTCGGCCCCGCTGACCTTGCCCAGGTAGACGCTGATGGGCAGGTGGGCCAACGCGCGGAACGGCAGCCATTCGGTGAGCGTGCGCAGGCTGGGCGGGAAGAAGTTAAGCGGGACGATAAAGCCGGAGAAGAACATCACCACCGTGTTGGTCAGATAATTCAGCCCGCGCGCGTCGGTGGTCCAGAAGGCCAGGCTGTTGGCGATGAAGCGAAACGCAAAGCTGATGACCATGCCGCTCAACAGGCACAGGGCGAACGCCCCCCACGCCAGCGGATCGGCCGGATGCCGGATGCCGAAGAGCACCGCGCCGAGAACGTACGTCGGGATGCCGCGGAAGATCAGGTAGTAGACGCCGCGGCCCAGGTCAATCGCGGCCCACATCCCGTAAAAATCCACCGGCCGGCACAAGTCGGACACGATCTCGCCGCGGATGATCGCTTCCGAGAGGTCGCGGTTGCCGAACGCCGACATCGCCATCAGCAGCGACTGGCTGACGATCACGTAGGTGATCGCATCCCGCATGTCCAGCCCGCCGACCGTCCCGCGGCCCTTGAGCAGGGCAACGTAGACGAAGACGTAGACCGCGGCGAAGAAGGTGTTCGTGATGATGCCGGCCACGTTGGCGGCGCGATAGGTCAGGCTGCGCTGGAACGACTTGGCCGCGATCGCCAGGTAGATGCTCACGGGGTTTCCCTCGCTGTCGGATGGGCGGATGCGCAATCTTTTATTTTACATGGGAAGCGCCGAAATGCCTATTTTGGCGCTGCGCTATCAGTGCGAGGAGCATCTTGCGCACTGTCACCCTGAGCGGGTTGACCTCGTGAGGTGCGTTGCGGAGAGAATCCAGCGAAGGGTCTCGTTGCCACGTGAGAACTTGTCCTGAGGGCAGCGAATGGATGCTTCGCTGGGGCCTCGCCGCCGCGAACCTGGTCTCGTTAACCCGCTCAGCATGACGGCGCAAGTTCGTTGCGCGCATATGCCACTCCTGGCATTACGCCTCTCGCAATGACAGATGTGCCTGGAGGGGGCTTGTTTTTCCCTTCACGTTCGCGTATAATGGCAACAGGTACGGAGCGAGCGCCGTGTCCCCGTCATCGTTTCCCCCTCGCCCGGCTCCTCAGCACGGTGTGTGCTGTTCGCCTTGCCCAGAATTGGATGGAGGTAACCGATGAAGACCCGACATCTCGCGTTCTTGTTGCCCCTCGTTGGCCTGGCCCTGTGGCTCACGCTGGCCGCTGCGGCCGCCCAGAACTCCACCCTGTCTGTTACCCCCTCTCCTGATGGCGGTCCTTCGACTGCCCCTTCGACTCCGCTGCCGCTTCGCTCAGGGTCCGCTCAGGATGCCGTCGTCAGAAGAGAGGACGAGGGGGAGAGTTCGCCCCACATCCCCTACGACCCCTTCGCCCGCCACGACACCCTGCCCCCATACCCCTACAACACGCTGCCACTCGCGGGCGACCGGCCGGGCGCGACGCTGGTCAAGCCGGCCGGCGTGGACCTGGATGTAACCTATATCAGCCGCGCGCCGATGTACAACGCGTACCAGGTGCAGTACACGGAAGACCTCAAACCCTATCTGCAGCCGGGGACCGAGGATGACCAGCGTTGGCCGGCGCCGGGCGAGGTCGTCACCTTCACGGCGCACTTTGCCAACAAGGGCACGGCCGCCAGCGGCGGCTTCGCGTTCAAGTGGTTCGTGGACGAGACCGAGGTCGCGTCGGGGCTGCACGGCAGCCTGGGGCCGGGCGAAGCGGGCATGGAGACCTACCGGTGGGCGTGGGCGCACGGGCTGGACGGCGAGCGCCTCCTGGGCAGCCACGTGATCCGCTTCACCGTTGACCCCGCGAATACTATCGCGGAAACCTATGAATCGAACAACAGCCTGGCCGACCGCACCGACGCCCTGGCCCTGACCCTGGCCGTCAGCCCGGAGCTTTACGCCGCGCTGGAGACCCCCGTGGATCCGCAATACCCCTTCTCGGCCGAGGACTGGCTGCAAAAGCAGATCGCGGCGATGAACGCGGCCTTCGCCCGGTCGGTCTACCCCCCGACCCCGGACGGGACGGTCGAGCGGGTGCGGCTGAATCGGATCGTGGTCGCCGCCTCTCCGCCGCCTGCCGACCCGACTGGCGACGGCGGCTTCTTTATGTCGGCCGACGACCGTCAGGGCAACCCCTACTACGACCCGGCCACCGACGTGAGCGGCGCGCTGATCCACGAGTTGAGCCACCAGCTCGGCGTCATTGACCTCTACAACCTGGGCTTCGAGCTGGGCACACCCGAAGTGGTGGATCAACGCGGCTGGCCCGTTCAGATGGAGACCGGCCTGCCGCCGACGGGGCTGATGCTGAACCCGGGCATCCGGCCGCCGATCTACGAGGAGCACAGCGTACATGGTCTCAACGCCAACAAGGGCTACCGGCGGGGCTACTACGGCGAATACTTGTTCGACGTGCCGCAACAAACCTCGCTGCGCATCCTGGACAACCGCGGCCAGCCCGCGCCCGGCGTCACCGTTCGTCTCTTCCAGAGTGGCCCTGGCCGGCCCCTGGCCCCGACGACCATTGACAACACGGCCGAAATCACCGGTACGACCGACGCCGATGGCCTGGTGCTGCTGACCAACCGTCCGGTCGGCCCGGAGATCACGACCCGTACCGGGCACATTTTGCGCGATAACCCGTTCGGCGTGATTGACATCATCGGCGAGCGGGATGAGTTCATCCTGGAGCTGACGCGGGGAGCGCACCAGGAGTACGGCTGGCTGGAGATCACGCGGTTCAACCTGGCGGCGTGGGAGGATCGCTGCCAGAATGCCCGTAGCGGAGCAGGCATCCTGAACGGAGCGGTAGCGGAGTCGAAGGAGCCTGCGGAGCGGTCATATAGCATGGCCGCATCCTTCGACTGCGCCCCGCAAACGACGCGGGGCGCCGCTCAGGATGCTTTCGAGGCGACGACAATGGACATCCCCTCCCACATCCTCTTTGCCGCCGCCCCCGCGTCGCCATCCGACCTGATTGGCCTCGTCGAACAGGGTCAGGTCAAGCTCCTCTGGCCCACCAGCGTTCCGCCCTTCGCAGCCGGCTATAATCTCTACCGCACGGCCAGCCGGCCGACCTTCGGTTACGAACGGGCTGCCAGCGGGATCAGCGGGACAAGCCAGATCGTGCCGTATGATGACGGCAGCCGGGCGATCGCCTACGCAGTGACGGCCGTGGACGCGACGGGGCGGGAGAGCGGCTTCAGCCCCTTCTTCAACGCCTTCCGGCTGGTCAATCCGGCCGCGGTCGCGCTGGACGAGCGCGGACAGCGCATCGTGCTCGACCCGCAGAACGGCTACGCCCTGTTCCTTCAACTGCCCGACGGCCGTTTCTTCGACACCCTGGGCAGCATCCACTACCATCTGGAATTTTCGCGCTTTCTGGCTCGTGACGCGTTGGGCCGGCTGATCCTCTCCCATCCCGGCGATTGGTACGACGGCCGCCACTCGATCCGCGTGGCCGATGCAGAAGCCAACCCGCTGTTCGAGTTCGGCGCGCGCGGCTCCGACCCCGGCCAGTTCGAGAATCCCGCGGGGGTGGCCGTTTGGGGTCAGCCGTGCACGGTCGAGGGGCCGCACGAGGTTGACGCACACACCCTTCTGCTGCTGCACTTCGATGGCACCTACGACGGCGCGCAGGGAGAGCAGGGCGCTCCCAATGGGACGACCTTTACTGATGGCCGATACGCCCAGGGAGTCCTGGCAGACGGCGGCGACACGCTGACCTACCCCTCGGCCGGCAACATCGGCCGCACCCAGGGTGCGATCGAGTTCTGGCTGCGCTCCACCTGGGATGGCGGCGACGGCCAGAACTACACCTTCTTCGAGATCGGTGACGACTGGTTCAACCGGCTGCGCATCATGAAAGATGGGGCCAACAACCTGCGCTTCATGGTCTGGGACAACGCGACGGAATACGGCGTGGCCTACAACGTCGCCTACTGGCGGGCAGGCGAGTGGCATCACGTCGCGGTCACCTGGCAGGGGGCGACCCTCACGCTGGCAGTGGACGGGCAGGAGCAGGGACGCAGCGACGCGGCCCGGCCCCCGGATCGGTTGACGGCCTCCCTTTCGATCGGCTCGACAGCCTGGAACGACCAGCAGGCCAACGCCGTGATGGACGAGTTCCGCATCAGCGACATTCCGCGGGTGGGCAACAGCGATACGTGCAGCTATCGCATCCTCGTGGCGGACAGCAGCAACGGTCGCATCCAGGCGTTCGACGCGATGGGCAATTTCGTCAGCGCCTACGGCAGTCCAGGCAGCGGTCCCGGCCAGTTCAACGACCCGCAAGGGGTGACCGTGGACGCGGCCGGCCGGGTGATCGTCGCGGACCGCGGCAACAACCGGCTGCAACTGCTCGCCTTCGACGGCGCCGGCTTCAGCTTCGTCCGCAGCATCACCGGCGGCTTCGCCGGGCCGACCGGCGTCGCGGCCTACGGCGACGGCCGGATCATCGTCGCCGACACCGGTCACAACCTGGTCAAGGTCCTCGTTCCACATGGCAATGACTACGTGGTGGCCGATATCTCCGCGCCGAACGACGGTCACACCGGCCCCTTCAACGCGCCGGCCGGCGTCGCGGCCGATCCGGCCGGGCACATCGTCGTGGCCGACACGGGCAACCGCCGAGTGGCAACGATTCGCAACGCGCTGCCGGTAGTCACGCCTACGCCCACGCCGACCGGCCCCCCTCTCGTCCCGTCGCCTACCCCCACCCCCACGCGCCTTCCTTCGACGCTCACGCCGACTCCCACCGTCACCCACGGCGGTTGCACCGAGCGGGTGAGCAATGGCGGCTTCGAGAGCGATAGCGCCTGGGACTTCCCAGTCACTGCCAACCGGGCCGGCTACACGGCGGCCCAGGCGCATAGCGGCCAGCGGTCCGCGCGGTTCGGGCTGACGCCTGGCGTAGACCTGACAGGTCTTCCGAGACCTGTCAGGTCTGAAGCGAATCTCCTGGGCGAGATCGCGCCGGAGAACGCCAGCTTCTCCAGCGCCTATCAGACGATCAGCATCCCGGCCAACGCCGATTCCGCGGTGCTGACCTTCTGGTACAAGCCAGGCACGGAAGCAACGGAAGGGGACTATCAGCGGGTGATGCTGCTCGACCCGAACGGCTACACCTACATTGCCACCTTGCTGAGGGTGTTGGAGCATTCGGGCATCTGGCAGCAGGCTCACTTCGACCTGACGCCGTACCGCGGCCGGAGCGTGACGCTCTATTTCGAGGTCTACAACGACAACATCAGCGCCGGCCCGCGCACGTGGATGTTCCTCGACGACGTGAGCGTCCTGGTCTGCGCCGGCCCGACCCCCACGCCGACTCCCACCGCTCTGCCCGTCACGATTCGGGTCAACACGACCGATGACGAGTTGAATAGCGACGGCGACTGCTCGCTGCGAGAGGCGATCCAGGCCGCCAACCTGAATGCGGCCGTAGACGCCTGCCCGGCGGGGCACGGGGATGACACGATTGAGCTGCCCGCTGGTTACTACCTCCTGCAGCTCCCCGGCGCGGGCGAGGATGCCAACGTCACCGGCGACCTGGACATTCGGAGCAACCTGACCCTGGCTGGTGCGGGCGCGCGTACTACGACCATTGGCGGCGCCGGCCTCGACCGGGTGCTGCACGTCCATTTTGGCGCGGTGGTTGCCATCCACGACACCGCCGTCACCGGCGGACGCACCCTCGATGGCGCAGACAGCATTACGGGCGGCGGCTCCGCCGATCCTGGCGCCGGCATCTTCAACGAGGGCACGCTCACCCTGACCGGATGCGTGGTCGGCGGCAATCGCACCGGCCGCGGCGGCAGCAACACGGAAGATTACTTCAACGGCGGGCCAGGCGGGGATGGCGGGGCGGGGGCCGGCATCTTCAACAGCGGCGCGCTGATCCTGGATCGGTGCGTGGTCGGCGACAACCACGGAGGAAACGGTGGCGCCGGCATCAGCAGCGGAAGGGCAGGGTCTGGCGGCGGCATCTATAACAAGGGCGCGCTGACGGTGCAGGATAGCCTCATCGCTTTCAACGACACGGGAACCGGGGGACGCTGGGTTTCTCCGCCTGGCAGCGGCGGCGGTTCGGGCGGCGACGGCGGCGGCATCTACAACAGCGGCGTGTTGACGGTGACTCACAGCACGATCAACGGCAACCGCTGCGGGGATGGGGAAGACGCGGGCGGCTCGCACGGGTTTGCGGGCGGGGGCGGCGCTGGCGCCGGCATCTTCAACGAGGGCCGGTTGTACCTCAGCAACAGCACGATCAGCGGCAATCATGGCGGGAACGGGGGCGCTGCGCTGTGGGGCGGCGAGGGCGGGGATGGCGGCGGCGTCTACAACAAAGGCGTGGCCCTGTTGGAGCACAGCACGATCAGCACCAACACCACGGGCGCAAGCGGCGTCGCTGAAAGCCCCGGAGGGGATGGCGGTGGGATCATCAACCTGGGCACGGCCACGATCAAAGGCTTGCTGTTGGCCGGCAACTCGACGGCTCACCTCGGCCCTGACTGCCATAACACGCTCGACTCGCTGGGCTACAATCTGATCCAGGACGCCGACAACTGCACCCTGCGGGGGGACTTGTCCGGTAATATCATCGGCCAGAATCCACACCTGGCGCCTCTGGCCGACAACGGCGGGCCTTTGATAGGCTCTGTACAACAAGTGAGTTTGACGCACGCCCTGACAGCCGGCAGCCCGGCCGTGGACGCCGGCATCTGCACGCAGATAGACGGCGCGACCCTCACGACCGACCAGCGCGGGGTACGCCGTCCCCAGAGTCAAGCGTGCGACATCGGCGCGTTCGAACGGGGGGCATCGGCGCATTATCTACCGCTGGTGCCTGGTATTCCGTGATGATCGCGAAGCTTGGCTTATCAAGCGGTCAAGTGGTACAATGGCGAACAAACAAGCGGATTCAATGTGGAGGCGCAAATAACGGATGATCCCAACCGACCGTCAACAGATTCTCCGGCGCCCGCTCACCCTTGCGGAGACCGGATTGACCCTGGGTGCGTTGAGCGAGCTGGCCATCAAGCTGATCCACAGCGCCGGCGAGATCGGCGCCAGCGAGGTCAGTCACGAGCTGCGGCTGCCGTTCGCCGGCATCGTCCAGCGCGTACTCGAATTACTCGATCGCGAAGAACTGGTCAACATCGTCGGATCGGGAGGGTTTGGCACGCAGGCCTACCGGTATACGATCAGCCAGAAGGGGATTGATCGGGCGCACCAGGCGCTCGAACGCAGCCAATACATCGGCCCGGCCCCGGTACCCCTGGAGCGCTACAACGCGATGATGCGCGGTCAGGCCGTCGGCGAGGTCGTACTCGATGAAGCCGCGGTCGAGGCGGCCTTCCAGGGGTTGGTGGTCAACCGGGCTATGTTCGACAAGATCGGGCCTGCGCTGAATTCGGGCAAATCGGTCTTCCTCTACGGCCCGCCCGGCAACGGCAAGACGACTATCGCCACCCGGATGGCGAAGCTGCTGGCCCGCGATCCGATCTACATCCCCTACGCCGTCTCAGTGGACGATTACATCATCAAGGTCTACGATGACTTCAACCACAAGCGGGCCGGCGGGGAGCCAGTTGCGGGGCCGGCCGCGTGGGCCTTCGATGCCGCTGCCGACACACTGGACGAGCGTTGGGTGCTGATCGAGCGGCCAATGGTGATGGTGGGCGGAGAGTTGACGTTGGCAAGCCTGGATCTGATCTGGGATCCGACCGCCAAATACTACGAGGCGCCGTTCCAGATGAAAGCTAACGGCGGGATGTTCCTGATTGATGACTTCGGCCGGCAACAGGTGGATCCGCAGGACCTGTTGAACCGGTGGATCGTGCCCCTGGAAACGCGCATTGATTTCCTCAGCATGCACACCGGCAAGAAGATCGAGATTCCGTTCGAGCAACTGGTGGTCTTTGCCACCAATCTGGACCCGACCAAGCTGGTAGATGAGGCATTCCTGCGCCGGATTCGTCACAAGGTCAAGGTGGATAACCCGACGGCCGACGAGTTCCAGCAGATCTTCCAGATGATGTGCAAGGTGCGCGGGGTCGAGTACGTGCCGGAGGGCTTCGCACACATGGTCGCCGCCTGGTACACTCAGGCCGGCCGCGCGTTCAAGAACTCGCATCCACGGGACATTCTGGATCAGTTGCTGGACGTCGCCAAATACAAACGTTCCCGCCCGGTGGCCTCAGCGGAGATGCTCGACCGGGCCTGCTCGGCCTACTTTGCCGATCTGTAGGAGGCATCATGCTCGCAACACAGGAGCCTCGGCCCGATCAGGTCAAAATTCTGATCGTGGATGATAACCCAACACTCATCGAAGGGTTGGAAGGGTGTCTTGAACCGACAGGATACCAGCTCATTTCGGCCACAAGCGGCCTGGAGGCGCTTGCCAAGGTCGCGTCCGAGCAGCCCAGCGTGGTGCTGCTGGATGTGATGATGCCCGGCATGGACGGCTTCGAGGTCTGCCGGCGGATCAGGGCGAACCCCGCCACCTTTTTTTTGCCGGTTGTCCTGGTCACAGCCCTGAGCGACGTGGAGCATCGGGTGAAGGGGGCAGAGGCGGGCGCCGACGACTTTCTCACAAAGCCGGTGGACCCGCAGGAATTGCTCACCCGCGTCAAGTCGCTGGTACGGGTCAAATTCCTGCACGATGCCCTGGAGGTCAGTAATCAGCGGCTTCGGGAGACGTTGGAGGAGCGCACCCAGCAACTTGAGCAGGCGACGCGGGAGCTGCAAAAGCTGCTGGCGGAGAAGGCGCACTTCACGACCGACTTGGTGCCTGTCGCGCCGTCTCGCCCTGCGAGCACGGAGGCCGCGGCCGAGCCGCCGGGGGGGCCGACAGACCGGAAGGCGCTGGCCGAATTCCGCCAACGCCTGGTCAGCCGCCTGGCGGGCAGCCTGGAGGGTCGCACCGACCTTTCCAAGACGCCGGAGATGGTCTCCGTGCTCGGCCAACGCCTGGCCGCCATCTACGAGGCCGCGGGCCTGCGCCTGCCCGATGAGGCGCGCCAGCAGTTGTTCCGCGAGATTGTGGACGAGGTGTTGGGGTTTGGTCCCATCGAGCCTTTGCTGGCCGATCCAACCGTCACCGAAGTCATGGTCAACGGCCCCCGGCTGATCTACGCCGAGCGCAAGGGGCATCTATCAGAAACCGAAATCACGTTCGACGACGACGACCACGTCATGCGCATCATCGAGCGCATCGTTCGCCCCCTGGGCCGCCGCGTGGATCGCAAATCGCCCATGGTGGATGCCCGCCTGCCCGACGGCTCGCGGGTCAACGCGATCATCCCGCCCTGCGCCATTGACGGCCCCACCGTCACCATCCGCAAATTCTCCAAGGACAAGCTGACCATTGACGACCTGATCAAATTCGGCTCGCTCACGCCGCAGATGGCCGAGTTTCTCAAGGTCTGTGTCCGCACCCGCCTGAACATCGTCGTCTCCGGCGGCACCGGGTCCGGCAAGACGACGCTGCTGAACGTTCTTTCCTCGTTCATTCCCGAGGACGAGCGCATTGTCACCATCGAGGACTCGGCCGAGTTGCAACTCCACCAGAAGCACGTCGTCCGGCTGGAGACCAAGACGCCCGACCTCGACGGCACCGGGGAGGTCTCGATCCGCGGGCTGGTGCGGAACTCGCTGCGTATGCGGCCCGACCGGATCGTGGTCGGCGAGGTGCGCGGCGGCGAGGCACTGGACATGCTGCAAGCGATGAACACCGGCCACGACGGAAGCCTGACGACCGTCCACGCCAACACGCCCCGCGACACGGTGGCCCGGCTGGAAACACTGGTACTGATGGCCGGGATGGATCTGCCGCTCAAGGTCGTGCGTGCCCAGATCAGCTCGGCGATCAATCTGATTGTGCAACAGGCCCGGCTGCGAGACGGTTCACGCAAGGTGACGAACATCACCGAGGTGCAGGGGATGGAAGGCGACATCATCGTACTCGGCGATATCTTCGCCTTCAAGGAAACGGGGATGAAAGATGGCAAGGTCATGGGCAACCTGGAGCCGACCGGCATCCGGCCCAAGTTCAGCGAACGGGCGGAAGCCGCGGGCCAGTCTCTGCCGGCCGAGCTTTTCTCTACCCCGCGCAACCAGCCGCCGCCAGAGAAACGGGGTTGGCGATGATGCATTGCGAAAACGGATTCTTGTCCTGAAAATAGCCGCAACTGCCACCCCTTCGCTGCACTCAGGGCAAGCTCGGCGCGGGTTGGTCCCGTGAAGTGCGTTGCGGCGCGAATCCAGCGAAGGGTCTCTTACGCCGCGAGAACCTGTTCCTTCACTGTGTTCAGAGCCTGCCCTGAGTGCAACGAAGGGACAAGCTCTGAGTGAAACGAACGGATGCTTCGCTGGATTCTCGCCGCTGCGAACTGTGATTCGTTAACCCGCTCAGCATGACATTTTAACAGCACACCTTGTGACCATGCCGAGTATATCATGCCTGACCCCATCGTGATCCCGAACCTGGGCGCCTTCCCCGCCGGCTGCGGGTTGATCCCGCTCGCCGCGTGCTCCGACGGCCGGTTTCGCGCCGGCGCGGACGGCGTGGTCTCGATCACCGCGACCGGCGACCACAAGGTGGAGTTCATCGCGTTCGCCGACCACGCGCTGGCCTACGTCACCTCCGCGCTCGGCTACGGCGCCTACTACCCCATCCACCCCGTCCGGCTGGAGCGGCCGATCCGCGCCGTGCTGATGGATCTCGACGGCACCAGCGTCCGCAGCGAGGGCTTCTGGGTCTGGATCATCCAGAAGACCACAGCCAGCCTGCTCGGCAATCCCCGCTTCGAGCTGGAAGCCGCGGACCTGCCCTTCGTCTCCGGCCACAGCGTTTCCGAACACCTGGAACACTGCATCCGCAAGTATTGTCCGGGCCGGACCGTGGAGGAGGCGCGGCGGTTCTACTTCGAGCACAGCCACCGCGAGATGCGGGCGATTCTGGATGGCCGCGGCCGGGCCGATGCGTTCGTGCCCGCGCCGGGGCTGAAGGAGTTCCTGCTGGCGCTCAAGGCGCGGGAGATCAAGATCGGGCTGGTCACGTCCGGGCTGTACGAAAAGGCGTATCCCGAAATCGTGGCCGCGTTCCGCACGTTGGGGCTGGGCGATCCGGCCCGCTTCTACGACGCGATCATCACCGCGGGCTTCCCGCTGCGGCCGGGCGAGATCGGCACGCTGGGTGAGCTTTCGCCCAAGCCGCACCCCTGGCTCTACGCCGAGGTCAGCCGCGTGGGGCTGGGCCTCCCGTTCGAGGCGCGGAACAGCGTCGTGGGCATCGAGGATTCCGGGGCCGGCGTCTGCGCCATCCGCCTGGCCGGCTTCCCGACCATCGCCTTTGCCGGCGGCAACATCATCGAGAGCGGCACGCGGCCGCTGTGCGATGCGTATTGCGAGACGTATGAGGAAGTGCTGGAGATGCTCGCGTAACGTGCCAGGCACTTTCGGAAGTGCCTGGCACGTGCGCGATGGCTACTTCTTATTCAAGAACCGCTCGATCACCGTGATATCCTCCGGCAACTCCAGCCGGTCGCCGGGCTTGAGGTTTTCCAGTGATTGGCTGCCCCAGTTGCGGCTGCCCAGGCGGTAAACCCCCAGCCGGGTGTCGCGCAGGTGGTTCGGCTCCTGGACGTAGGCCAACCCGTTCAGCCGGCCCTCGGTGTCAATCGAGCAACTCGTCACCGCGCCGACGACCTTCCCCTTGCGGTTGACGATCACGTCCCCCTGGCCGACCATCGCCACGTGCTCCTCGTCCACCCGGAAGCGGGCCAGCCGTGCGTTGCGCACCAATTCATGGGCAACATAGGCCGCCTTGCCGATGAAGAAGGGCTTGTAGAGCTTGACGTAGGGCGCGAACCCTGCGTCGGCCGGATTGAGGCCCAGCGGTCCGGCCAGCTCATGGCCGTAGAGCGGCAGGCCGGCCTCGATGCGCAGGCTGTCGCGCGCGGCCAGGCCGATCGGCTGGAGGCTGAACGCCGCGCCCGCGTCGAGGAGCGCGTGCCAGAGCGCCGGCGCCGCGGCGGGGTGGACGAAGATCTCGAACGCCATCGGCTCGCCGGTGTAGCCGGTGCGGCCGATGTAGAGATCATAGCCCGCCAGCCAGCCGTGGATGATGTCGTTGCGCGCCATCGCCAGAAGTTGCTCGGCCAGCGGCCCCCCCCCTGCCCCCCCCGTTGCGACGGGAGGGGAGTCCAACAATGCCAGCAGGATATCGCGCGAGCGGGGGCCTTGCAGGGCAAGCTGGGCACGCATCTCGCTGCCGCGGGCGGGATCGCGCATGTCGCGGATCAGAACCGTCTCCGCGCCGAGCGCGCGCGACCAGGGCCGCTGCGCATCTATCGCCACACGATGCTCCCGTACCGCATTGACCCAGGCCCAATCCTTGTCATTGTTCGACGCATTGACGACCACCCAATAGCGTTCCGGCTCGATCCGGTAGATCCAGATGTCGTCAATCACGCCGCCATCAGCGCCGAGCAGATAGGAATACTGCGAGCCACCGACCTTGATGAGCGCGACGTCGTTGGTCGTGAGCGTGTTCAGGAAGAGATGGACGTTCTCGCCGCTGAACTCGAACAGCCCCATGTGGCTCACGTCGAACAGCCCCGCGGCCTGCCGCACTGCCCGGTGCTCGTCAATCACCGAGCTGTACTGGACGGGCATCTCGTACCCCGCGAACGGGACGATCTTGGCCCCTGACCGCCGGTGGACTTCGTACAGGTTCGTCCGTTTGAGCGGCTGGCCGGCCGGCTCTGCTGTACCGCAATCTGCCAGATTGCCCACCCACTCGAACGCGGGCAACGCGGTCAGGCCGCCGGGAGCCGTCGCCCGCGCGCCGCGACCGATCCAATAGGGCTTGTGGAAGGCCCAGCCGACGCAATCGCACTCGAAGTCCTCGGCCGCAGGCGACTTCTCGGGCCAGGCATCGGCCAACTCGTGCGGCAGACGGCGGACGACGACCGGGCCGGGCGCTTTGGCGTGGACGTCGGTCGGATCAACATCCACGTAGCCATCGGAGAGGGCGCGGAACCAGTGGGCGACGCGCGCCTCGGCCGGCTTCGGGACGAGCAGTTGGAACGTCGTGCTCGCGGGGCCGGTGCGCTTCAGCACGCCGCCGCAGATCGGCGAGCCGTCTGGGTTGAGCACCCAGGTCGGCTGGCTCTCCCCTGGCCCAAGCGCGTAGACGTCGTTGCTCATCGCCACGTTGCAAAAACCGCGCGCGTGCGGCCCGGCGATCTCGATGATATCGTACTCGCCGCCCAGGTCGGTGGTCTGCTTGTGCATGAAGTAGTGGTGTGGGTAGCCGGCCGGCACGTAGTCTGCCCCCAGGTCCACGCAGCAGGCCAGATCCACTACGTCCCGTTTGGCGTCTTCCAGCACGTCGTAATCCACCTTGGCGAAGTAGACCGGGCCGTGGCGGCCCATGTAGGCGTGCGGCTTGGTGGCCTTGAGCACGCGGGCGATGATCTCCGCCAGCCGCTCGATTTGCGGCGCCTCGAACCCGCGCTGGGTGATCCAGGGCGTGCCCAGGCGGATGCCACTGGGGGTGCGCGCGCGCTTGTCGCCGGGGATCGTGTTGCGGTTGCAGACGATGCCCGCGATGTCGAGGATGCGCACCGCGGTGTCACCCATCAGCGGCGTGCCGCGCTTGCCGTCGGGGCTGACCCCGCGCTCGGCGCGCACGCTTTTGCAGTCCACCAGGATCATGTGGGTATCCGTGCCGCCGTAGGGGACGCGCAGGCCGTGACGTTCCAGCTCGGCCGCCAGATGCTTCGCATTCTCCACCACCTGGCGCTGGAGCCGGGCGAACTCCGGCGTGCGGGCCAGCTTGAACGCGACCGCCATGCCCGCGATGGTGTTCATGTGCGGCCCCCCCTGCTCGCCGGGGAAAACGGCCGAATCCACCTTCTGCCCCAACGCCCGATCCGTGGTCAGGATGCACGCGCCGCGCGGGCCGTAGAGGGTCTTGTGCGTGGTGAAGCTGATCACGTGCGCGTGGCCGATGGGGCTGGGCACGACGCCTGCGGCCACCATGCCCGCGATGTGCGAGATGTCGGCCAGCAGGTACGCGCCGGCCGCATCCGCGATCTGCCGGAAGCGTGCCCAGTCGGGCATCCACGGGTAGGAGGTGAAGCCGGCGATGATCATTTTGGGCTTGTGCTGCTTCGCCAGCGCCTCGATGGCGTCGTAGTTCAGCCGCTCGGTGGCCGGGTCAATCCCGTAGGAGACGATGTTGTAGAGCTTGCCGGAGCGGTTGGCCGGGCTGCCGTGGGTCAGGTGGCCGCCGTGGAGCAGATCCATGCCCATCACCGTCGCGCCGATGGGCACGAGCGCGGCGTAGACCGCGCTGTTGGCCGGCGAGCCGGAGAGGGGCTGAACGTTGGCCCAGATCTCTTCCGGCGGGACGCCGTTGGCCGCGAACGCCTCGGCTGCACGGCGGCGGGCCAGCGATTCCAGAACGTCGGCGTACTCCACGCCCTTGTAGTACCGCTCGTCGGCATCACGGCGATACGCGGCCAGTTGGACCTCGTAGTCCAGGATTTGCGGCTCCGTCAGCTTGTGGGTATCGGGGTCGGGGTAGCCCTCGGCGTAGATGTTTTGGAACACCGAGCCGAGCGCCTCGCGCACCGCCTCGGGCGCCTGGCTCTCCGAAGGGATCATGATGAGCTTGCGGGCCTGTCGCTCCGCCTCGTAGCCGATCAGATCAGCCACGGCCGGATCGAGGGTCTTCAAGTTGGTTTGGAAAAAGTCGAGCATGGGGTCTCCTTCGCGCGTCGTGCAGGGTTACGGGGGTATTGTACCACAGGATATTTGGAGCGCGAAGTCACGAAGATGGCGAAGAACGCGAAGCACGAAGGACGCAAATGGGGTGTTGCGTCACCCGTGGGGACGTGGTAGAATCCGCACCATGAAGACACCAAGACACAAAGCCCATGGGTTCTTCGTGTCCTTGTGCCTTTGTGGTGATGAATCCGGTCCCGATGGGAGTGGTTTGGTTGTGGATCACTACGACTTGAACGTCGTAGCGTGAGGAGCCGCAATGCCGCACGACATCGCCGTCATCCGAGAGCTTGTGACCGCCGCGCTCAGCGACGACGAACTGACCAAGCTCTGCTTCGATCATTTCCACGCGATCTACGAGCAATTTGCGGCTGGGCAGACCAGGGGCCAGCGCGTGCTGGCGCTGGTGGAATATGCCGACCGCCAACTCTTCCTTGATGACCTGCTGGCGCGCGTGAAGGTCGCCAACCCTGGCAAGTACGCCGAATTTGCGCCGCGGCTGGGGGCTGCGGCGGGCGGGACCGCGGCTGCCCCCGGTAAACCTCGCATCTCCCTCGCCCGCCTCCCCGCCACCGGGCCGGATCTCTTCGGCCGCGAGCGGGAGCTGGCCGCGTTGGATCGGGCCTGGGCCGACCCGCAGACGCACGTCTTCAGCCTGGTGGCGTGGGGCGGGGTGGGCAAGACCGCGCTGGTGAACGCATGGCTGCTGGCGCTGGAACGCGACGGCTGGCGCGGGGCCGAGCGGGTCTTCGGCTGGTCGTTCTACAGCCAGGGCGCGGCCGAGGGACGCCAGGCGTCGGCCGATCCGTTCATTGACGCGGCGCTGCGCTGGTTCGGCGACCCCGACCCGACGGCCGGCTCGCCGTGGGACAAGGGGGAGCGGCTGGCCGAGCTGGTGCAGCAGCGCCGCACGCTGTTGATCCTCGACGGCTTGGAGCCGCTACAGAACCCGCCGCCAGTGGAGGCGGGGCGGATCAAGGACCCCGGCCTGCGCTGCCTGCTGCGCTCGCTGGCGCACGGCCAACCGGGCCTGTGCGTCGTGACCACCCGCCTGCCGTTGGACGACCTGCGGGAATTCACCGGGGCGACGCACGTGCAGGTGGATCTGGAGCAGTTGACGCCGGAGGCGGGCGCGGAATACCTGAGAAAGTTGGGGGTGCGAGGGAATACAGGGGAACTGAGGGAAACCGCGGCGGAATACGGGGGACATGCGCTGGCGCTGACGCTGCTGGGCGGGCTGCTGACCGATATGTGTGGGGGCGACGTGCGCCGCTGTCACGAGATCGGACCGCTGGAGGGAGACAGCCAGGCCGGCGGCCACGCGGGCCGTGTGATGGCCGCCTACGAGCGGTGGTTTGGGCCGGGGCCGGAGCGGGCGATCCTGCAGATGATGGGGCTGTTCGACCGGCCGGCCGACGGCCCCGCGCTGACCGCGCTGCGCGCCGCGCCCCCCATCTCCGGCCTGACGGATGCGCTGTTCCGACCGGCTCGGTCGGAGACCGGCCTCAGCGGGAAGGTATTGGTTAATGGGCCGGAACCCCAGCCGCTCGGCGACATGGATTTCCAGCGCGCGGTTGCAGCCCTACGCCGCGCCCGGCTGCTGGCCCCGCGCGACGAAGCCCGGCCCGACGAGTTGGACTGCCACCCGCTGGTGCGCGAGCACTTCGCGGCGCGGGTGGGGGCCGAGCAGCCCGCGGCCTGGCAGGCGGCGCACGGCCGGCTCTACGAGCACTACAAGACCCACGCGAAAGAGCGCCCCGACACGCTGGCCGAGATGGCTCCGCTCTATTCGGCCGTGGCCCACGGCTGCCAGGCCGGCCGGCGCCAGGACGCGCTGGTCGAGGTGTACTGGCGGCGGATCCAAAGGGGCAAGGAATTCTTCAGTTTCACGAAACTTGGCGCGTTCGGCGCGGACCTGGCCGTGCTGGCCGGTTTCTTCGACCCGCCCTGGCGCCACCTCGCGGCCGGGCTGACCGAGGACGCCCAGGCTTTCGTCCTCAACGAGGCCGGCTCCGCCCTGCGGGCGCTGGGCCGGCTGGCCGAGGCGGTCGAGCCGATGCGGGCCGGGCTGGAGGCCGACATTGCGCATGAGAGATGGAAAGAAGCCGCTACCATTGCCGGCAACCTCAGCGAGCTGGCGCTGCCCCTGGGCGATGTGACCGGGGCCGTGGCGTACGCCCGGCAGGGCGTCGAGCTGGCCGATCGCAGCGGCGATGCCTTCTGGGGGATAGCTAATCGGACGGCCCTGGCCGATGCGCTGCACCAGGCCGGCGCGGTCGCAGAGGCCGCGGCGCTTTTCCGCGAGGCCGAGGTCATGCAGGCGGAGCGGCAGCCGGAGTTCCCGCTCCTCTACTCGCTCCCGGGCTACCGTTACTGCGATCTGCTGCTAGGGCAGGGGCAGCCCGCGGAGGTGGTGCGCCGGTTAGCGAAGCTCCTCGAATGGCGGCAGCCTGGCGACTCCCTTCTCGATATTGCGCTGGAAAATCTCGCTGCGGGGCGAGCGCATTTGATGTTGGCGGGAGAACCTACCCCCCCTGCCCCCCTCCCTGCGAGGGAGGGGGGTGGTGCAACTCCCCCTTCTCTCCCCTCGCAGGGGAGAGAAGGGGGGCGGGGGGATGAGAGAGGTCTCGCCGCATCTCACCTCGACCGGGCGGTGGAGGGCCTGCGGCAGGCTGGACAACAGCAATACATTCCTCTTGGCCTGATGGCCCGCGCGGCGCTGCGCCGGGTGGCCGGCGACGTGGCCCGCGCCCGGCCGGACCTGGACGAGGCGCTCGCCATCGCCCAGCGCGGGGGCATGAAGCTGTACGAGGCGGATTGTCACCTGGAAGCCGCCCGGCTGCACCTGGCCCTGGATGCCATCGAGCCGGCGCGGGCCAGCCTGGCGAAGGCGAGGGCGATGATCCGTGAGATGGGGTATGGCCGGCGGGAGGGGGAGGTCGCCGCGCTGGAGAAGATCCTGGGGGCGGCGGCGGAGTGAGAAACCCTTGTTGTGTGGTAGCAGGGCGGGTTTCCCGTGGTTAACGCAGGCCTGCCGTGCATGGTAGCAGCGCTGCGACGACGAGCTAATCGTTGATGCGGAGAAACCCGCCCCTACAACGGTGTCACGCCGTAACGACCGCCCATCGTCAACCCGCTCAGAACCTGTCCTGAGAGAAGCGAAGGAGTGACAGTCGCAACCGCCTGCACGAACTTGCGCTGTCATGCTGAGCGGGTTAACAAGTCAAGGTTCGCGACGGCGAGAATCCAGCGAAGCATCCGGCGCGGCAGCAGGGCGGGTTTCCCGTGGTTAACGCAGGCCTGCCGTGCATGGTAGCAGCGCTGCGACGACGAGCTAATCGTTGATGCAGAGAAACCCGCCCCTACAACGGCGTCACGCCGTAACGACCGCCCATCGCCAACCCGCTCAGAACTTGTCCTGAGAGAAGCGAAGGAGTGACGGTCGCAATGACGAATTGCCAGGAAAACAACACCGCCGGAGGCGGGTCGAAAGACCTCCCTCCGGCGGCACATTTTTCCAGCTTCCAACTTCCAGCTTCCAGCTTCCAGCTTCCGGCTTCCAGCCTCAAGCCTCCGCCGTCGCTGGCGTCAGCGCGGCGTGCACCACGTCATCCACCCGCTCGGCAAAGACGAACTGCATCTTCGACCGCACCGCCTCGGGCACGTCCTCCAGGTCGAACTCGTTGCGCTTGGGCAGGATGACCGTACAGAGACCGTTGCGGCTGGCGGCCAGCACCTTCTCTTTGATGCCGCCCACGGGCAACACCTGGCCGCGCAGGGTGATCTCGCCGGTCATCGCCAGGTCCTTGCGCACGGGCCGGCCGGTCAGCAGGCTCATCAGCGCGGTCGCGATGGTCACGCCCGCACTGGGCCCGTCCTTCGGCGTCGCGCCCGCTGGGATGTGCAGGTGGATGTCGGATTTGCTGAAGAAATCTTCGTCCACGCCGTAGTCTTTGGCGCTGCTGCGCACCCAACTCAGCGCGGCCTGCGCCGATTCCTTCATCACGTCGCCCAACTGGCCCGTCAGCGTGAAGCCCTTGCTGCCGGGCATCCTCGTGGCCTCCAGGAAGAGGATGTCGCCGCCGGTGGGGGTCCACGCCAGGCCGGTCGCCACGCCGGCCCGCTCCACGCGCTCGGCGACTTCGGGCAGGAACTTGGGCCGGCCCAGGTAAGTGTTCAGGTCTTTGGCATCCACCAGCACGGGAGCGATAGGTTGTCCCGCTGTTTCGGGCAAAGCTTGCTCCGCTGTTTCGGGCATGGCGCCGCCGTTTACGGACAGCGCACTTCCCTGCTCGGCCACCTTCGTCGCCACCTTGCGGCACACCGCGCCGATCTCGCGCTCCAGGTTGCGCACGCCGGCTTCGCGGGTGTACTCGCGCACCAGCCGGCGCAGCGCGTCGTCGCTGAAGCCGAGCTCCTCGGCCCTCAAGCCGTTCTCCCGAATCTGCCGCGGCACCAGGTAGCCCACCGCGATCTTGACCTTCTCCTCTTCGGTGTACGAGCTAAGCTCGATCACCTCCATGCGGTCGAGGAGTGGCTGGGGGATCGGGTCGAGCCAGTTGGCCGTGGTGATGAAGAAGACCTGGCTGAGATCAAAGGGCACGTCCAGGTAGTGATCGCGGAACTCGGAGTTCTGCTCCGGGTCGAGCACCTCCAGCAGCGCGGATGACGGGTCGCCGCGGAAGTCGTGGCCCAGCTTGTCCACCTCATCCAGCATAAAGACCGGGTTGCGGCTCTCGGAGCGGCGGAGGCTTTGGATCACGCGTCCCGGCATCGAGCCGATGTACGTCCGCCGGAAGCCGCGGATTTCCGCCTCGTCGCGGATGCCGCCCAACGCCAGCCGGACGAACTTGCGGCCCAACGCGCGGGCGACCGAGCGGCCGAGCGAGGTCTTGCCGGTGCCCGGCGGCCCCACGAAGCAGAGGATCACGCCCTCGCGATCGCGGCGGATTTGATCCTGCGGCGCCGGTTCAGGGCCGGCCCCTTCGACTTTGCGCTCCAGCCGCAGCTTGCGCACCGCCAGGAACTCCAGGATGCGATCCTTGATCTTCTCCAGGCCGTAGTGGTCTTCGTTGAGCACCTGCCGGGCATGGGCGATGTCCAGGTTGTCCGGGGTGGTCACGCTCCACGGCAGGCTGACCATCCAGTCCACGTAGGTTTTGATGACCGAATACTCGGCGGCCTGGGTGGGCATCTTACGCATCCGATCCAGCTCGCGGCGCGCCTCCTTTTCCGCCTCTTCGGGCATTCCGGCCGCAGTGATGCGTTTCTCGAACTCCTGGATCTCGGCCTCTTGCTCGTCGCTCTCGCCCAGCTCCTTCTGGATCGCCTTGAGCTGCTCGCGCAAGAAATACTCGCGCTGCATCTTGTTCATCTCGTCCTGGGCCTGCGTTTGGATCTTGCGGCCCAACTCCAAGACTTCCAGCTCCTTGGTGAGCAGCGCGTTCAGCTTGACCAGCTTCTCCTTGACGGGATTGATCTCCAGAATCTCCTGCGCCTGGGCCGGCTCGATGCGGATGCTGGCGGAGACCAGGTAGACCAACTGACGTGCGCTGGTCGCGTTGATCGCCGCGGTCTCCAACTCCTCAGGCATGTGTGGGACGAGCGCGACGAGCCGGCGGAAGAGTTCCAGGGTCGTGCGCATGAGCGCTTCCTGCTCCAGCGATTCCTCTTCGTCGTCGGGGAGCAGCTCGATCTCGGCGCGCAGGTAGGGGTCGTGTTGAAAGTAGCGCCGGATGCGGATGCGTTCGAGGCCCTGGACGATCAGCCTGATGGTTCCGTCGGGCGCTTTGAGCATCCGGTGCACCATCGCCGCGGTACCGATCTCGTAGATCTGGTCGGTGGAAGGTTCCTCGATATCGGCGTTGCGCGACGTCAGCAGACCGATGATCCGCTGCGCGGGCAACTCGGTGAGCGCGTCGTCCACCAGCCGGATCGAGCGTTCCTGCCCGATGGTCAGGGGCAGCCACATCATCGGATAGACCACCACCCCGCGCAGCGGCAGGATGGCAAGCTCGCCGGGGATGATCAGTTCTTGTTCGTCAGCCATTGATTCACATCCTTACGATTCGGTATCCATTGTTCCCTTACGAGGGTCCTCCGTCACGCGGACGGGCACCCGGCGCGCCTGGGCCTTGCGCAGCAGAACGCGCAAGAAGCCGTTTTCGTAAGAAGCCACCTGCCCGGACAGGTCGAGCGCCCACGGCAGGAGCACCTGCGTGCGGAACTTGCCGTAGCGGATCTCCATCTGCTGATAGGTCAGCTTCTCCGCCGGGTCACGTCGCTCGCCGCTGATGACGAGCTGCCGGCCGACCAACATCACTTCGTAATCGCCTTCGGCCAGCCCCGCGATCTCGACCATGACCACGGCATTGTCGTCGGTTTCGTACACGTCAGTCGGTGGGCACCAGGCCGTCTCGCTGGACAAACCCCAGCGCATGTTGGAAACAGAATCTCGGTTCACAGGCATTCCTCCAGCAGTTACAAGAAGGGCGCACTTACCGCGTCTATTCTAGCACACATTGAAAGCCGCCCCAACTCTACCGGAACCGTGTTAGAGGTGCGTTTCCGTTTCGTTAGCGTTGTGTTAGGAAGCGTCGGACGCCTTTGCGCGTTCAACCGCCGGCATGTATAATCGCCCCATGACCGACTATGCAAGCTCACCTCGATGGGGCGCCCACCCCGTGGATGACTTCCTGGCCGCGGTGGCGGCCGATAGCCCGGCGCCGGGCGGCGGTTCAGCGGCCGCGCTGGCCGGTGCGCTCGGCGGCGCGCTGATCGCGATGGTCGCGCGTTTGACATTGGGTCGCGAACTGTACGTCGCCTATGACGCGGAGATGCGTGCGGCGCTGCCCCAGGCCGAGGCGCTCCGCCAAACCCTCACCAGCCTGATGGACGCCGACACGGCCGCGTACAGCGGGGTTACGGCGGCCTACAAGCTGCCCAGGGAGACTGACGCACAGCGGGTCGAGCGCACGGCCGCGATTCAGGCCGCGCTGCGCATCGCCACCGACGTGCCGCTGGCGGTGGCCGCGGCCTGCGTGGACGTGCTGAAGCTGGCCGTTCAGATGGCGGCGCACGGCAACCGCAACGCGGTCAGCGACGCCGCGGTCGCGGCGCTGATGGCTCACGCCGGCCTCCAGGCCGCGGCCCGCAACGTGCGCAGCAACGTGGGCAGCCTCCGTGACGAGAGTTTCGTCGTGGAAGCCGGCCAGCGCGCCGTCGCTCTGCTGGCCGCGGGCGAGCAGGTTCTCGCCGCCGCCCTTCGCGCCGCCGATGCCGGAGCCTAACCGCATGTCCGTGCCCGCTGCTCCGAACGTTCGCGCCGTCATTGCGAGGGGCCGCAGCCCCGAAGCAATCCCTTCCGCGCTGGCGCTTGGCGGCTACCTGTTTCTCACCCTGGCGTTGACCTATCCGCTCGTCCGCGAGTTCACGGCCGCCATCCCCGGCGACAGCTTCGACGGCTGGCAGAACTTCTGGAATCTCTGGTGGATGCGCACCGCCCTGCTGGAGCAGCACGCCAGCCCATATTTCACCCACCTGCTCTACGCGCCCACCGGCGTCGGTCTGCTCTTCCACACGCTGAACCCGTTCAATGGGCTGCTCACCCTGCCGGTGCAGATCGCCGGGGGGCTGTTTCCAGCCTACAACGCTGCCATCCTCTTCAGCTTCGCCCTCGGTGGGTTTGGCGCCTACCTGTTGGCGCGCTACGTTCTGGGGTCAGGCAGCAGCCGCCTTGCCGCGTTCGTGGCCGGGGTCATCTTTACCTTCTCCCCGTTTCACGTCGCCCACCTCCTCGGCCACATGCAGGTCATCAGTCTGGAGTGGATACCGTTTTTTGCGCTCTATCTGCTGCGCGCGGTGGATGGGGCGCAAAACGCAAATCGCAAATCGCAAATCGCAAAACGCAAATCGCAAATCGCAAGGCGAAAATCTGCAATCTGCAATCTGCAATCTGCAATCTGCAATCTCAAAGACGTTTTTCTCGCCGCGTTTTTTCTCGCCCTGGTCGCGCTGTGCGATTGGTACTACGTGCTCTACTGCCTCATCTTCTCCGCGGTCGTGTTGATTTGGGCCATTTGGCGAGGCTGGGCCGAAACGTTCCGCTGGCCGCGGTCATCCACTTATCCGTTTTCATCCGCTGCCGCCCCCGCGCCCCTGCCCTCCCGCCCCTTTGCTCCCTTGCCGCGGCTTCTGGCCGCCGTCGCCGCGGTCTGGCTCCTCTGGGCCATCGCGTTCAGCCCGCTGCTCGCGCCGATGGTGCGCGAGGCGCGGCAGTCGCGCTTCATGGTTCCTGATCCGGCGCAAAGCCGCACCCTCTCGGCCGACCTGCTGGCATTCGTCACGCCGCAGGAGTTTCATCCGTTGTGGGGCAAATGGGCGCAGGAACGAGCGAAGGTATTTGCCGCGACGGTTTCCGAGCATTCGGTCTTCATAGGCTACACCGTACTGGCGCTGGCCGTCCTGGGCGCCTGGGCAAGCAGTCGGCGGGTTGGTAAGCAATCTGCAATCCGCAATCTGCGATCTGCAATTCGCGGTCCCTGGCTCATCGTGCTGCTGGTCTTCATCGTGTTGGCCCTCGGCCCTGTGCTCCACATTGCCGGCCGCGCCGATCTGCTGCCCGGCGGCGGCGAGATCGGCTTGCCCTACGGTTGGCTGGTGCGCATCGTGCCATTCATGGACATCACTCGTTCGGTCAGCCGGTTCGACGTGATGGTGATGCTGGTCATGGCGGTGTTGGCTGGCCGTGGGGTAGAATGGCTTATGCGTCCGTCCGACCTCTCCCCCTCCCCCTTCCCTGCGAGGGAAGGGGGGTGGGGGGTTAGGTCGCGGCGATGGCTCGCCGTGGCCGCGCTGGCCCTGATCTTGTTTGAGTTCCTGCCCGCGCCCTACCCGATGAGCGCGGCCGACACGCCGGCGTGGTATCGCACGCTGGCGGCCGATCCTCGGCCGGGCGCGGTGCTGAATCTGCCGATGAACTGGGATCGCCCCGGCTACCTGCTCTATCAGACGGAGCACGGCAAGCCGCTCACGGTCGCCTACATCAGCCGCGACGATCCACGCACGCTGACCGACCGCGCGCCGGTGCTCCAGCATTTCCGCCACCTGGGGCCGGACGTGATCGCATTCGACCTGGCGCGGCAGGGCCGACAGGTGTTGGCCGATCTGGGCGTGCGCTGGGTGGTGCTGGATCGCTACAAGATGCCCGGCGGACGCGAGCGCGCGTACACCGAGGCCGCGGCAAGGGAGATCTTCGGCGATCAGCCAGTCGTCTACGCGGATGAGCGGATCACGGTCTACGAAGTGACGCCGCCGGCCACGGCCGCGCCCTACCTGGTGTTGGGCGTGGGCTGGGAGGCGTTCGATAAGACCACCCGCGCCTTCACCGGCAACGCGCCGATCATCGTTCGGTCGCCGGATGCGAGGACAGCCACCCTGCGCGTGACCTTAGCGCCAGATAGCGCGGCGCTCGACCTGCCGGGCGAAGGCGGCATCTATCGAATCACCCTGACGTTGCAGCCTGGTGAGAACGAAGTCACCTTGCGCGCCCGCGCTGAAGGCGGACGCGTGATCGTCACCGAGCTGGCATTGGAGCCATGACATCAGCGTGCTGCGTGGTACGTGTTGCGTCTTCCGTGAGAGGACGCGCGCCATACGCCACGGAATACGGACAACGCACCCGCACCACGCACTACGTCATACTGAGCCAAAGGAGTCTCGTCTATGTCAAACAGCGTCGTTGTTTCCCCTCGCGAAGTCCATCGCACCATCGGCAAGTACATGCTGGCCGACGGCGAGCACCTGGTCATTGACCTGCAAGGGTCACACGGCCCCTACCTGCGCGACGCCGCGACCGGCCGGGAGTATCTCGATTTCTACGCCTATTTCGCCAGCCAACCGGTCAGCCACAACCACCCCAAGCTGCGCGCCCCGGAGTTCATGCAGCGTATCTGCGAGGTGGCGCTCTACAACCCGGCCAACTCGGACGTCTACACCACCTACCTGGCCGAGTTCGTGGCGACCTTTGCCCGCGTCGCCAAACCGGCCGACATGCCCTACCTGTTCTTCGTGGCCGGCGGCGCGCTGGCCGTGGAGAACGCCCTGAAAACCGCCTTCGACTGGAAGGTGCGCAAGAATCTGGCCGCAGGCAAGGGCGAAAAGGGTACACAGATCATCCATTTTCGCGAAGCGTTTCACGGCCGCAGCGGCTACACCCTCTCGCTCACCAACACGGCCGACCCGCGCAAGCACGCGTATTTCCCGAAGTTCAAGTGGCCGCGTGTCGTCAACCCCAAGCTGCGCTTCCCCGTCACCGGGCAGGTGCTCCAGGAGACGCTCGCGGTCGAAGCCCAGGCGATCGCCCAGATCAAGCAGGCGCTCGTCAAAAACCCCAACGACATCGCGGCCCTCATCATCGAGCCGATTCAGGGTGAGGGCGGCGACAACCACTTCCGGCCGGAGTTTTTTGCCCAGTTGCGCCAGTTGGCCGACGAAAACGACTTCCTGTTCATCGTGGACGAAGTGCAGACCGGCATGGGCGCGACGGGGACGATGTGGGCCATCGAGCAAATGGGCGTCAAGCCGGACATCATCGCGTTCGGGAAGAAGGCGCAGGTGTGCGGCATCATCGCGGGGCCGCGCGTTGATGAAGTGCCCGACAACGTCTTCCACGTCTCCAGTCGGATCAATTCGACGTGGGGCGGCAACCTGGTGGACATGGTGCGTTGCCAACGCTACCTGGAGATCATGGAGGAAGACCGACTGGTGGAGAGCGCGGGCGTCATCGGCCAGGCGCTGCTCGACGGGTTGAACCAATTGGCTGCCGACTCGGATCTGATGAGCAACGTGCGCGGCCGGGGGATGATGCTCGCCTTCGACCTGCCCGACGGCCGGGGCAGGGACATCTTCCGGGGTTTGCTGCTGGAGAACGGGCTGGTGGCCCTCAAGTGCGGGGAACGCTCGATTCGCTTCCGGCCGATGCTCGACCTCAGCCCTGCGGACATGGAGACCGCGCTGGCGATCGTGGCCGATTCGCTATACGACGCGCGGAAGGATGGGGCGCAGTTGTAGCGTGGTGCGTGGAGCGTGGTGCGTAGATCGAACTCACACGCAACACGCAACACGCAACACGCAACACGCAATACGCAACACGTCACCGCCTCGCCCTCATCTCCGTCCGGTACGCGTCGTAGAGCGTCAACAAGTTCGCCTGATGAAGCTTTTGGACCAGGCCTCCCAAGGGGATGCGCGAGAGGCCACAATCCTCGATGGTAATACCCAGGATGCCGGTGCGCGGGACGCCGCGGGCGATGTGCTCGCGCACCTGGCGATCCAGGTTTTTCAGATATTGGATATTGTGGTCCAGGGTTTCTTCGATCTCGCCCCGTAATAAGACCTCACCATGACCCTGAACGAGATTTTCCAGGCCTTTCTGCCTGATTGCCAGGAGCGACTGGATCATATCGTCCAGGTCGCCGCCGACGACGTAAGGCACGGGCATCACCGTGTCGCTGGCGACCATCAGCCGGTCCTCGACGGCGTGCACGGTGATCACGTCGCGGCTGTGGCCGGGCGAGTAGTCCAACTCGATGGTCTTGCCGCCCACCCGCAGGGTCATCTTTTCGTTGAACAGCAGCTCCGGGTAGCGGATGCGAACCTCAGCCAGTTGCGGGGTCTGCCGTTTCGCCTCGGCCAAGGCCGCCTCGGCGTGCTTCTCCATCAACCGCCGGCACAGATAGTGCGCCACCACCTCAGCTTCGGGAAAGAGATATGTGCCGTAGATATGATCGGCGTGTGAGTGGGTGTTGACGACGTACAACACCTTCGACCGGCGCTGCGCGATGAAATCGCGCACCTGCCGCGTTTCCTGGGGGAACGGCAAGGTATCCACCAGGATCGCGCCCTCGTCGGTGAAGATCACCGTCGCCGTGACCTCGGCGTACAGCCCACTGGTAAAGACGTAGACCCCGTCGGAAATGCGATCGCGTTTCAAAGAAAACCTTCTCCCTAGAAGTGAGACGTGCTGCGTGCTGCGTGCTGCGTTCTGCGTGCTGCGTGCTGCGTGCTACGTGTTACGTGTTACGTGTTACGTGTTACGTGCTACGTGCTACGTGTTCGGAACCTGTCTGACGCCGGCCCGTCCGGGTTAGAGCACGTGCAAAGGATAGCACATCCGCATGGGGAATGTCAAGGGAATTTCGGCATTTTGCACCGCTTTAATGCACAAAGGCCACCGGTTCGATAAACCGGTGGCCCGTTATTTGCCGAGTGCCCCGCCGTGTCGTGTGCTCACGGGTTTTGAACCTGCTTGCGCAGGTGGGAACGTTGCCGGTAAGTTCTGCTTTGCCAATACCGCGACTGTGTTCAGCAGTCATGGCGGCTATTGCATCGCTCGCTGGGATGTCCAGTCCCCGATATGTATCTGTTGGCTCAAAACGTTGTGGAACATCACGTGCACCGCAGGGTACTACACCGCTATCTTAGCACAGGCTCGCCCAACATGCAAACTCACCGATCCACCAACAAGTGCAGCTCGCGCAACTGCGCTGCCGAGATCTCCGATGGTGAGCGGAACATCAGGTCGGTGGCCGAAGCGGTCTTGGGGAAGGCGATCACCTCCCGGATGCTGGTGAAGCCGGCCAGGATGGCGACGGTGCGGTCAATGCCGGTGGCGATGCCGCCGTGGGGCGGCGCACCGTACTCGAACGCCTCCAGCAGATGGCCGAATTTTTCTTCTGCCTCCTCCAGGCCGATGCCCAGGGCGCGGAACATCGCCTGCTGCTGCTCGCGGCGATGGATCCGGATGCTGCCGCCGCCCACCTCCCAGCCGTCCATCACGATGTCGTATGCCTTCGCGCGCACGCGGCCGGGGTCGGTCTCGAGCAGGGGCCAATCCTCGTCCATCGCGGAGGTGAAGGGGTGGTGCATCGCGGACCAGCGCGCTTCTTCAGCGCTCCATTCGAGCAAGGGGAACTCCACCACCCAGCAGAGCGCGTGTACGTCACCGCGCACCAGGTCGAGCTGCCGGCCCAGGGTCAGGCGCAACTCACCCAGGCTCCTGGCGACGGCGTTCGCGTTTGCGTCGGCGACGATGAGGACGAGATCGCCGGGGGCCGCCTGCGTCCGCGCGAAGATCGCGGCCAACTCACCTTCGGCCAACGCCTTGGCAGAGGTGCGCGTCGTGCCGTCTTCCTTGCGGGCGATCCACACCAGTCCCTTCGCGCCGAGCCGCTTCGCCTGCTCCGCCAGATCGTCCAACTGCTTGCGGCTGAAACTGGCTGCGCCAGGCGCGACGATGGCCTTCACCTGCCCCCCAGCCGCCACCGCATCGGCGAAGACCCCGAAGCTGCTGCCCTTCGCCATGTCGCCCAGGTCGGCAAATTCCATGCCGAAGCGCAGATCGGGCTTGTCGGAGCCGTATTTCGCCATCGCCTCGGCGTAGGTGAGCACGGGGAACGGCTTCTGCATGATCGGCTTACTGCCTAGCGTCTCGATAATCTCGGTGTAGAGCGGCTCGATCAGCGCCATGATGTCCCCGCGATCCACGAACGACATCTCCAGGTCGAGCTGGGTGAACTCCGGCTGGCGATCGGCGCGCAGGTCTTCATCGCGGAAGCAGCGGGCGATCTGGAAGTAACGCTCGAAGCCGGCCACCATGAGCAACTGCTTGAGTTGCTGAGGCGACTGGGGCAGGGCGTAGAATTCGCCGGGGTGGACGCGGCTCGGCACCACGTAGTCGCGCGCACCCTCCGGCGTGGTCTTGATCAGCATCGGCGTCTCGATTTCGAGAAAGCCGCGATCGTCCAGGTAGCGGCGGATCAGGCGGACGACCTGGTGCCGCAGGATGAGGTTGTGCTGCATTGCGGGCCGGCGCAAATCCAGGTAGCGGTATTTCAGACGCAGCGCCTCGTCCACGTCGCTGTCTTCGTTGATGTAGAACGGCGTCGTCTTGGCCTCGTTGAGGATGCGCGCCGATTGGACCGCCACTTCGATCTCACCCGTAGGCAGGTTGGGGTTGGTGAGGCCAGCGGGGCGGGCGCGCACCACGCCCTGCACCTGGACGACGTATTCGCTGCGCGCCGCGTTCAAGACCGCGTGAGCCTCGGCCGCCTGTTGCGCGTCGCACGTCACCTGGACGATGCCGGAACGGTCGCGCAGGTCAAGAAAGATCAGCGCGCCGTGATCGCGCCGCCGGTGCACCCAGCCGGCCAAAGTCACGGTTTGCCCGGCCTGGGCCGGATGCAATTCGCCGCAGTTGTGGGTTTTCAGCATGAGAGCTTCTCCATCGCGTGAAAGTACCGATATTATAGCGCGAGGCGCAATATAAAGCCAAATGCCCGCCGGTGGCCATCATCGAGCAGTCCCGTTGCCAGGTTTCAGTTCCCGGCGTCGCTGTGCTATACTTCGCCCTAAGTCCCCCCGAGTTGACTACGAAAGCGATGCAAGGAGGCACAACGATCATGCGCTGTTTGGTGACCGGCGGAGCCGGCTTTATCGGCGCCGCTTTGACCAACCGGCTGGTGCGAGATGGGCATCACGTGCGGGTGCTGGACGATCTGAGCGCGGGCGACCCGGCCCGGGTGCACCCCGATGCTCTGTTTACGCGTGGCGACGTGCGCGATCGGCCCAAGTTGTGGACGCTGCTGCAAGGTGTGGACTGCGTCTTCCACTTGGCCGCGCGCGTCTCGGTCCAGGAATCGGTGCTGTACCCGCGTGAATACAATGACGTGAACGTGGGCGGCACGGTCAGCCTGGTGGAGGCGATTCGCGACGTAGGCGTCAAGCGCGTCGTCCTGGCATCGTCGGCGACGGTGTACGGCCCGCAAGATGTCCAGCCCGTTCGCGAGGACTATTGGCCGCATCCGCTCGTGCCTTATGCCGTGAGCAAGCTGGCCGCGGAGTACTACATTTTTGCTCTTGGGGAATTGAACAACATCGAGACGGTGGCTCTGCGCATCTTCAACGCATATGGGCCAGGCCAGCGGATGCCGCCGGCCCACGCGCCCGTGGCGCCGCTGTTCGTCAAGAACGTGTTGAGCGGCGCATCGGTAGTAGTACACGGCGACGGCAGCCAGACGCGCGATTTCGTCTACATTGATGACGTGGTGAACGCGCTGATCGCCGCCGCGACCGCGCCGGACGTCAACCGGGCGGTTATCAACGTGGGGTCAGGTCAGGAGACCAGCATCCAGCAACTGATCGCGGCGGTAGGCCAGGTTACGCGCCGGCAGCCCGAGGTGATCCACAACCGCCAGCAGAGCGGCGGCAGCGATCGCCTGGTCGCTGATCTCACCCGTGCCCGCCAACTGCTCGGCTACCAGCCGAAAGTGACGCTTAAAGAGGGGCTGCGCCGATTGTTGGATGAAGATCCACGGTTTAGCCGGAAGCTGGAAGCTGGAAAATAGAAGCTGGGAGCTGGAAGCTGACGCGCCGCAATGGTTGTCCAGCAACCAGCAACCAGCATCCAGTATCCAGCAACCAGCTTCTAGTAATGCACTACCACCGGCGTCCCGATGCTGGCCCAACTGAACAGCCAGGCCGCATCGGGGGTCGAGACGTTGACGCAGCCGTGGCTCATCGGGTGGCCGAAGTTGTTATGCCAGTATGTGCCGTGGATGGCGTAGCCGGCGTAGAAGTACATCACGTAAGGCACGTTCGGCAGATAGTAGCCCGGTCCCGACATAGCCTGCGAAAAGAGCTTGGTCCGGATGGCGAAAGTGCCGACGACGGTCGGTGTGCCCGGCAGACCGGAGCTGACGAGGGTGGTGAACACCGGCGTCTGCCCATAGTAGGCGGTGAGCCGCTGCCGGCTCAGACTGACGTCAATCCAACGACCCGCAAGGGGCGCTGGACCGGGCTGAGGCGTCGGGTTGGGCAGCGGCGAGCCGTCTTGGCTCACCTTGAGTCGCTGCCCCACCCAGATGAAGTTCGGGTTGGGCAGGTTGTTCGCGGCCATCAGCGCGTTGACGGTCGTGTTGTAACGCGTCGCGATGGTGCTCAACGTGTCGCCGACCTGGACGATGTGTACTCCGACCTGGGGCACGACAGTCGGCTGCGGGGTGGGCGCGGTCGTGGGCAAAGGCGAAGGCACGGGGACGGGTGTAGGCCCGGCCGTGGGCGTGGGAATCGGCGTGGGCGCGGGCGTGCTGCCGGGGATGGTCAATTGTTGCCCCACCCAGATGAAATCGGCGTTGCGCAGCCCGTTGGCCTGCATCAACGCGGCGACTGTCACTCCGTAGCGCGCCGCAATCCGCACCAAGGTCTCGCCGCGCTGTACAACGTGGATGCCGCCTCCGCCCGGCTGGGGCGTGGGCGATGAACCGCCCGGCACGATGAGCCGCTGGCCGACGTAGATGAAGTTCGGGTTGCGGATGCCGTTGGCATCGGCCAGCGCGGCCGGCGAAACCCCCAGCCGCGTCGCGATGATCGTCAGGTTATCCCCTGGCCGGACGACGTAGGTTCCATCCTGCGCGGCCGGCGCCGCCCACGCGGCAGTCGGCCCCCACAACAGAATGACGATCAACAACAGCCCGAAGACCCGACGAGCGCGGGCCTCCCGGTCGAACGGCCGCCCCTGGACGCGCGGGCGCCGGGGTTCGCGATGAGACGGTGATGTCGGCATGACACGCTCCTTACAAGCGTCGAACAAGTATTGCGCGATATCATAACGGAGACGCGCGTTTCTGTCAATAAGAACGACTGTCCATTCTAGCGGACAATCACTGCATGCCGCGCAGGCGTTGCGCCAACTGTGCAGTATAGAGAGCGCTCGCGGCGCTGTTCGCCAGCGTCCTGGCGGCGATCATCTCGTCTTCCATAAAGACGCGCTGGCGGTTCCGGCTGACGATCACCAGCGCGCCGATGGTGTTCTCGCCGAGATCGAGCGGCACGCACATCGCCGGCCCGGTGTGCATCCACACCGGCGACTGGGCCAGCGGTTGATCGGGGTGGTAAAAGATCGGCTGGCCGGCCCGCATCACCCAGGTCACGACCTCCTGGTGGATACTCCCCCAGGTATCCAGCGAGAGGGCGCCCTGCTGGCCGTGCAGCCGTCCCACTCCCGCGACGCTATCGGTCAGGAATAGCCACGCCTGGCAATCCCCCAGCATCTCGGCTGCCTCGCGCACCACCACATCCAGCACGGCCTCGACTTGGGTAGCCGATGCGACGACCCGGCTGATCATCTGCAATGTGACCAACTGCTCCTGGGAGCGCGTGGCCTCCAGGTAGAGTTGGGCGTTCAGAATGCTGTTGGCGGCGATGCGGGCGAGTGCGAACACCATGTCGCCCAGGTCGTCGGCGCTGAACCGCCCCGCCTCGGCCGCCCCGACGATGAAGAGACCACTGACGCCGCTGGCGCCCGCCACCGGAAAGAGCAACAGGCTGTTCCCCACGTCCCAATCGAACTCACCCGCCTGCGGCCGCCGTTGTGCGGCCACGTCGTCAATCACCAATGGCTGGCGCGACACCAGTGCCCGCGCCATCACGCCCCACAGCGGCACGGGGTAGACCTGGCCGAGGATGCGCGTCGCGACCTCGGCCGGCAGACCGCGCACGGCCCGACAGGTGTAAGGCCCCAGCTCGCCCCGCCCCACCAGGACGACGACGTAGGCAAGGCCGCCCAGCCCATGGATCGCCTCCGCGGCCGTTTGCAGGGCGTCATCCAGGTCGAGCGTGCGCCCCAGCTCGGCGCTGGCGACAAAGAGATAGTTTCCGCGGCCGACCTGATCGTGCATGGCAGTGATCTGCCCCTGCACCTGGCCTACTAACTGATTGACGACCTCGGCCAGGGGCGTCAGTTCTCCGATCCCCGTCGTCGGGAGCGGACGAGCGTAGTCGCCGCCGGCGATGGCGCTGGCGGCCTCGCCCAGCGCACGCATGTTCCGAACCACGCGATGAGTCAGAAACGCGCCGGCGCCAACCACCAGGCACAGGCTCGCGGCGAGCACGAGCAAGAACCGCATCTGCCACTGCCGGATCTCGGCCGATAATGGAGCGACCGGCTGCCAGACGCCGACGTAGCTGATTACGCCGTCGTCTAGCCGCATCGGATAGGCGACGTAGCGATATGGCTCAGCGAAAAGACGCGCCTCCAGCAACGCGGCGGAAGCGTCGGCGGCCGGATTTATGACCGAGGACGGCAAGAGGGGCAGGCCGGCCGGGCCGGCCGCGGAGCCAGGAAAAGTGCTGAAGACCGGCGCACCCGCGGCATCGTAGACGACCAGCGGACGACTTAGCGGCCCGGCGATCCCCTGCATGACGTACGGGAGGGAAACCCCCAAGACGAGCGCGCCGAAGTTGCGCTCGCCGGACGCCACCCGGCCGATCGCGTAGAAGATCGGGCTGCCCTGCCGCTCCACCAGGCCGACCTCCGCGACCGGCTCGCCTGTCGTGATCGCAAGCTGGCGCTGTATGGTCCGTTGCACGTTCGGATCGGTCACGAAGTCCCTATCCCAACCCGTCGGGGTCGTCAGGCCCAGGCGGTCGTTCAAGGTGTCAACCGGCCGACCGGTCGCATCCAAGATGACGACCACCTCGAGATCGTGCAGCCGTGCGATGTCGTCCAGCTCGGTGAGGGCAAACGTCGGATCGTCGCCGCGCAGCGCTTGCGCCAGCGCCTCCAACCGCGCGACATACGCGGCGTGCGTAGCAAGGTCGTGCAGGCGAAGCTGTGCCACGCCGGCGGCTAACTGGCCCGAGGCACGCAGGGCATCGGCCGCCGCCTGCGCCATGACTTCGTTGACGAAACGGGCGCCGCAAACCGCCCCGAAGATGACCACGGCCACGGTCAGGCTGGCCATGGGCAGCATCATCCAGCGGCGCAGAGACCCGCGCAGCCAGGTCCCCGCCTGCGTTTGTCTCCTGCGCAGGCCGGCGATCAAGCCAGAACCCGGCGGCCGCGGAGATCGTTCCGGTGCTTGCATATCGCCCTCAAGTCTGCGTGTCGTAGCCTTTGCACACAATTAGCCCTGTGCTATAATTGCTCTCTCAGCGTTCGAGAGCTACGTTGGCACGCGAGTCTTGTTGGTTCAGGATTGGGGATCACTTCACTATGGCCAAGAGTCCTGTAGTCTTGCTGGTGGACGACGAGCCGGACACAGTCCGGCTGGTGCGCAAGATCTTGCAAGCCGACGGCTGCGAGGTCATCGAAGCTACCGATGGCGAGGAAGCCCTGGCCGCGCATGCCCAGCACGCGCCCGACCTGCTCTTGCTGGATATCATCCTGCCGCACCGCGACGGACTGGAAGTGCTGCGCACAATCCGCCAAACGGACAGCATCACGGGCATCATCATGGTCAGTGCGTTGACCTCGGAGCGGATCACCATTGACGCCATGTTGGCCGGCGCCGATGACTACATCAGCAAGCCGTTCCAGGTGCGCGAGATGCGGGTGCGCATCCGCCAGGTGCTCGAAAAGACGACCCTACGCCGGGATAACGCCCGCCTGCAAGCGCAACTCCAGCGAGCCAACGACCGCATCCGCGATTTGCTGCAGCGGTTTATGCCGGCCGAGGTGATGGCCGAGTTCATGGAGCGGCCTGAGCCGCCGGCCCTGGGCGGAAAACGTCAGGAGACGACGATCCTCTACGCCGACCTCCAGGGCTTCACGCCGCTCGCCGAGTCGGTGCCGCCCGACCAACTCGTCGAAATCCTGAACAGCCGGCTGCAACTGGTGGCTGCGGCCATCCAGACTCACGGCGGCACGCTGGACAAGTTCATGGGCGACGCGGTGATCGCCCTTTTCAACGCACCGTCACCCCAGCCGGATCACGCGGTGCGGGCCGTGTGCGCGGGCCTGGACATCGTGACGGCGTTCAAGGCTGCGGCCGGCCCCATCCACCGGCTGTCCATCGGCATCGGCATCAACACCGGTGACGTAGTGGTGGGCAACATCGGCACGCCGCAACTGATGAACTACACGGCCATCGGCGACGCGGTCAACCTGGCGCAGCGGCTCCAGGAAATGGCCGATAAGAATGAGTTGCTGATCGGTCCGCGCACCTTCGAGCTGGCTAAGGGTCAAATCGCCTTCGATCCGCTCGGGATGCGGCCGGTGCGTGGGCGCAGCGAGCAGATCGCCGTCTATCGAGTCTCAGCAGAGCGCACCTCCAATTTGTCATAGTATAGCACGGCATACCGGAATCCGCAATGTCAGCCAAATATCATCATATCTTTCCACGGAGCGTGTTCTTCATGCCCTTGAGCCGTCCAGATACCCAATTCCGCCGCACCGCCCTGGCAACCCTTTGCCTTGGTCTCCTCATCATCGGCGTTCACCTCTCGGCCTCGGCGCAAGGGCCGCAACCTGCCATTCAACAGAGTTCGCTGCGTCTGTGGCCGGAGTATGACGATCCCGGGCTGCTGGTGATTTTCGCCGGCACCTTCAGCAACACGGCGACCTTCCCCGTGCAGGTAGCCTTTCCCCTGCCCGAAGGCGCACGAGGCATCCAGGCGACCATGCAGGACGCCGCCGGCCAACTGGTCAACCAGGACTGGGAGATCGCTGGCAGCAAACTGATTTTCACGCTGCCGCAACCGGCCTTCCATACCGAGTACTACCTCGACCGGCCGCCGTCGGGGAACCCGCGCGCGTTGAGCTACACCTTCGTGGCCCCCTACGCCATCCGGACGTTGGAGATCGCCATCCAGCAGCCAGCGCGGTCTACCGGCTTCACGGTGACGCCACAGCCGGAAAGCTCCTACCAGGAGACCGACGGCCTGACCTATTATCGCATTAACCGAACCAATCTGGCTAGTGGCGATAAAGTACCAATTGTCATTCGCTATACCAAAAGCGACCAGGGCTTCTCGGCCAACCCGGCGCAGACGCAGGCCAGCCAGCCGACCGCGGTCCCCGCGATCCCGGCGACCGTCGCCAGCCGGCTGCCGTTTGTGCTCATCGGCCTAGGCGTGGCCGTGCTGGCTGGTGCGGCGATCTACTGGGTGCTGCAACGGCGGCAACCGCCCGCGGCGGCCGGTCGCGGCGCCCGATCCCAAGTCGGCGCGCTCGTGCAGCCGGCCGGACGATCCAGCGGCAAAACGTTCTACTGCACGCAATGCGGACGACAATTGAAGCCGGAGGATCGGTTCTGCGCCAATTGCGGCACGCCGAGGAAGGGCTAGAAGCTGGAACCTGGAAGTTGGATGCTGGAAACTGGAAGCCAGAGGTAGAAAATGAAGGTTACGAAAGCGTTATGGCTCATCCTGGCATTGTTCATCCTCGGAGCGACGCTCGCCGCGCCCGTCCTCGCACAGACGCCCACGCCGAACGAGATCAACGCGATCGCGAAGGATCTGTGGTGCCCGCTGTGCAACGGCGTGCGGCTGGACAACTGCGAGCTGCAGGCGTGTATCCAGATGCGCGAAATGATCGCCCAGAAGCTGATGGAGGGCGCGAGCAAGGAGCAAATCAAGGCCTACTTCGTCCAGCAGTATGGCGACGTGGTGCTCGGCGCGCCGGAGCGGACGGGGTTCAGTGGGGTAGTGTGGATTCTGCCGGTGCTGATCGGCGCGGTAGGGCTGGGTTGGCTGATCTTCTTCGTCCGCGCCGGCCTGCGTCGGCGCCGGCTGGTGACGGCGCAGGCCAGCGTCGCGCCGACGAAAGCAGCAGCCCAGGCCCGAAACACCTACCTGAAGCGCGTGGACGAGGAGATGGGGCGGGATGGGTAGAAGTAGCACATCGCAAAACGCAAATCGCAAAGTGAGCGCCGATGACTGACACAGAATCTATCCGAAATCCGAAATCAGAAATCAGAAATCGTCTGCCCGCCTGGGCCATCCTCCTCGGCGTCGGCATCCTGTTTGTTGCTGGGCTGATGGCGCTGCTGTGGTTCAAGCCGCCGCAAAAGTTCCTCTGCGATCAGGCGGCTCCCGACTTCACCCTGACCACCTTTTCGGGTTATCAAGGCGGCTTGCCTACCGAGATGCTCAAGCTGAGCGACTTGCGGGGCAAAGGCGTTGTGTTGAACTTCTGGGCCAGTTGGTGCAAGCCGTGCGAGGAGGAAGCAGCAGCGCTGGAGACCGCGTGGCAAATGTACAAAGGCAAGGGCATCGTCTTTGTGGGGATAGACTTCTACGATCAAGAGCCGGCCGCTCGGCGCTATTTGGAGAAGTTCAAGGTAACTTATCCAAGCGGCCCAGACCTGGCAGGCGCTGCCTCAAAACGGTATGGTACCCGCGCTGTTCCAGAGACGTTCTTCATCAGTCCAGAAGGCAAGATCATCGGCTGCCGCAAAGAGGGGCCGTTGAGCGATGCGGAGCTGAAGCTGCGGATTTCTGAGATTATGCCACGGTGACGTGATACGTGGTGCGTGGTACGTGGTGCAAGCCAGTTGACATCGCATAAAACACGCAACACGCAACACGCAATACGCAATACGGAGTAATCAATGACAGACCTGGGTTATATCGCGTTGATCTTAGCGTTGGTCTTGGCGCTGTATGGTACAGTCGTTTCCGTCCTGGGTGGGCGGCGCAATCTGCCGGAGCTGGTCGCCAGCGGGCGGAACGCCGTCTACGTGGTCAGCGGCCTGGTGGTGCTGGCCGCGGGGCTGCTGTGGTACGCGCTGTTCACCGATCAGTTCCAGCTCGAATACGTCGTCACGCACACCGAGCGCAGCCTGCCGACCCTCTTCAAGTTCTCGGCGCTGTGGGGTGGACAGGCCGGCTCCCTCACCTTCTGGACGCTGCTCCTGTGCGGCTATGCAGTGGCGGCCACCTGGTTCTTCCGCAAGCAGCAACCGAGCCAGAAGCCCTACGTCAACGCCGTGCTCCTGCTGAGCATCGCTTTCTTCGCGTCGGTGGTGCTGTTCGCAGCCAATCCTTTCGAGCGACTGTGGCGCACCGCGGCGGGCCAGGTGGTCACGTCGGTGTTTCAGCCGGGTGGAGCAACCCCGCTCATCCCCGCCGACGGCCAGGGGTTGAATCCGCAGCTCCAGAACTACTGGATGGTGATTCACCCGATCGGCCTCTACCTGGGCTTCATCGGTATGACCGTACCGTTCGCCTACGCGGTCGCCGCGCTGGTGACGGGCCAACTCGGCAACACCTGGATCACGCTGATGCGCAAGTGGGCGCTGGTGCCGTGGCTCTTCCTCACGCTGGGCATCCTGCTCGGTTCGCAGTGGGCCTACGTCGAGCTGGGCTGGGGCGGCTATTGGGCGTGGGATCCGGTGGAGAACGCCTCGTTCCTGCCCTGGCTCACTGCCACCGCCTTCATCCACAGCATGATGATCCAGGAGCGTCGCGGGATGCTCAAGGTCTGGAACATGGCGCTGATCGGGATCACGTGGGAGTTGACCCTCTTCGGTACCTTCCTGACCCGTAGCGGCGTGGTGGAGTCGGTACATGCGTTCGCTCTCTCACCCATCGGCCCGATGTTCGCGCTCTTCATCACCGCCACATCGCTTGGCTTCCTGGGGCTGATGGTCTGGCGCCGGCAGGCATTGCACGGGGATAACGAGCTGGACGCCGTGCTTTCCCGCGAAACCAGCTTCCTGACGCAAAACGTCACCTTCCTGCTGATCATGTTTGCTACGCTGCTGGGCACCCTGTTTCGGCCCATCTCCGAATGGGTCACGGGCAACAAGATTTCGCTCAACGCGCCCTACTTCCAGAAGGTCAACGGCCCGATCTTCCTGTTCTTGCTCGTGCTGATGGGGGTTGCGCCGTTGTTGGCCTGGCGGCGGTCGAGGCCAGAGACGCTCCGGCGCAACTTCGCCATCCCCGTCGCGGTCGGACTGCTCATCGTCCCGCTCGCGTATCTCCTGGGCAACCGGAGCGCGGGAGGCTTCGTCGGCTTTGCGGTGCTGGCATTCGTGTTCGCCGGCATCGTACAGGAGTACGTGCGCGGGGTGCGGGCGCGACGCCAGGCCACGGGCGAGCCGCTCCCCGCAGCGCTGTTCAACCTGGTCAAGCGCAACGGCCGGCGTTATGGCGGCTACATCGTCCACGTGGGCATCCTGTTGATCGCCCTGGGCATCATCGGTAACGAGTTCTACCAGTCGGAGGGGCAGGCCAATCTGAAGCAAGGCGAGAGCGTCACCGTCGCCAATTACACCCTCACCTATCGTAAGCTCGAGGCGTCGCAGGGGCCAAACTACACCGAATACACTGCCATGCTGGACATGACCCGCAATGGCCAGCCGGCCGGCCAAGTCCTGCCAAAGAAGAACGTCTACGACAAAAACCAAGAGCAACCGATGACCGAAGTAGGTCTGCGCCCCGGCCTGATCGAGGATGTCTACGTGGTGCTGGCCGGCTTCGAGGGCATGGGGACCACGGTCTCGTTGAAGGTCTTCATCAACCCGCTCATGTCGTGGATGTGGGTCGGCGGCCTCGTCATCGTCCTGGGGGTGCTGGTCTCCGCCTGGCCGCGCAAGAAGCCGGTAGCAACCGAGGTACGAGTGACCGTGCCAAAGGCCGCGCAGACGGCGTAGGCGGAGATTGGGTATTGGATATTAGCTGTCACCCTGAGCGGGTTGACCCCGTGCGGTGTGTTGCGGCGAAAATCCAGCGAAGGGTCTCGGTGCAGCGTGAGATGCTTCGCTGGAATCACGTCGCCGCGAACGTTGACTCGTTGACCCGCTCAGCATGACAAGTGTACGCAACACGCAACAGGAACCCACATGTTCATCGTTCTCGCCATTCTACTCTCCGCGGCGGCGCTGATCGGCGTCGCCTATCCGATCATCGCCAGGACACGCGATGCGAAGAGCGTGACCAGCACAACCCAAGAAACACTGGATGAGTTGCTGGCGCGGCGCGACGCCGCGTTCCAGGCCTTGCGCGACCTGAGTTTCGACCACCGCGTCGGCAAGATCACCGACGAGGATTTCGTCGCGTTCGAGGCCAACCTGAAGCAGGTCGCGGCCGACGCGCTGCAAGCCCTGGATGAATGGGAAAAGGAGGCGGATGGGGGATTGGAGCGGGCGGTCGAGGCTGAGATAGCCGCCCGCCGCGCCGCGTTGAGCGGCGGCGGCCACACCTGCCCCAAGTGCGGCCGACCGGCCACACCCGAGGATAAATTCTGCGCATCCTGCGGCGCCTCGCTGCCTGCGGCCGTCCCCGTCGCTAAGCTCTGCCCCCAGTGCGGCCGGCCGTTCGAGGCGGGCGATCGCTTCTGCGCGGGGTGCGGATGGAGTCTTATGGCAACAGCCGCAGACTGAACGCCTCGGATGACGATTGCGAGAGCGCGGCCAGCGGCAGGGGGCCGAACTCGGCGTCGCCGTCCGCGCTGAGTTGTCGCTGCCACACCTGACCGCCCCAGGTCAGCTCGGCTGCGCGGGGCATCGGCTTGCCGATGGCGAGCAGCGCCAGGGTGTAACGTGCGTCATCGCCGGGGAGCAGCCGGGCGTAGACCCGTACAGTTACCTCACCCGTGCCCGGATCACCGAGATACGACAGGAGCAACGTATCGCGACGAGGCGGCTCTGGCACGCGGCGACCGGCCGCGGATGTGCCAAGGGCCTGGAGACTTCGCTGAAGATAAGCCGGGGAGAAAACGAACAGCAACACCGGCCGGGACAGAATCGGCGTGGCCTCGATGACGACGCGCCAGGGCGCGGCGGATGGCGGGGAGGTCGCGATCCGCAGCGGCGGCAACGCCTCCAACTTACCCGCGGCCTCGGCCGCCAGCATTTCGAGCAGGCTGTCGTGCTCGGCGCGGCAGTCGGTGCAGACTTGCATGTGCTGCCACGCGCGGGGATGGCGAGACCGCACGTCCAGGCCGGTCAACTCGTCGTGGACAAACAAATCAAGATGTTGAATCATGGCATCACATTCTCCCCGCGGCAGCCGGGGAGCTTCGACCATGTCTCGCCACATTGCGTCTAGGACAGCCGCAAGCCTGTCGAACGGTTGGGCCATTAAGGCGCTCCTCCCTGGTCATCGCTGTGGCCGGGGGGACGGGATCGGTGTCCTTCCTCTCTTAGCATTAAGAGGGCACTCCTCAGTCCCAATCTTTCATTTTGTAGCGCGATTTTACGCAGTTTTTCGATACCGCGGAAACGCAGGACGTAGACGTAGCCCACCCTCTCGCCGATGTGTGCGGCGATCTCATCGGCGGGCCACTGCTCCAGATACCAGAGGCGAAGCACTTCGGCCAGCCGGTCGTCCAGGAGGTCCAACGCCTGGAGCAACGCCTCGCGGTTGATCGTCTGTTCCAGCCAGAGGTCGAACATCGTATCTGCAAACCGGTCGCCGACCGTTGTCGCGTCTGGCGGCCTGCCGATGGGCCGGTCGAGCGATTCCGGAAAGCGACGCTCGCTCACCCGCCGCTTACGCAACGCCTCATGCAGCCGGTAGTTGAGCGCGCGCGCCGACCAACGGTCGAACGGCACGTCGAACGGATAGGGGTGCGACTGGAGCCAGAGCCACAGATCGGCACAAGTGTGGGCCGCCGCGTCGCGTGCTTCCCAGGCGGCCCACTCCCCGCGGCCGCTCGGTCCCAGCCAGTGATAGGCCAGCCGCTCTAGCCGCCGGATCACGGCCCCCCAGGTCGCCGCGCCGCCGACCCGCAAGTTCTCCAGCAGGTCGGACTCGGTCAGCAACTCTTCCAGGATTTGGCCGGCATAGCTGAGGAGGTCGGCATCGCTGCCGTCAGCGCTGGGGAGATAAGGCTGGGCGGCAGTAAACCGCCCCGATGCCAGGTTGCACGATAGCACTTCTATCGCGCGTCCGATCCACTGTTCGCCATCTGCATGGGCCACCAGTCCGGGGCGCATCTCCGCAAGGTGATGCCACGCAAACCGAACGATGCTACGCAACAAACGCGGATCGTTTGGGAGCAAAGGTGGGGTTGTGACTACAGTGGGAAAGGCAAAAATGTCATTCATAGTAGTCCCTTCAAGATTGTCTTGCCTCATCCGGTATGTTACAATCGCGCCGGCCTTGCTGTAGAGTCGTGTAGCTGGTGCATCTGGCGGCCCGATTTTCGGGTGACGCGGGTTGCAGGCAGGACCAACCTTTCTCCAAGCTGGCGGGCAAAGTCAATCACTTCCCAGCCGTCTGGGTAGGATACTACAAGGGGGTTGGGGTGCTCGCCGGCTAACAAGGTTGCCAGCTCTGAGATAGCCTCCGCGCTGCTGATGAAGAGCGCTCGTTGCGCATAGGCTCGGTTCAACAATTTGCGCACGCGCGGGTCGTTGTCCAACTTGCGCACAGCGCTGATGCCACCAGGAACGATCACCGCGCTCACCTGATCTGCCAAGGGGATGGCTTGCTCCAGGGTAATGTCGGGCAGCAGTGCGATGCCGTTACTGCCTACCACCCGGCCCATGTCCGCGCCGACTAGCTTGACCCGGACACCCTGCTTACGCAGGACAGTCACAAAGGCCGTCGCGGCCATTTCGTCGCAATAGTCGCTCCAAAACACCAATGCGGTGCGGTTGCCTTGCATATCTTCGCTCTTTTCGTGAAGCGTTGAGACCCTCCCGCGGGTTCCGAACCTGCGGGAGGGTGGCTTCCCTGCGACCACTATACCAAGCGGCATCTCTCCACGACCTATATCGAGCCTATACCATGACTATCCAAGCTGACTTCAGAACCGCCGTGCACGAAGCGCTCCAGCTCTGGCACAAGGCCCCCGACCTTGGCAGTCCCCTGGCAGACCTGACGCTGGTGCAGCGGGAGCTTGCCACCAGCGGGACCAACCTCCGGCGTGCCACGAACCAGGTGCTCCTGGTCGCGCTGCAGGCGCTTGCCTCCGATCACGCACAAGCGGCCGCAGTGCTGCGCGCCAGGTTTCTCGATGGCAAGTTGGCCTTCACCGTCGCCAATGAGCTTGGGGTGGCGGAGGTCACGTTGTTCAAGAAGCAACAACAGGCGATCGGTTTGCTGGTCGATACTCTTTGGGCCATGGAACAACGGGCCGTGGCCGCCCGGCAGGCCATCGTGATCAAGCGCCTCCCGCCGGCCACCTATGACGCGGTGGTGGGAATCGAAGCGTACATCCGACTGGTCAGCGACGTCCTGCTCACGCCGGGTGCGCCCTGGCTGGTCGCCGTCGAGGGCCTGGGTGGGATCGGCAAGACCACGCTGGCGCACCAGCTTGTATCCCGCCTGGCGAGCGAGGGGGGAACATTCGCCGATTTCGGGTGGGTCAGCGCGCAGCAGCAGATTCTACAGCCGGGCGGCGGGATCAAAACGGTTGCGCACCCCGCGCTGACCGCCCACGCGCTGATCGAGGGCCTGGTCGTCCAACTGCTGGCAAGCGACGCCGCCCCGATGCCTGTGGCCGCCGAACACGCGCTGGCGGCCCTGGAAACTCGGCTGCGCCAGGCGCCGCACCTGATCGTGGTGGACAACCTGGAGACCCTGGCCGATATCGAAAGCCTCTTGCCAACGTTGAACCGCCTGGCCAACCCCAGCAAGTTCCTGCTGACCTCGCGCGAGACCTTCCACGGGCCGGTTGCCATCTACCACTTCCCTGTGCCGGAGTTGGGAGAGTCGGCTGCCTTGATGCTCGTGCGCCAGGAGGCGCGGCTGCACGGCCTGGCGCACGTGGCGAGCGCCGACAACGACGATCTGCGGCCGATCTTCGAGACGGTAGGCGGCAACCCCCTGGCCTTGCGTCTCGTCACCGGCCAGCTCCACCTGTTGTCGTTGGCGCAAGTTGTGGAAAACCTGCGGGAGGCACGGGGCCGCAAGGCCGAGGACCTGTATCACTACGTCTATTGGAACGCCTGGCGAGGGCTGCCGGCCGAGGTCCAGGATACCCTGCTGCTCATGCCACTCTTCGCCCAAGACGGCGCGGACCTGACCGCCATCCGGCGCGTCAGCGACCTGTGCGACGAGGACCTGCTCGATGCGCTGGAATACCTGGTGAAGCTCTCCCTGGTCAGCGTCGGCGGCGACCTGCACGCCCGGCGCTACAGCATCCACCGGTTGACCGAATCGTTCCTGCTGAAGGAGGTCATCAAGTGGCGCGGGGAAGGGGGCGCAGCGTGATCGCCGAGTTGGCTTTGCCGCAAGACCCGCTGGCGCGCTTCCGGTACAAGATCGCCGAGAACGCGGCCGGGTGGCTGGACTTCGTGCGGCAGCGGCAAGATGACGTCGCGGCCGTGGAGCGGGAGTTCGCCAATCTTGCCAGGGCGGCAGCCCAGGCGCTCGTGGAACCGCTGGCCTGGGCGGGCGGGCTGGATCTGGTTATCGCACTCTGGCCGTTCATCGAGCTGCGGGGACACTGGCTGCGCTGGCGCGATCTCTTGCAGCAGGCGCTGGTCGTCTGCCGCCGGCTGGAGCGCCCCCCCGCGGAGGCCCACCTGCTGGATCAACTGGGCGAGTTGGCGCGCATCCTGGAGGAGAGCCAGGAGGCTCTGGCCCGGCAAACCGAGGCTCTGGCGATCTATCGGCGGCTGGATGATCAACGTGCGATCGCGCGCGTGCTCAATCACTTGAGCCAGCAACACCTGGCCCTGGGCGACACCCGTGCTGCGGAGCAGTGCAGCGAGGAGGCCGTGGCGCTCTTCGAGCAGGTGGGGGATCAGACAGGGCTGGCGTGGGCGCAGAACAACTGGGGAACGGTTTGGCTTGCCCGTGGGCAGTGGGAACCGGCGCTTGCACACCTTGCGGCTGCGGCCGTACTCTTTGAAACCCAGGGGAACCGTAACGGACAGGCTACCGTAGCCAACAACCGGGGCCAGGTACATTGTCTCCAAGGGCACCTTGCGGAGGCTGCAGGCTACTATCAACAAGCCATCGCCGGTCACCAGGAGGCCGGGGACGAAATCCACGCCGCCCGCGGCCACATCAACCTGGGCATCGTGTACCACGAGCAAGGCCAGACTGCGCACGCGCTGGCGTTGCACCGGCAAGTCGAGCCGCTGTTCCGGCGCGTGGGAGATGGACCTTGGCTGGCAAGAGTGCTCAACAACCAGGGGGTCTTCCTAGCGGCCCTGGGTCGCCCGGATGAAGCACTCAGCGCCTACCAGGAGGCTGCGCAATTGCACCTGGCCGCCGACAATCACACGCTGGCGGCCAGCTCCTTGACCAACTGTGCGGAAGTGCTCCTGGATGGCGGCCGCACGCACGAGGCCCAGGACACCCTGGCCCAAGCACGGGCGCTCCTGCAAATGCTACCCGATCCGCCCCCGTGGGTCGTGCAGTGGTATGAAAGCCAGGCCGCGCGGGCTGGAAGCGAAACCGAACCAGGGTGATGTGCGACTTCTCCTGGCCCGGTTCCGGTATCGGCCGCCGCAGGTGGAGCTGTCACCCACTGGCGGAGGGGCAAGACGTCCGTCCGAGCGTGCCCGGACGGACATCTTCCTGCATCAACCGCCGCAACTGGCGCCGCCCTGGCACTGACCGTATGACCCGGCCGGGGTCGGCGTCGGCGTCACGGCGTCGGCGTGCACAACCCCGGCCGCGCTACCGGTCAGGTCGCCGTGAGACGTGACGGCCGGCAGCGCCGGCAGCGCCAGGACCACGACCAGCGCTACCACCGCAAAGATGAGAAGCAGGCGTCCTTTCTTCATGACTCAGTCTCCTTTTTCTGGCTAGATTGGAGAACTGAGCGTTGGAGGCCCCCACAGGGCCGGTTGCCGCCGGCCCCGCCTGATCAGAACGCCCATCTTGTTTGATCGGAAGTCGCCCATCGGCCGATTGAGCGACCTTCTACAGACAAGAGGCCGCGACGAGGCTGAAATCTTTCACTCTCGTGACTCGCGGTTTGACAACCCGGTCAGGCCATGATATGATCCCGCCTCGTTGGAGAGGAATCTATTTCGATGAAACCCGATACCCAGTCCATCAGCGCCGCGTTTGCGTTCTATTTTTATTATCCCGTGCCGTCACGGGACCGATGCGCCGCGCCGACTGGGACATGGGGAACCGCCTGACCGGTCGAAGACTCAAAGACGATGAAAGAGCGTGGGGCATCCAGCCCCACGCTCTTTTTGTATTACGTGCCAGGCAGTTCAAGATCAGAGGAGGAGGACTTATGCCCTGTCGAGGGATCCGCGGCGCCATCACCGCCGACGAAAACAGTCCGGCCGCAATCCTGGCGGCCACGACCGAGCTGTTGACTGCGCTCATCGCAGCCAACACCCTGCTGCCAGAAGAGATCGCCAGCGCGACGTTTACCGTTACCCCTGACCTGGACGCGACCTTCCCCGCGCGAGCCGCGCGCGACCTGGGGTGGACGATGGTTCCGCTGCTCGACGCCGTGGAAATCGGCGTGCCCGGCGCGCTGCCTCGCTGCATTCGCGTGCTGATCCACTGGAACACCGATCTGCCCGCCTACGCCGTCCGGCACATCTATCTGCGCGATGCGGTGCGTCTGCGTCCCGATCTGGCGGACGAAACTCAAACCGCAAACCGCAAACCGCAAATGGCAAATGGCAAAACGCAAAGCGCCGAGGATGGGTGGGCAGACGGACAGATCGGTCAGGCGACAAGCAATCTGCAATCTGCAATCCGCAATCTGCAATCCGTCGTCGCTTTCCAGGGCGAACCCGGCGCGTACTCGCAAGAGGCGATCTTCCAGCACTTCGGAGCGCAGGTCTCGACCCTGGCATGCCCCAGCTTCGATGACATCTTTGCCGCGGTCGAATCGAGCCAGACGGGCTACGGCTTGCTGCCGGTCGAGAACTCGCAGGCCGGCTCGATCACCCAGGCTTACGATCTGTTGCTGGAGCGCGATCTGCGTGTGGTCGGAGAAGTGAAGTTCCGCGTGCGCCACTGTCTGCTGGCCCCGTCCGGCACGGCAATCGCCGACATCCGCCGCGTGCGCTCGCACCCCCAGGCGTTGGCTCAGTGCGAACGCTACCTCAAGACCCGCGGGTGGCAGGCGATTTCAGCCTACGACACAGCGGGGTCCGCACGCGAGCTGGCCGCGTCACCGGAGCCGGGGACGGCCGCCATCGCCAGCGCGTTGGCGGGGCAGATATACGGGCTGGACGTGCTCGACGCCGGCATAGAAGACTCGCCGGACAACACGACCCGCTTCTTCCTCCTGGGCCGGCAGGAGCCGCCTCCCGGCAAGCACAACAAGACCTCCATCGTTTTCGCCACTCTGCACCAGCCCGGCGCGCTCCACAACGCCTTGGGCGAGTTCGCCAGCCGGGGCATCAACCTGACCAAGATCGAAAGCCGCCCGCGGCGTAACCGGCCGTGGCACTACGTCTTCTACGTTGACCTGGAAGGACACTGGCAGGACTCCAGCGTGCACCGCGCGCTGAGCAGCTTGCTGGCCCGCACCGCGTTTATCAAGCTGTTGGGGAGTTATCCGGCGGCGGTGGAGGAGACACGGTGACAGGGTGATAAGGTGACAAGGTGACGGGGAGACACGGGGACGGGGGAGACGAGGGCGCAAGACGGTGGATTGCGGCAATCCGCAATCCGCAATCTGCAATCCGCAATCCGCAAGCAAGAGGGGTATTATGATTATCGTTATGAAACACCGGGCCACGGCTGCCGAGATCGGCACGGTGGTGAGCCAGGTAGAAGTCCACGGGTACAAGACACACCTTTCGCAGGGCACCGAGCGTACGATCATCGGCGTGGTGGGGGACGACCGGCCGTTGGAGAATCACCAGTTTGAGCTACTGCCTGGCGTCGAGCAAGTGGTGCGCATCCTGAAGCCGTTCAAGCTCGCCAGCCGCGATTTTCACCCTGAAAACACGATCTTCGACGTGCGCGGGGTCACGATCGGCGGCCCGGAGCTTGTGGTGATGGCCGGGCCGTGCGCGGTGGAGAGCCGCAGCCAACTCTTGGAAACCGCGCATGCGGTCAAAGAGGCCGGGGCCACCATGTTGCGCGGAGGCGCGTACAAGCCACGCTCATCTCCCTACTCGTTCCAGGGGTTGGGTGAAGATGGGCTGGAGTTGCTGGCTGAGGCGCGCGATGCCACCGGCCTGCCGATCATTACCGAAGTCATGTCACCCGAGGCGGTGGCGTTGGTCGGCCGCTACACCGATATCTTCCAGATCGGTGCGCGCAATATGCAGAACTACGCCCTGCTGCAGGCCGTCGGCCAGACTCGCACGCCGGTGATGCTCAAGCGCGGACTGATGGGCACCGTCCAGGAGTGGCTCATGTCGGCCGAGTACATTCTGAGCGGCGGCAACTATCAGGTGATCCTGTGCGAACGCGGCATCCGCACCTTCGAGACCGCCACGCGCAACACGCTGGACATCAACGCCATCCCGCTGCTCAAGCAATGGACCCATCTGCCGGTCTTCGGCGACCCCAGCCACGCGACCGGCAAATGGGAGCTGGTGGCGCCCGCAGCCAAGGCGATCATCGCGGCCGGCGCGGATGGGTTGATCATCGAGGTACACCCGCACCCCGAAGTCGCCCTTTCCGATGGCGCCCAATCCCTCAAACCGGAGCGGTTTGCGGAACTGATGAACGATCTGCGGCGGCTGGCGCCCGCGGTGGGAAGAACGTTGTCGTGAAATTGAAAAACTAAAAACGCAACTTATCGCCGCGCAGGGATTTTCGTTTTGCGTTTTACGCCTTCGGATCGAAGGAGATCACAGCATCAATGACTGCTCCGATTACCATCTGCATCGTCGGCCTGGGCCTGATGGGCGGGTCTTTGGCGCTGGCACTGCGCCAGGCATCCGTCACGACTGCTCAGCAGGACGCTGCACGCATCACGCTGCACGCATCACGCATCACCGGGGTCAGTCGCAGGGCCGAGACGCTGGCCGCGGCCCTGGCGAGCGGGGCCGTTGACGCCGTCACCAGCGACCTGGCCGCAGGGGTTGCGGACGCCGACGTCGTGGTATTGGCGACGCCCGGCCGGACGATCCTGCGTCAGTTGCCCCAGGTCGGCCGCCATGCGAAAACAGGGGCGCTGATCTTGGATCTGGGCAGCACAAAAGCCGAAATCTGCGCGGCGATGGCTGACCTGCCCGCAGGCCTCCAGCCGGTCGGCGGCCACCCAATGTGCGGCAAGGAGATAGCGGGCTTCGCCGCGGCCGAGGCGGGCCTGTTCCGCGACCGGCCCTTCGTGCTCTGCCCGCTGCCGCGCACGGCAGCGGCCGCGTTGGAGCAGGCGCGGCTGTTGGCCTGCGCGGTCGGCGCCCGGCCTATTGTCCTCGATCCCGCGACCCACGACCGGGCCGCCGCCGCCATCAGCCATCTGCCTTACGCGGTCAGTGTGGCCCTGGTGAACGCCGTTGCCGCAGCCGATGATCCACTGGCCTGGTCGCTGGCCGCTTCGGGCTTCCGCGATACCAGCCGGCTCGCGGCCAGTGACGTGGAGATGATGCTCGATATCCTGCTGACCAACCGCGAGGCCGTGCTCGACTGGCTGGACGCGTTCGCGGGACAACTGGCCGCCTTGCGAGCCGCGCTTTCCGCGCACGATGAGGACGCGCTACGGTCGCAGTTGACGGCGGCCCAGGCGCGGCGGACCGGGATGAAGTTCTAAACCCCCGACCGATGACCAACGACCGCCGACCAACGACGATAGATGAAAGCCGAGGAAGGTTCGTCCTTCGTCGTTCGTCGTCCGTCGTTTCCAAGAGGTATACATGCCACAACTCATCATCCACCCCTCCGGCCCGTTGCGCGGCTCCGTGGCCGTGCCGGGCGACAAATCCATCAGCCATCGCGCGCTGATCCTCGGCGCGCTGGCCGACGGCGATACCCATGTCAGCGGTTGGGTGTCGGCGGAGGTCTGTCTCGCCACGCTGCGGTGCATCCGGGCGCTGGGTGTGCAGGTGGAGGAGGTGCCCCCCCCCGCCCCCCAACCCTGGAGGGAGCAAGTACACCCCTCTCCCGAAGTCGGGAGAGGGGCCGGGGGTGAGGGCTTGCTGATCCACGGCGTCGGCCTGAATGGCCTGGTTGAGCCGGCCGACGTGCTGCACTGCGCCGGCTCCGGCACGACCATCCGACTGCTGGCGGGCCTGCTGGCCGGCCAGCCATTTACCAGCGTGCTCACCGGCGCCGACGCGCTCCGCCGCCGGCCGATGGGTCGCGTGGCCGAGCCGCTCCGCCGGATGGGCGCGACGATCCTGGGTCGCGAGGGCGGCAAGCTGGCCCCGCTGACCCTCCGCGGCGGCGACTTGCACGGCATCGAGTACATCATGCCCGTCGCCAGCGCGCAGGTGAAGTCCGCGATCCTGCTGGCGGGACTGTTCGCCGGGGGTGAGACGGTCGTACATGAGCCTGGCCCGTCACGCGATCACACCGAGCGGATGCTGCGCCAGTTTGGGGTGGAGGTTGAGGCTGAGGTTAAGACTGAAGCTAAGGGCGCGGCGGTGAGGTTACGTGGCGGTCAGAGGTTGACCGCTGGCGGCGGCCCGCTCTGCATTCCGGGCGACTTCTCGTCGGCTGCCTTCCCGCTGGTGGCCGCAGCCATCGTGCCCGGATCGCACATCACGCTGACCGGCGTCGGCGTCAACCCGACCCGCACCGGACTGTATGATTTACTGGAAGCGATGGGGGCGGAATTGCAGGATGAAGGACCAATGACGAATGACCAAGGGGCTTCGTCGTTCGTCGTTCGTCGTTCGTCCGCCGTCGGCGAACCAATCAGCAACCTCGTCATCCATGGCAGCAACCTGCGCGGCGTGGAGGTCGGCGGCGATCTGGTGGTGCGCGCGATTGACGAATTCCCGATCTTTGCGGTGGCTGCGACCCAGGCCGAGGGCACGACGACCCTCCGCGACGCGGCCGAGCTGCGCGTCAAGGAGTCCGACCGCATCGCCTCGGTGGCGGCCGAGCTGCGTAAGATGGGGGCATGGATCGAGGAACGGCCCGATGGCATGATCATCCACGGCCCCACGCCCCTGACCGGCGCGGTCGTGGACAGCCACGGCGATCACCGCCTGGCGATGGCGCTGGCTGTGGCCGGCCTGGTCGCCCGCGGGGAGACGGTCGTCCGCGGCGCCGAGGCGATCAACGACTCCTTCCCCGGCTTCGTGGAGACGATGCAGGCGTTGGGCGCGGACGTGACGTGGATGGTGAATGGCGAATGAGCGAATGGCGAATCAGTAAAGCGACGAGGCAATTAATGACGAAAGCGCAGTGTGCGACACGCAATACGCAGTACGCAATACGCAGTACGCAATCTGCAATCACCGGCGCCACCCGCCTGACCGGTGTCATCGGCTGGCCGGTGAGCCACAGCCTCAGCCCGCCCATGCACAATGCGGCGTTTGCGGCGCTGGGGCTGAACTGGGTCTACGTGCCGCTGTCCGTGCCGCCGGAGCGGGTCGAAGCCGCGGTGCGTGGGCTGATCGCGCTGGGGTTTGCCGGCGCGAACGTCACCGTGCCGCACAAATCCGCGGTCGTGCCGTTCATGGACGAGTTGACGCCTACCGCCGCGGCCATCGGCGCGGTGAATACGATCGTCGTGCGGCCCGATGGCACGCTGCTCGGCGACAGCACAGACGGCGTGGGGTTCATGGCGGATCTGCGGGAACATGGGCAACGGATGGAAGAAGGGCAGCGGATAGAAGCGGATAAGCGGATGATGCCGGAGAATTCCGATGTCACCTCGTCACCCTGTCACCCTGTCACCCTGTCACCCTGTCAACGCGTCCTCGTCCTCGGTGCAGGCGGCGCGGCGCGCGGGGTCGTCTATGCCCTGGCCGAGGCCGGCGCGACCGTGGCCGTGGTCAACCGCACCCTCGCCCACGCCGAAAAATTATGTCAAACCATTGGCTGGGCACTGCCCCAAGCCAAGATCAGCGCGCACCCGTTCCCCGCGGCCTTACCCGAATTGGCCGCGCGGGCCGATCTGATCGTCAACACCACCAGCCTGGGACTGCACGAAGATGACCCGTTGCCGTGGCTCCTTGACCTGCCGTTTCGCGACGACCAGACCATCTACGACCTGATCTACTCGCGGCCCACGCCGCTGCTGGCCTTGGCCGAACAATGCGGCGCACGCGCGATCAACGGCCTGGGGATGCTGGTGCATCAGGGCGCGCGGTCGTTCGAGTTGTGGACGGGGCAGAAGGCGCCGGTGGACGTGATGTTGGCTGTGCTGCGTGAAACGTGATACGTACTGCGTGACCGAGGGCTGGCGGGTGTTGACTATCACGTAGCACGCATCACGTAGCACATTTCCCATGCCCGCAGGGTCACCCAATCAACCGAGAGATTCTAATGAGCATACTCCGTTTCCTTACCGCCGGCGAAAGCCACGGGCCAAAGCTGACCGCGATCCTGGAAGGGATGGTCGCGGGGCTGCCGGTCACGGCCGAAGCGATCAACCGTGAGCTGGCGCGGAGGCAGCAGGGCTACGGCTCCGGCGGCCGGATGAAGATCGAGCAGGACGAAGTGCACATCGCCGCGGGCGTGATGGCCGGATATACCACCGGCGCGCCGATCGGCCTGGAAATCGCCAACCTGGACTACCGCGCCTGGGCCACGAAGGACGTACCGCCGATGACCGTCCCCCGGCCCGGCCATGCCGACCTGACGGCCGCGCTCAAATACGGCTATCGCGACCTGCGGCTGGCCCTCGAACGCGCCAGCGCGCGGGAGACGGCCGGCCGGGTGGCCGTCGGCGCGATCTGCAAGGCGTACCTGGCGCAGTTTGGCATCATCATCGGCGGCTACGTGACCGCGATCGGCGCGGTGGAGGCCGATCTGCCGGAAGAGCTGGCCTATGCGGAGCGCTTCGCCCGGGCCGAGGCCGGCGACGTGCGCTGCCCCGATCCGGCCGCCGCGGACGCGATGCGCCGCCACATCTGGGACGTGATGCAGGCGCGCGATACGGTCGGCGGGGTCTTCGAGGTGATCGCCCTGGGTCTGCCGCCGGGCTTAGGCAGTCATGTCCACTGGGATCGGCGGCTGGACGGCCGGCTGCTGGCCGCGCTCGGCTCGATTCCGGCGATCAAAGGCGTGGAGATCGGCCCGGCGTTTGCCAACACGCGGTTGAGAGGCACGCAGGTGCATGATGAGATTGTGTTCTCACACGTGCCAGGCACTTGCGAAGTGCCTGGCACGTCACGACTAGGTCGCGCGTCAAACCGCGCCGGCGGCCTGGAAGGCGGCATCACCACCGGCGAGCCGCTCGTCTTGCGCTGTGCCATGAAACCGATTGCCACCACCCTGACCCCGCTCGGCTCGGTGGACCTGGCGACTGGCGAACCAACAACCACGCGTTACGAGCGTTCCGACTTCTGCGCAGTGCCGCGGGCAGTGGTCATTGGCGAGGCAATGGTCGCCTACGTCCTGACCGATGAGCTGATGGGCAAACTCGGCGGCGATTCGCTGGCTGAGCAACTCCCGCGCTTCGCCGCCCTGCCCCGTGGGCGCGTGGATGAGCTGCCGATGGACGACGTCGCGTGGCGGTTTGGGTACGAGGCGTGATACGTGATCCGTGCTACGTGACCCGTGATAAACGCTCTCACCGCGCGACCTAACGCAGCACGTAGCACGCAACACGCTAATAGCAAAGGAATCATCGTGACTCACTCAAACATCATCCTCACCGGCTTCATGGGCACGGGCAAGACCGCCGTGGGCCGCGAGGTGGCGGAGCGGCTGGGCCGGCCGTTCGTTGATCTGGACGTGCGGATCGTCGAACGCGCCGGCAAGTCCATCCCCGCCATTTTCGCGGAGGACGGCGAACCGGCATTCCGGGCGTTGGAGGCCACGCTCTGCCAGAAGTTACGACAGCCGGCGGGACTGGTGATCGCGACCGGGGGCGGCGCCGTGCTCGATCCCGCCAACCGCGAGGCGCTGGCGGCCGGCGGCGTGCTCATCTGTCTGGACGCCGATCCCGATACCATCCTGGCCCGGCTCGCCGGGGCGGAGGATCGGCCGCTGCTGGCGGATCCCGACCGGCGTGCGCGCATCGCGACCCTGTTGGCCCAACGCGCCGAAGCCTACGCCGCGATCCCGCATCACCTGGACACGACGCACCTCTCCATCACGGCCGCGGCCGAGCGCGTACTGGGGATGGCCGCCGGATTGCCGGAGGAGGGACACAGATTGATTGTTGATTTCGGATTTCGGATTTCGGATTCGCCGCATGGCGACAGCCAATCCACAATGCCAGAACCGGCGGGGCACGCAATCCGCAATCCGCAATCCGCAATCCGCAGTTACGATGTCCTCATCGCCGACGGCCTTCTCGCCCAAGCCGGCCAGCGGCTGATCGCGGCGGGGCTGACGCCGGGGCGCTGCGCGGTCGTAACCAACCCGACGGTGAGACAACATCATGGCGCAACACTGATCGCGGCGCTGGCCGCGGCCGGCTTCGAGCCGCTGGTCTTCGAGGCGCCGGACGGCGAGGCATACAAGACCCTGGTGACCGTGGCGGGCCTCTACGGCCAGTTTGCCGACGCCAGGCTGGCGCGCAACGAGCCGGTGATCGCGCTCGGCGGCGGAGTCATCGGCGACATGGCGGGGTTCGTCGCCGCGACGTGGCTGCGCGGGGTGCCGTTAGTGCAGATTCCGACCAGCCTGCTGGCGATGGTGGATGCCAGCGTCGGCGGCAAAGTCGCTGTGGACCTGCCCGCGGGCAAGAACCTGGTCGGCGCGTTCAAGCAGCCGGAGCTGGTGCTGATTGATCCCGAGGTGTTGGCAACCCTACCCGCGGCCGAATTCCGGTCGGGGCTGGCGGAGGTGTTGAAGGCGGGGGTGATCGGGGATAAGGCGTTGTTCGAGCGACTGGCGGAGGACGGAGGACGGAGGACGAAGGACGAAAGACGAAGGACGGGCGATATGGTCGGCGTGGTCGCGGATGCGGTGCGAGTGAAGGCCCGCATCGTCGAGCGCGATCCGTTCGAGATGGGCGACCGGGCCTGGCTGAACCTGGGCCACACCTTCGGCCACGCGTTGGAGCTACTCTCCGGCTACACCCTCCGCCACGGCGAAGCGGTAGCTTTGGGCACGATCGCAGCCGCGGAGATGAGCGCCAGCCTGGGCTACTGCGCTGCCGACCTGCCCCCGCGGATTCGCGCCGCGGTCGAGCGCCTGGGGCTGCCCACGAGCCACGCGTTCGATCCGTCCGCGGCGCTGGCCGCGATGGGCGCGGATAAGAAACGCCGCGGCCGGTCGCTGCGCTTCGTCCTCCCCCGGCGTATCGGCCAGGTGGAAGTAGTGGAAGGCGCTCCGGAGGCGACGGTGCTGACGGCGCTGGAGAGAATTCATGAAGCATGATTAGCGTTGACAAAAGGCATCCAATGTGATACGATTTCGCCATGAAGACTATCCGTTGGAACGTCGGGAAAAACGAGAAGCTCAAACGAGAGCGGAGAGTCACGTTTGAAGAGGTTGTGTATCACATTGAGCAGGGCGATGTGATTGACATCACACAACATCCAAACCAGGAGAAGTACCCAGGCCAACAGATCTACGTCATCCAGATGCACGATTACATCCATCTGGTGCCGTTTATTGAAACAGACGACGAGATCTTTCTGAAAACGTATCTTCTCAATTTGTAGGGGCGCACCCTTGCGGTCGCCCAGACGGGCAGGCGCAAGGCCATGCCCCTACCCCGGATTATTGAGAGGATACCTGAAAACGATCATCCCAAGCCGGAAGGCGGAGAGAGAGTATCGCCATGGTTAACTACGATGAAGAAGAGCGAGACATTATCGCAGCGTTCGAGGCCGGTGAACTAAGGTCTCTGAATCCCAGCCGCGAGGAACTGGAGCGCCATCGTGCATACGCGAGACATACGATGAGCAAAAGTAAGCGGGTGAACATCAGGCTATCCGCCAAAGACCTGGATGGCATCAAGATTCGGGCACTGGAAGAGGGAATCCCGTATCAGACCTTGATGGGCAGCATCCTGCACAAATACGTATCCGGCAGGCTGGTCGAAGGCGCCAGTGCATAGCATGTCAAACGTTCTCGTTCTTCACGGTCCCAACCTGAATCTTCTCGGGACGCGCGAGCCGGGGGTCTACGGCACGACGACCCTGGCGGAAATCAACGCCCGACTGGAAGCGACCGCGGCCGAACGTGAAGCCACGCTGCGCATCCTCCAGTCCAATTACGAAGGCGCGCTGATTGACGCCATCCACGCGGCGGTCGGCTGGGCCGACGGCATCCTCATCAACCCAGGCGCGCTGACGCACTATTCGTACGCGCTGCGGGATGCCATCGCGGCCGTCGGCATCCCGACCATCGAGGTGCACCTCAGCAACGTCTATGCGCGGGAGCCATTCCGCCATGTGTCGGTCATCGCGCCGGTCTGCCGCGGGCAAATCTGCGGGCTGGGGCCGGCGGGATACGTGTTGGGGCTGATGGCATTGCTCGGCGCCGCGGACCCGACCGGATGACCACGACCCCGCGCTCCGAATTCCTGGCCGGCATCCGGGCCTAGGCGCCGATCCTGCTGGGCGTCGCGCCCTTCGGCATGATCTACGGCGCGCTGGCGGTGGCGGCCGGCCTGCCGCACAATGCGGCTCAGGCCATGTCGACGATCGTCTTCGCGGGGTCGGCGCAGTTCATCGCCACGCAACTGATCGCCACAGGCGCGCCCCCCGTGGTGATCCTGCTCACCACGCTGGTGGTGAACCTGCGTCACATGCTCTACAGCGCCTCGGTCGCACCCTACTTGCAGCCGCTTCCCAAGCGGTGGAAGGCGCTGCTGGCCTATCTGCTGACCGACGAGGCCTATGTGGTCGCCATCGCGCGCTTTCAGGAGGGGGACGCGGGCGCGGGGAAGCATTGGTATTTGCTGGGGGCCGGGCTGGCGCTATGGGGCACGTGGCAGTTCAGCACTGCAGCGGGCATCTTCCTGGGATCGCAGGTGCCGCCCACGTGGTCGTTGGACTTCACCCTGCCGCTGACCTTCATCGCCCTGCTGATTCCGACGGTCTTGGACCGGCCCGCGCTGGCCGCGGCGCTCGCGGCCGGCGCGGTAGCCGTCATCGGGGCAGGTTGGCCCTACAAGACCGGTCTGCTGGCCGCAGCGCTGACGGGTATCGCCGTGGGCATGTGGGCCGACGGCCGATCCCGCTCAGTTGTCCATGCCGGGGGCGACGCCAGTGCGAAGTCTCCCCTCGGGACGGTGGATGAAAACAGCGGAGGCGGCTCCCACGCCGCCGGAGCGTCGGGCATGGGAGCCCGACCCGCTATTTCTCAAGACAGGGCCGGCCAGGCCGGAGGTGTGACATGACGCCTGTGGCACTGTGGCTCACTCTCATCGCCGCGGGCCTGATCACCTACGCCATTCGCCTCTCGCTGATCGTGACGTGGGGTCGGGTGACGCCGCCGCCCGCGCTCCAACGCGCCCTGCGCTTTGTGCCGCCGGCGGTCCTCTCCGCGATCATTTTCCCTGGGATTCTGCGGCCCGACGGCCCGCTGAATCTGTCGCTTGGCAACGCGCGACTGCTCGCGGGTATCGTGGCAGCGCTCGTCGCCTGGCGCACCAGGAGTGCGCTGCTCACCATCGCCGCGGGGATGGCCGCGCTGTGGGGCTTGCAGGCGCTCATGGCGCGGATTTGAGACCCGTCCCGACCGGGGAGCCTGGCCGCGCGATTTTCCCGATTTGACAAAGCCCCCATCCCCTGCTAGACTTGCCCCGTCGTGCGGCAGGCCGATGCGCCCGCCCGGCGCGGCCTATCTGCAATCTTGCTTCAATTCATTTTGCCTGGCACAGAAGCCACCAGGCGCAAAGACGCCCCTTGCTGTTGTGAGCAAATCACAACAGCAAGGGGTTTTGCTTTTATTGTGCCGATATTGTCCTGGGATTATCACGCAGCCGGCATTTGTCAGGAGACCATCTCTGTGAACAACGCACATCAAGAATCGGGAGACCACCCTGCGCCGGGCGGCCCTTCAGACGAGGTCCCGTCTGATCATTTCACCCCGCACGGCATAGACGTCCGCGGCTCTCTCTACGATCCTCGATTCGAGCACGACGCCTGCGGCATCGGTTTCGTCGCCCAGACGTCGGGGGCGCGCAGTCACGAGGTACTTAATACCGCCCTGACAGCCCTGTGCAACCACGCCCACCGCGGCGCGGTGGCGGCTGACGGCAAGAGCGGGGACGGCGCCGGCGTCCTGACCCAACTACCCTACGAGCTGCTGGTGCGAGAGCTTGCCATGCAAGAGGTGGTGGCGCCGTCTCAGGGTGACATGGCTGTCGGCATGATCTTCCTGCCGCGCTACAATCCCATGCACCGCGAGCGATCCCGCACGATTCTCAACGAGACGGTCATCGAACACGGGCTGAATCTGGTCACCTGGCGCGACGTGCCGGTGGACGGCACAGCCCTGGGCCAATGGGCGCAGAACTTGCGGCCCTACATCGAGCAGATCATCGTCGGTCGCCCCTCTACCATTGCGCCCGGCGTCGAGTTCGAGCGTCGCCTCTACCTGGTGCGCAAGCGCGCCACGCAGCGCATCTGGGCCGAGAGCATCTCCAACTTCTACATCGCTTCGCTCTCCGGCCGCACCATCGTGTACAAGGGGCTTTTCATGGCCCCGCAATTGCCCAAGTTCTACACCGATCTGACCGATCCTGACTACCGCACCGCGCTGGCTGTGTTCCACCAGCGTTACAGCACCAACACCTTCCCCACGTGGGAACGCGCGCAGCCGTTTCGCATGGTCTGCCACAACGGCGAGATCAACACGCTCCGGGGCAACGTCACCTGGATGCGCGCCCGCGAGGCCGACCTGACCTGCTCGGAGCTGTGGGGCGCGGACGCCGCCACCCTGGCGCCGGTGATCGCGCCGCGCGGCAGCGATTCGGCGATGCTGGACAACGCGCTCGATCTGCTGGTGCAATCGGGCCGCGACATCCGCCATGCCATCATGATGATGGTCCCCAAGGCCTGGGAGCGCACGGACGACGTGACACCGCAGCAACGGGCATTTTATCACTACCACAGTTGCCTGCAGGAGCCGTGGGACGGCCCCGCCGCATTGAGTTTCACCGACGGCACGGTGGTGGGCAGCATGTTGGATCGCAACGGCCTGCGCCCGGCCCGTTTCGTCATCATGGACGATGGCCTGGTCATCATGTCGTCGGAAGTCGGCGCGGTGGATCTGGACGAGCGGAGAGTGCTGCGGAAGGGCCGGCTGCGGCCCGGTGAGATGCTGGCCGTGGACACTTCGGCCGGCACGATCGAGACTGACGCGGAGATCGTGCGCCGGTTCGTCGAACGACAGCCTTATGGCAAGTGGCTTGAGGAAAACCTGGTCACGCTGGAAGACGTGAAGCGTGCAGCGTGCAGCGTGCAGCGCTTCCAGCTTCCAGCTTCCAGCTTCCAACCTCCAACCTCCAACCTCCAGGCTCTGCAAGCTGCGTTCGGTTACACCCGCGAGGAGTTGCTCGTCGTACTGCGGCCGATGTGGAAAGACGGGCGCGAGCCGATCGGCTCTATGGGCGACGACACGCCGCCGGCAGTGCTTTCCAACGTGCCGCGGCCGCTGTTTCATTACTTCAAGCAACGTTTCGCGGAAGTGACCAATCCGCCCATTGATTCGCTGCGCGAGGAGATGGTAATGTCCCTCAGCCAGCGCCTGGGACGCCACGCCTGCCTGCTCAGCGAGACGCCCGAGGCCGCGCGCCTGTTGGAACTGCCCAGCCCGATCCTGACCGACGAAGACCTGGCGGCCATCCGTGGAGCGTGGAGAGTGGAGAGTGGAGCGGAGGTTAATCTGCAATCTACAATCTGCAATCTGCAATCAATAACGCTCGATTGTACGTGGCCGGTGGCCGACGGCCCCGACGGGTTGCGACCGGCCGTGGAACGTCTCTGCGCCGAAGCGGTGGCGGCCGCACGCGCGGGGTACACGCTCTTGATCTTGAGCGATCGCGGCGTGAACGCCGGCCGCGGCCCGATCCCCTCGCTGCTGGCCGTCAGCGCGGTGCATCACGGCCTGATCGTGGCGGGCGAGCGCATGCACGCCGGTTTGATCGTGGAGAGCGGCGAGCCACGCGAGGTGCATCATTTCGCCGCGCTCCTGGGTTTCGGCGCCAACGCGATCGCCCCCTGGCTGGCCCTGGCGACGGTGGCGGAGATGCTGGCGAAGGGGAGCCGGCACGCCGGCGGCCTGGAATTGTCCGCGGCGCGAGAGAACTACGTCAAGGCGATCGAAAAAGGGATTCTCAAGATCATGTCGAAGATGGGCATTTCGACGCTGGATTCCTACTGCGGCGCCCAGGTTTTCGATGCGTTGGGGTTGAGCGACGAGTTGGTGAACAGTGCCTTTGCCGGCGCCGCCAACCACCACATCGGCGGCGCCACCTATGCCGATCTGGCCGCAGACGTGCTGGCCTGGCACCGCGTCGCCTATCCTGAGAAAGACCAACCTACCCCCCAGCCCCCTCCCTGCGAGGGAAGGGGAGCATCCCCCTCGCCTGGCAGGAGAGGGGGGCAGGGGGGTGAGGTGTGGCCGAAGCTGGACAGCTACGGCTTCTACAAATCTCGCCGCGGCGGCGAATATCACGCCTTCAACCCGGAGGTGGTACGGGCACTGCACGAAACCGTGGGCATCGCGGAACCTGCTGAACGCTCGGTTCAATCTGCAATCCGCAACCCGCAATCTGCAATCACGCCAGCCTATCGCCGCTACGCCGACCTGGTGGAAAACCGACCGGCCACCGAACCGCGCGACCTGCTCCGCATCAACCCGCGCGACCGGAGACCCGCGCCGCTGGAGGAAGTGGAGCCGGTGTCGGCCATCTTGCGGCGCTTCTCGACTGCGGCGATGTCCCACGGCTCCCTCGGCGCGGAGGCGCACGAGACGCTGACCATCGCCATGAACCTGTTGGGCGGCGCCAGCAACTCCGGCGAGGGCGGCGAGGGCGAGGAGCGCTACCACACCAGCCGCAGCACCAAGATCAAACAAGTCGCCTCCGGGCGTTTCGGCGTCACGCCCGCCTACCTGATGTCGGCCGAGGAGCTTCAGATCAAGATGGCGCAGGGGTCGAAACCGGGCGAAGGCGGCCAGTTGCCCGGCCACAAGGTCAGCGCCGAAATCGCCCGCATCCGCCACACCACGCCGGGCGTCGCGCTGATCTCGCCGCCGCCGCACCACGACATCTACAGCATCGAAGACCTGGCGCAACTGATCTATGACTTGAAGCAGGTCAACCCTGAGGCCGCGATCTCGGTCAAGCTGGTGGCCGAGGCTGGCGTGGGGACAATCGCGGCCGGCGTGGCGAAGGGCCAGGCCGACGTGATCCAGATCAGCGGCCACAACGGCGGCACGGGCGCATCTCCGCTCAGCTCGATCAAGAATGCCGGTGTGTCCTGGGAGTTGGGGCTGGCCGAGACCCAACAGACGTTGCTGATCAACGGCCTGCGCAGCCGCGTGCGCGTCCGGGCGGATGGCGGCTTCAAGACCGGTCGCGACGTGGTGGTCGCTGCGTTGCTCGGCGCCGACGAGTTCAGCTTCGGCACGGCCGCACTGATCGCCGAAGGCTGCAAGATGGCGCGGCAGTGTCACAACAACACCTGCCCGGTCGGCATCGCCACGCAGCGAGCCGATCTGCGCGCCAAATTCCCCGGCAAGCCGGAAATGATCATCCAGTTTATGACTTACGTCGCCGAGGAGGCGCGGGAGATCCTGGCGAGCCTGGGCGCGCGCAGCCTGGACGAGATCATCGGGCACACCGAGCTGCTGGAACCCATCGAGGCTGCTCGCTCGGTCCACAAGCTCGATCTGCTGCCCCTCCTGTGGATCCCCGACACCGGTTATGCGCGGCGCAACGTGGAGCGGCGCAACAGTGGTGGACTGGCGGGCATCAGCACGGGCCTGGGCGAGCGCCTGGCCGCTGAGGCGATGACCGAGGTCGCCGCGAAAGGCCAGGCTCGGCTGAGCTACACCATCCACAACACCGACCGCACCGTCGGCGCGCGGCTCTCCGGGCAGATCGCGCGGCGCTACGGCAGCTTCGGCCTGCCGCCGGAGACGATCGTCGTGCGCTTCACGGGCAGCGCGGGGCAGAGCTTCGGCGCGTTCGGCGTCCGCGGGGTGCATCTGCACCTGACCGGCCAGGCCAACGACTACGTGGGCAAGGGGCTGGGCGGCGGCGAGATCGTCATCCGGCCGGCCGCCGAGGCGAAGTTCATCTGGCATCACAACGTCATCCTGGGCAATACCGCGCTCTACGGCGCGACAGGCGGCGAGCTGTATGCCGGCGGCCGGACGGGCGAGCGATTTGCCGTGCGCAACTCCGGCGCGCGCGCCGTTGTCGAAGGAGTAGGCGATCACGGCTGCGAGTACATGACCGGCGGCGTGGTGGTTGTCCTGGGCAAGACCGGGCGCAACTTCGGCGCGGGCATGACCGGCGGCGCGGCCTACATTTACGACCGCTACGACGGGATGCCGGGGCGCACGAACCAGCAACTCGTCTGCCTGCGCCGGGTGGAGCGGCCGGAAGACCTTGCCGAGCTGATGACGCTGCTCCAGCGTCACTGCGATCGCACCGGCAGTCCGCGCGCACAAGCGATCCTGGATGACTGGCCCAACCAGGTCAAGCTATTCTGGCGCATCGCGCCGGTGGAGCAGGCGGCCGCAGTCGAGGCCGCGAACGAGGGGGTGACGGAAGAGGAAGAGACCGTAGCTGCTGTTTAGTAATGGATTCATAGCAAAAAGGAGAAAGTGTCATCATGGCAAATGGACAAGAGGAGAAAGCCCCGGTTCGTGGGCTGGAAGGCGTCGTGGCGGCCGAGACCAGCGTGTCTTACGTGGATGGCATCCACGGCAGGCTGCTCTATCAGGGATACGACATCCATGATATCGCCGAGCAAATGAGCTTCTCCGAAACGGTGTTCCTGCTCTGGCGCGGTCGGCTGCCGACGCGGGCCGAGAGCGACGCCTTTCGTTCGGAAGTGGTCGCCGAGATGCGGCTGCCCAGCCAGGTGGTGGAGATGCTCCGGCTCACCCCGCCCAACAGCCATCCCATGAGCGTGCTGCGCGGCGCGGTCAGCATGTTGGCGAACTTCGACCCCGACGCGGAAGACATCTCACCCGACGCCAACTGGCGCAAGGCCAGGCGCCTGCTGGCCCAGATCCCGACCATCATCGCCGACCTGCATCGCGTGCGGTGTGGACAGCCGCTGCTTTCGCCCGACCCGAGCTTCGGCATCCCGGCCAACTTCCTGTACATGTTGCGCGGCACGCCGCCGACTGAGCTTGAGGGGCGGGCGATGGAGGAGCTCATGGTGTTGATGGCCGACCACGAGTTGAACGCCAGCACCTTCACGGCGCGGGTGATCGCCAGCACCCTGTCCGACATGCATTCGGCACTGACGGGCGCGCTCGGCGCGTTGAAAGGCCCGCTCCACGGCGGCGCTAACCAGCGGGTGATGGAGATGATCCTGGACATCCCGGATGTGGCGACGGTCCAGGCCTACATCGCGGGCATGTTGGAGACCAAGAAGCGCATCATGGGTTTCGGCCATCGCGTCTATCGCACGGAGGATCCGCGCACCCAGCACCTCCGCAAGTATTCGGAGTTGCTCTGCGCGTCGAGCGGCGAGAAACGTCTGCACGACATCGCCCAGCGCATCGAGCAGACGGTCGTGGATGCCAAGGGCATTTATCCCAACGTGGACTTCTACTCGGCGACCGTGCAACATGCGATGGGTATCCCGCCGGAGTACTTCACGGCCGTTTTCGCGGCCGCGCGCGCCGCCGGCTGGATCGCGCACATCATCGAACAGTACGCCGACAACCGGCTGATCCGGCCCACGTCCAGGTACACAGGCGAGATGGGCCTGCCGTTCGTGCCGATGAAAGATCGGAGCGTGTAATCGCAGTACCGCAAAACTCGCTATTTGTCACCCCTTCGTTGCACTCAGGGCAGGCTCTGAGCGGGTTGGTCCCGTGAGGTGTGCTGCGGCGAGAATCCAGCGAAGGGTCTCGTCTCGGCACAGAGATTCTTCGCTGGTGTCGCGCCGTAACAAGAGTTCAGGGGCAGATCCGCTCAGAATGACAGGCGGCGGGTAGCAACTTTTGCGCTATTGCGTTTAATCCAATACGGTTCAGTTGCGCGCTGGAACGGTTGATCGCCGGGTCTGGCGCTCTGGAGCCGAGGCTTTGGCCGGTTCGGTTGTCGGTCGCAAGCGACTCTCCGGCTAAAAGCCTATTCGAATAACCAGCGGAGGCGGCTCCCACGCCGCCGGTTGCGGGCATGGGAGCCCGCGCTGCTATTATTCGAATAGGCAACTAAGACCCTTACTCCGGCCTGTAACACCAGCTCGGGCCGGTCTCTGACCGTGCCCGGCTCGGTCGGAGACCGGCCTCAGCAGATATTCGGATAGGCACTCACTGCGACCACTTCGTCGGTTGCCGCAGCCACCGGTGTTTGCGCAGCTCGGCGTGGAGGTCGGCCGGCAGCGGGCCGGCATCCGAGGCCGCCACGTTGGATTCCACGTGCCGCGGCTTCCTCATGCCGGGGATGATCGTGCTCACCGTCGGGTTGTTCAGGATGAATCGCAGCGCCATGTCCGGCAGCGTCAGGCCATTGGCCGCAGCCAGGGCCTTGAGCGGCTCGGCGCGAGCGATGCTGGCCTTCAGGTTCTCCGGCACGAAGTAGGTGTTGCGCCAGTCCCCTTCCGGCCACTTGCTGTCCAGGGTCAGCGCACCGGTGAGCGTCCCCTCGTCGAACGGCACGCGGGCAATCACGGCCACGTCGTGCTCGGCGCACGCGGGGAACAATTCGTCCTCGGGATTCTGGTCGAAAATGTTGTAGATCACCTGCACCGCGTCAACCAGCCCGCTGCGCACCGTGGCCACGCCGTTCCACGGCTCCCAACGGTTGAGGCTGACGCCAACGGCCTGGATCAGCCCCTGCTGCTTTAGCTCGTCCAACTTCTTCGCCCAGCGGTCGTCGGCCACCCAGGCATCCTCCCAGGTGTGGAACTGGATCAGGTCGAAGCTCGCCAGCCCGGCGTTCGCCAGGCTGCGGCGGACGTACTCCTCGATGTGCTCCGGCGGGAAGCAATCGTCCAGCGTGAATTCGCGGCGACTGGGCCACTTGAAGTTCTTCGGCGGAATCTTGGTCGCCGTGTAGAGCTTCCTGCCAGGATTGGCCCGCACGAGCTGGCCCAACAACCCCTCGCTGTGCCCGCGACCGTAGCCCCAGGCCGTATCGAAGAAGTTGCAGCCCAGCTCGACCGAGTGTTGAAGCGCGGCCAACGACTCGGCATCGTCGGAGCCGCTCCAGCCGCCCATGCCCCACATTCCATAGCCGACCTCGCTGACCTGCCAGCCGGCGCGTCCAAAACGACGGTACTTCATGTCAACACCTCCTGATTTGAGTTATTTCGCCACGAATTACACGAATTCTGACGAACCTTTCCGTTCGTGTGATTCGGGGCTGAATTCTGTTATGCCATCGGCCAAAAGCTCGACGCCTGCTTCGGGAAGAGCGCGTTGAGCAATGCCCGCGCGTCGTCCCCGTCCACCCAACAATCGGCGAACGCGGCCTGCAGCTCTTCCAGCGTTCGATGGCCGAACAGCAGTTGCAAAAAGGTCAGGCCCGGGAAACCGACCGAGCCGCCATCGTCGCGCGTCGCGGTCCAGGGCTCGACGGTCGTGAGCCGGCCATTCTCGAAGGCCAGCCGCAGCCCGTCGCGATAGAAGTCGAGCTTGAGGTCGCCGGTATGCCCGACCGCGGCCGAACGGGCCAACCGCGCTTCCAACGCCGGCGCGATATGTCGCAGGAAAGCGGGCAGATCGGGCACGCGCAGATACCAGGCGTAGGGCCGGCACAGGTTGGGCAGCCGATCCTTGGTGATCTGCAAGAGCGGATGGTCGGCACCCATCCAGAACCCCAATCCCTCGAAGAGCTTGCCGTCCCGCACCGCGTACTGCTCGCCAGTGGCTCGCAGATAGCGCAACAGGCACGGCGCCACCGCCAGCCACGAAACGCCGGGTTTCAGTTCCACGAGCATTGTGCCGAGGCGGTTCCACGCGATCCCGTCGGAGTGCCCCACGACGCCGACCGGCTCGCCCGCGGCCGTCTCGATCACGCAGAACTCCAGGCGGTTGACATTCCCCGGACTCTTGCCGGAGACCTCGTAGCGCCACAGCGTCGCGTCGCGCAGACAGGTCACCCGCCACCGTCGCGATCCATAGGCCTCGACCTCCGCGAGGAACGGCAGATCGGCTTCGCCGACGAGCCGGAAGCGGAACGCCTCGACCTCGCCCTCCTTCAGCTTCGGGACGTTGGCCGCATAGCCTATCCGCCCGCCGTGCAGGTTCATCGCCATCTCGTAGCCGAACTGGCGGTAGTAGAATGGGATGCCGGTGATGGCTTGCACCAACTCACCCCGCTCCGCGCTCCACCGGTGAATTTCCTCGAACTGGACGCGGACCAATCCGCGTTTGCGGTACCCCGGCTCGGTTCCCACCAACTCGGGCCGGCCCACGCCGAACGGGATGCCGTCGTAGGCCCAGGTCTGCGAGATCAGGTTGAGCGAGGAGACGATCTTGCCCGTACGCGTGTCTTCGACAATCGTAAAATCGCCGGTTCCGAAGGTCGGGTGGTTGCCGGAAAGCAGATCGCGCGTCCAGACCGCGATGCGCTCGTCGAATATCGCCGGAGGGTCGGCGTGGAGGCGACCGTTGATCTCGGCCAGCGTGTCCGCGTCGGCCGGCGTCGAGCGGCGGAGGAGCAGTCCGTCGCCGAGGTCGTGCGGAAGGGGGGAGTGCGCATGTTGAGTCATCCATGTCTCCGATTCGTTTTAGCTTCGCTGCGTACCTGGATTGTAGTAGCAGGATGGAAGGATGTCAAACAAAAGGGCGCGCCCTCCGAAACGGCCGCGTCTTGACATCTGCGCCAGGTCTCGTTACACTGACGCTTGCTCGCCATGATGAGTTGTGACGGCGCCGCGTTTCCACCGGAGGCATTCCATGTCGTTCCTTCGCCCAACACAACCGCTCCTCTGGCTCGCCGGATTGATCTTGCTTCTGCTTCCGGCAATCCTTATCCTGGGCGTGAGACCGACCAGCTCATCGCCGCCGCGCGCACCAGCGACCTCGTCCCCCTGTCCCGACTACGACGGCGACGGCCAGGTGACAGTGGCCGACGTCCAGGCCGTGGCGACGCGTTGGCGGCTGACCGCGGCGAATTTCGACCCGGATGGGAATCCGGCTACGCCGAACTATGCGCCAGCCTTCGATCTGGATGGCGATGGCGTCATCACCGTGCTCGACATCCAGGCTGCCGCGGCTCAGCTTGGCGCCGCGTGCCCCTGCCGGCCGGCGATCGAGTTTACCCACGTGCCGGCCTACGGCTCCACCGAAGACCTGCAGGGTCGCGTCCTCTGCGCCGACCCGACAATGCACGCCATCGCGGCCTTCATCTATGTGGACGGCTGGTACAACAAACCCTACTGGAACCCGCGTCTCACCCCCATTCAGCCCGACGGCGCGTGGACGTGCGATGTGACCACCGGCGGGGGCGACCCATCGGCCACGCAGCTCGCCGCGTTCCTGGTGCCCGCCGGCTACAATCCACCCGTGATGAACGATGAGGGATCGCTCCCCGCCGAACTCTGGGCCAACGTCGAGGCGCATAGGATCGTCAGTCGCGGCGTCAGCCCGCGCATCCTCCAGTTCGCCGGCTACAGTTGGCTGGTCAAGGCCAGCGAAACGCCAGTGGGGCCGGGTGACAACTACTTCTCCGACCGGCCCGAAGACGTGACCGTAGACGCCGAGGGCCGCCTGCGGATGCACATCATCCAACGCGACGGTCACTGGTATAGCACCGAGGTCGTGACCGAAGCGCCCCTGGGCTTCGGCGACTACGTCTTCCGCGTCGCAGCCCTGACGCGGCTGCTCGATCCGAACGCTGTGCTCGGCCTCTTCACCTGGGACGACGACGCATCGCAGAACAACTTTCGCGAGTTGGACGTCGAGCTGGCCCGCTGGGGCGATCCGCTGAACCAGATCGCGCAGTACGTCGTCCAGCCATACACTCATGAGGGCAACATATACCGCTTCGATTTCGACCTCCTCGCCGATCGCAGCACCCACTGCTTCGCCTGGCGATCCGGCAGCGTCGCGTTCCAAAGCGTCTGGGGCGACGCGGCCTGCCCCGGCCCGGCGCAGGGCCAGATCGCCGCGTGGACCTACACCGGCGCGGACGTCCCGCCTGCCGGCGAAGGCCACACCCGCATCAACCTGTGGCTGATGAGCGGCCATCCGCCGACGGACGGACAGCCGATTGAGGTGGTCATCGAAGGGTTTGCGTTTACGCCAGCGCAGAACTGAGAGGTGTTTAGAGATGGGGCACTGCGGCTTGAACCCCCGCAGCTTGAAACGGGCGCTTGCAAATTCACCCCATTCGGATTACAATCTTTGCAACTTGTCGGCAGACACGATCCAGCCCAACAACAGTTGGACGCTCCCGGTCACGGCCAATGCCGCCGACTTCCGCAGCCTCGCCGCTGATCTTGCCGCGGCGCCGCGGCAGGCCGATGGCAGTCTCCCGCCCAACGACTTCGCCCGCCTGGTCGCGGACAGCGATCTGATTGACAAGGGTGTTGATGTCGGCCTGCCCTACTTCGGCAGCGCCCCGGATTTGGGCGCGTTCGAGTGGCATTGAGGGTGACTGGCTCTGAGCGCCGCGAACGGATTCTTCGCTGGATGTTCGCCGTCGCGAGAAGTCAGGGACCAACCCGCTCAGAATGACAGCTGTCTGAGAGCGCACTATGCGACCGTGCCGAGTATGCCAAGTGATGAGGCCTAGGCCATGCGACTGATCACCTTTTCCCATCGCGGCCAGGTTCGTTTGGGGGCCATGCTCGTGCGGGATGGGTCGGTGCGCGTTCTGGATTTGAGCCAGGCGCAACCCGGCCTGCCCGCCGACATGGTCGAGTTTCTGAACGCGGGCGCGGCCGCGTTGGCCCAGGCCGAGGCCGCCATCCGCGCGGCCGGCGAGCGCGATCTCCTCCCCATGGCGGACGTAACCCTGCTCGCGCCGGTGCCGCGCCCCGGCAAGATCATCTGCCTGGGGTACAACTACGCGGACCATTTAGGCATCGGCAGGACCGAGCCGCCCGCCTACCCGATCTTCTTCTGCAAGACCGTCAACACGGTCGTCGGCCCGGGCCAGGCCATCGTCATCCCGCCCATCACGAATCAGGTGGACTACGAGGCCGAGTTGGCCGTGGTGATCGGCAGGCGGGCGCGACACGTCGCAGAGGCACGGACCTACGACTTCGTGGCGGGCTATACAATCTTCAACGACGTGAGCGCCCGCGATTTCCAGAAGCGCTCCAGCCAGTGGATGCTCGGCAAGTCATTCGACACGTTCGGGCCGATGGGGCCGGTGCTTGTGACCAGCGACGAAATCCCCGACCCGCATTGCCTGGAGTTGTCGTTGACGTTGAACGGCCTGGAGCTGCAGCGCACCAACACCGCCAACATGATCTTCCCCATCCCCTTCTTGATCGCTTATCTCAGCGCGGTGCTCACGCTCGAACCCGGCGACGTCATCTCGACCGGCACGCCGGCCAAGACTGCATTGGCGCACACGCTCCCGCCCTTTATGCAGCCGGGCGACACGGTCAGAATTGCGATCGAGAAGATCGGCGAACTGGTGAACCCCGTGGTGGCTGAGGGTTGAATCTGCATTGCGCGGATGCCGCTATTAGGGTAGAATCATCCTTGCGCATGATTTGTCCCGCACGAGGAGTCAATATGGGACATCGCACAGGGCTATCTACCACCATCTTTTGGACCGGGCTGCTCCTGCTGGGATTCCTCTTGGCCCCGGCTGCCGGCCCTCTGCTGGTCCCGCCCCTTGCCGCGCCGGCCGCTGCCCACACCCAGGTTTTCCAAGCCGGTCTGGCCGGCTACACGGGCGTTCGCGACACTTGGGTCAGCCGGCTCGATTGGGACACGACGCCTCAATACACCGTCAACTACGGACAGAACACCGGCCTGGACGCGACGCCTACATCAACCCCTACCATCACGCCCACGCCGATCATGCCCGCGTGCGTGCGCGACGTCAACGGCAACGACGTGATTGACGTTCTGGACATCCAGACCGCGCTCGTCCAACCCGGCTGCCAGGCTTACCTCCCGTTGATCATCGAGCAGTGGCGCAAGCCTACCCCCACCGTCACGCCGACGCGGACGCTTACTCCCACGCGGACAGTCACGCCCACGGCCAGCCTGACGCCCACCCGGACGCCGATGCGTACGCCGACCGGCACGCCAACCCCGCCGGCTGCCATCCCGTGCGCGCTGTTCCCGCCGGACAACATCTGGAACACGCGCATTGACACCCTGTCGCTCGATCCGAACTCCTCCACTTATGTCAACACCGTCGGCGCGACCGGCGGCTTGCACGCTGACTTCGGCGCGGGGCTGTGGGATGGCGGTCCCATCGGCATCCCCTACGCGGTCGTGCCCACCACGCAGCCCCTTGTCGCGATGACCTTCGACTACGCCGACGAAAGCGACCCCGGCCCCTACCCGATCCCGGCCAGCGCGCCGGTCGAGGGCGGCCGGCAGAGCACCGGCGACCGCCACGTGCTGATCGTGCGGAGCGGAGACTGCGAGCTGTACGAAACCTGGGATTCGTGGCCGACGCCCGACGGGAGTTGGTACGCCGGCTCCGGCGCGGCCTTCGACCTGACCTCGCACGCGCTCCGCCCGGACGGCTGGACCTCGGCCGACGCGGCTGGCCTGCCGATCCTACCCGGCCTGGTGCGCTACGACGAGGTTGCGAGCGGCGCGATCAACCACGCCTTGCGCTTCACCGTGCCGCAGACGCGCCGCGCATACATCTGGCCTGCGCGGCACTACGCCTCCAACCTGACCGGCGCGCAGTACCCGCCGATGGGCCAGCGATTCCGGCTGAAAGCCGGCTTCGACATCTCCGGATTTTCCGCCACCAACCAGGTGATCCTGACCGCACTCAAGCGTTACGGCATGTTCCTGGCCGACAACGGCTCGGCCTGGTACCTCTCCGGCGTGCCCGACGCGCGGTGGAACAACGACGACCTGCACCTGCTTCAAACCAGCGTCCACGGCGCGGACTTCGAGGCGGTGGACGAATCGGGGCTAATGCTTGACCCGAACTCCGGGCAGGCCAAGTCGCCGCCATGAGCCATAAACGTTCGGAGAGTGCTCCAAGCTGGAGTAGAGGCTTTAGCCGGAGAGCCGCTTGAGACCAACGATCAGACCGGCTCAAGTCTCTAGTCCAGAGCGCGAAGTTTGACAAATCGGGGGCTTTGGAGTATAAACAGTTCAGTTCAGTTCGGCGCGCAAGCGCCACTTCCATTCCACGAAAGGAGGCAAGTCCATGGCTCATATCGAAGTCTTGGCGCAAGCCGCTCGGTTTGCGACGATCATGCTTGCCTCTCCCTGGTTGGATGGAGCAGAAGACCGGTAAACAACCGTTCTCCGTGTGATGCCAGGCCATGAGCGGCAGCGCGATCGCGCAGCTCATGGCCTTTTTGTGTCTTCAGACCTGACAGGTTTCCGAAACCTGTCAGGTCTCAGGACGCTCGCCTGCGAGGCCATGCGCAACACTGGCCTGGCAGGCCTTTTTATTAGCATTCACGGAGAACCCAACGTTGGCTACTCGTCAAGAACGCATGTGGGAACACATTCGCGCCGATCAGGCGCTGCGACAGGTTCGTAAGGAAAAGAGGGACGCACCGCGGGAAGAACGGGTGCGCCACAAGGACTGGGTCTCGCAGTTCGGGGAGGACGGCGAGGCTTTCGACGATCTCGCCCTCCCCGACGTGGAACGCGTGGTGCCGCTCGGCGAGCGGGAGCGCAAGCGCGCCAACCTGGTCCGCGCCCAGAGCAGCCCGGCCACAGCGAGCGAAGGCAACACCCTCGCCGGCCGCGGCCATGAGACCGTGAGCGACCGCGGCATCGTGGTGGAGGTCAGCACCGGCCTCTGCAGGGTGAGCATCGCGGGGGAAGAGGCGCTGCTCTGCGAAATCCGCCGCTCGTTGACCGCGCGCGACACCGGCTACACCAACGTCGTTGCCGTTGGGGACGAGGTGTGGGTCTCGCACAACGGCAGCGGACGCGGCATGGTGGAAGGGGTGCGCCCCCGCCGGAGCGCGCTGGCCCGCCCCGATCCGTTTTACGGCCACCTGCGGCAGGTGATCGTCGCAAACGTGGATCAACTGCTGATCGTCGCCGCGTGGCGCGAGCCGGCGCTATGGCCTGAGTTAGTGGATCGTTATCTGATCGCCGCCGCACGCAATCGGCTGGCGCCGATCATCTGCGTGAATAAGGTGGACCTGGCCGCCGATCCCGCGGAACCGGCCGCCGGCCTGAGGCCGTGGCTGGCCGCGGGCTATCCCGTGATCTTCACAAGCGCACAGACGGGCGCGGGGATCGCGGAGCTACGCACCGCGCTGATGGGCCGGACGACCGCGCTGGCGGGGCTGTCAGGCGTGGGCAAATCGTCGCTGCTGGCGGCCGTGCAGCCGGGCCTCAACCTGCGCACCAGCGAAGTCAGCGACCGCCGCCACGAAGGGCGGCACACGACGACACAGTCCACACTGCACCCGCTGGACGACGGCGGCTTCGTGGTGGACACGCCCGGCATCCGCGAGTTCGGGCTGAGCGGTCTGAGCCGCCGCGAGCTGGCGGGCTTCTACCCGGAGATCGCGCCGCTGGCCGATCGCTGCCAGTTCGCCGACTGCTCGCACACGCGGGAGCCGGGCTGCGCCGTCCGGTTCGCGGTGCGCGAAGGCCGCGTGGCGGCAGTGCGGTATGAGGCCTACCGGAAGATCTATCGCGATCTGCCGGGGTAAGATCGCCCCCTACGTGCCAGGCACTTCGGAAGTGCCTGGCACGTGCAGTGATTCTCCCCGTCATTTTCCCACTCCATCCCACCCATGCTAAAATAGCCACAAACGCTACCCGGGGAAGTGGTATGGACCTGTACATCATTCGTCATGCGCAATCCACGAACAACGCACTGGCTGACGACCGTCAACGCGTCTGCGATCCATTGCTGACCGACACGGGGCTACGGCAGATCGAGCTGCTGGCGGCCCATCTGGCCGATGGCGTCAACAAGGACCCGCGCTGGCTGTCCAGCTCGAGCGGGAGCAACCGTCAAAACGGCCGCGGGTATCATCTCACTCGGCTCTATTGCAGCGCCATGCGTCGGGCGCTGCTGACTGCGCAGCCGGTCGGGTTGGCACTGGGGTTGACGCCGGAGGTCTGGGTGGACATCCACGAGGCCGGCGGCATGTGGCTTGATCACGGCGAGCCGATCGGCGTCCGCGGCTATGGGGGCATCGGCCGCGCGGAGCTGCTGGCCGAATTTCCCGGCTATGCTGTACCGAAGAATCTGACTGAGCAGGGCTGGTGGCATGGCGACCGTGAAGATGACACCGCCGCAGCCGCACGCGCCATCCGCGTGGCCGACACCCTGCGCAGTTGGGCCACGCGGGACGAGCGCATCGCCATCATCACCCACGGCGCGTTCAGCGACTTCTTGCTGCGCAACCTGCTCGGCCAGCCGCCGGCGTGGCCCATCTTCTATCACCTGAACAACACCAGCATCTCGCTGATCCGCTTCCGCGCCAACGGCGAGATCAGCGTCCGCTATCTGAATCGAGTGGAGCACCTGCCGCCGGAGATGCTGACGTGATGTCCGATCTACCCTATCTGGCCTCTATCCACCACGACGGCTCGTGGCGCTACGTCAGGACGGCCGCGGGCCGCGACCCCCGGCTGGGCGATGAAGTCACCATCCGCCTGCGCATCGGTCTCGACGCGCCGATCGAGCGCGTTCTGCTCCGGACCTGTCCCGATGGCGAGCAGCAGCTCACCGAGATGCTGCCGAGCGAAGACCGCGCCTGTCGTTGGTGGCAGATCACGCTCCGCTTGACCATGCCCGTGACCGGCTATCGGTTTCTGATCTTGGCGAATGACGGCGCGTGGTGGTACAACGGCGCCGGCCCGCAGCGCCACTGCCCCACCGATGCCGAGGATTTTCGGCTCCTGGCCGACACTGCCGCGCCGACCTGGGTACGCGCGAGCGTCTTCTACCAGATCTTCCCCGACCGTTTCGCGGACGGCGACCCGAGCAACAACGTGCGGGACGGCGAATGGGCGTATCGTGACTTTCGTTCGAGCGCGCGGGGGTGGGGGCAGCCACCCACGACCGGGTGCCAGGCGATGCTGGAGTTCTACGGCGGCGACCTGCAAGGGATCGCCCAGAAGCTCGACTACCTGTCAGGCCTCGGCGTCAACGCGCTCTACCTCAACCCGATCTTCACCGCGTACACCAACCACCGCTACGACGTGGTGGATTATGGCAACGTAGACCCGCACCTGGGCGGCAACGCGGCCCTGGCCGAACTGCGCACGCGTCTGGCCGAACGCGACATGCGCTACATCCTGGACATCGTGCCCAATCATTGCGGCTTCCTGCACCCCTGGTTCCTGGCCGCACAGGCCGATCCGGCCGTGCCGGCCGCCGAGTTCTTCACTTTCCGGCAGCACACCGACGATTTCGAAGCCTGGCTGGGGGTGAAAAGCCTGCCCAAGCTCAATTACCGGAGCGCGAGACTGCGGGAGACGATCTACGCCGGGCCGGATGCGGTCTTTCGCCGCTGGCTGCGTCCGCCCCATGCGGCCGACGGCTGGCGGATTGACGTGGCGAACATGCTCGGCCGCCAGGGCGCGGATCAACTGGGCACGGAGGTCGCCCAGGGCATCCGCCGGGCGGTGAAAGAGGAGAATTCCGAAGCGTATCTGCTGGGCGAGCACTTTTTCGACGCATCCGCACAGCTCCAGGGCGATTGCTGGGACGCCGCCATGAACTATGCGGGCTTCAGCCAGCCGGTCTGGTATTGGCTGAGCCGGTTCGGCGTAAATCAGCACGGTGAGCCGCGCAGCGTCACGTCGGACGCGGCCTGGCCCACGGCCGCGCTGGCCGACACCTGGCAGGCTTACCGCGCGGCCATCCCCTGGCAGATCGCCCGGCAGCAGTTCAACCTGCTCGGCAGCCACGACACCCGGCGCATCCTCGCCACAGTCGGCGGCGATGCGGCGCGCAACCGGCTGGCCGCGGGGCTGCTCTTCACCTACGTCGGCGTGCCGTGCGTTTACTATGGCGACGAGATCGGCCTGGGCGGCGCGGACGAGGCGGCGACGCGCCTCTGCATGACCTGGGATGCGGCCGCGTGGGACGCCGAGTTGCGTGCGTTCTACCGGAAGCTCATCCATCTCCGCCGCACGTCGCCCGCACTGATCGAAGGCGGGTTCCAAATACTCGCTATCGAAGAGGACACGCTGGCCTATCTGCGCGACACGGACGAGGAGCGGATCATCGTTGTGGCGAACCGAGGCCCCGCCGCGCGGCCAGCCGGCCCCTTGCCGGTGGCGCACGGTGCGATCGCGGATGGAACGGAGTTCACCGAGCTATTCAGCGGCCGACGCGCGAGGGTGGAGGGGGGCTGTCTGCCGCTGCCGGAGGTGGCCGCGGGGGTGGCACTCTGGCGCGCTTCGGGCCAAAGGACGCATTCGGGGTCAGCGTAAGCGAATAGAACAACGAATCCAGGGATGCACCGAAGCGGGTTCGCTCGGGTTCGCTTCATCCGGCCGATTCGTTGTTCGGGTGCAACTGGCGGTTACGCTCCCACGTCAACTCGTCGGTATAGTGCGTTAGGCGCGGCAGGCGTTGTCCCCGTTTGATCGCGCTCATGGTGCGCAAGCCGTAGCGAATCAACGCCGCCGCGTTCGGTCAATCCTCAGATTCGTTGTTCTATTCCAACAACGAGTTCTCAAAACTCGTCGCGCGACTTGTAAGAAACCGACCCTCCATCTCCCTCATTTACTTAAGCGAGGGACTCGGGGGGCTCTCGCGTTCTCACCTCCGCGAAGCTGTTGCTGGCATGCGTGCCCACAACAGCTTCGCTCTTTTTTGGCACCGGCTCGTTGGGCCATGCCGCCGGGCTATGCTACAATGTCACGCGTGTTGTAGGGGCGGGTTTCTCCGCATCAACGGTGAGCTTGCCGTCACAGCACTGCTGCCATACCAGGCAGACCTGCGTTAACGGTTGTAAGGGCGGGTTTCTCCGCATCAACGGTGAGCTTGCCGTCACAGCACTGCTGCCATACCAGGCAGACCTACGTTAGCGGTTGTAGGGGCGGGTTTCTCCGCATCAACGGTGAGCTTGCCGTCACAGCACTGCTGCTATACCAGACAGACCTGCGTTAACGGCGGCAAACCCGCCCCTACGCTTGGAATACACCCGAACGAACAGGAGAAATCCATGACCCTCCCACGCCCCGACCTCGCCGGTATTTCGCCGGAGGTTCAGGCCTACATTGAATCGCTCGAAGCCGATCTGGAGCGCCTGGCAAGACCTGTCAGGTCTGCGAGACCTGACAGGTCTGACGAGATCGAAGAGCCGCCATCCGAACCGTCCGAGCCACCGACGACGTTCAACCTGATCACCGTCAGCGCGGGCGGCTGGATCAAGCGCACGCCGCGACATTTGTACGACCGCCAACGCCGCGGGGGCATGGGCATCTTCGACCTGGACGTACCGGAAGAAGACGCGCCCGCGTTTTTGGTGAATGCCGACATCGGTCAGGCGTTGGTGCTCGTCACCAGCCAGGGCCGCGCATTCCCACTGCCGGTAAGCCAATTGGCCGAGGCGCCGATCCGGGCGCGCGGCGAGGCGCTGAGCCCGATCCCTTTCATGCCCGGCGAGCGCCTGGCGGCGGTCTTCCCTGCCCAGGAAAGCGGCTACCTGATCCTGGTGACGGTGCGCGGGCAGGTGCGCCGGCTGCGTTATCACTACTTCGGCAAGAACCTCCAACCCGGCACGATCCTCTATGACGTGCGGGAAGGCGGCGCGCCGGCCGCGTTCTGCTGGTCGGCCGGCGACGGCGGCGATCTGTTCATTGCCACGGCCACGGGCAACGGCATCCGCTTCGCCGAGAGCCAGGTGCCCGTGCGCGGCTGCCTGGGCATTCGCGTGCACCCGGACGACGCGGTGGTGGGTGTAGCTTCCGTGAGGGAGGAGAGCGGCGTCTTTCTGCTCAGCAACGACGGCAAGGGCACGATCCGCCAGATGGCCGGCTTCAGCAAGAACAAAGAGCCGGGCAGCGGCGGCAAGGTCGCCATGAAGGCCGATCGGCTGATCGGCGCGGCGCTCGTGGGGGAAGGCGACGACATCTTCGTCATCTCGCGACTCAGCAAGATCATCCGCTTCTCGGCGGACGAAGTGCCGGCCAAAGAGGGCGTGGTGCAGGGGGTCAACTGCATGGCTCTCCGCGCCGACGAATGCACTGCGTTGGCGGTGTGCACGATGTCATTCTGAGGAGCGGTTTTTGCGATCGCGAAGCATCCTGTGGACGAAGAATCTCGTTTTGCGCGCGGCCGAGATTCTTCGCTGGTATCACGCCGTTACGAAAGAGTTGGGGTAGACCCGCTCAGAATGACAGGCAATGAGTAACAAGCTGCACGCTAGCGCCGAAAAGACTGGGCGTGACTTCGCGTGTCTTCGCGGGCAAAGAGAAGTTGTCACATGCATGCACTGAAACGGCTCTTCGGCTTCCTGGGACCCTATTGGAAGCCCTTGATCGCCACCTCTATCTTGATCGTCGGCTACACCATCCTCAGCTTGCTGCCGCCGCTGTTCCAGCGGCAGATCGTGGATGGGGTGATCGGCGGACGTGACCTGTCGCACCTGGTCGCGCTGGTCGCCGGCATGATCGGCATCTACGCGCTGTCGGCCGTGCTCAATTTCGGCGACCCGTACCTCCGCCACACGATTGGCGAGAGATTTTTGCTCGACCTGCGCGTCCGCATCTACGAGCATCTGCAGCGGCTCTCGCTCTCGTTTTTCGAGCGCACTTCCACCGGCGAGCTGATGTCGCGGGTGAGCAACGACGTGAACGCGCTGGAGCAGTTCGTCACCCACGGCACGATCCTCTCCGCGGTGGCTGCGCTGCGGCTGATCGGCTCGGCGGCCGTGCTCTTTGCGCTGGAATGGCGGCTGGCGCTGATCGCGTTGATCCCCGTGCCGCTCATCGCGCTGGCGCTGCGTCGCTTCAACCGCTTCGTCCGGCCCATCTACCGCCGCGTGCGCGACCGGCTGGGCGACATCAACGCCCGGCTCCAAGACGACCTGGCCGGCATCCGGGTGATCCAGGCGTTCGGCCAGGAGGCTGCGGAGCTGGCGCGCTTCAGCAAAGTCAGCCAGGTGTACTATCGCGAACGGGTCAGCTCGATCCGCTCGTGGTCCACCTTCTTCCCGGCGATCGAGTTCATGTCGGCGCTGGGCGGCGTGCTGGTGCTGGGCGCGGGCGCATGGATGGTAGTCCGGGGGCAGCTCACGCTCGGTACGCTGGTCGCATTCCTTTCGTACATCGTCGCGTTCTACGAGCCGGTGCGCCGGCTGACCGATGTGGACAACATCTTCCAGCAGGCCATTGCGGCGGCCGAGCGCATCTTCGAGCTGTTCGACCAGACGCCAGACATTCAAGACGCGGCGGACGCGGTCGCGCTGGGGCAACTCCGAGGCGAAGTGAGCTTCCAAGACGTGCACTTCCGCTACGGCGTCACCCCCCGACAAGTCGGGGACTCCGGCTTGCCGGACTCGTCCGGTAAGCCTGGCACTGGCATCTCGGAAGAGCCGGAAGTTCTGCACGACGTAGACTTCCACATGGCGCCAGGCGAGGTGGTCGCGCTGGTGGGGCCGAGCGGCGCGGGCAAGACCAGCATCGCCAACCTGCTCTGCCGCTTCTATGATCCCACCCACGGCCGCGTGCAGGTGGACGGCCACGATCTGCGCACGGTGCAACTCCGCTCGCTGCGCCGGCAGGTAGCCGTGGTGCTGCAAGACACCTTCCTGTTCAACGCCAGCGTGCGGGAGAACCTGCTCTACGGCAAGCCGGACGCGACCGGCGAGGAGCTGGTCGCCGCCGCGAAAGCCGCCTACGCCCACGAGTTCATCGTGACCATGCCGAACGGCTACGACACCGAGATCGGCGAGCGCGGGGTGAAGCTGAGCGGCGGACAGCGGCAACGCCTCGCGCTGGCCCGCGCCATCCTGGCCGACCCGCGCATCCTGATCCTGGACGAAGCCACCTCGTCGGTGGACGCCGAGGCCGAATTCCTGATCCAGCAGGCACTCGAAGAGGTCTTGCGGGGCCGCACCGCGCTGGTCATCGCTCACCGCCTCAGCACCATCCGCAACGCTGACAAAATCATCGCGCTGGACGGCGGCCGGATTCGCGAGATCGGCAGCCACCATGAGTTGCTGGCCCGCGGCGGGCTGTACAGCCAGCTCTATCAGCGGCAGTTAGAGCTGACGGGGAGCGAGGGGTAACATCCGGCGTTTTGCTTGTGGACGATTTGTACCTTTTCTGCGCGCCTGGCCGCAGCTTGACAAATAATCAAAAGTGAACATAATAGACTCATGAATAATCTTCTTTTCTAAAAGGGGATGGCCCAGCCATCGCCTTCAGAAAAGAAGTCCATTTCGTGATTCAAGAAAGGAGACAACGTACTATAACGTGTTAGACAGAAACAAAAGAATAAGAAGGGTATTTCGGGCCGTGGAGGGCGATTGGCGACGGGTGGACCTCCATTTGCACACCCCCGCATCGGCAGATTGGCTGGAGCCAGGGACAACCTATCTCCAGTGGTTGCAGAAAGCCGAGACCCGAGGGTTGGACATGGTTGCGATCACCGACCACAACACAGTGGAAGGGGTCGCCCGGCTCCGTAGCGAGATTGAGCGCCTGACCTGGCTCGAGGCAAACGACCGCCTCCGGCCGCAAGAACGGCGTGACCTGGATGAATACCGGCGCCTGGGCGAGAAGATCCTGGTCCTCCCCGGATTTGAGTTTACCGCCACCTTTGGATTCCACATCCTGGCGATTTTCCCACCCGAAACCCCATTGCGCACGTTGGAGCTGCTGCTCTTGCGCCTCAACGTGCCCGTTGACCGGCTGACAGAAGGCAGCACCGAGGTGGGCGCCACCGCCGATGTGCTGACCGCCTACCGCATGATCCGTGAGGCCGGGGGTATCACTATCGCTGCGCATGCCAACAGCGCCCATGGCGTGGCCATGCGTGGCCTCAGCTTCGGTGGCCAAACCAAGATTGCGTTCACTCAAGATCCCAATCTGAACGCGCTGGAAGTGACCGACCTGGAGGATTCAGGCCGGCGTGCTACCGCGCACTTTTTCGACGGCTCCAAGCCGGAGTATCCGCGGCGGATGCACTGCATCCAAGGCTCCGATGCGCACCGGCTGGTGCGCGATCCCAAGGACAAGAACCGGCCGGGAATCGGCGACCGCGTCACCGAATTGCTGTTGCCGGAAGTCACTTTCGAGGCGATGCAGGCCCTGTTTGAGGGCGACGACTTCACGCGCACGCGGCCCTACCGGCCTCTGGCCGAGCAGCCGTTCGACCACATCGAAGCAGCCCGCGAGAAGGGCAACAACATCGTGCAATCGTTCCACGAGAGCATGGTGCGCGAGGCCGGCCGGCTTCATAAGGTGCTGTGCGACGTGGTGGCGTTCGGCAACACATCCGGTGGCACGGTCTATATCGGCGTCAGCGCAGCGCGCAAGGGCGCGCCGAAGGGTGTAGAAAGCCCCGAGGCGGCTGTGGTATTTCTCCGGAAGGAGCTGGAGCGCAACATCACCCCGCCGCTCGACGCGCGTGTGGAGGTGGTGTTGAGCCAGGGCGTGCCCGTGGTGCAGGTCATCGTACCGAACGGGACGGATAAACCCTACGCCCTGGCGCAGACGCGCATCTACGTGCGTCAGGAAGGCGAAACCAACGAGGCGATGCGGGACGAGCTGGTGCAACTGGTGCTGGCCGGGCGGCAACTTAGCGCGACCCCTGCGGTCGAGCAACCGGCAACCCCCGAGCCGCGCCAGCCGGTGGCCGCGGTGCCCGAACCGGTCGCAGCGCCCGAGCCGATGGCTGTGCCGATCGAGCCTGGCCCCGATGGCCTGCAACTGCCGGGCATCGGCGTCGAGATCGTCGCGGCCGAGGAGCGAAAGGGCACCCGTTACTTCACCATCCGCGACCTGCGCAACAGCAACACCGTGCAGAACGTGACCCTGGCGTCGGCTCGCAAGCTGTGGAGCTACGCCATCAACCAATACCTGACGAACCCGCTGGATGCGACGCAGGTGACGTGGCGCGACGACTATGGGGTGTGGCAGGTAGCCCGGCGGGCCAAGAAGCTGCGCTACGACCTGGTGCTGCGCCAATCCGATGGCAGCGTGCGCGTGTTCTACGGCGTCACTGCCGATGGCATGATCGGTCCCTGGGCGCAATTCCTCCGGGCCGAGGACAAAGGCGAGGCGGAGCCTCAGGCGCAGGTTGCGCCGAAGGCTGAGGTCAAGGCGAAGGTCGTGGCCGAGGCGCAAGCCGAAGGCGCGGCCGCCGCCCCGGTCGCGGCAGTTCAACCGACCGCGGCCAAGCCCAGATCGCGATCCAGAACACGCAAGCCCAAGGCTGAGAGCAAACCGGAAGCGCCGGCCCAGGTAGCGGCCGAGGCGAAACCGGAACCTGCGCCCCCAGTCGAAGCCCCGGTAGTGGTTGAGGTGAAGGCCGCGCCGGCTGCCGAGGCCCAGCCCGAGGCGCCTGCGCCGGCCAAGAGCCGATCACGGAGCCGGAAGCCGAAGGTCGTGGAATCCGTCGAGGCCCAGCCGGTCGAGGCGACGCCGAAGCCGAAGAGCCGGTCGCAAAGTCAGAAGGCCAAACCCGCCGAAGCTGTCGCGGCCCAACCCAGCGAGGCCGCTCCGCAGCCGCCGAGCCGATCCCGGAGTCGGAAGCCGAAAGCGAAGAACACTGCCGAATCGCAAGGTGAGCAACCCGCACCGGCGGCGTAAGCGCAGCTTGTCGATTAAACAGAAGCCCCCGTTCATCGCGAACGGGGGCTTCTGTGCTTCAGTGGAGAGCGGGGGTTTCTGAGGTCACCTCACGCATCACGCATCACGCATCACGCATCACGCATCACGCAGCACGCAGCACGCATCACGCAGCACGCATCACATAAAACGCCACAAACACTACCAGCCCGAACAGCGCCACGTCAATCTGCAGCGGCCGATCCTTCAGCACCACCACATCTGGCGGCTCGGTTTCGCCCTTGACGTGGATCAGGTAGAGGTAGCGGAACAGGCCGTAGAGCACGAACGGCACTGTGAGCATCATGGTGTGGTTGGGCGGCAGGTTGGGCGCGGAAAAGGTGTAGAGCGAATACGCCATCACCGTGCTGGAGCTGACCAGCGCGAGCATCTCGTCCAGGAAGCGGAGATTGTATTCTTCCAGGATGCGTCGCGTGCTGCCGGTATTGCCTTCCAATAGGACGATTTCCTGCCGGCGCTTGCCGATCGCCAGGAAGAGCGCCAGTAACACCATGCAGACGTAGATCCACGGGGAGAACCGCTCGGTCTGCACTACCACGACGCCCGCGGCGACCCGCAACACGAATCCGGCGGCGATGGCGAACACGTCCACGATGACGATCTCCTTCAGCCAAAACGAATACGCGACCATCATGCCCAGATAGCCGTAGAGGATCGGCAGGAGGCCGCGGTCGAGCCAAAGGGCGACGGGCAGCGATCCCAGGACGATGATCGCGGCCCCGACGATGGCGACGTTCTTGCGCAACGCTCCCGAGGCCAGCGGCCGGTTGCGCTTGGTGGGGTGCTGGCGGTCTTTCTCGATGTCCACCAGGTCGTTGATGATGTAGACCGCGCTGGAAATCAAGCAGAACAGGATGAATGTGACCAGTGTGCGGATGAACGGCTGCTGGTGGAACAGCTTGACGTCGAACACCAGCGCGGCCCACACGAAGACGTTCTTCGTCCACTGCTTGAGGCGCATGGTGCGAATGAGTAGCTTCAATTGGGTCATGGGGCTGTTGATATTGGCCGGGACGTGAGATGTCTCGCTCATAACGGTACGAACTCCTTGAACGCCGATGATACCTCACACCGGCGGCCTTCGTCAACTTGTCGGCGGCGGCGCTTTGACAGGGGGTTAGCGTGCAAGTACAATGACTAACGATCTGTCACCCTGAGCGGGTCGGTACCGTGAAGTGCGTTGCAGTAAGAATCCAGCGAAGAGCCTGCCCTGAGCGAAGTCGAAGGGGTCTCCGCGTATGTGAAGGAGATTCTTCGCTTTCTCACGCCGTCACGAACTGTCTGGGGTGGAGCCGCTCAGAATGACGTGTGGTGAAACCAATCTGCGCCAAGAGGCCGCCATGCCCCTCAAGTCTCCCAAAATCCGTCTCGATGAGCTGGTCCTGGCCCGCGGGCTGGCGGAAAGCCGTCCCCAGGCGCAGCGGCTGGTCGGCGCCGGGCAGGTGTGGATCGGCGACCGGGTGGCCGACAAACCGGGACTACTCGTGGCCGAGAACGCGGCCGTGCGCGTGGAGCAGGGCCTGCCCTACGTCAGCCGCGGCGGCTTGAAGCTGGCGGCCGCGCTCGATGCGTTCGACGTCAACCCCGCGGACTGGGTCTGCGCAGACATCGGCGCCTCGACTGGCGGCTTCACCGATTGCTTGCTCCAGCGCGGCGCGGCGCGCGTCTATGCGGTGGACGTGGGCTACGGCCAGTTGGCCTGGTCGCTGCGCCAGAATCCGCGGGTCGTCTCCATCGAGCGAACCAATATCCGCTATCTCATCTCTCTGCCTGAGCCGGTCACGTTGGCGACGGTGGACGTGTCGTTCATCGGTCTGGGACTGGTGCTGCCGGCCGTGGTGAAGTTGCTCGTTCCCGCGCCAACGAGAAGTGCAGAGGCGGCTCCCATGCCGCCGGAGCGTCGGGCACGGGAAAGTACACCGCATGTGTGGGAGCCCGACCCGCTATCTGCCTTATCCTCCGGCGGGCAGGTCATCGCGCTCATAAAGCCGCAGTTCGAGGTCGGCAAGGGGCAGGTGAGCAAGGGCGGCGTCGTGCGCGAGCCGGCGCTGCACCGCGCGGTCATCGAGAAGGCGCTGGCCGAAGCCGCCGCACTTGGCCTGGCCCCCGCCGGCCTCATCCGCTCTCCCATTACCGGCCCGGCGGGCAACGTGGAGTTCCTGGCGTGGCTGCGGCTGGGCGGCGAGGCGCCGGGGGCGGAAGTGGAGACGGGGTGGATCGAGGGTTGTTTGGAGTAGACGGGGAAACAAGTAGACGAGGAAACAAGGCACGCAGTACGCAGTACGCATCACGCAGTACGCATCACGCATCACGCATCACGGAGCACTCATGCCCATCATCACTTCTCAACGTCGCAACCGTCTGGGGCTGATCGCGGCCCTGGTGGTCATTCTGCTTGTCGTACTGTGGGCGGCGCGGGGCGCGCTGTTCCCGTACATCTTCGCTCTGGTGCTGGCTTACCTGATGCTGCCGGCGGTGAATTGGCTCGACCGGATGCTGGCCCGGCCACTCAAGGGGGCCAGGGCCAGCCGGCCGCTCGCGATCGTCCTGGTCTACCTGCTGACCATCGGCCTGGTCGTCGCGTTCTTTTCGTTGGTGGTGCCTGTGGTGAGCCGACAGTTCCAGGTGTTGTGGGCGCACCGCGACGATCTGGTCGCCCAGACCCAGCAATTGGCCGCCCAGGGACTGACCTGGTATCAGGAAGCGGTTCCCCCGAACATCCAGGTGCAGATCGCCGATGCGCTGCGCCGGGCCGCGGATACGATCACCAGCGCGCTGCAAAGCGGGGTAATCCGCACGTTCAGCGTGCTCACCAGCACGGTGAGCTTCATCATCGGCATGTCGGTGGTGCCGTTCTGGCTCTTCTATCTGCTGAACGACTCGACCAAAGCCCAACACGGCCTGTTGAATCTGATCCCCGGCCGCTTCCGGGCCGATTTCGTCAACCTGCTGCGCATCACCGACGGCATCTTCGGCGCCTACCTGCGCGGCCAACTCTTGCTCTGCGTCTTCATCGGCGTCATGGCGACCGTGGGGCTGATGGCGTTGGGGGTGCAATACTCGGCCTTGTTGGGCCTGCTGGCGGGGATGTTCGAGATCCTGCCGTTCATCGGGCCGATCCTGGGGCTGGTGCCGGCCGTGATCGTCGCCGCGATCCAGTCGCCGCTGCTGGGGCTATGGACCCTGCTGCTATTCCTCGCCATCCAGCAGATCGAAAACCTCTTCCTGGTGCCGCGCATTTCGGGCCAGGCGGTGCAACTGCATCCGGCCGTCATCATGGTGGTGCTGGTGGTCGGCAACGAGGTGGCCGGACTGTGGGGCATGATCCTCGTCGTGCCCCTCGCGGCCATCATCCGGGATCTGTTTAAGTATCTGTATCTGCGGTTCCAGGATGAGCCGGTCACGCCGAGAGAGGCCATGATACGGCTCGGACGACGAGCTTGAGTCCGGCGCAGTCATCAGATTTGCTGCCCCTTGAACTGGCTGACATAAAGGTGGTGGTAGAACCCGCGGCGATCCAGCAGCTCCTGGTGCGTCCCCTGTTCGATGATTTGGCCGTCGTTGATCACCAACACATGCTTCGCGTCGCGAATCGTGCTCAGGCGGTGTGCAATCACGAAGCTGGTGCGGCCTTGCATGAGGCGGAGCAAAGCCTTCTGGATGCGGGCCTCGGTGCGGGTGTCCACGCTGCTGGTCGCCTCGTCCAGGATCAGGATGCCGGGGTCCGCAAGGATGGCGCGGGCGATGGCGAGGAGTTGGCGCTGACCCTGGCTGAGGTTGCTGGCCCGCTCCGAGAGCTGTGTCTGGTAGCCATGCGGCAACTGCCGGATGAAATGATCGGCGTCGGCCACTCTGGCCGCCTCGAATACGTCCTCATCGGTCGCGTCCAGCCGGCCGTAGCGGACGTTGTCCATCACCGAGCCGGAAAAAAGGAAGGTGTCCTGCAGCACCAGCCCAAGCTGCCGGCGCAGATCGGCCTTTTTGAGGTCGCGAATATCCGTGCCGTCAATCGTGATGCTGCCCCCGTTGGTCTCGTAAAAGCGGGTCAGCAGGTTGATGATCGTGGTCTTGCCCGCGCCGGTCGGCCCGACCAACGCGATGATCTCCCCCGCTTTTGCCTCCAACGACATGTCTTTGATGACCAGCGTGCCGGGCCGATAGCCGAAGTTGACGTGTTCCAGCCGCACGTCACCCCGGATCGCGGCCAGCGGGACCGCGTTTGTCGCGTCATCCACCTCCGACGGCGTGTCAATGATCTCGAAGACCCGTTCCGCACCGGCCAGCGCGGCCTGGATGGCGTTGTACATGTTCGCCAACTGGCGCAGCGGGTTGATGAAGCCCTGCCCATACATGATGAAGGTCGCGATCACCCCGACGCTGACCAGCCCTTGCAGGGCCAACCAGCCGCCCAGGCCAGCCAACACGATCACAAAAAAGTTCCCCAACACGTTCGTCAGGGGCATCAGCAGCAGCGCGTAGCTGTTGGCCGACACGCCGGCCCGGAAGACCGCCTGGTTGCGCTCGCGGAAGGCCGCGACCACCGATTCGTTCCGCCGGAAGGCCGTGATCACCTTCTGGCCGCTGATGGCTTCCTCCATCACGCCGTTCAGCTCGCCCAGGTGTTTTTGCAGCTCGCGGAACCCGCGGCGGGTGTACCTGGCGACGAACTGCGTGAACCAGAACATGATCGGAACGACCAGCAGCGAGGCCAACGCCAGCCAGCGGTCCAGGATGAACATGGCGATCACGATGCCGGCCATCGAGAGCACGCTGGCGATCAGCGACGTGACGTTTTGCGACACGGCCTGGTTGATCGCGTCAATGTCGTTGGTCAGCCGGCTCATCAGCTCGCCCGCGGGGTTGCGGTCGAAGAAGCTGAGGGGCAGGGTCTGCAAGTGCCCGAACAAATCCCGTCGCATGTGCTTGAGCGAACGCTGCGAGATGTCGGCCATGACCCAGGCGGCGATGGCCTGGAACAGGTTGTTCAGCAGATAGACGGCCAGCATGGCGAGCGCCATCTGCGCCAGACCGGCCGCCTGACCCGCCGCGATGAAACGGTCAATCGCCCGCCCCATCAGATAGGGGCCGGCCAGCCCCAACAGGGTATAGACGACCACGCAGACCAGC
>JAPLHB010000132.1 GCA_026389845.1 Chloroflexota bacterium
TCCTCCAGCTTGAGGATCGTCATGAAGGCTTCCTGGGGGATCTCCACCGAGCCGATCATTTTCATACGCTTCGTGCCCGCCTTTTGCTTCTCAAGCAGTGTCCGTTTTCGGGTGATATCCCCACCGTAACATTTGGCTAACACGTCTTTGCGCACCGCTTTGACGTTCGCCCGGCTGACCACCTTGCTGCCCACGGCCGCCTGGATAGGCACATCGAACTGCTGGCGGGGGATGGCCTCTTTGAGCTTGGTGACCAACCGTGTGCCCTTGGCGTAGATCTGGTCGCGATGGACGATCATGCTCAGCGCGTCCACCGGCTCCCGGTTCACCAGTACGTCCAGTCGCACCATGTCGGCCAGGCGATAGTCCTCGAAGTGGTAATCCAGGCTGGCGTAGCCACGGGTGCGCGCCTTCAGCTCGTTGTAGAACTGCGTCAGGATTTCAACCAGCGGGATGTGGTAGCTGAGCAGCACGCGGCGCGAGTCCAGATATTCCTGCGCCTTGAATTCCCCGCGGCGATGCGTTACCAGGTCCATCACCTGGCCGATGTAGTCGGTCGGCGTGTATACGTCAATCTGCACCCACGGCTCGCGGATTTCGGTGATGACGGTCGGGTCGGGCAACTCGACGGGGCTGTCAATCAAAATCTCGCTGCCGTCGGTCTTGGTGACTTCGTACTCTACGCTCGGCGCGGTGAACACCAGGTCGAGATCGTACTCGCGTTCCAACCGCTCCTGGATGATCTCCATGTGGAACAACCCCAGGAAGCCGCAGCGAAACCCGTAGCCGAGCGCCTGGCTGCTCTCCGGCTGAAAGGTGAGCGCGGCGTCGTTGAGTTGGAGCTTGCCGAGCGCCTCACGCAGCGCCAGGTAGTCGGCGGCCTCGCTGGGGTAGGCGCTGGCGAACACCATCGGCTTCATCGGCTTATAGCCGGGGAGCGGCGCCTCGGCAGGGTTGGCGTGCCCGGTGAAGGTGTCGCCCACCCGGCAATCGCTCACGGTCTTCAGGCCGGTCGCCACGTAGCCCACCTCGCCGGACTCCAGCCGGCCGGTCGGCCGCATGACCGGGCCGAACACGCCGATCTCGATCGGCTCGACGGGCTGGTCGGTGGACATCAGGCGCAGGACCTGGCCCGTCTCGATGCTGCCATCCACCAGGCGCACGTAGGCGATCACGCCCTTGTACGAGTCGTAGTGGCTATCGAAGATCAGGGCGCGCAAGGGTTGATTCCGCTGGCCGCGCGGCGGGGGGACGTGATGCACCACCGCCTCCAACACCGCGGGGATGTTCGTGCCATCCTTGGCCGAAATGCGGAGCACGTCCTCGGCCGCTGTGCCCAAGATTTCCTCGATCTCCCCGGCCACGGCGTCGGGCTGGGCCGAGACCAGATCAATCTTGTTGATGACCGGGATGATCTCCAGATCGTTGCCCAGCGCCAGGTAGAGATTCGCCAGCGTCTGCGCCTCGACCCCCTGCGACGCGTCCACCACGAGGATCGCGCCCTCGCAGGCCTGGAGCGCCCGGCTGACCTCGTAGGCGAAGTCCACGTGGCCCGGCGTGTCAATCAGATTCAGTTCATAAGTCTGGCCGTCCGCGGCAGTATAGCTCATGCGCACGGCCGACGCCTTGATCGTCACGCCCTTCTCGCGCTCCAGATCCATGGTGTCGAGCACCTGGGCCATCATGTCGCGGTCCGCGATCGTGCCGGTGAGTTGTAACAGCCGGTCGGCCAGGGTGGATTTGCCGTGGTCAATGTGGGCGATGATGCAGAAATTGCGTATCTTTTGTTGATCCATTACGCCCCTTGCAACAGCTTCTCGCGACTTAACACCGTGATCCGCCCGCGACCCAGGCGGATCGCCCCGTCCATCTGGAAACCGGCCAGGCAGCGCGCCACCACCTCGCGCGTCGTGCCGACTTCGGCGGCCAGCTCCGCCTGGGTCCGTCGCACCAGATCGCCTTCCTTCTCGGTGTTCTCCAACAACATCGAGGCCACGCGTTCAGCCACCTTGTGAAAAGACAGACTCTCCACGATGCCACTGAGATGTCCCATGCACTCGGCCGCTGCGCTCCATCCCGTCTGGCAGAGTGCCGGATCCTGACGGGCCAACTGCTGGAAATCGGCGCGCGGCAACACGAGCAGCTCGCCCGGCTCCAGGGCGCGTACGTCGCCCAAACCGCGCGCGGCCATCGTCAACAGGCAAATCCCGCCGCAAGCAGTGGGGTCCAGGTTGCACATCACCTGGCGCCGATTGTGGCTGGCGGTCTTGCTCACCTGCAGCGCGCCTCTCAGCGGAAACAGGACGACACCCGCTGGCTCCCGCTCCTGAAAAAGCAACGTCGCGGCCTCGAAACTGCGCACCGTCCCCCGCTCCAGCAATGCACGGCGAGTCTCCGCCGAGCAAGCCTGCAGGACCGGGTTTGCAGCGCCGAGCAGTACCAGGTCAGTCTGTGCCTCCATGTCCGCCTCCTCTGTTGAATTATGTGAATCATATCGCACAATGCGACGTAAGTCAATATGCTAAACGAGCGATTTGGAACAGAACTCACACTCGTGACCGGAAATATCCGATCGTCGTCGCCAACCCGTCATCGAGCGATACCTGCGGTTCCCAACCCAGGATCGTCCGGGCGCGGGTGATGTCTGGACGGCGGACGTGCGGGTCATCAGCGGGCAGTGGCTTAAAGGCGATGCCAGCCGGGTTGCCGGCGAGCCGGTTGATGACGCGGGCGAATTCGAGGATGGTCAGCTCTGTCGGGTTGCCTACGTTGACCGGCATGGTTTCGTCCGACGTCAGCAGACGCACCATGCCATCCACCAGGTCCGAGACGAAGCAGAACGAGCGGGTCTGGCTGCCATCGCCGTAGACCGTCAGCGGCTCGCCGCGCAACGCCTGGCCGACGAAGTTGGGGACCACGCGGCCGTCGCTCAACCGCATTCTCGGCCCGTAGGTGTTGAAGATGCGGATGATGCGCGTGTCCACGCCGTGAATGCGATGGTAGGCCATCGTGATTGCCTCGGCGAACCGCTTGGCCTCGTCATAGACGCCGCGAATGCCGATGGGGTTGACGTTGCCCCAGTAGTTCTCCGGCTGTGGGTGGATCAACGGGTCGCCGTAGACCTCCGACGTGGACGCCAGCAGGAAACGCGCACCCTTCTCCTTCGCTACGCCCAGCGCGTTGTGCGTACCCAGTGAGCCGACTTTAAGGATCTGGATCGGGATGCGGTCGAAGTCCACCGGGCTGGCCGGTGACGCCAGGTGCATGATGGCATCCACCGGGCCGGGCACGTAGATGTAGTCGGTCACGTCATGGTGAATGAACTTGAAGCGCCGATTGCCCGCCAGGTGGCTGATGTTATCCGTCGAGCCGGTGATTAGGTTGTCCATCGCCAAGACTTCGTGTCCGTCGGCCAATAGCCGGTCGCACAAGTGCGAGCCGATGAAGCCGGCCCCGCCGGTGATGAGAATGCGCATGGTGCCTCCGTAATTCGTATTGCGTATTGCGTATTGCGTATTGCGTATTGCGTATTGCGTATTGCGTAGTGCGTAGTGCCTAATCTATGATTCTCGCCAGCTATGGGCCAGAAGAAACGGAACACGCAGTACGCACTACGCAGTACGTTCAGGATCCAGCCGTTGCAAGACCCCCGTTGTCAGCATAAACAACGCCATCAAATCCACCAAGAACAGCGAATTGTCAATCAGTCCGTGCGCCACGGTCGCGGCCAGGCCGGCGAGCAAACCGAGGGCCAGGGGCCAGGTTGCTGAATCGCCTGAGCGGAACAACCGCCACCCGCGGCGGAACGCGGCCACCAGCGCCCAGCCGCCAGCCAGCACGCCGATCACGCCCAAGCGCGTCCACAGGTCAAGCAGGAGATTGTGCGGATGGCTCAGGTTCAACTCCTGCCAGGCGCTCGGCAAGACGTAGTGCGTGCGGTAGGCATAGAGGAAATTGTCCGGCCCCACGCCCAGCCAGGGGTGATCCAGCCCCATCTGCCACGCGGCCTGCCACAGCCTGACCCGGAAGAAGCTGGTGCCGGTCTGGAAGTTGAGCAGATCGGCGAAGCGAGGCGTGCGGAACAGCACGAGCAGGACTACGAGGCCCGCCACCGCCAGCCCAGCCAGCGCCCACAGCGGCCAGCGTCTCCGCGTCCGCCACGCGCCGCCCAACAGCACCGCACCGATCCCTGCCGGCAGACCCAGCAGCAGCGCGCCCTTGCTGAAGGTCGCCAGGCATGCGACGGCGGTAAGAAGCGCCGCGAAAGACAGGAGCACTGCCCTGGAAATAGCCGCGGATGAACGCGGATGAACGCGGATAAAAGGGAAAAATCCGCGTCTCTCCGCGTATATCCGCGGCCCGTTGTCATGTCCCGTGGCGTCGCGCCCGGCATGAGAGCCGCCTCTGCTATTCTCACCCGCACGGGTCGCGACGCCGAACGCCGCCAACGCTAACGCCAACGGCGCCACGCGATCCAACACCAGCGCCAGATTGTTGGGCGAGCCGTAGAGCGCCCGCACGCGCCAGACCCCTTCCACGTCTATCCGGCCCTGCCCGGTCGCCAGTTGCCACAAGCCCAGCGCGCTCACAACGACCATCCCCGCCAGCAGCCCGTTGACCAGGGGCCACGGCGAGAATCCCTCGTCCCCTCTGCGTTCCTCCGTGTTCATCTGCGTCCGCTCAAAGCGCCTGGGAACCCGCGTAATCAGCCAGTAGAACAGCGCGCCATCCAGAAACACCATGCGAAATTCCCGCAGCGCCACGCCGTACCGCTCGGCCGCCAGGGTGGCGAGCAAACCGGAGGCGAGAAGCGCGAGGACGGGCCAGTCAAGCGATGCCAGGCGTGGTGCGTGGTGCGTAGTGCGTGGTGCGTGGTGCGTAGTGCGTAGCCCGTGACACGGAACACGCAACACGCAACACGGAACACGCAACACGCAACACGCAACACGCAACACGCAATCCGCAATCCGCATTCCCACCGCTACCCAGATGAAAAGCTCGTAAACGCTGAACGACCATCCCGCCAGCAGCTTCGGCGCCGGCCAGAAGGGGATGGCCGCGGCGATGAGGGGCAGCGCCAGGGCGGGGCGGATCAGGAACAGCAGTCCCAGGCCAGCCAGCGCGGCCAGGTCGAGCGGCAGCCAGCGCGAGCCGGCAAAGACGAGTGCCAGGCTGATCGCGGCGGTCCACAAGACGCCACCGGGCAGGGCGGTGGCCCGCCAACGTGCCAACGTTCCAACGTGCCAACGTTGCAACGTGCCTGATCGGCGCCACGGCCAGGCCAGGATGACACAAAGCGCCGAAGCCAGGAGCGCGAGCGCGGCCAAACCCCAGGGCAGCCACGGCCGGCCCTCTGGCCGCTCCGCGCTGACGAGCACGCCCCGGAGCGCCCACTGACCCCATCCGCCCACAGCTTCCAGCCGCGCCTCGTGCTGACCCGGTGACAGGCCGGTCGCCACGGTCACGATGCGAGTCTCCGCCAGTGGATCGTGCAGCACCAGGTAAGCCGCGCCGCTCTCGTCGCGCGGCAGCGCGTTCGCCGGCTCGCCGTCTACGCTGATCCGGTAGTAGGCCCAATATGCCCCGCCCTGCACGCGCAGAGATAACTCGACGCCATAGAAGGTGAAGGTCAGCACGTCGTCGTCCGCGCTCGGATCCGCGGCCTGGGGCGTGACGCGCCAGCCGGGGTCGTAGTGCAGGGCCGGGTGGTCGGCCGCATGGTCGCCAGGGGGCAGGATGACCGGCGTCTGAGCCGCGGCCGCCAGGGCTTGGCGCACGGGCCGGTGCGAGCCGTCGGCCGCACACAGGGCGAAGCCGCGCCAGGGATCGTCAGCCGGCCGCGGGGAGCAATTGGCGGCCCAGAACAGCGAACCGAGCCAGGGCCAGCGCGTGGCTGAGAGCTTGACCGCTTCGGCGGCGTTGCGGGCCTGCGCGTCCTCTGTCACCTGCCCCCAGGATGAAGGCTGACCCGCCCAGCCCGCGGGCAGCGCGTTCCAGCCGAACGCGGTGGCCCAGATCGGCGTGCTCGCATCGCCGTGGCGCAGCATCACCTGGCGCAGCAGGGTCACGCGGGCGAAGTTGAGCGCGCCCGCGTTGGCCGGGGCGCTCACGCCCTGGGAAAAGCCATACGGCTCGGCCGCGACCACGTCGAACCACGCGGCTGCACCGGCCGTGTAGAGCGCGTCCAGATAGCTCACGTCGCTCTGGTTGGCCCCGCCCGTCTCGGTCGTGGGGGCCAGGGCCGCCAGCAGGATCTGGCTGTCCGGGTCGGCGGCGCGGAGCTGCACCGCGCCTTCCCGCAGCAGACCGGTGTAGCCGGCCGGATCGGCCGGCGCCGCGCCCCAGTGCGGCGCGATGTTGGGCTCGTGCCAAACCTGGTAGTAACGCACCTGGGCGCCGTAGCGCCGGGCCACCGCGGCCGCATATGCGCCGAAGTCGGCGCGCTCGTGGGGCGGCGCGAGCGGATTGTCCGCATCGGCCGGCGCGCGCGCCCAGGCCGGCGAACCGTTGAGGACGACGAGGGGCTGGAGGTCGGGATGTCGCGCCAGCGCGGCAAAGATGCGATCCCACGCGGCCCAGTCGAATTGACCGCGTGCCGGCTCCGCCTGATCCCAGGCGATCGTGAAGCGCACCCAGCCGATACCGTCGGTTGCCAGCCCGGCCAGTGTCGCGTCCAGGTCGGGCTGCGTCAACTCGCCGGCCTCCAGGTTAACGCCAACCGCGCCGGCCAATTCCGGCCGGATCGCGGCTCCGCCGGCCAGATCGGCCGCTGACGCCGCGCGGCCGCGCCACCATATCACGCCCGCGCCGGTCCAGAGCAGTGCTGCGAGCGCGACGACCAAGAGCAAAAGTCCTTTGCGCTGAAGAAGACTGAGAGAGGACATGCGATTATGTTACCATAGGGAGACCCCATGCGCAACGTTACGGGGTGATGAACACGGCGCGATGAACAAGCCCCTGCCCTTTTTGACGAAAGCGCCAAGCTGCGGTAGAATAGGCTTCTGTGCACTTGCGGCCCGGCTCCTGCCGGGCCATTGTGTGATCGGAAGCTATCATACCGTACCAACAGTTGGAGATACAAGTCATGGCGAACATTGTTTTGCAGGCAGAACTCCGCCGCGCCGGACGGCATGCCGTTCGCGAGCTTCGCGACGGCGACCGCGTCCCCGCAATCGTCTATGGCGCGCACCAGGCCCCCCAAGCGATCTCGGTGGAAGCCAAGGCGCTCCAGAAAGCGCTACGCGCCGCTGGCAGCGGCCTGATCGCGTTGCAAATCGGCGCGGACGCGCCGTTCCAGGCTCTGGCGCGTGAGGTTCAGCATCACCCCGTCAAGCACCATACGCTCCACGTGGACTTCCAGGCCGTGTCCATGACCGAGAAGCTCCGGCTGGACGTTGCGGTCATCCACGAAGGCACGGCGCCGGCTATGGGCAACCAAGACGTGGTGCTCGTCCGCAACATGGACACCGTCGAGGTCGAGTGCTTGCCGGGCGACATTCCCCAGCACCTGGTGGCCGACCTATCCAAGCTGATGAGCATCCACGACGAAATCACGGTCAAGGACCTGGTCGTGCCGTCCGGCATCAAGATCCTGGCCGAGCCGGATCAGGTTCTCTTCAGCCTGACCATGAGCCGCGCCGCCGTCGAGGAAGAAGAAGCCCCGGCCGCGGCCCCGTCGCCGGATGAGGTCGAAGTTGTCGCCAAGGGCAAGCCGAAGGAAGGCGAAGAAGCGACGCCGGCAACACCGGCGAAGAAGTGATACGTAGCGAGTAACGAGTAAAATCCAATGGATTTTACTCGTTACTCGTCATGCTGTTCTACCCATTGTAGCGGATCCACCGCCACGCCCCCTACCCGCATCTCCCAGTGCAAGTGCGGCCCGGTGCTGAGCCCCGTGCTGCCCACTTCGCCCAACACCTGGCCCGCCTGCACGCGGTCACCCGCTTGTACCCTGATCGTCTGCAGGTGCCAATAACCCGTGAACACCCCGCGGCCGTGATCTACCACGACGGCGTTGCCGCGCACGAAGAGCGGTTCAGCCAACACCACGACACCCGCCGCCGGCGCGCGCACGGCCGTTCCGGGGGGTGCGCCGAAGTCTTCGCCCGTGTGAAAGGTGAGCGCCGTGCTGCTGCCATAGGTGCGGCGTGAACCGAAAGGGGCCGTGCGCGGCGCGGCATCGTCCAGCGGCAGACGAAAACGGGCGCGCGGGTTCCACGGCAAGGCGGTATACCCCGCAAATAGCGTGGTCAAACGCTCAAGCTCGGCCTGCACCTTCGCGGCCTCGGACAGGATGGGATCGCTGGCTTCCGGGGGAATCGCCTCGGTCTCGAAGACGCCCGCCGTCACCGGAACGGGCAGCACAAAGGTCGCCGTTCCGACCGTCACGGTCAGCAAATACGTCGTTGGGAAGGCCAGCGCCCCTACGGGGATCAGCGCCCAGCCGGCCGGGCCGTCGGCGAGCACGGGATAGGCCTCGCCGGCGAAGGCCAGGCTGATAGTGACGGACGCCTGCGTTTGCAGCCAGACGGCCAGTGTTTGCCCCTGGGCCGGCGGCCACGGCCAGAACTGAACGCGCGCCAGCGGCCCGTCGGCTGGGAGGGTCGACGCGGGCGCGGCCGTCCCCTCGATCCTGAGCATCTGGCCGACCTCGATGCGATCGGCGTTCACTAGGCCATTGCGGGCCAGCAGGACGCCCGGCGGCAGGTTAAAACGTGCGGAAACTCCGCTCAGCGTGTCGCCAGGTTGGACGGTGTAGGTCTGCCATCCGGCGGGGACAAATTGCGAGGAGCGCGGCTGGGGCGAAATAGCCACCGCATCGGACTGGGGGCCGGCCTCGCCCGCGGGCCGCGCGACGATCACCAGCCCGTCGGCCGCCGCAGGGGCTGCCATCACCAGCACGACCACCAGCGCCAGAAACATCGTCATTGCGAGGAGCGCGGCCTCTCGCGATGACGGCGGCGCTTCCAGGCTATTCATAATACTGCGGCGACAGTACCGCGACGTACGGCAGGTTGCGGTATAACTCATGGAAGTCCAGCCCGTAACCCAGCACGAACTTATTGGGGATGTCGAAGCCCACGTAGTCTACCGGAACCTCAACTTCGCGGCGGCTGGGCTTATTCAGCAGCGTACAGATACGCAGGCTGGCTGGCATCCGGGCCTGCAAGATGCGCACCAGATACTCCAGCGTCGCGCCTGTGTCAATGATGTCCTCGACAATCAAGACGCTGCGCCCCTCGATCGAGGCGTCCAGGTCCTTCATGATGCGCACCACCCCCGTTGACTTCTGGCCCGTGCCGTAGGACGACACGGCCATGAAGTCAATCGCGTGCGGCACGGTGATGTGGCGCATCAAGTCCGTCAGAAACAGCACGCTGCCCTTGAGCACGGCCAGTAGAAGCAAGTCCTGCCCGGCGTAGTCGCGGCTGATCTCCGCGCCGAGCTCGGCAATCCGAGCCTGGAGCTTGTCGGATGGAATGAGAATTTCGGACAAATAAGATGGATCAATCATGGCAGACCTCGTCGAATGAGTGAGATGGTGCGATAGTATGTTGGTGCGATAGTTCGGTTCATATCGCCAGCCTATGTTGGCGCTCGGGCCGGTCTCCGACCGAGCCAACGGCATCGCCTCGCTACAGTGCCATCCATCTGTCCCGACCACGCGGGCGAGGGCGAGGCGTCGGCGTCGGCGTGGGGACAGTCCGCGGCGGGGGCTGGATGGCGGGTGTCGGCGGCAACGGAGCCGAGCCGCGGAACGCCGCTGACCACTGCGCTGTCAACTCCAGGTAACGATTCCCGAACGCCTGGCTCGGCTCGATGTAGCTGCCCTCGGGCCATTCGTTGAAACTGGTGATGACGATCCAATCCGGCGCGCTGCCGATAGCAGCTTGCCACGAACGGGCATAATACGCGCCATCCTCCCGGCCAACCGCGAACGCGTCTCCTCGCCCCGTCGTCCGATCATCGTAGCCAGGCATGACCGTCGCCACGTACACCTTCGCTGCGCCGGCCTGGACCGCGTAGTTCCGCACGAACCGGGCGAATTTGTTTGCCGTGTAGCTCAGATCGGTCGGCGGATTCCAGGTGACACTGTAGAGATGATGCCCGTCGAAAACTGACAATGGCGCTGTATCCACCCCTTCCTCGATCCACAGGCTCGCGTGATTCGGATCCACCGCCTGGCGGATCGCCGCCCAGGTGCTTACGTCAAATCGCTGCTGCCGCCAGAAGAAGATCACCGGTTTGCCGCCCGACCGCAGGTAGGCCGGGTGGCGGGCGTGGGTTTCGAGCAATGTCTTGAGCGCCGCCTGTGCGTCCCCTGGGCCGCCGATGAATGGCGACGTGACCTCGAAGTCCACCGCCAGCCGGAAGCCGCGCGCTGCGGCCTCGTCCAGCATGACGCGAAAGTTTGTCTCAGTCTGGTTGTCCTGGACGCGCGGGCCGTACCACGAGACAACCAACGCGTCAATCCCCGCCGCCTTCGCCTGCTCGATGTGACGGACCATCACCCCGCGATCGCGCGAGACGTAGGGGGCGAGCGGTTGATCCGGCACCTTGCCGGCGCCCCAAGAGTTCTCATCGAACCAGGTGTAGTAAAACGCCAGCACCAGCCGGTCAGGGCTTTGGGCTGCCACGGCCAGCGGCCAACAGGCCGCGACGAGTAATCCGACCAGCAACACGATCCAACGTCTTCTCCGAAACACGATGTCTCCTCAAATCCATTCCTAAAAACAGTCACACCCTGTCACTCTGAGCAGGTCTATGGCGAGCGGTACACCGCGGCGAGACACCAGCGAAGAGTCTCGGCTTATCGCCAGGAGATGCTTGTCCTGAAAACAGCCCCAACTGTCACCCTGAGCGAGTTGACCCCGTGAAGTGCGTCGCGGCGAACCGTGATTCGCTAACCCGCTCAGCATGACATTTTCATAGGCCATGGCGTCGCCCGCGGCATGTGAACTTCGCTATTTCACGCCGCCGCGAGACATTCGGGACAAAGCCGCTCAGAATGACAGATGGGACGTTACTTATTTCGTATGCTCTCAATAATCCGGGGCAGGGGCATGGCCTTGCGCCTGCCCGCCTGGGCGACCGCAAGGGTGCGCCCCTACAAATTGAGAAGATACCTTATTTCCTTGTCTACTTGTTTCCTTGTCTACTCTCCCACCACCCGACACAGCAGCCCTTTCAGATACTCCCCCTCCGGGAAACTGAGCAGGATCGGGTGGTCCGCCCCCTGGCCGAGCCTGGCAATGATCTGCGCATTGCGCCCGGCATCCACGCTCGCGCCGAAGATGATCTTTTGGAACAGGTCGGGGGTGACCAGGCCGGAGCAAGAAAAGGTCGCCAGGAGGCCGCCAGGAGCCAGTAGCTTGAGGCCGAGCAGGTTGATGTCCTTGTAGCCACGCGTTGCGCCGTCCAGCTCGGCCTTGCTCCGGGCGAACTTCGGCGGGTCGAGGATCACCAGATCGAACTGGCGACCTTCGTCCCGAAAAGCACGCAACACCTGGAACACGTCGCCCGCAATCCCCTCGGCCTGGCGATCGGGGTCGAAGCCGTTGAGCCGCAGCGTCGCCTCCGCACCCTGCAGCGCCTCGACCGAGCTATCCACATTGGTCACGTGCGTCGCGCCCCCCGCCAGCGCGTAGACGCCGAACGCGCCAGTGAAGCTGAACGCGTTCAGCACCCGCCGTCCCGCCGCGTGGCCGCCGACGATCCGCCGGTTCTCGCGTTGATCCAGGTAGAAGCCGGTCTTCTGCCCGCCGAGCAGGTCAACCCCGAAGCGCAGGCCGTTTTCCATGAGCTCCAGCCCGGCCGGCGGCTCGCCCCAGGCCAGCTCGCTGCGCAACGGCAGTCCCTCCTGCCGCCGGACGGACGCGTCGGAGCGATCCACGATGCCGCGGGGCGCGAACAACTCAACGAGAAGCTCCAGTAACATCTTCCGCCGCGTTTCGACGCCGAGTGTGAGAAACTGGACGACCAGCCAGTCGCCATAGCGATCCACGATCAGCCCCGGCAGGCCATCGCTCTCGGCATAGGCCAGCCGGTAGGCGGTCGTCTGTGCTATGCAACGGACACCATCTTGCCCGGCCCGCGCCGCAGCGGCCGCGGCCAGCCGCTTCCGCCAGAAGGTCGCGGCGACGTCTTCGCCGCGCTGCCACGTCAGCAGCCGGACGACGATTTGCGATTTCGGGTTGAAGTAGCCGGTCGCCAGCCACTCGCCGCGGGCATCGGCCACGTCCACCAGGTCGCCGGGCGCGGGATGACCGCTCACGCGCTCGATCGCCCCGGAAAAAATCCACGGGTGGCGCTGGCGTATCGGCTTGTCCTTGCCGGGGTGAAGGAAAACGGTTGATCGGGTCATGCTGTCTACTTGTCTACTTGTCTACTTGTCTACTGAGTTGTACGTGCCACACTTCTCGCGTTTCATCTCGCACGGCCGCGCGCTCGTCCAGACGCAGGCCGCAGACCCAGGCGATGCCGGCCCGGCCCACGAGCAACGGCCAACCGCTGCGTGCGTCTCTCGGAGTTTTGGCGTTGATCATGAACTCGTTGAGCTTCGTGTTGTGCCCGCCCAACCCTTGTGGCTGGAACCGATCGCCGGGCGCACGCGGACGCAGGGTCAATTCCGGGCCGACGGCATCCGCGTCCAGGTAGGCCGTCCAGGGATCGGGATTAGCCGTTATCCCACACCATTCGCGTTCTGGAGACGAGGCTTCAGCCGGAATCGGGCTGCCTGAAGGCTCGTCTCCAGCGCTACGATGCAGCAACTTGACGGCAACCGTCCATCCACCGCCGATGATCGTCACCCCCGGCGCGTTTAGAAGCAGCGGCTCACTCACCTGGGGTGCGTCCACCGACCACGCAGCGCCCTCGGCCGCGATGCGCAGGGTCGAGTAGCCGAGCCGCAGCTCCAGCCCCGCCGCCAGCGTGGCCGATTGCCCCGTGCCTCCCTCCCGCGCCAGCCACACCGCGGTCTCGACGTGCTCCCAGTTGATGTTGCGCAGATTGTGCCGCAGGCGGCGGATCGCCTCGCGGATAGTCGCACGTTGCAGGCCGAGGGGCAGGCCGCGCCAGGCGGCGAGGTCGAATTCGACGCAGGGGCGGGTTTGCGCAGTGGACAAATCACTGCTTGCTGCGGACACAAACCCGCCCCTACAGACCCGCGCCCACGCCGCCGCCACCTCCGCCCGCAACACGTCGTAATCCCCAGCCAGCGCCTCGGCCGTGTGCGCCAGCACCTCCCGGATCGCCGGATTGTAACCCGCAAGGATCGGCAACAGCTCGTGGCGCAGCCGGTTGCGGAAAAAGGTCGTATCCTCGTTGCTGCGATCAAAGCGCGACTGGAGGCCGTGTTCACGGCAATAGGTTTCGATGGCGCCGCGCGGCGCGACGAGTAAGGGGCGAACGAGCCAAAGAGGTGACAGGGTGACAGGGTGACGAGGTGACAAGGTGACACTCCCCAATTCCGCGGCGTCTTTCTCTCCTGAACCAGACCATTCGCTTATCCGCTCCCATCCGTGGCCCCCTGCTCCCCGATATTCGGTCAGTAATGTTCGCGGCAGCATTCCGCGCAACCCGGCCACGCCGCTGCCGCGCAAGAAGTGCATCAGCACGGTCTCGGCCTGGTCGTCGGCGTTGTGGCCGACGGTGATGGTCGTTGCGCCCACCGCTTCGGCTACGTCGGCCAAAAAGCGATAGCGCGCCAGGCGCGCGGCTTCTTCCGGGGACAGGCCGGCGTCTTCGGCCAGCGCGACCACGTCAGCTCGGCCAATGGTGCACGGCACATCCCATCCGGCCGCGAGAGCGGCAACGAAAGCCGCATCCGCGTCCGCCTCAGCCCCACGCAGACCGTGGTTGAGGTGCGCGACGTGCAGCCGCAGGCCCAACTCAGGCGCCAGCCGGCGCAGGACGTGGAGCAGGCACACGGAATCCGGGCCGCCGGATACGCCGGCCACCACGACGGCGTCCGGCGCGAACAGGTCGTAGCGCCGCGCATATTGGAACACCTGCCGCCATAGATCGTCCATAGGGCGATGATAGCACGCGACGGGTGAAAGCTCAAAGTCTGGGGGCACGCGCCTGGCGCGTAGCAGTTTGGGCTTTGCCCTTGTGGGTGGTATAATCGTGACGATCTCACATAGGAGCAAAAGCGCGTGGTTAGTCCACTCAACTGGCTTCTCGGTCTGTTCTCGCTGGACATCGGCATTGACCTGGGGACCGCCAACACCCTGGTCAACGTGCGCGGCCGCGGCATCGTCATCAACGAGCCGTCAGTAGTCGCCATCGAAAGAAAGAGCAAGAAGGTCCTGGCTATCGGCGCCGAAGCCAAGGAGATGGTTGGTCGCACGCCGGGCAACATCATCGCGATCCGGCCCTTGCGCGATGGCGTGATCTCCGACTTCGACGTGACCGAGCAAATGCTGCACTACTTCATCAACAAGGTCCACGATCGCATGTTGCTGCATATCCCGCGCCCGCGGGTAGTCGTCGGCATCCCGAGCGGCGTCACCGAAGTGGAGAAGCGTGCGGTCTACGACGCCACCATCAGCGCCGGCGCGCGCGAGGCGTATCTGATCGAGGAGCCAATGGCGGCCGCGATCGGCGCCGGCCTGCCCGTATCCGACGCCCTCGGCAGCATGATCGTGGACATCGGCGGCGGCACGACCGAGGTGGCCGTGACTTCGCTCGGCGGCATCGTGGTCGCCCGCTCGATCCGCGTGGCCGGCGACGAGATGGACGAGGATATCATCAACTACTGCCGGCAGAAGTATAACCTGCTCATCGGCGAGCAGATGGCGGAGTCGGTGAAAATCGAGGCCGGCTCGGCATACCCGCTCGAACAAGAGCAAATGGTCTCCATCCGCGGCCGGAATCTGATCACCGGGCTGCCCGAGGCGATTGACGTGAGCAGCGTAGAGCTGCGCGAGGCGTTGCGCAACTCGGTGGGCATCATCGTGGACACCGTGCGCCAGGCCATTGACGAGACGCCGCCCGAACTGATCTCCGATCTGATGATCCACGGCATCGCGCTGGCCGGCGGCGGGGCATTGCTGAAGGGTCTGGCTCAGCGCCTCAGCGAAGAAACCAGGATGCGGGTCTATGTGGCCGAAGACCCCCTGAGTTGCGTCGCGCGCGGGGCCGGCAAGGTCTTGGAAGACTTCGACGTGTTGCAGAAGACCCTCGCCGGCATGCAGCGCGGTAGTACGCTCCACTAGATTGCCGATTTGTGATTGCGGATTGCCGATTGTCCGTCGGCAATCCGCAATCCGCAATCGGCAATCGGCAATCCCATGAATCGCCTTTCCACTCGCACGCTGCTTTTCTTCGGCCTGGCGGCGGTCAGCATCATTCTGTTGGTCCTCTCCTCATCCGGGCGGTTCGACTCGGTGGAGGGACTGGCGATGCAGACTGCCCGCCCGTTTC
>JAPLHB010000019.1 GCA_026389845.1 Chloroflexota bacterium
ACGCGCCCCCGCCAGAAAAGGGGGGGACGGGGGGGGGTGAGGGTGTCCGCCGTCTTTCGACGATGCGCCTGACCACCGAGGACGTGGCGATTGGGTATGCGCTGGCGTGCCAGACGGTCGTCGAGGGGGACGCGTGGATCACGGTGCCGCCACAGCAGGTCATCGAGCGCCGGCTGACCACGCACAAGGCGGCCGCGCGCGTCGAGGTGCCGTTCGATTACGACGCCCGGCGCCATCAGCCGCTTCAGCGTTTTCACCTGCGCCTTGACCCGCCCGACCTGGCCGATCAAACCGACGACTGGGCACGCGTGCTCCGCGCCCTGGCGCCCCTGGGCGTGACGCGACCGCAGGTGAGCCTGAACGTGTTGCGCACCCTGCCCAGTGTCTTGCGTGGCGAGGATAGTAAGGGCGATCCCTCGCGGTCGCCCACCGATGGGCAGGAAGGGCAGGCGCAAGGCCATGCCCCTACAAGCATCAACGATGCCTGGGATAGTGGCCCTGCGCCGTGGGAGGTGACGGCCGTCGTCTCGCTGGACACCTGGGATCGGCCGGATGGCCCGCCGCAACTGCTGGCGATTCTGCCCGGCGACCAGGTGGATCGCAACTTCGGCGCGGCGGTAGACATCGGCACGACCACCGTCACGGTCTGGCTGGTGGATCTGGAGAGCGGCGAGGTGGTGGCCCAGGCCGCGGATTACAACGGCCAGATCGCCCGCGGCGAGGACGTGATCTCGCGCATCATCTATGCCAAAAAGGAAGAGCGCCTGGCCGAGATGCAACGGCTGGTGATCGGCACGATCAACCGGCTGCTGGAAGCGGCGTGCAAACAGGTGGGGGCCACGCCGGACGAGATCTTCAAGCTGGCGATTGCGGGCAACACCACCATGATCCACCTGCTGCTGGCGCTCCCGCCCGAATCCATCCGCCTGGCGCCCTACATTCCGGTGGTCAACCACGTGCCGGCGCTGACCGCGGGCGAGCTAGGGTTGCTGGCGCACCCGCAAGCGATCGTAGATTGCTTGCCAGGCATCGCCAGCTACGTCGGCGCCGACATCAGCGCGGGGGTGCTGAGCACCAAGATGGACGAGGCCGCCGAGCTGACGCTCTTCATTGACGTGGGCACCAACGGCGAGACCGTCTTGGGCAACGCCGACTGGCTCGTCACGTGCGCCTGCTCGGCCGGCCCGGCGTTTGAGGGCGCGGGGGTCGAACACGGGATGCGAGCCACCGCCGGCGCCATCGAAGAAGTGTGGATCAACGACGACACTCTTGAACCATCCTACCGCGTGATCGGCCGCGAGGGGGAGAAGCCGAAGGGGATCTGCGGCTCGGGCCTGCTTGCACTGCTGGCCGAGATGTTCGTCACCGGTGTGGTGGACAAGGCGGGTAATCTGGCCCCCTCTAAATCCCCCCCGAATTCGGGGGGGACTACAGGGGGGGCGCCGCGCCTCCGCGAGGGCGAGCACGGCCCGGAGTACGTGATCGCCTGGGGCGCGGAGACCGCACATGGCCGCGCCATTGCGGTCACCAAGGTGGACATTGACAATCTGATGCGCGCCAAGGCGGCCATCTACGCCGGTTTCACCGTGATGGCCCAGAGCGTCGGCGTGGACCTGGCCGATGTCTCCAAGATGCTGATCGGCGGCTCGTTCGGCCAATATATCAACGTGGAGAAGGCTGTGCAGATCGGCCTGTTGCCCGATCTGCCTGCGCCCCCCGGCAGCGCGTCGCCGTGGGATCGCTTCCAATTCCTTGGCAACACCGCCATCCGCGGGGCCTACATGGCCCTGCTGCGTCGCGACGTGCGTGCGCATCTGACCAACGTGGCGGGCAAAATGACCTACCTGGAGCTGTCGGCCGACAACAGCTTCTATGATGCGTTCACTTCGGCGTTGTTCCTGCCGCATACCGATCTATACAAATTCCCATCGGTAGAGGCAGCGCTGACAAAGTCGAAGGTTGAAAGTTGAAGATCGCCGCGACGACTTTCGACTTTCAACCTGTAACCATAGGAGGAACCTGTCATGGAGCCAACCCAATCCGCTCCCCACATCGAACAACTCATGCATCTCTCGCTTTACCGGCAGTTGATCACACTGCCCGACGGGATCCGTGTCTGCCTGCGTCCGCTGACGCCGAAGGATCGCGACGCGCTGATTGCGCTTTTCGCCAATCTGCCGGCGGAGGAGACGCAATACTTCCGCAGCAAGATTGCCGATCCCGACCTGGTGGCAGCCTGGGCCGAAAATCCCGACTATGCCACCATCTTCCCATTAGTCGCGGTCGTCGGCGACCGGATCGTGGGCAACTCGACCCTGCATATGGGCAGGGGCTACACCCGCCACACTGCCGAAATTCGCATCTTCCTGGCCAAGGACTTCCGGCGCCACGGCATCGGTTCGGCCATTATCAAGGCGCAGCTCGAAATCGCGCGCAAGATCGGCCTGCATCAGGTGATCGCGGAGGTCGTCGAGAGCCGGCCCCAGGTCATCCATGCCTTCGAGCGCCTGGGCTTCGAGCGCCAGTTCGCCTGGCGTGACCTCTTTATGACCCCCGAAGGCGAAACGCTGGATATGGTGGTGGTAATCAACTTCCTGAAGCGCAGGACGGAAGAGTTCTGAGACGTGTTGCGTGTTGCGTGTTCCGTGTTGCGTGAGTTCCGGTGCTAAAGACACGCACCACACAATATACCATCTTGCGGAGAGACTTCTGATGACACAACAACACATCCTGGTCATTGACGACGACGTCCAAATGGTGGACACCGTGGAGACCCTGCTGGGGAGCGTGGGGTACGAGGTTTCGCACGCGTATCTCTCCCTGGACGGACTGGAGTTGGCGCGCGAGATCAAGCCCGACTTGATCCTGTTGGACGTAATGTTTGCTGGCCCGCCCGGCCCTGATGGCTTCGAGATGGCGCGGCAGTTCCGCGATGATCCCGACCTGAAAGAGATCCCGATTATCATGCTATCGGGCGTCAAGAAGATCCTGGGCATCCCCTACGAGATCAAGCCGGACGACAAATGGCTGCCGGTCAAGGCGTTCCTGGAAAAGCCGATCAAGCCGGCTCAGCTTCTTGAGGCGATCGAGAAGGTTTTGGGCCGCAATGAGTTTGACGCAAGATAGGGATTAGGGATTGGGGATTGTGGTGAGCAGCGCCAATCCTTAATCCTCAATCCCTAATATCCAATACCCAATCCCCTATTCTTGGAGTCATCCATGACCATCACCATCGCCGTCGCCGGCAAGGGGGGCACGGGCAAGACCACCCTGTCCGGCTTGCTCGTGCGCTATCTGATCCAACACCAGGCCGGCAGCAAAGTGCTGGCGATTGACGCCGACCCCAGCAGCAATCTGCACCTTGTCCTGGGCATGTCGCTCACCCAGACCATCGGCGATATCCGCGAGGATTCGCGCACGGGCGTTACCCCCGGCCAATCACGGCAGGATTGGCTGGGCTACGCCGTCCGCATGGCCGTGGAAGAAGGGGACGACTGCGATTTGTTGGCGATGGGCCGGCCCGAGGGCCAGGGCTGCTACTGCGCGGCCAACCACATGCTGCGCAGTATCATGGATGGCATCAATGCCGGTTACGACTACGTGGTGATGGACAACGAGGCCGGCATGGAACACCTGAGCCGGCGCACCACGCGCGACGTGGATCACCTGCTGCTGGTGAGCGACGCCAGCCTGCGTGGCATGGCCGCGGCCGAGGCGATGCTGGACCTGAGCAAGGAGCTGGAGATCAACGTCCGCCACACCTACCTGGTGGTCAACCGCGTGCTCGGCGAGCTGCCCCCGGCCATCCGCGCCAAGGCCGATGGGATGGGCGTCCCCCTACTGGCTGCCGTGCCTTATGACCCGCAGCTCGTCGAGTTCGACAGCCAGGGCCGGCCGTTGGTCGAGTTGCCCGCGGACGCGGCGGTCAGCCGGGCGGTGGTGGGGATCGCGGAGAGGTTGTTGGCTGAACGAGGATAGAAGATGGCCGAAATCGCCTTTTCAGTGGATGGCGTTCCGATTCGGCTGACTGACGAACGGTGGTTTCACATCGTCGAGAACCATGAAGACATGGCCGGATACTACGACGACGTCCTGGAAACCATCGAAGACCCCGAAATGATACTGCCAGGATATCGCGGTTCATTAATGACAACCCGCAGCTATGGACATGAACGCTTTTTGGTGGTAATCTATCGGAAGATATCGAGACAAGACGGCTTTGTTATCACGGCGTTCTTTACTGACGAGGTTGATCGAAAGAAGGCGATATGGAAACGACAATAAGTACACAAATCCCCGGTTCGGTCTTTCAGGCCGTGCCCTTGCTCATAGACTTTCCCGTCCGACGCTTTTGGGTGGACTATGATAAAGAAGCAGATGTACTATACATCAGCCTTCAACGTCCCCAAAGAGCGACGAACACGAAAATGACCGATGAGGGTGTACTGCTGCGGTACAACGACGATCGGCTGGTGGGGATCACGGTGCTAGATGCTTCTGCTCGTTCCTGAAGTGTGTCGAAAGAGTTTTCGGGATTATGATAGCGACACATAGGGAGAAGCTGACGATGGAACAGGCAAAACGCGAACGTCTTGAGGCAAAGGGCTGGAAGGTTGGAACGGTTGCCGAGTTCCTCGGATTGACGCCCGAAGAGTCTGCCCTGGTTGAAATCAGAGTGGCATTGAGCCGGAGCTTGAGAGAACGCCGGGAAAAGCAGATGACGCAGGCAGAACTGGCACAGCGGATTCACTCAAGCCAGCCGAGAATAGCAAAGGCCGAAGGTGGAGACCATTCGGTATCTATCGAGTTGCTGATGCACGCCATGCTGGCGACAGGCGCGACTCCGCATGATATCGGGCGCGTGATTGCTGGCGCCGAAGCAGCCGCATAGTCTCGTCTCGGTCAAAACGAACGGTTTGCCACCCGTCCATCCTACGAAGTTCTGATTGAGGCTGGCGCGCTACTTTGGCGCCAGTTCGACTGTATGGCTGCATCTACAGGGCCGTCATGATCTCGCGGGGGCTGAAGCCAACCTGACTGAGCGGATTGAGCGAGATGAAACCCAAGGTTTATGTCGAGACGACAATCCCCAGCTTTTACTATGAAATCCGCACTACGCCTGACATGGTGGCGCGCAAAGAATGGACGCGTCAGTGGTGGGACAACAAGGGTAACGGCTATTCTTTGATGACCAGCGCGGCGACGCTGGACGAACTTAACAATGGAAACCACCCCAACAAGGAAGCGGCCATTCGACTGATCAGTAGCTTACCGTTGGCGCCGTTTGAGTCTGCTGTTATCCAGATTGTCGAGGCGTACATCTGGCACAAAGTTATGCCCAACGATCCGACAGGTGATGCGCTGCATCTGGCGCTTGCCTCGTGTCATAAATGCGACTTTCTGTTGACCTGGAACTGCAATCACCTGGCAAACGCAAACAAGTTCGGCCATATCAGACGTGTGAATGTGATGCTTGGGCTGTTTGTTCCCATGCTCGTGACGCCATTGGAACTGTTGGGAGGGTAAAATGATACCGAAGGATGATCCTGCTATTGCTGAGATTAGAGAAGTTAGACATCGCATCTCTGAGCGGTTTGGGCATGACCCTCAGAGGATCGTCGCATACTACATCGAACTCCAAAAGAAATACCAACATCGGCTGTTGGTTGATTCAGAATCCAAAACGGAAAGAGCGATGTGGCAACCATCGGCAGATCGCTTCGAATTGGCAAGCGCAATTCGGGAAGAAGAAGCGACCTACTCGGTTGAGGGAACCGAAGCGCCTGGTATCCCCTCCGCCATGCCAACAGTTGAGGAGTAACAACCATGCAACAAGACACCTATCGCACCATCAGCACTCTTCTGGCGAGCACAGATCCCGTCGAAATCCACCGCGGGCTGACGCTGGTCAAGGCGCAACTGCCCGCGTTGAGCCAGGAGGAAGCACAGCCGCTGCTCGACATGGTGGTGGCACTCTTCTACATTGATCCGCTCGACCTGCCCGAACACCTGCCCGTGCTGGAGGAAGCCATCACGGTCGCGGCCGGCTTCGGGACGTGGGCTATTCCGGTCTTGATCCAGGACATGGCGACCGGCGATGTGAAAGCGCAGATGGCCCTTGCCCAGGCCCTCGGCCACATGGGCGCCGATGCGATCGGCCCGCTGGTGGCGCAATATCACGACTGCCCCGAGTCGAGCTGCGGCGCGTTCGTGCTTTACGCGCTGGGCAAAATCAAGTCGCCCCAGATCATCGTGGCCGTCCCCGTGGCGCTCGAAGCGGCCGGCGCGGCCGATCAGGAGCTGCGCGATAGCGCCACCCGCGCCATCGGCAAGTTTGCCGAGTCCATCCTACCGGCCGGCCTGGGCGCCGACATGCGCGATGCCCTGGTCGAGCGGCTGCGCGGCAACCTCGGCGACGCCAGCCCCGGCATCCGCGCCAAAGCCGTGCGCAGCCTGGGCAAGCTCGCGAAGTTCGGCCACCTCACCGCCGAACAGCGCGACCAGCTCAAGGTCACGCTCAAGCGCATCCTGGGCGAGGACGAGCATTTCGAGTGGGATCGGGCGTATGTGGTACGGAAAGAGGCGAAAGAGGCGTTGGGGTATGTGTAAAGCAATCTAATCAGCTATCGGCCACCGGCCGTTAGCTACCAGCATTTGCAAACGGAGGAGACACCCATGAAAATCATCGGCGAAAACATCCACATCATGTCACCCAAGGTCAAGGAAGCCTTGGCGAATCGCGACCTGAAGTTCTTCCAGGAGTCGGCGTTGAGACAGGTCGCGGCCGGCGCGTGGGCCGTGGACCTGAACATCGGCCCCCAGAAGAAGCTGGGCCACGAAATCCTGCCCTGGCTCGTCGAGGGGGTGCAGGCCGTGGTGGACGTCCCGCTCTGCCTGGACACCACCAACCTGGGCGCCATCGAGGCTGCGTGCGAGATCATCAAGCGCCAGCCGATCATCAACTCCACCTCGGCTGAGGCGGAGCGGCTGGAGAAAGTGCCGCTCGTGGCGGCGAAGTACCACACCAAGCTGATCGGCCTCACCATGGAGGCCGAGGGCATCCCGGTCGCCGCGGAGGCACGCGTCAACATCGCGCTGGAAAAACTGATCCCGCGCGCCGAGGAAGTTGGGCTGCCGCTGGAAGACTTGGTCATTGACCCGTTGGTGCTGACCGTCAGCGGGTGCCAACAGTACGTGCCGGAATGCATCGAGGCCGTGCGCATCCTCAAGGTGACGGGCGCGGGCGTGCAGGTGGGCCTGAGCAACGTCTCCAACGCGGTCCCTAACGAGATGCGTCCGCTGATCAACCGCGTCTACTGCGTCATGCTGATGGGCGCGGGTCTGGACACCATGATCGCCGATCCGCTGGATGCCAAGCAGAACGAGTTCATCCGCGTCGTCGAGCAGCGGGATGACAGCACCGCGTTCAACCGCCTCCTGCTCGCCCTGCACGACGCGGTCGCGGCCAGCGAAGAACTCAGCCCCGACGCCGTGGACATGAGCGATCCCGACCAGGCCGCGGTCTGGAAGACAGTGCAGATTCTGCTGAACAAGGTAATTTACGCGGATTCGTATTTGAGAGTGTAGATTGGATATTAGGTATTAGGTATTGGCGAACGTTCGCCAATACCTAATATCCAATACCCGTTCTGCCGCGCAAGGAGGCGCACATGACTCAGGCTAAAGAAGCCCCTAACATCCAAGAGCTACTGGCCAAGGCGCAGAAGCCTTCGGCCGATGCCATGCGGCTGCATCCGTTCTACCGCGGGAAGATCGAGACCGTTCCCAAGGCGTGCGTCCGCTCGCTGGATGATTTCTCCATCTGGTACAGCCCCGGTGTGGCGGCCCCCTGCCGCGCCATCCAAAAAGACCCCGATCTGGTCTACGAACATACCAACAAATGGAACACCGTCGCGGTGGTGTCCGATGGCACGCGTGTGCTGGGCCTGGGGGATATCGGCCCGAAGGCGGGCCTGCCGGTGATGGAGGGCAAGGCGTTCCTCTTCAAGTGGCTGGGCGGCGTGGACGCGGTGCCGATCATGCTGGACACGAGTCAACCTGGAAGACATTTCGCAGCCCAAGTGCTTCCGCATCCTCGACACCCTGCGCGAGAAGGCCGAGATTCCCATGTGGCACGACGACCAGCAGGGGACGGCCTGCGTCACCGTGGCCGGCCTGCTAAACGCGCTCAAGATCGTCGGCAAGCCGATTGGGGACGTGAAGATCGCCTTCATCGGCTCCGGCGCGGCCAACGTGGCGATCACCCGGCTCTGCTTCCGGGCGGGCGTGGATCCGGCGAAGTGCTTCATCGTGGACAGCCAGGGCATTTTGGGCCGCGACCGGCAAGACGTCTTCCAGCGCCGCGCCGAATTCGTGGACAAATGGCGCATGTGCCAGGCCACCAACGCGGAAGGACGTAAGGGCGGCATCGCCGAGGCGATGGTCGGCGCCGACGCGGTCATTGCGGTAAGCAAGCCCGGCCCCGGCACCATCCTGCCCGCATGGATCAGCGCGATGGCCGAGGACCCGATCGTTTTCGCCTGCGCCAACCCCGTGCCCGAAATCTGGCCGTGGGAGGCCCAGGCGGCCGGCGCCCGCATCTTCGCCACCGGCCGGTCGGACTTCGCCAACCAAGTCAATAATTCACTCGGCTTTCCTGGCATCTTCCGCGGCGCGCTGGACGTGCGCGCCCGCACCATCACCGACGAGATGTGCATCGCGGCGGCCGAGGCGTTGGCCGGCGCGGCGCCCGACGGCGGCATGAACCCCGAGTGCATCCTGCCAACCATGATTAGCTGGGAAGTGTACGTCAAAGAGGCCGTGGCCGTCGGCATGAAGGCTCAGGAGCAAGGCATCGCCCGCCTGGTCGTGCCGGAAAAGCAGCTCTACCAACAGGCCAAAGCGATGATCCTGCGCTCGCGCCGGATCACGGAAGTGATGATGGAGACGGGGCTGATCCAGGCCCCACCCACCGACTGATGGCGTGATACGTGATACGTGAGTTCCTTGAGTTCCCTCAGTTCCTTGTCAGGGTCACGCATCACGCAGCACGCCCCTCTGTGCGACGGCTCATACAACACGAGGAGTGCACCATGTACGACCTCATCATCATCGGCGGCGGGCCGGCGGGGCTGACGGCGGCCGTGTACGCCATCCGCAAGCGCCTCAACTGCCTGCTGGTCAGCCCGGATCTGGGGGGCAAGGCGAATGCCCACTGGATCATCGAAGGCGTAGATACCTTCAACGTCATCAACGGCGCTGACATCGTCCGCCGGTTCCGCAACGAGATCGAGTATCTCGACTTCGCACGCATCCTGGAGAAGGTCACGAAGCTGGAGAAAGTCGAAAACCGCTTCGTCGTGACCGTTGCCAGCGGCAAGCAGTTGGAGGCCAGGGCGGTCATCTTCGCCACCGGCGCCGACGCTGTGCGGCTGAAGGTTCCCGGCGCCGATCGCTATTTCCTGCGCGGGGTGGGCTACTCCACGGTCAGCTATGCGCCGCTCTACATTGACAAAGCAGTCGCCCTGGTGGGCGCTGATGTCATGGCGCTCCGCGGCGCGGCCGAGTTGGCGCAGATCGCCAAGCAGCTCTACCTGGTCGCGCCCACGCGCGGCGAGCTGGACACCTACCTGGGTCGTAAGCTGCAAGCCGCACCAAACGTGACCCTTTTCGAGGGTTGGCAACCGGTGGGGGTAGAGGGTGACACCTTTGCCCGCAAGCTGACGGTCAAGTCACCCGCGGGCGAGGAGCGCACCCTCGATGTGGACGCCATCTTCGTCGAGTTGGGCCTGAAGCCGCACACCGCGCTCGTGGCTGATTGGGTTCAAGTAGACGAAGAGGGTCGAATCGTGGTCAACTGCAGCGGCGAGACCAGCGTGCCTGGCCTCTTCGCTGCGGGCGATGTGGCGAACCAGCCCGCCGAGCAGGTGCTGATCGCTATCGGCGACGGCGCGAAGGCGGCGCTGAATGCGTATGAGTATTTGTTGAAGTGCGAGGAGTGCTGATGGATGACGAAAGACGAAGGACGAAAGACCAGTTCGTCGTTCGTCCTTCGTCCTCAGTCAGCATCCGGCTCAATCCTACCACAACAGGAGCATCCCATGCCCGCGAAACTGATAGACGGCAAAGTCATCGCCGAAGCGGTGCGCCGCGAGGCGGCCGAGGAGACGGCGAAGCTGATGGCGCAGACAGGCCAGGCGCCCACCCTGGCGGTCGTGCTGGTCGGCGAGGACCCGGCATCCCAGTCCTATGTGCGCTCCAAGGGGAAGGCGTGCGAAGAGGCGGGGATGGGGTCTATCACCCACCGACTGCCCGCTACCGCCACCCAGGAAGAGGTCGAGGGGTTGGTACGGCAACTCAACGCCGATCCGGCCGTGAACGGCATCCTGGTGCAGTTGCCGCTGCCCAAGGGACTGAACGAAGAGGCCGTGCTCAACCTGATCAGCCTGAATAAGGACGTGGACGGCTTCCATCCGATGAACATCGGCCAGCTTGTGATGAAGGGCCGCACGCCGCAATTCATCCCCTGCACGCCGGCCGGCTGTATTGAGCTGCTCGTCCGCTCCGGCATCACGATTGCGGGCAAGGACGCGGTGGTCGTCGGCCGCAGCAACATCGTCGGCGTCCCGGTGGCAGCCTTGCTGCAGAATGCCGATGCCACGGTGACCACCTGCCACAGCAAGACGAAAGACCTGCCCGACAAAGTGCGCCGTGCCGACATCGTGGTCGCGGCCATCGGCCGGCCGGAGTACGTCAAGGGCGACTGGATCAAGCCCGGCGCGGCCGTGATTGACGTCGGCATCAACCGCGTTCCAGATGCAAGCAAGAAAAGCGGCGCCCGGCTGGTAGGCGACGTGGCGTTCGATGAAGCGGTAGAGGTGGCGGGCTACATCACCCCCGTCCCCGGCGGCGTCGGGCTGATGACCGTTGCGATGCTGTTGACGAATACGGTGCGGGCGTTCAAGTTGCAACACGGAATTGCGTGATACGTGAAACGTGATGCGTGAAACGTGATGGTAAAGCTGCGCTCATCGTCGTTCACGCAGCACGTACCACGCACCACGTTCCTCATTCTTGGAGGAACTGATGTCTTTACGAAGCTACATTCAAGACCACCCCGCCCCCCTCGTGTGGGCGTGGGAGGCGACGGCGTGGGCGCTCCGGCGCATGAAGCCGCTGTTCGAGAAGGCCGGCATGGAGCGGTCATCCGCCATCCTGAAGCCGCCGGAAGTACTTGTCAAGGGGCTGCTGTTCAACTGCCAGGACTGCGCCCAGTGCGTGCTCCATTACAGCGGTATGACCTGCCCCATGAACTGCCCGAAGAGTCTACGCAATGGCCCGTGCGGCGGCGTGCGGCTCAATGGCAAGTGCGAGGTGAAGCCAGAGGTGGACTGCGTGTGGGTCAAGGCCGTCGAACGGTCGAAGAAGACGCCCTACGCGCACGAAATCCTGCGCCTGAACCCGCCGGTGGATTGGCGGCTGAAGGGCCAGGCGTCGTGGGTTACGTACTCCCTGGGCCGCGACCAGATTCCCACCGGCACCGATACGACGATCCGCTACGCAACCGAAGCGCTGCAGAAGGAGGCAAAATGAACGCGCCCACACCTCCCACTCCCGCCCCGGCTGCGCCCGTCCAGACCGGTCTGACCGGCGCCAACAGTAACCTGGCGAAAGTGATCGCTGCGGGCCACTTTCCCGTCTGCGTCGAGGTCTCGCCGCCGGTCGGCCCGAACGTCGAGGCCATCCAGCGCGAGATCAAGACGCTGAAGGGCTACGGCGACGCGTACAACGTCACCGATAACCAATCGGCCATGGTGCACGTCTCCAGCCTGGCGGTCAGCATCATGCTCAAGCAGGCCGGCATGGAGCCGGTGATCCAGTTCACCTGCCGCGACCGCAATCGCCTGGGGATGCAGGGCGATATGCTGGGCGCGTCGGTCTTCGGGATCAACACCATCCTCTGCCTGAGCGGCGACCACCCCATCTGGGGCGATCACCCGCAGTGCAAGCCGGTCTACGATTTGGACTCGATCAACGTGATCCGCATGGCGCGCATGATGCGCAACAACCAGGTCTTCGAAAACGGCAAACCAATCCCCAAGATCGCGCCGGACTTTTTCATCGGCGCGGTCGAGAACCCGTTCGCGCCGCCCTACGAGTATCGGCCCTATCGGCTGGCGAAGAAGATCGTGGCCGGCGCGCAGTTCGTCCAGACGCAGCTCATCTTCAACATCGAGCGCTTCCGCGAGTTCATGAAACGGGTCGTTGACCTGGGCCTGCACGAAAAGATCGTCATCCTGGCTGGCGTCGGCCCGATCCGCTCGATCAAGGCGGCCGAGTACATGAAGAACGAAGTAGCGGGCATGGACGTGCCCGACTGGGTGCTCAAGCGGCTGGAGGGGCTGTCGAAGGAAGATCAGCAGAAGGCCGGCCTCGACATCTGTTGCGAAGTCGCCAACCAGGTGCGCGAGATCGAAGGCGTGCGCGGCCTGCACATCATGGCGGTCAGTTGGCCGGCGGCCGTGCCCCAGGTGTGCCAGATGTTGGGGCTGTACCCGCGGCCGACCCTGTAAATACGCAATGGCGCAAAACTCACTACCCGTTGCCTGTCATTCTGAGCGGGTCTACCCCTAAACTCTCGTAACGGCGAGAAACCAGCGAAGAATCTCCTCCGCGACGAGACCCTTCGCTGGATTCTCGCCGCATCGCACATCACGGGACCAACCCGCTCAGGGTGACAAAGTAGATTTTGCGCTAGTGCGTAAATACCGTCCCACGGCAACGCCGCGCTACGATCGCGCCGACGACCGCGCAAGCCAACAGCGCGGCGGCCAGCCAGGGGAACACGCGATTGTCGGCGGTCGTCCGCAACTCCCGGACGACCACTGCGGTCGGACTGAAGCTAAAAAGATAGTCCTCCACCTCGCCATCCGGCGCTGCGCCGGTTTGGCTCAGCCCGCCGGCCGAGCTTAACCGGAAGCGGGCGTAGATGTGCCGGTCGGCCGTCCCGTTGAAGGCGCCGACCGGCACATCGCACGTCAGGGTGTGAACGCCCGTTGCGAGCACGCCGCCGGGGATCGGGTCGCCGGCGACGTCTCGCAGGACGATCGGCGTCAAGCCGGCCCCGAAGTCCATCCACGCCTGTGCGACCCCCGGCCCCCCGCTCACTGTCACCTGGAGCTTGCAGCCGTCCCCGTCGGTCGCGTTGCCGTCGGTCCAGCCACCCGACGGCGAATTGGGCGCGGCGAGACGGATGACGCCGTCCTCGTCCGCGCCATCCCCCGACGCCATCTCATTCGGCTGGCCGTCCGTTTCGGCGTCCACCGCGCTGCCCAGCAGCAGCCCGGCGTCGAGCACGTGACGGGGGCCGTCGTGACTGCCCAGCGTCAGGTAAGGCCCGTCGGGCAGATCGCCCCAGTCATAGGACGGCGTCTCGGTCGGTGTGGCGGTGGGGGTTGGGGTCGCCTGCACGTGCAGGTTGACCTGCCACCGGTCACCGAACTGGGTCCACGTCACGGCCGTGCCAGCGGGGACCGGCGTTCCGTTCAGAGTCACGGCTTCTGGGGTCGCGGGAAAACCGTTGACGTCGAACCGCAGCACGTCTCCCGCCACAGCCCCTTCGTCGGCCACCGTATTCGGGTCATCGCCGTAGCAGGGCATGAGGCCGTACCAGCCGGCCTGCTGCACGGTGTACTCGGCGCACTGCACCCCCTGCGGGTCAAAGGCCGCGACGTACGCGCCGACCGGCAACGGCTCGCCCGCGTAGGTGCTGTCCGTGCCGTACAAGTCTATCCACATGTTGGTGGGGGTCACGCCGCTCGCCAGCGCCAACGCGAGAGACAGGACGATCATCGCCAGCACGGCGGCGCCGATGAAGATAGCTGATGGGTACGGTCTGTTGCAGTGCATGGCATTCTCCCTGAGTGACTGCTGCTAATGAACTGTAATCGTTCAGACCTAGCTGAGCATCCTGAGCGGAGGCCTGTGGGGTATACAGGCCGTAGTCGAAGGATGCGGCTTGTGTCCCTATGACCGCATCCTTCGACTTCACTACGCAAACTACGCTCCGTTCCGCTCAGGACGCTTCGACATAAAGGGGCGGCTCAACCGACGAAGCAGACGGCAGCCGCAGCCGGAAGCTCGTCCCGTGCCGGCCGTCGCTCTCCACCGCGATCGTGCCGCCCAGCCGGGTCATCAGCGTTCGCACCCACCACAGTCCGAAACCGAGCTTATTCGGCCGCGCCTGGCGGGGGCCAGAAAAGTTCAACTCGAAGATGCGACCATGGAGCGCCGGCGGGATACCCGGCCCGCTGTCGCTGACGACGATCTCCACCCAGCCGCGCCGCGCGACCCCGCGGATCGTGACCGCGCCCGCGCCGTCCATCGCATCGGCCGCGTTCTCCAGCAGATTGGCGAAGACGAGCGCCAGCCCGCGGCCGTGCGCCAACACCGGGGGCAGATCGGCCAGGCCGACCACCTCCACCCGAACGCCGGGCGGCAGGTTGGCGCTCGTCAGGGCGTCGGCCACGCATCGGGCCACGCCGACGGGCGCGAGGGGCATGGACTGCAAGTGCGCCAGGCTTTGGCGGACGGCGTCCATCGCCTCGCGCGCGCTTTGCTCGATCTCCTGCAGATTGGCCGCCAGGTACGCATCGGCCGCCAGGGCCGCCGCGCACTTGTCCTCGATCCCCTCCACCCGCACCGGTATCGTGCCGACCTTGTTATTGAGCCGGTGCAGCAGATTAGCGGCGATGTCGCCGACGGCCGCAAAGGTCTCAGCCGTGGCGCGCTGTTCCTGGGCCGCAGCCAGGGCCGCCTGGTCGGCCGCGTTGCGGACAGCCAACGCCGCGTAGTGCGCCAGGAGCGTGAGCACCTTCTTATCCCAGTCGGAGGCGGCGAAATGCCCGGCGTCGCTCTCGGCCCAATAGACGGTGAAAGCGCCGGCCGGCTCGCTATCACCGGCGGCAAGGAGCGGCGCGACCAGGGCGCGGGTCCAGCCTTGCGCGATTGCCAATTCGGGCCGGCCGAAGCGCGGGTCCTGGCCCACGTCGTCGCTCGTGACAACGGCGCGCGTCGCGATGGCCTGCCCCGCCAGCGTGCCGTTCAAGGACAACCGTTCGCCCGGCGTATGGCCGGCCGTCGCCGCGTTCAGGACAAGCTGTTCGTCTGCGAGGATCCAGATCGCGGCCGCGGCCGTATTCAGCAGGTTGCAGGCCAGCTCGACCAGATGCTGTAAAACCGTGTCGCGCGGTTGGCTCAACAGCCGTCCGGCCGTCTCCTGCAGAGCATCCAGCAGCCGCACTTCCTGGATGGCGATGACGGCCTGGGTTGCGAGAGCCTGTAGCAGGTGGCTATCCTCTTCGTCGAACGCGGCCACGGCCGGGCTTTCCAGGTTGAGCACCCCTTCCAGCCGGCCGCTCGCGCCGATCAGCGGCACGGCCAACTCGGCGCGCATCTCCAACGAGTGATCCAGGGGATAATAGATGCGCGACCAGGGCAGGACGCGCACGTCCGAAATGCACAACGGCTGGCGTGTCACGCCGACGTAACCCATGATGCTGGTCGCGTTGATGGGCAGCGCCTCGACTGCCGGCCGACCCAGCCGCTCGCCGACGATGGCGGCCGCGATGAGGTTCTGCCCGCCTTTGTCGGCCAGGCGCAGGATGCCATACTTGGCCCCGGTCACCTCGAGTGCCATCTGCAAAATGGCCTCCAGCGTCTCGTCCAGGCGCGTGCGGGAGGAAATCAGCAGTCCGGCGCGGCGCAGGCGGCGCAGCTCGTCCTCCTTGCGCGCCAGATCAGCCTGCACGTCGGCCAGGCGTCCGGCGTGGGAAATCGCCATTGCGGCCTGGTTGACGAAGTTGTGGAGGAGCAAGAGTTCGAGCTGGGTGAAAGGTCGCGCCTCGTGCCGATAGACGTAAAGCGCGCCGACCGCCTGATCGGCCACCACCAGCGGCAGACAGGCGACGACCTGCGCGCCGACCGCGGTCTTGGCCGGATGGATCGCCAGATCAGGTTCTTCGTAGGAGAGTACGGGGCGAAGCTGGCCGACGGCGCGCACGCCCAGGCCGTCGGGCCGGGGAAGGTCATCCACGGAGGCATCGGCCCGCTCGCCCGCGGCGACGCGCGAGGCCGGGTCGAAGGCGCGGCGGCGAGCATCGTAGGTATAGATCACCGCGGACACGCCGGGTGCCATCGCGATCGCGCTCTCGACGATCAGGCGCAAGGTGGCCTGCACGCCGGCTGGGTCCGCAGGGCCGAGCCGATTGATGCTGGCGCCGATCTCAACCGCGCGGGCGAGCGCGGCCAGCAGCAGAGCTTGCCCTGAGCCTGCCGAAGGGGTATCGTTTCGAGGCGGGGTGGACGCGAGATGGCCGTTCATCGTTTTTCTCACGGGAAGGGTGCTCGCGTCCATTATAGCCGAGAAAAGGCCGAGCATGAAGTGACGCTTCCCCGCCCGCAGGAAGCGTCAAAGACGGCCGTCCGCCGCCGAGCGTTGGCGCTGTCATTGCGAATTCTTACACGGCGGAGCAGATCATGCGTCGTAGTACAGCGTAAACTCATACGGATGCGGTCTCATGCGCACCGGGTCCACTTCGGTCTCGCGCTTGTAGGCGATGTAGGTCTCCAGCACGTCGGTCGTGAAGACGTCGCCCCGCAGCAGGAAGTCGTGGTCGGCTTCCAGCGCCCGCAGCACCGCGTCCAACGAGCCAGGCACCTGCTTGACCTTCTTGGCTTCCTCTGGCGGCAGGCCGTAGAGGTCCTTATCCATCGGCTCGCCGGGGTCAATCCGGTTTTGGATGCCGTCCAGCCCGGCCATCAGCAGCGCCGCGAAGCACAAATAGGGGTTGCACGACGGATCGGGCGCGCGGAACTCGACGCGCTTGGACTTAGGACTGCGGGAGCCGACCGGAATGCGGCAGACGGCCGAGCGGTTGCGTTGCGAGTAGGCCAGGTTGACGGGCGCCTCGAAACCGGGTACCAGGCGGCGGTACGAATTGGTGCCGGGGGCGGCCAGGGCCAACAGGGCCGGCGCATGCTTCAACAGGCCGCCGATGTAGTACTTGGCGAGATCGGAAAGCTGGGCGTAGCCGGCCTCGTCGTAAAACATGTTCTTGTCACCCCGCCAGATGCTCTGGTGGACGTGCATACCGCTGCCGTTATCGCCGAAGAGCGGCTTGGGCATGAAGGTCGCAGTGAGGCCGTTCTGCCGCGCCACGTTCTTCGCCATATACTTGTAGATCATCACGTTGTCGGCCATGCGCGTCAGCGTGTTGAACCGCATGCCGATCTCGCACTGGCCGGCCGTCGCGACCTCGTGGTGATGGATCTCAATCGGGATGCCTGTGCTTTCGAGCGCCATCACAATCTTGCTGCGGACGTCCTGCAGCGTATCGGTCGGCGGGAGGGGGAAGTAGCCGCGCTTGGCTGCGATCTGGCCGCCGAAGTTGGTACCCAGGTCTTTACCGCTGTTCCACCACCCCTCGCGGCTGTCAAGGTGATAGAAAGCCTCGTTGGTGTTGCTGCCGTACCGCACGTCGCTGAAGATGAAGAATTCCGGCTCAGGCCCCATGAAAGCGGTGTCGCCTATGCCGGTCTGCTTGAGATAGGCCTCGGCGCGCGCCGAGATGAAGCGCGGATCGCGCGAGTACGGCTCGCGGGTGATCGGATCGAAGACATCGCCGATGATCGCTAACGTCGGGATTTCGTAGATCGGATCAATAAACGCAGTGGTCGGATCGAGCATCAAGATCATGTCCGACTCGTGGATCTCTTTGAAGCCGCGGATGGAGGAACCGTCGAACGGGATGCCGTCCTCGAACGTATCTTCCGATAGCACATGCGCCGGGACGGTGAAATGCTGCCAGACGCCGGGCAGGTCGGTGAAGCGCAGGTCAATCATCTTGACGCCGGCGGCCATCTTCAGGACATCGGCAGGAGTCTTGGGCATGGTGAAGCCCTCTCTTTCTTCTTGGAATTGATACAAATAACACCCGACCAATATACAGGCCAACGGCCGCGGCGTCTAGTACCCAAATGGGTACTTTTTTACCCCAGCAACCGCGTGCTCAATCGCTGCACCCACCCGACGTGCTCCATCAGATCCGCGCGCAGGCGGAGCGGGTCGTCACCGTAGCCCAGGCGTCGCGCCAGGAAGGCGAAGTCCTCGCTGTCCTCCTGTGGCACGGTCAGGTCTTTGGCGTTGCCGCGCACGACCCGCAGCGCGTCAATCAATCGCAGCAGGAAGGTGTGGGCCTCGCGCAGCCGGGCGTAGTTTTCGGCTGAAATGAGGCCCGCCTGCGCCAGGGCCATCATCGCCTCCCGCGTGTTGGTGAGGCGCAGACTCGGGTCGCTGTGGCCATGGGCGATTTGCAGACCCTGGACAACGTACTCCACGTCCACCAGCCCGCCCTGGCTGAACTTGGCGTTGATCGTGCCGGCCGTGACCAGGTGGCGGAGCTGCCGTTCGCGCATGGCCCGCATGGCAACCACGTCGAAGCCCGCACCGCTGTAGACGAACTCGTCGCGCAGCGCGGCGACCTGCTCGCCCAGGCTGGCATCGCCGGCGATCGGGCGTAGCTTGATGAGCGCCTGCCGCTCGTAGCCCCACGCGGGGCCGCCGGGGGCGAAGTAGCGGCGGAAGGAGTCGAGGGGGACCGCCAGGCTGCCCGCGGCGCCGTAGGGTCGCAACTGCAAGTCAATCTCGAAGATCCCCTCCCGTCGGGCGCGGATGGCGCGGACGACCTCGCGCACGAGTTTGTCGTAATACTCGGCCGCGGAGATCGTCTTTGGGCCGGTCGTCTCCCCACTCCCGCTGTAAACGAACATCAGCTCGATGTCCGACGCGAAGCCCAGCTCACGGCCGCCGCACTTGCCCAGCGCACAGACGGTCATCGGGCAGGGATCGCCGTCGGGCAGGCGCGGCGCGCCGTATTGACACCGCAACTCATCCTCGCAGAGCCGGAACGCGGCGTCCAAGGTCACCTCGGCCAGGTCGCTCAGCTCGGCCGAGAACTGCGCCATGTCGCGGATGTAGCCCTGGATGTGGCGCATGTCCACCCGGAACATCTCGCGATCCTTGAACGCGTTGAGCGTGTCGCGCCAATCTGCTCTAGAAACCACCTTCCGCGGTTCCGGACTAGAGGCTTTAGCCGGTTTCTCGCATTGCCCACCAGACCGGCTAAAACCTCCAATCCAGCCGTCCTGATTTTCACCCGTAGGAGCCATGTCGTCGTGTGCGGCATGGACATCTGTTCCCGCCATGACGTCTTCACCGACCCGAATGGTCAGCGCCCCCGCCAACTCCTCCGCCAACTGCTTTTTCGTCTTCGGCGCGGCCAGGGCATCCAGATCGCGCACGACCGGGAAGAGGTTGGCGTGCTGCATACGGAGAAAATCCTCCCACAGGAACTCGCTGACGCCCAACAGCCGGGCCAACGCCTGCAACACCTCCGGGCGCTCCAGCGAGGCCAACTCGTCGGGCCACGACGGCCGGCGGAACAGTTCGCCCAGGTATTCGTGAAAGTGCAGGAGCGCGGTTTCGGGGTTGGGCGAATGAGGCAGCAGGTGCGTGAAGTGCTTGACGAGCACGGTCGCGGCCCGCAGTTCGCGCTGTCGCTCCGCCGCGATGATCTTGCGTCCCTGCGTGTCGGTGATGTAGAGCGTGTCGAGGACGCGGGCGCCGACCGTGGCGACCGCGACCTGGGCGATGTGAACATCGTTCAGCGCCAGGGCGTTGCTGAATTCATACAGGAAGCCGATGGTGTCGGGCGCGCCGATGCGCAGGATGGTGTAGCGATCCGACGCGTCGTTGTCTATCTCGATGTCAATCGGGTGCAGCGTGGGCGTGGCGACGGGGATGCCGCGCACGCCGAGCGCGATGCGTTTCGCCAGCTCGCCCTGGGCCTCGCGCGGCCGCTGCCCCGCCAGCAGCCGCAACAGCGCGGCCAGATCCGTGGCATAGCGCCGCCACAATGCGCCGATGTCCATCGTCTCGCCGTGCACCGATCGCACGGTGAAGACGTCTACGATCTTGCGGCGAGCGTCGGGGGCTGGAGATTGGAGATTGGAGGCTGGAGATCGCGTTTTGCGTTTTGCGTTTTGCGTTTTGTCGTCCGTCGCCGCCTCATACGTGTACACGTGCCCATCCACGATGCTGAGGCCGTAGGCGAAGAGCAGCCCGCAGATGACTGCCAGTTCGCCCAGGTAGTCATACGCGACGATCGTGACACGCCAATACACACCTTCGAGCGGCTCGGCAATCACCTCGATCGGGTTGTGATCGTTGAGAAGCTCGGCCAGCCCGGCATGGCGTGCGATCTCCGCCTCGCTGAAGGTCGCAGCGTAGGAAGGCGAAAGGCGCGAGAGATGCTGCTGGAGGCTGGAAGCTGGCGACTGGAAGCTAGAAGCTGGAAGCTGGTCGTCGGCATCTTGCGTTTTGCGTGTTTCGTTTTGCGACGTCATAGGCTTCGCTCCTCGTTGAACTGACTCGGGGCCGCCGGCCAGAGGGGCCAGGTGGCGGCTGTAGACTGCACGAATGGCCGCGCTGTGCTGTTCGTAGCGGGCAATGAAACGGGCCGCGGCGTCAGGTCCGATGAAGCCCAGGCGCCGGGCCAGATAAGCCAGGCCTGCCGCGTCCTGGGGTAGCGTGTGGATCTGGCGGTAGTCCAGCATTTGCAGGTAGTGTTCGACGGTGCGCAAGAAGACGTAGCCGTCGGTCAACACGCGCTGCTCCTCGCGGGTCAGCAGACCGCCTTCGGCCAGGCGCGCCACCGCGGTCAGCGTGTTTGGGGTCAGCAGACCGGGACGCCGCGCGCCGTGGGTCAGTTGCAGGTATTGGGCCACGAACTCGACGTCGCGGATAGAGCCTTCGCCCAGCTTCACCTCGCCCCAATGCCGGCCCTGCCCGTGCAGATGCGCCTCGGTCTGCTGCTTCATGGCATGAACGTCCGCGCGCACGGATTCCGGGTCGGCCGTGAAGATGAACGACTGAGCCGAACGCAGGAAGGTCTCGCCCACGCGCAGGTTGCCGGCGATCGGCCGCGCCTTGAGGAGCGCCTGCTTCTCCCAGAGACGAGCGTGGCGCTTAAGGTAAGTCAGGTAGCCCTCCAGCGTCGTGACCAGCGGGCCGACCTGGCCCCAAGGCCGCAGCCGCATGTCCACGCGGTAGAGGAAGCCCTCGCCGGTCGCCTGGGTCAGCGCCTCAATCAACTTCGTGCCCAATCGGGTGTAGGCCGTGGCGTTGGCGGCCGAGATGAAGAGCAGGTCAATGTCGGAGCTGTAGTTCAGCTCGCCCCCGCCCAGCTTGCCCATGCCCAGCACCGCAAACTCACCGATCGCGATCCCCAGTTGGCCGGCGACCGCTTCGAGGCACGCCTGCACGATGGCATCGGCCAGGTGCGAAAGCTGCGCAGTGACCGACGCCAGGTCCATCAGCCCGTAGAGGTCGCACGCGCCGATGCGCAGCAACTCCGCTCGCTGGTAGCGGCGCAGGGCGTCAAGGGGGGGCTGAGAACCGCTCCCTGATTCCTGCCACCTGCCCCCTGTCTCCTGGAACGCAGCGCGTACGCCCGCGGCGAATTGCTCCTGGCTCTTGAACTGCGTCAGGATAGCCCGGTCCATCAGCGGGTCGAGATACGCCGGCTGGCGAAGCAAGATGTCGGCCAGGTATTGGCTGGCCGCAAAGAGCGTCACCAGCATCTCCAAGGCGCGCAGATCCGCGGTCAACGCGCGGAAGAGCGCGGCCGGCGCAGGTGCGCTTTCGGCCAGCCGCTCGAAGTTCGCCAGCGCGCGCGCGGGGCTGGCGGAATCGGCCACGGCGCGGGCGAGATGCGGCAGCAGACCGGCAAAGGCCATCTGGGCTTCGGCCGAGCGGAGCAGGCGCGTCAGCCTGTAACGTAGCTGTTCGGCAGGTGCGTCCGGGCCGGGCACAGGGTTGACATCGGACATGCGCCCATTATAACGCGGAACCGCTTCAAACCGGAAGCAGACACGAAGATACCTCGATTCGGTCAGGCGTCATTTTGGCCTGACGCCCATTCCGTGGTATCATCCCACCTGTCTTTGAGAACTGAGACTTGCAGGGGGAGCTAGGTAAGCCTGGCTGAGAGGTTGGCCCCACGATGCCAACGACCCCACGAACCTGACGGGTAATGCCGGCGGAGGGATGCGTCATAGCAGACGAAGCATCAGGCGACCCGACAGGGTCGCTTTTTTGTTTGTTAAGTGCCAGGCAACTCGGAGTTGCCTGACACTTATGGGAGTCGCTCATGCGCGTCTTCATCGTCGCGGGCAGCCCACAGGCCAAGCGGCCGGACGGGCTGGCCCCCGGTCCCGGCGACCGCGTGATCGCGGCCGACAGCGGCGCGGTTCACGCGCGCGCATGGGGCTGGCCCGTCCACCTGCTGGTGGGCGGCCAAAGACGAGACCGACCTGGAGCTGGCGCTGGCCCGCGCCATCGAAGACCTGTCAGGTCTCGGAGACCTGACAGGTCTGGAGATCATCCTCTGCGCCGCGCTGGGTGGCCGCGCCGATCATGCGCTCGCCAACTTGCTGCTGCTGACCCGGCGTGAGTTAGCAAGGTTGGACGTGCGCATCGCGGAAGGTGGGCAGACGATTCGATTGTTGCGCGGCGGGTCGGCCGACTCCCATGCCGCAAGCTCCGCCACGGAGCATGAAAATCGGGGCAACTGGATTCGAGGCTTTAGCCGGTCTGGTGGGCAAAGCGAGAAACCGGCTGAAGCCTCTAGTCCAGAAGAGCGAGCGACCATTCTCAGGGCAGTTGCTCATGCCGGGCGCGCCGCCACGGCGGATGAAAACGTACCGCAATCCGCCGGCTTGCGCTTGGGACGCTGCCCGCGGCAATCCGGCGGATTGCGTTACGGGGCAGCCCACCTGGCGCTGACCGGCACGCAGGGCGACCTCCTCTCGCTGCTCCCCATCGGCGGGGACGCGGTGGGAGTGACGACCGCAGGGCTGGCCTATCCGCTGCGGGATGAGACGCTCTACTTCGGCCAGGCGCGCGGGGTCAGCAACGTGTTCGAGGGGGCGGAGGCGGAGGTATGGCTGCGCGAGGGGATGATGTTGGTGATTCAAACAGACGAACGACGAAAGACCGACGACGGAGGACGGACGACCGACGAACGTCGGGGGACGAACCGAATCAATGAGCAAACCGACTGAACGAGGTAAAAAATGAACAAACAACTTTTTCTGGTAATGCTGGTTTTGGTCCTGGCGGCCGGCGTGACCGGCTGCGCGCCGATTCCGACGCCTGCGAGCGTTCAACCCACGGCCGTGCCGGCTCAGACCGCCGGGCGTACGCTCACCGTGATGACCCACGACTCCTTCAGCGTCAGCGAGGCGGTCGTGACCGAGTTCCAGGGGCAGTGCAACTGCCAGGTCAAGTTCCTCAAGTCGGGCGACGCGGGGCTGGCGCTCAACAAGGCGATCCTGAGCAAGAACAACCCGTTGGCCGATGTCTTCTACGGTGTGGACAACAGCTTCCTCAGCCGGGCGCTGACCGCCGACATCTTCGTGCCATACGCATCGCCGGCCCTGACGGGCATCCCTTCTGACCTCAAGGCCGACGCCAGCAATCGGCTGCTGCCGGTGGACTTCGGCTACGTCAACCTGAACTACGACAAGAAGTTCTTCGCTGACAAGAAGCTGGTTCTGCCGCAGACCTTGGCTGATCTGACCAGGCCGGAGTACAAGGGGCTGCTCGTGGTGGAGAACCCGGCGACCTCGTCCCCCGGCATGGCTTTCCTGCTGACCACCGTCGCGGCGTTCGGCGAGAAGGGGGATTACACTTATCTCGACTACTGGAAAGCGTTGCGGGCCAACGACGTGCGCGTGGCCGAGGGATGGGAGGATGCCTACAACGGCCAGTTCAGCGGCGGCAGCGGTAAGGGGGACCGGCCGCTAGCGGTCAGCTACGCCACCAGCCCCGCGGCCGAGGTCTTCTTCGCCGATCCACAGCCGGCCGACTCGCCCACGGGCAATATCCTGCCGCCGGGTGGCACCTTCCGGCAGATCGAGTTCGTCGGCATCCTGAAGGGATCCGCCAACGCCGACCTGGCGCGGCAGTGGGTGGATTTCATGCTCGGCGCCACATTCCAGACCGACATCCCGCTGCAAATGTGGGTCTACCCGGCTCGCACCGGCACGCCGCTGCCCGACGTCTTCGCCAAGTTCGCCCAGACGCCCGCTCAGCCCGCGGCCCTCGCCCCCGCGCAGATCGAGATCGGGCGCGAAGGGTGGTTGAAGGCGTGGACAGATGTCGTCTTGCGGTAGGATGATTGTCGTGTCGCCTGCGTGCTGCGTGATCCGTGCTGCGTGATTGAGCGCGTAAGCTACGCCATGGGTCACGTAGCACGCATCACATATCATTCAGAGGACTGCCTTGACTCGCCCACGCTCCCTGGTCAACGCGCTCTACCTACTCCCCCTCGCCTTCCTGGCGGTCTTTTTCTTCTACCCGCTGGGCGCGGTGATCTGGGAGAGCTTTGCGCCGGGGGGGCGACTCGACCTGGCACCCGTGGCCGCGCTCTTGCGCGAGCCGTATTTTGGCCGCGTGGTCTGGTTCACCACCTGGCAGGCGGCGCTTTCGACGATCTTGACCCTGGTCATCGGGCTGCCCGCAGCCTATGTTTTCGCGCGCTACCGGTGTCCGGGCAAGACCGTGCTCCAGGCGTTCACGACCATCCCCTTCGTGTTGCCCGCGATGGTCGTCGCGGCGGCCTTCACCGCGCTGCTCGGCCCGCGCGGGTGGCTGAACGAGGCGCTGGCCGCGGGCTTCGGCCTGGCGGCCGGCCCCATCCGCCTGCAATACACGCTCGGACTGATCCTGCTGGCCCACGCGTTTTACAACACCACGGTCGTCATTCGGGTAGTCGGCGGGTTTTGGGCGAACCTGGATCCGCGGCTGGCCGATGCGGCGCGGGTACTGGGTGGCGGCCGCGGCCGCGTCTTCCGCGAGATCACCGCGCCGTTGCTGTTGCCAGCCATCGCCGCGGCCGGCCTACTGGTGTTCATCTTCTGCTTCACCAGCTTCGGCGTGATCTTGATTCTGGGCGGGCCGCGCTTCGCCACGCTGGAGGTCGAGATCTACCGCCAGGCGGTGACGCTCTTCCGGCTGCCCGAAGCCGCCGGCCTCAGCCTGGCCCAAATCGTGCTCACCTCCGTGGTGATGGCCGTCTATACCCGCGTCCAGGCCCGCGCGGCCGTGCCGCTCAACCTGCGTCCGGCCGAGGCCACGGCCCAACCGCCGGTCACGCCGCGCCAGGTCGCGCTGGTTGCATTGACTGCGATCGGGCTGCTCGCCTTCCTGATCGCGCCACTGGCCGCGCTGGCGGGCGGGTCGCTGGCCCCCGGCGATCCGTTGCGTTATTACCGCGAGCTTTTTGTCAACCGCACCGGCTCGCTCTTCTACGTCGCGCCCGGTCTGGCGATCCGCAACAGCCTCTTCTTCGCGGCGCTAACGACCCTCCTGGCGCTCAACATCGGCACGATCACGGCCTATCTGCTGGCGCGGGATCGCGGGCGGCTGGGCCGACTGCTCGACCCGATCTTTTTGCTGCCGCTCGGCACGTCCGCGGTGACACTCGGCTTCGGTTACATCCTGGCGCTCGGCCGGCCGCCGTTTAATCTGGCCGCGTCGCCCGTCCTGGTGCCCATCGCCCACACGCTGGTCGCGTTTCCGTTCGTGGTGCGGACGCTGTTGCCCGCGCTGCGCCGGCTCAACCCCGACTGGCGAGAATCCGCGGCCGTGCTCGGCGCGTCGCCGTGGCGCGTCTGGCGCGAGGTGGAGCTGCCCATCGTCGGCCGCGCGCTGCTCGTCGCCGCGGTCTTTGCGTTCACCGTCAGCATGGGCGAGTTCGGCGCCACGCTGCTCATCGCCCGGCCCGAATTCCCCACCATGCCGGTCGTCATCTTTCGCCTGCTCGGCCAGCCCGGCAGCCTCAACTACGGCCAAGCCCTCGCCATGAGCACGCTGCTGATGGCCGTCTGCGCCGCCGGTTTTGTGTTGATCGAGCGGTTTCGGGTGGGGGAAGTGGGGGAGTTTTGAAAACGGAGATTGGAGATTAGGGATTGGGAATACCTAATCCCTAATCCCCCCCAACGAGGCTACATGCTTTTAGAAGTCATTCACATCGCCAAATCGTATCCAGACTTACCCGTGCTCCACGACGTCAGTCTAACCGCGGACGAGGGGGAGATCGTCTGCCTGCTAGGGCCGAGCGGGTGCGGGAAGTCCACGCTGCTGCGGATCGTGGCGGGGCTGGAAACGCCGGACTCCGGCCAGGTCGCCTTTGCCGGGACCGATCTGGCCGCGACACCTGCGCATCGCCGCGGCTTCGGGCTGATGTTCCAGGACTACGCGCTCTTTCCACACCGCGACGTGGCCGCGAATATCGCGTTCGGCCTACGGATGCAGGGCCGGCCGCCGGCCGAGATCGCGGCGCGGGTGCGGGAGATGTTGGCGTTGGTCAACCTGGCGGGCTACGAGCGTCGTCGCGTCGTCGAGCTTTCCGGCGGCGAGCAGCAACGCGTGGCGCTGGCGCGCAGCCTGGCCCCGCGACCGCGGCTGCTCATGCTCGACGAGCCGCTCGGCGCGCTCGACCGCAGCCTGCGCGAGCAGTTGATGAACGAGCTGCGCGTCATCCTCAAGGGGGTCGGTGTGACCGCGCTCTACGTGACGCATGACCAGGAGGAAGCCTTCGCGGTCGCCGACCGGGTGCTGATCATGCGCGCCCGGCTCGAAGCCGGCGAGGGCGGTCGCGTAGAGCAAGAAGGCACGCCCCAGGCTGTCTACCGGCGGCCCGCGACGGGGTATGTGGCGCGATTTTTGGGGTTCAGAAATTTGCTTGAAGGAAGGGTTTCCGGGGAACTTGGGGGAACTTGGGGGAACTTGGGGGGCGCCTCTGGGTCCCTCCGCCCCCCCACTCCCCCGCCCCCTGGCTCCCCCGCCCCCCTGCTCCTCGTGGAGACTCCATTGGGAACGCTGACCACGAGCGACTCGGCCGCGGCCTTTGCGGCGGGGGATCGCGTGACGGTGCTGATCCGCCCCGAGGCAGCCGACGTGCGGCCCGCGGGGATGACCGGGACGAATGTGATCGCAGGGCGGCTGGTCAGTTGCTCGTTCCGGGGCAGCTACACCGTGATCCGCACGGCCCATGCCGGGGGCATCGAGCTGACATGCGAAGCCGCCGCGACCGACGCCGATCTGCCGCCGACAGGGGAGCCGCTGGCGCTGTGGCTCGATCCGGCCGCGATCACCTTGCTGCCGGCCTAACCCGCTGCGAACCTTTGTTCTAATTTGACATCCTGGTCGAAGCGCGCTATACTGATCTTTAAAGGCCCCGGTGTGGAGCCTCTGCCTCCAAGTTTGATTCACGCCTTGACAGAAGGGAGATCACGCACATGTATCAAAAAACGCTCGTCATCGGCCATCTCGGACGGGACCCCGAGATGCGCTACACCCCCTCCGGCGTCCCCGTGACCAGCTTCAGCATTGCCACCACCCGCAAATGGACGGATCAAAACGGTCAACCGCAGGAGAAGACCACGTGGTTCCGGGTCACCTGTTGGCGCAAGCAGGCCGAGCTGACCGCTCAATACTTGAAAAAGGGCAGCCTGGTGCTGGTGGAAGGCGATATTGACGCTTCAGCCTATACCGACAAGCAGGGCAATCTCCGCGCCAGCCTGGAGCTCACTGCCACCAACTTCCGCTTTATGAGCAGCGGCCGCAGCGAGGGCGGCGAGGCGGGTGGAGCTGCTCCGAAGGCCGACGGTGAAGAAATGGCCCCCGACGAGGACGGCATCCCGTTCTAACGCCCTACGTATGAAAAAAGTGGGGGCGCATCCGGTCGGATGCGCCCCCACTTGCTGTCCAAGGCTCCCCTTTCTTATCTGAGATTACGCAGTACTCACGGCGTCTGCGTGGGTCGGGCGGCCAGAGTAGTCGTGCTCTTGACTTCCTTTCCGTCCCGCAGGATGGCCAGGGTCAACGTATCGCCCGGCTTCTGGCCTTGCACCAGCGTGACCAGGGCCTCGATCGTCTCAACGGGCTTGTCGTCCACCTTCACGATCACGTCGCCGCCGACCATGACACGCTGCCGGTTGAAGGTCTGGGACGCGGTGCCTGCCAGCAAGCCGGCTTTCTCGGCCGGGCTGCCCGTGACGACTGACTGCACCAAGACGCCCTTCTGATCCGCAGACAGGTTCATCGCCTGCGCGATTTCCGGCGTCACCGTGACGCCGCTGACGCCGAGCCAGGCAGTGCCCTGGGCGGTCTTGGGCTGGGGCTGGGTCGGCTGGCCTTGGCGGGGTGTTTGATCCTGCGGGTTGGCGGGCTGGCCGGGTTGCGCGCCTGAGCTTCGAGTTGCGGGTTGCGCGTTGGGCCGAGCCGCCAGGGTCAGCGAGACGCTCATCTCCTTGCCGTTGCGAAGCAGAGTCAGCTTCAACGTCTGGCCCACTTTGCCTTGCCGCGCCAGGTAGGTCGTCAGATCCTCGAACCGGCGCACCGCCTGGCCATCCACCGCCACGATCACATCGCCGCCGATCCGCACGTCCTGACCATCCGCAGTGACCTGCTTGCTGCTGCCCAAGAGGCCAGCCTTTTCGGCCGGGCTGCCCGCGGTAACATCCGCGACCAGCGCGCCGCGCTGCGTTTCGGGCAGGCCCATCGCCGCGGCAACCTGGCTCGTCAGCGTGCCGCCACTGATGCCGATCCACGGATGCTCGAAGCGGCCGGTCTCGATCAACGCGGGTACGACCTGCTGGACGATGGCCGAGGGGATGGCGAAGCCGATGCCGGCCGACCCGCCCGTCGAAGACTCGATGGCCGCTGGGACGCCGATCAGCCGCCCATCCAGATCGAGCAGCACGCCGCCGGAGTTGCCGGGGTTCACCGGCGCGTCAGTCTGGATGATGTCGGGGATGGTGTAAGACGGCGTGTTCCGCGCCGCGCTATCGCTGCTGGGGCTGCTGGCCGACAGGGAGCGGCCCAGCGCGCTCACGATGCCGAACGTCATCGTCCCTTCCAACCCGAAGGGGTTGCCGATGGCGACGGTGAACTGGCCCACCTTCACCTGGGTCGAATCGGCGACCGCCAGGGGTTGCAGGTTGGACACTTTGGCCGGGTCAACCACGATCACCGCCAGGTCGCTCTCCGGATCAGCGCCGACGACCGCCGCGGGCAGGGTCAGCCCATCAGCGAACGTGACCTCGATCTGATTCGCGCCGTCAACCACATGATTGTTGGTGACGATGTGACCCTGCTTGTCCCACACGAAACCGGAGCCGAGCGCCTCGCTGGAGCGCGGCGTCTGCGGCTGCTTGAACGGGCTACCCGGCAGCGAAGGTGATCCCGGCAGGTTGGGCGCGTTCCGCCCCGCGCTGCCTGCCTCTTGCACGACGCGGATGTTCACCACCGCGGGGTTGGCCGCTTCGTAAATCTGCTCCAAAGTGGCCTGTAGATCGCCCGCGGGGGCAATCCTGGCCGCCGCGTTGCCGACGGCCGCAACCGGCGCGGCTTCGGTGCGGGCAGCCAGCCCGGCCAGGCCCGTTGCCGCGGTCGGCAGAACGCTCGTGCAGCCCGCCAGGGCCAGCACGACGATCAACAGCAAAGCAAACGTGACAAATCTTACCCTCTTCATCCCAGTTCTCCCTTTCTTCAGTACAAGGTCAGTAATCGCCAGCAGGTCCGACACTCTCTCGGCCTGGCAATAGAAATCGCGCCTTGAACGACTTCATTTGTTATTACCGGTTCCGCCAGAGATGATAGCACAACCGCGGGCGAGTGTCTTTAAGGGACGCTAAGAGGTAGCTAAGAGATTGATTAATTTGTCAGGGCTGTCGGTATGGAATATACTGCAGTGCAGGGCGGGGGAGCGCCGGTCGGTTAACGCGTGAGCGCCGGGGCTGCCCTTACCCCGGCGCTCGTAAAAAGGAGGAGAAGGAGAGAACGCTCAGTCTTTTTCTATCTCTCGCGGGGGATTCTAACATAAACGAGCGCACATTGCTGGACGCGCGCCACATCTTCGGAATACCATTGAACTACGCATCTTATACGCTTATCATACGGCCTGAAGTTTGGTTTGAGAACAGGTTGAACCTATGTATCCTGCCATAACCCCAACCCTTTGCGATCTGACCGTCGCCGACTACGCCGCGATCCTCGAGTTGTGGCGCCACGCCGGGCTGCCGGTGCGCGCCGAGGGCCGCGACGCGCCCGAAGCGTTCGCCCGCCAGATGGCGAGCGGCATCCAGCGCGTCATCGGCCTGCGTGACGGTGAGCGGCTGGTGGCCGTGGCCGTGCTGACCCACGACGGCCGCAAGGGCTGGATCAACCGCCTGGCCGTTGATCCCGTGTACCGCCGCCGCGGCCTGGCTCAAACGCTGATCGCCGAGGCCGAACGCTGGTTCACCGAGGCCGTGGGGCTGGAAATCTGGGCCGCGCTGCTCGAGGCGGAGAACCACACGTCACAGGCGCTTTTCGACGACCTGGGGTACCGGCGGGGGAATATAGTGTACGTAAGCAAGCGGACGCGGGCGGGGGCGTGAGGGAGGACGGGGGCAGGGGAGCAGGGGGATTGCTTCGGCCCACACAACGGGCTTCGCAATGACGGATCACGCCTTTCGTTTTTCGTTTTGCCTTTCACACCGGAGGCTCCGTGGATTTCACTACTTTCGCTCATTCAGTCCAAGCCAACGTCGCCCGTGTCATCATCGGCAAGGCCGAGGCGACGGAACTGTTGCTGGCCGCGCTGCTGGCGGAGGGGCACGTGCTGCTGGAGGACGTGCCCGGCATCGGCAAGACAACGCTGGCGAAGGCGCTGGCGCGCAGCCTGGACTGCTCGTTTGCGCGCATCCAGTTCACGCCCGATCTGTTGCCCTCGGACGTGACCGGCGTCAACCTCTACAACCAGCGGCGGCAGGAGTTCGAGTTTCGGCCCGGACCGACGTTCAGCCAGATCCTCCTGGCCGACGAGATCAACCGCGCCACCCCGCGCACCCAGTCCGCGCTGTTGGAGGCGATGCAGGAGCGGCAGGTCACGGTGGACGGCCAGACCTACCCTCTACCGCGGCCATTCCTGGTGCTCGCCACGCAGAACCCCATCGAGCTGGAAGGCACCTTCCCGCTGCCCGAAGCCCAGGTGGATCGCTTCCTGATGCAGGTCAAGCTGGGCTATCCCACCGAGGCGCAGGAGGATGAAATCCTGCTGCGCTATCAGCGCGCCGAGCCGCTGGCCGACCTGAAGCCGGTGGCGACGGTGGCCGATCTTCTGGAGCTGCAGGGGGGGGTCAAGGAGATCCACGTCAGCGCGGACGTGCGCCATTACATCGTGCGGGTGACGCGCGCCACGCGCGAACACGGCGCGGTGACGTTGGGGGTGTCGCCGCGCGGGACGCTGGCGCTCTTCAAGGCCAGCCAGGCGCTGGCGGCCCTGGCCGGCCGCGACTACGTCATCCCGGCTCTTTGGGATTTTGCGGGAAAGGGCCACATATAGGACGGCTCCGCTTACGCAAACCGGCGATAACCTTCCAGGTCAAGATACAAACGTTGGAAGAGCGTGGCGACGCGACTGATGCCGTAACAGCGTCGCTTGAGGG
>JAPLHB010000179.1 GCA_026389845.1 Chloroflexota bacterium
CCCTCAAGCGACGCTGTTACGGCATCAGTCGCGTCGCCACGCTCTTCCAACGTTTGTATCTTGACCTGGAAGGTTATCGCCGGTTTGCGTAAGCGGAGCCGTCCTATATGTGGCCCTTTCCCGCAAAATCCCAAAGAGCCACTGATCAAGCAAAACGCTAGAGGTTTCTGAGATTACTTCGGGGAGTGCATCAGTAATCTTCTCTGTTATCCTGTTGACAATCTCATCCACGTCGGCAAGATTGTCGAGCTTAATTACCAAATCATCCTGACCATCATTCTCGCAAACAAGATCATCGATTTGGATAATCAGTGAGTCTCCCTCGATGTTCTCTAGGCCTGACTCGATCTTCACTAACTGCTCTTTGCTCAGTGTGATCCCTTGCCTGGCCAACTGGCGAGCGATCATTTCTGCTCCTATCGTTTTGAAGCTCAAAGCCTCTTCGAACGAAGCACGAAAGACTTTCTCAAAGGTATCCATTCGGCGTTGTTCCTATTAGGCTGGATGTCTGCGATTGGCGTGTGTGGAACGACAAAACTCACAGCGCCAGTGTAACACAGTTTTCGGTTTGCAATGTACTGACGACAAGTTGCATCTTCTGCGCCTCTGTGATGACCAAGCTTGCGGCACTCAGCCACTGAGAAAGTTCAGAAACTGCGCAGGCACGTGCTCTGTGAGCCAGACTTGGTTAGCCGAGAGGTAGAACCGGTAGCCGGCCGCGTGCATCAGCCCCGCCTGCACTTTGAGCACCACCGGACTGCCGTGCCGTTCGCCGACGCGTACGGCGGTGCGCTCATCCGCGGACAGGTGCATGTGGTTTCGCCGTCCCGGCACAAGACCGCGCGCTTTGATCGCCGTAATGAAGCGTGCGGCCGTGCCGTGATAGAGGTAGTCGGGTGGCTGCATGGGGCTCAACCCAAGGTCAACCAGGAGCGAATGACCCTGACTGGCGCGAATGCGCCGTTGGTCTTCGCTGAACGCGAAACGCCGCTTATCGTTCTGTTCGACAACCTTTTGGAGCAGCTCCGGCGTGAGCGCGACCCCATGACGTTGAGCCTGCGCCAGCAGTTGCTCCACTTCCGCCCAGCCCTGAGGGTCCAGGGTCAAGCCGATGGCCTCTGGGTGATGGCGCAGCACGCGGCTGAGGAACTTGCTGATGTGGGTCAGACGTTGGTCCATGGGCGTCAAGCTTCGGTGGCGAGTGACTGCGTCAGCACGGCGCCTGCCATGTCCAGCAGACACAACCGGACGTGCGGCCCCTGGCTCAGCAGTTTCTCGACAGCCGCCGCGTAGCGCGCCGCCTGGGCCAGATAGTCTTCTTCCGCCAGCAACAAATCCAGCGCCGCGGTGTCACGCACATGATCTGTCTTGAATTCCACGATCGTCCAGCCGTCAGCGCGCAAATAGAGCGCGTCGATGATGCCGCTCTCCACGCGGCCATCGGCGGCGACCAGGCTGTACGGTACTTCGTGCAAGCGCCGTTCGGCCCCGGCCATTTCGGCATGCAAGGGATGTTCCTCGAAGCGCCGCAGGAGCTTGCCGCTCTCGCGCACGGCATCAGCCAACTGACGCGCGTCCGTCAGGCCGTAACTGCGAGCGTGCGCCTCCGCCCAATGCGCGAAGAACCCGGCGGCGTCCGGGAAGCGCCAGGCTGCTAACGCTTCATGGACCAGCTTGCCGACCACCCAGGCCGGCGCGCGCGGCCGCGTCACGGCCGGCACGACGCGCCAGACGCGCTGGCCCGGGTCGCGCTCTTGCTCGGCGGCGCGGCCGTCGGTTTCAACGGGCTCAGCGGCGACGGGGCCCAACAGGGGCGGCGGCAAGGACACGGCGATCTCGGGCTGCGCTGTGGCCGCCGACCGGCGCGCTGCCCAGGCCCAACCGGCGCCGTAGATGGTGCATGCAACCGGTGTGTCGCCGATCGTGAGGTCCAGACGCCGCGGTTCGGGGTCTACCTCGTCCACCGCCACGGGGACGCCGGCCAGCCCCAGTGCGTCCTCGCCGCTCAGCCGGCCCAGCCAGCCGCCGAGCGCGCCAGGCGTGCCGTCGGCCTTGGCCGTGATGCAGCCGCTGAGGATCAGCTTCTCGCGCGCCCGCGTGGCGGCGACGTAGAGCAGCCGATGCGACTCAGCGGCCTCCTGGTCGTCGGCGGTCAGCTTGCCCAGGCGGTAGATGGCCGACAGCGTCTTGGCGTCGTCCTTCTGTGGCAGCAGGATGCCCAGGGCGGGATTGAGCAAGAGGCCGTTGCGCGCCGGCGAGTTGTAGGTACCATCGCCCAGAACGACCACGGGGAACTCCAACCCCTTGGCCGCATGCACGCTCATGATCTGAATCGCGCCCTCGGCGGTGGCGCGGGCTTCGCCTTCCCGCGTGCCGCTGTCCCGCAGTTCGGCCACATAGGCCAGGAACTCGCCGACACTCACCAGGCCGCTGGCGTGCGCATCGGCCAGCAGCTTGGCGACGTTGCGCGCGGCGCGCGCCTGTCCGGCGGCAACCAGCGCGGCCCGGTAGCCGGTGGCGTCGAGGAAGGCCTTGAGCAGGTCGGCCACCGGCGCCCGGCCGGCCTGGGCCTGGAGGTCGCTGACGAGGCTCGCGGCCCGCGCGGCGCGACTGCCGTCCTCGCCAGCCAGCTCAGCGCCGGCGGCGCGCAGCGTCTGCCAGAGCGAGGTCGGCCGGCCGGCACGATCGCGTGCCTCGCACAACCGGAACAACGCCGCATCGGAGAGCGCCAAGGTCGGCGAGCGCAGCAGCCCGGCCAGCGCCAAGTCGTCGGTGGGGTCGGCCAGCGCGTCCAGGGCGTTGAGCAGATCGCGGATCTCCGGCCGGCCGTAGAAGCCGCGGCCCGCCACGGTGAGGAAGGGGATGCCGGCGCGTTCCAGGGCGTTTTCGTAGGCCGCGAACGATGTGGAGGCCCGGCAGAGGATCGCCACGTCGCCGTAGCTCAACGGCCGGAGCTGGCCGTTGGCCGCAAGCTGCACATCGCCGCCGCCTTCGACCAACGCGGCCAGCCGCGCCGCCAGCGCGTCGGCCGCCCGGTCCAACCCGGCCTCACTCTTGCTGCCCAGCGCCAGGTGCAGCTCGATGTGGGGCGCGGTGAAGCCGGGGCCGGCGTCTGCGCGGTGGTGGCGCAGTGGTGCGAATGGCTCGACCCACGGCCGCGCCGGGTCGTCCGCTTCGCCCAGCACCGGCCGCAGCAGGTCGTTCAGGCCCGCGATCAGCGCCCGATGGGCACGGTAGGATGTGTCCAGGGTCATGACCGCGCCCCCGGCCCGGACGATGGCCTGCCGCTCGGCGCGAAACACGGTCACGTCGGCCCCGCGGAAGCCGTAGATGGACTGCTTGGCGTCGCCGACGAGGAAGAGCTTGCCGGCCGCGCCGTTCAGGCAACGCACCAGCCGGCGCTGCCGGTCGTTGGTGTCCTGGAACTCGTCCACCAGCAGCGCGGCCGTTTCAGCCTGCCAGCGCGCCCGCACCGCAGCGTTTGATTCGAGCAAAGCCAGTGCATCGGCCTCCAGGTCGTCGAAATCCAGGGCGTTGCGCGCGCGCTTGGCTGCGGTGTAGCGGTCATGGGCGAACTGGAAGCAGGCCCGCAGGCCCGGCATGGCCGCGGCCAGCGCTTCGTCCAGGGGGGTGAGCGCCAACTGCAAGAGCACCGCGTCCTTCCAAAGCTCGCGCAACGCCTTCAAGGCGGCCTTGATCTCGGTGACCTGTTCTTTGCCGCCCGGCCAGGCCTTGGCGCTGCCGCCGCTCAAGTTGATGGCAGCCAAGCGCGCCAGCGCGGCCAAGCGGTCGTCAAGTACCTCAACGGTTGCAGCCTCAGCCAGGGCGGCTGCTGCGGCCTGCCGCTGGATTTCCAGCAGGTCGTCGCCTTTGGCCGCGGCTTCGCCGAGCACCATCGTTGCGGCATCCTGCCAATCCGGGCTGACCAGCAACTCGGCCAGGGCAGCCGTCTGGCGCGCGGTCAGGGCCCCTTGCCACTGCGCCAACACGTCGGGAGGCAGCGCAGCGAGGGTCTCAGTAGCTTCCAGCCGGCGCCGGAGCAGGGTATCGAGGGTATCCCGGAAACCGCGCTCGCCCAGCAGCTCGAACAGCGGGACCAGGTCGGGGTCTTCGGCGGCCAGGGCCAGCGTCTCGTCCGCCGCCTGGCGGCGCAGGAGGTTGCCCTGCCCTTCGTTGAGCACGTCGAAACGCGGGTCCACCGCGGCCTCGGCAGGGTGGCTGCGCAGGATCTCGGCGCACAGGCCGTGGATGGTGCTAATGCGGGCCGCATCCAGCCCCGCGTACACGGCGTCCCACCGTTCGTGTTCCCCTGCATCAAGCCCTGGGGTTTCCACATAGCGGCGGACCTCGTCGCGCACGCGATTGCGCATCTCGCGGGCGGCCTTCTCGGTGAAGGTGATGGCGATCGCGCCGCGCAGGGGGCAGCCCTCGGCCAGCAGCGCCAGGTAGCGGGCGACCAGGGTCAGGGTCTTGCCCGCACCCGCGCCGGCGGTGACCACCACATCGCGATCCCAGGTTGTGATCGCAGGGATCTGCTCGGGGCTGGGCCGCATGGCAGCGACGATGGGATGAAGGTTCGGGGATTCACGCATCGCGGCACCTCACCAGCGCGCCCGGTAGCGCCAGCAGAAGGCGACCGCTGGGCAGTAGTCCGGGCAGCCGCCGTCGGGCACATGCGGGACGAACTGGCCTGCCCGCGCGCCCCGCACGGCCGCCCAGGCGTGGGCCAGCGCGGTCGCGATGGCGGCAGCCGGCCCGCCCGCAAAGCCGGCGAGGCTGAACTTGCTGGCCTCGGCGTGCTGCACGTGCCAATAGAAGCCTTCAGTCACCGGGCCGAGCCCCAACGCCTGCTCGGCCGCCAGGGCGTAGAGCGGCAACTGGAGCTTCTTGCCCTCGACCACGGCCTTGACCGTGAAGGCCGCCGGCCCGCCGGTCTTGTAGTCAATGATCCGCAAGCCCCCATCTGGCGCGCGATCCACCCGGTCAATGTAGCCATGCACGCGGAACGCGTCAGCCCCATCGGTCACGGTCAGACTGTCGCTATCCAAGAAGGCCGCTTCCTGGGCCACTGGCACGAAGCCGCCGGGCAGCGCGGCCAGCGCCGCGACCGAGCGGCGCACGTTCTCGGCGATCTCGGCGCGGGTCTGCGTCCACCAGGCGGTGGCGCGGAACCCTTCGCGACGGGGCGCATCGTCCAGTACTGCGCCGGCGGCCGCGGGCAGGGCCGCCAGCAGCGCGTCGAGATCCGCCGTGCCGGTCGCCGTGCCGTAGAGACCCTCGAAGATGTGGTGGTAGATGTTGCCGAGTTGGCGGGCATCCAGCCCCTCGACCGGTTCCGCGCGCGGCTCCAGTTCCAGCACGTGGCTCACGAAGAACGCAAACGGGCAATTACGGTAAGCCTCCAGCCGGCTGGCGCTCCAGGTGCGTTCCGGGGCGAAGCGGTCCGCGCACGCGTCGGCCAGCCCGCTCAGATCGCCGTCGAAGGGGCTGCCGCCCGCCGCCGGTCTGCGGAATTGCAGGACCTGGGCCGCAGCGGCTACCCCGCCCGTGCGCGTGGGTTCGGCCTGCCCGACCCACCGGCGGACTGCCGCGTAGCCATCATGCACGGCCAAGCTCTCCAGCAGCTCCGGCCAGGAGGCGACCGCGCCCGGTCGGGGCGCGCTTTCGCTGGACAGGCGCTCCGGCGCCACCCGCACCAGTCGGCGCACCGCCTCCCAGTAGGGCGAGGCCTGCCACGGCGCGCCGTTGTCGGCCAGCCGCGGCCGCGTCAGCAGCAGCCGCGCGCGGGGTCGCGTCACCGCTTCGTAGAAGAACTCGGCCTCCGCGCCCTCCGTTGAGAGTTCCAGGGGCAGGCCCAACTCGACGCGCAGGCGCCGGCGGTCGGCGTCGCGCAAGAAGGGGTCCTCGCTCAACGTCGCCGGGAACTCCCCTTCGGCCAGGCCGAGCACCGCGACGGCCTGGAACGGCAGGCCGCGCGCCTGGACGACGTCGGCGACCAGGATCTCCTCGCGGTCGGCGTGGACGGGCAGGCGATAGGACGCGGCGTCGAGCGCGCCGGTCAGCTCCGTCACGAAGCTGGTGAAGTCAATCGGCGCCGCCCCAAGCGCCTCCTCGGCCCACACCAGGCCGCGCAACACGTCCTTGAGCCCGGCCAGCGCGGCAATATCGCGCTCGGCCACCGCGGCAGCCCCGCCGCGGGCCTGGGCGACCACCTGGAGTGAGCTGGGGTCTTCGGCAACCGGGAAGCGTCCAGGAGTGGCCGGGGCGTCGGCGCCGATGAGGGTTTCCAGCCAGCCGACGAAAGCGCGATAGGAGCGGGCCTCGTCCGGCGGCGTCACTCTTGCCACGAAGTGCGCGAACTTGGCCCGCAGCGCCCGCGCCGCCTGGCCCCGCGGCAGGCCGGCCGGCACGCCGCGTTCCTCCTCGTCGGAGGGTGCGCCGGCCAGCTCGCTCAACCGGTCGAAGGCCTCGGCCCATTGCGGCTCCCCGCCGATCACGCGGCCCCAGCGCGCCACCGCGTCCAGGTCATCCGCGTCGCCCGGCCCAATGCCGACTGGCTCCGCCGCGCCCTCCTCGGACAGCGCCGACCAGTCGAAGTAGGGCGAGCGCCAGGCCTCGACCACGGCGCGGCGGGGGAGACTCAGCTCGTTGTTCGAGTTGGGCAGGGCCATCTGCAGCAGGCCGAGCAGCGCGGCGACGGCCGGGTTTTCAGCCAGCGGCAAGCCGTCCACCAGACGAATCGGCAACCCGAACTCAGCCGCGGTCTGCTGGATGAACGGGCGGTAGGGCGCGACGTTCCGGGCCAGCAGCGCGACCTCGCCTGGCCGGCAGCCGTCGGTTACGACTCGCTGCTTGAGCCAGCGCAGCGCGGCCCTGGCCTCGCCGCCGCGCTCCGGCGCCTCGATCAGCTCGACCGCGCCAGTGGCGTCTACGGGCGCGCTATCCGAGCGAAACAGGCCGCGTTCGAGGTGGGCGAGGACAGCGGTCAGGGGGCAGGAGTCAGGAGTCAGTCGAACCGGGAGCGGCTCAGCGTGCGTGCCTAGCGCGGTTTCCAGCGTCGCGCGGGTCCTGACAAAACGCCGGTGCGCCAGGGGGGCGGGGCCGCTGACCGGCTCGCCGGTCAGCGTGACGACCAGCTCGCCGACGCGGCCGGCCAGGGCCTGCAGGAGCGCGGTCTGGATCGGCGTGAAGCTGTCGAACCCATCCACGGCGAGCAGCGGCCAGTCCCGGCCCACTTCGGGCGCGCGCTGTTCGAGCGCCTCGACCGCCAGCCAGCCCAACCCGGCGCGATCGGCCCAACCCTGGGTCTGGAGCCGAGCCTGGTAGGCCGCGTAGATCTGCGCCAGCTCGGCCAGGCGCGGCTCGGCGCCCAGCGTCTGCACGGCCTGGCTAAAAACATCCGGGTGTACGCGCGCAGCCTTCAGCTCGCCGATCAGCCGCTGGAGCACCTGGATGAAGCCGGGGCGGTCGGCCAGGGGCGCGTAGTGGGTCAGCGGCAGGCTGTCCACCACGGCGCGGATCAGGCGGTACTGCACCGGCTCGCTGAGTTCGACGTAGATTTCGCCTGCGGCGTTGAGGATTTCGGCATAGAGGCGGTCGAAGGTGAGCACGCGCACGCCGATGGCGCCACCCGTCTCGGCCAGCCGCCGCCGGGCGGCGCGGGCTTGCAGGTGGGTCGGGACGGCGACGCGCGGGACCGCGACCAGGTCACGGCTGGCCGCGCGGGCATGGGCCAAGACGTAGGCCGTCTTGCCGGCTGCGGCGAGGGCGAGATAGAGGTGGGTGGGCATGTCTGATCTGTCGCTTACCGCCATTCTGAGAGCTGCTGCTTCATCTCAGCCACGTCGAGCCAATCGGCGGCGAACGCCTTTCTAAGCAGATCTGAGGGCACGTACTGATCATATTTGTTGAGTTCCGGGCTCTCGTTAGCGTCCACCAAATCATCGGGTGTCACCTCTGCTTGGCACAGGTCGCCGATCTGCTGCCTGATGGTAGCGCAACTTTCCGTGGTACTAAACGTGACGTAGTAAGGCGGCAGCCCGCCGAAGGATGGCGCTGTTTCAGGATCTGCAGCGCGTGATCTTAGGACCCGCATCAGAGTGCGACAGGCGGCAGTGCCCATCCACGGAAAGACGCAGAGGGTAGCGCCGCCCAGCGGCACGATGTTCTGTTCGGCTAGCCCTGCGCTTTTAGCGAAGGCACGGGCTGTCTTCAAACGCTCCTGAGCTCTTGGCTGCAGATAGGGATACAGTGTCTCTTCGATGACGAGGGCGCGCTGCATCCTCTGTAGTATTTTGCTATAGATGTCGCCTCCCTGTCCGGTCCACGAGGCTTTGGCCTTGCCGCCCACCTGTTTCACCAGGACCAGCTTGCGCTTGGCATCCATCTCGATCACCTCCCAGGCGCGGCCGGCCAGCGCAAAACGCTCACCGGGAGGGGGCGGCATCACGATGCTACCGATCGCCCGTGATTCTTCACGCACGGCGTATTCTTCGTTATCGGGAAAAACAGCATAGAAATGGAAATCACGCACCACGCGTTCGCCGGCAAGACCAACGATCAGACCGCGTTCGTCAGTCTGCTGGATGTGGTCAAGCTCAATCAGGTGGCGTAAGAGGCTCCGGTAATCGGCTTGCGAGATCGACTGGAAAGGCGGCAGCGTGAGCACGCGCTGCGCCAGGGCGGCGGGCGTCAGTTCTCCCTGGCTAGTCAATGTGCTCATGGTCTGGTGATACAGCAGACTGACGGGGTAGCGGGCGGGTTTGACCGGTTCGATCCAGTGTTCTTCCAGGTAAAGCTGGATGATGGCGATGCACTGCAGAAGCTGCCAGGGTATGCGTTCGGGGAGGCTATCGTCCGGCCCTGGCAGTTCTTCACCGCAGACGAACCACAGTTCCGAGGGTGTTCCGCGGCGGCCGGAGCGTCCCAGGCGTTGCAGGAAACTAGCCACCGAAAATGGGGCTTGCACCTGGATCACCCGCTCCAGCTGGCCGATGTCGATCCCCAACTCCAGAGTAACGGTAGCAGCAGTGACGGCGGGCACGTCTGGCTCGCGCATCGCGCGCTCGGCGGCCTCTCGTAACGGTGCTGCGATGCTGCCGTGGTGTACATGATAGATGTCAGGGGCGCGCTGGCGTTGCGCCAACTGCCGGAGGTTGGCGATGATGCGCTCTGTCTCGCCACGGTTATTGGCGAAGATCAGTGTCTTGCGACCCAGGCTGGCGTCGTAGAGATACTGGTAGTAATCATCAGCCTTGGTCTGCGCCGGCTGATCCATCGTCTCGCCGGTTACCACCGCGGCATCACCTGCTGCTCCATCATCCTGGCCTTCATCGCCAGGCAGGTAGAAGTGCTCCACGGCCAGGCGCACGCGATGCGGGCCAGCCTGCAGGCGTGGTGTGACGACCGGGCGCTCGCTGCCGGCCGCGAGCCAGGCCTCTGCCAGGGTGTAGTCGCCAAGTGTGGCTGACAGGCCAATCCGACGCGGCTCCCCGCGGATATACTTGGCGAGCCGCGCCAGTTGGCACAGGATCTGTCGGCCGCGGTCTGATCCCATGAAAACGTGGACTTCGTCAATAATCACAAAGCGCAAATCACCGAACAAGCGCGGCAGTTCGGTGGCCTTGTTGATGAGCAGGCTCTCCAGTGACTCCGGCGTGATCTGCAACACCCCGCGCGGCGTCTTGAGCAGCCGGGTCTTTTCGCCCTGGCTCACGTCACCATGCCAGTGCCAGCAGGGGATATCGGCTTCGCGCAACAGGTCGTTGAGCCGCAGGAACTGGTCGTTGATCAACGCCTTCGTCGGGCCGATGTAGAGCACCCCCACCGAGGCCGGTGGCTCTTCGTGCAACAGCGTCAGGACGGGCAGGAAGGCCGCTTCAGTCTTGCCCGAAGCCGTGCCGGTGGCCAGCAGGAGGTGCGCATCGCTGTCGAAGATCACCCGGCAGGCTTCTACCTGCACGGCGTGCAGCTCCGTCCAGTTGCGGCTATAGATGAACTCCTGGATGAATGGCGCCAGGCGGTAGAACGGATTAGCGCTGCTCACAGGGTGAACTCGGCGAACTGGCCATGATTGGCGCTGTCAGGGTCCTGCGCCGGCCGGGTGGGTTGAAACTCGGAGCCGTGTACCAACTGCGCAAAGGAGACGCCGGTATTCTGCCGGACAAGGTTGAGCAGACTGATGAAGTCCCGCACGACCTCGCGTGGTGTCAGCAGCTCCTCGGCCCCGAGGCGCCGCACGGCTTCTTCCATGAAATCCTGATAGTCCAGGTGCCCAAGTTGTCCGTCATAGCCGTAATGCGCGGTGTGGACGTCGGCCAGGCGGGTGAGCAGAACGTAGATCTCCTCGTGAGTGAGCGGCTGCAGCCGCAAGATCGGGCCAGAGGTATCACGCAGGCCGTCCTTGACAAAGCGGCTTTCGGCCAGCCGGGAACGCAGAGCTTCGTAACTGTAAAGCCCGCGGCGAGGATCTTCAAGAAACTGCGCCGTCCCGCCCATCAGGATAGCCACGTGTTCGGCCTTGCCTTGCATCGTATCATTGAACATCGCGAGGATCTTCTCGTAGTTGCCCTCACGCGAGACGGAGTGAACGATCTTGTATAGGTTAACGGCCTCATCGATTAGCACGATCAAGCCCCGGTAGCCGATGCCGGCTACGAAACGCCCGAAGAGTTTTACGTAGTCGTACCAGCCATCATCATCAATGATCACGCGCACCCCCAGCGCTTCGCGCGCCTCGGTCTTGGTGGTGAACTCACCACGCAGCCAACGCAGCGCAGCATCTTTGAGGTTGTCGTCGCCGGTCTGGTAGCCGCGCCAATAGGCCGAAAGGACGTTGGCGAAATCGAAGCCGTGGACCATGCCTTCCATCTGGTTGATCACTTCCAGGATCTTGGCCTCTACCGCACCGGTGAAGGCGCCGTCGGCCGGCCGTAACCCCGTTTCTTTAACGACCAGCGCCTGGATGCTCGAGATCCACTTTTCCAGGATCACCGGTAGGGCGCCGCCGTCGGGACGAGTGCGCGTGGCCAGGTTACGCATCAGCTCGCGATAGGTACCAACGCCCTGCCCCGCCGTGCCGGCCAGTCGCCGCTCAGGGGATAGGTCGGCATCCGCGACCACAAAGTCGCGATCCATGGCATAATTGCGTAACAGTTGTAACATGAAGCTTTTGCCCGAGCCGTAGCGGCCGATGACAAAACGAAAAGCAGCGCCGCCCTCTGCCACGTTTTCCAGGTCCTGCAGCAAAGCCGCAATATCATCCTTACGGCCAACGGCGATGTATTCGAGGCCCACGCGCGGCACCACGCCGGCGCTGAGCGAATTGATGAGCGCGGTGGAGACGCGTTTAGGGATTTTGACGGCCATGACAGTCACCTCATTGGTTGGCGGCGATCAACTGCTTGACGAAGGGCAAGTCTTCTGCCTCAAAGCAGGGCGGATCGGCGGCAGGATCAAGAATAATATCACCGATGGTCTGCATTGCCAGATCGTTAATGGCGTCGATCAGGGCGCCCGGCATAGTGGCATTGGCTTCGGCGATTTCTCGGATGGCGCCGCGCGGGTCAGTCTGATTGGCGATGGCCTCAAGCGCGGCAAGCTGCGGATCGGCCAGCCGCCCGGCGAAGTCAGCCCACTCGGCGGGTAGGTTAGCGAAGGCGTTCGACTTGCCGCGGCCCGGTGCCAACACTGGCTCGTTCCCTGATAGCAGATACGCCAGTTCATCTCGGTAGTCGTCAGCCACGATGTGTAGTTCGTTCTCAGTGGCAATCAGGATATCGCCAATCGCGCGCACCGCCAGGCTGTTAATATGATCGAGCGCGCTCTCAATGAGTAGGCCCGGAACAGCCTGAGCCAGATCGCGGCTGTTGATCTGCCAGCCGGAGCGCGCCAGAATTTCTACCAGGCTGCGTTCGCCGGTATCCAGTTGACCCAGAATGGCGTAGACCGGCGCCAGGTCGGTGAGCAGTACGGCCGGCGTGCCTGCCGGCCGTACTGGGCCGGCAGGCATCTGTGAGGCCGGTGGCGCTATGGGCGCAGCGGGCGCCAAAGGCGGCTCGACGCCCACGCGGTCGCCGTTGACCAGCAACATCTCACGCAGTTGATCGGATTCCTGCGTCAATGCCTGAACCCGGCTCAGATCGATCTGCACGCGTGGCCGCAGCGGCAGGGCCGGCGGCGCAACGGGGGCGCTCACCGGGCCGAGGATCAGTTCGTCAATCACGCGCTGCGCTTCTGGCTCGAGGGCAATGCCACGTAAGCGGCCGGAGTACCCCGCGCGTTCTCGCAGCCGGTTCTCCGTATGCTTGAGGACGCCGGCCAGGAAGTCACCAAAGGGTGCGTGTTCCGCGTAGGGCGCGATGGGGCCAATGCTGATCTTCTGCACTTCGCCGCTGTAGCGCGCACTCTGATAGGGCTGGCGTTCGATGGTGACTGTGCGCTCTGGTCTGAACAGATCCAGCAGGCCCGCCGCAAACTTCTGCTTCAGGTGTCCATCGACCGCGGCAAGGCATTTCGGCACGTTCTGCTCGATATCGGCCTGGTGCCCTTCGAGATAGAACTTGCTGCGGCGCAGGCGATAGGCGCTGAGCGCTTCGATCAGCGGCAGTGGCCATTGGTCTGGTGGCTGATCGAGACAGGCAGCCAGCGCCAGGTCTGGCTGGCCTACTTCCGATGCCTCGCCTAGCGCATCGGCATACGAACGCAGGGGGCCGACGCGGCAACGATTGACGATGGCATAATCGGCCAGCCAATCCACCAGGTAGCGATCCAGCTTCGGGTACTGGCCGCGATAACCCAGCCAGAGGTTGCGCAGCCGCTCGTAACCGTCATCGGGGTTCCGCACACCCACGTTGTTGATCAGTTCGTAAACGTGCAAGAAGATGTATGACAGGTCGGTGTTCGGGTAGCTCCCGTTGCGCACCTGGTCCCGCCAAAACAGATACCAGCGGAGCTGCTGGTCCGTCATGGAGGTGTAGGTGGGCCAGTAGCACTGGAACGGCACGAAGTGCGCGTGTGACTCACGCTGGTTCACCAGCCGCTGCGCCAGCGCCAAGAACTCGTCGGCGCTGCGCACCACTCTGACCTCCACTCGTACACCGGCGTTGTTTGCGATGACTGCCGGCTGGGCCGCGCGGGCTGCCTGGGTGATGGTTCCCTTGGGTGGGATAGGCGCCGCGCCTGTGGCGCCCTGACCGCGGGCCACCGTCATCTCGGCCGGCCGTGTCGCCACATTGGGCAGCGCGCGGGGCGCCAATCTGACTGGCGCGGGCAGACTTGGTGTTGGCTCGCGGGGATCGCGCACACCGAAGCGCCACACGCTGTCGCTATCATCTTTGAACACTTGCGCGAGAGCGGCTTTGGCCGCGGTTTTGTTTAGGAAGTCGCGGTCGCCAAACAGGCCCAGCGTTAAGCTCCTGGGGCATCGCACCAAGTTGGCGTACAAAGCCGAGTTGGGCGTCTTGATCAGGCCATCCGCCTCCAGCAGGATGACGAGTTGCCAGTTGGTAGTGGTCAGCGGGGGCACGGACTCGAGCGCCTTGACACTCGCCAATGTCAATCCCGTGGGTAGGATCTGAATCTGCGGGTCGCGCCGACCGCCATCAAAGCGCAGCGGCTTCATCTGTTGCCAGCCGGCATCCAAGCTATCCAGCGCTTTCTTAGTGCCCACAACCAGAATGCGTAGGCTTGGATGCGCCGAGCGCAGACCCATTAGGTAGTCCTGGACTGCAATCTGATAATCGTCGAGGTTACCGACAATGCCGCCCGGAATGCCCCAGTCAGTCAAGAATGCAAGGTGACGGGCGGCGGTCTCCGCGGGCGTTGCGCCAGCAGGCAGCCGAAGATCGGGAAACTCCACGGTCTGCCACGGCCCGGCCAAGCGAGCCGAACCGCGGGCCAGAATATCGGCCGGCTTGAGCCGGAGTGAACCCAGGCCGGCGAGCGAAGTGCCATCGGTCAGCCGGCCCATCGGACCAATCCCCGCCTGCTGTATGACTGATCGTGCCACCCAGCCATTGCCGATCCGTGCGTAGTCGGCGCCGCTGTCGAACTGTCGCGACACAGCTTCAGCGTTCTCGCGCACTCCCGCGCACTCGAACATCACCTGGCCGGCGGGCTTGCCGATACCTTTGCTGGTATCGGGGCGGATCACCAGGCTCAGGCTGGCCGGTCCGCTGAGCAAGCGGTGAAATCTCGCGATGTCGGCTGTTTGGCCGGAGGCCCACGACTGCAGCTTCGGCCAATCGTCGCAGACAAAACGCGGGATGTCCTGGCCGGTCAGTCGGACGGCGCCCGATGTCCGCAGCATGGGGTGGGCCACGGCTAAGGGAGCCACACCAGGGTGAAAAGCGCCATCGATCTGCACGAATCCAGGCAAGGCTGGGATGTCTGCAATTGCCGCTGGCGCTGCGCACCAACTGATGAGGATGTCGATGCGTTCTGCGTCGACGTGACGCACGACGACCGACACTGCCGGCTGCTCGTCGAGCCGTGATAGAGCTGTATAGGGCAGCCCCCTCGTAGCCCAGCCTGGGACGACCTGGCGCAGGAATTCGAGTGCATTTTGAGATGAAATGACCGACTTCGACAGCCAGGCGTCATCCGCGGGTTCTGCACTCTCAACCTGCCAGGCGCGCGTGGGTGTGGCAAACCAGCCCGCCCCGTGAAAGCTGGCGCCCGCGCTAATCTCCTGTTCGAACTGCTGCCGATCCATTGACCAGCGATAGCTCACCCGAAAGCCCGCTGGGGGATCGCCCACCTCAAACGTCTCCGCCTCGGGCATGAGCTTAATCTGCGTCGCGCCTTCGGGCATGTCATGCAGGAATTTACGCACCCGCGTGACACTTCCGAACGACACACTCGCCGCATCGTCTGGCGAGACAAGGGATGCCAGCGGGCGAAACGCGGGCCGTTTGTCCAGGAACTGGGCGAAGGGCACCGGTTTCTGGCCCCGATACGCCGCGAGGGCAAAGCCGCGCTGGCCGCGCTGCAGCTCAAGCCGCCACGGTCCGCCGGAGAGGAGGTTGGCTACTTTTTGGAAGAAGGATGTTGGCATCACTCCGCCGTCACCCGCCCGCGCGCATTCAACTGCACCACACTCTCCCGCACGCTCAAATCCACCAGGTTGACATCCATCTCCCCCGCCGCCTCCAACCGAAGCTGCAACTTCACCTCCGCACCGGCCTCGACCAGCGGTCGGACGACCGACTGGTAGAAGTCGTACCACTGGCGCCAGTCCACCGGTGTCTCAATGGTCACGCGGCGATAGGTGCCCGGCGAAGGTGGTGGCGGTACGGGCTGCGGCCCGGGACCCGGTTGCGGCCTTGGCTGGGGTTCGGGGCCGGGCTCGGGGCGAGGGGTTGGCGCCGGACTCGGTTCCGGCTCCTGCGGCCGAAGCAGCCGTTCGGCCAACGCTGGCCGCAAGAGCCAGGCGCCTTCGATGATCTCGAACGCGTCGGACTGCAGCGATTCGCGGAAGCGGATGGTGTCGAACGTCTTGCCGTCCCCGAGGGCATACGCGAACAGGCCGCGCTGGACGCCCCACGAGACCGTATTCTGGAGCGCCTCCGGGCCGGTGAGCATCGGCAAGTAGGGGAAGCGGCAGAAGTAGTCCCAAAGAGTCGCCACGTTGATAGCTTCGTCTTCGGCCGGCCACAGGCGCCACTGGTCGCCCTTGCCTTCGCTGATCAGCCGCGGGTCGAGCCGGTCGAGCAGGCGTTGGTCATCCATCATGCGCTTCCAGACGCGCTGGCCTAGGCTGTGCTCGCCCGGCCGGTAGCCAGGGAACCCGTGTTCCTGCCGGACCCACAGCGTTGTCTCCCCATCGGCGGCCTCGTTCGCCTCGGCGCGCCCGGTGGGGGCGATGATGACCGTGTACGCGCCCCAGACCGCGCCGGGCAGGCCCTTGCGCGCCCGATCCAGGCGCGTTTCCAGGTCTTCTATCTGGATCTCAGAGAGACCGCCGCCGCGCCGTCCTGCGCCCCTGTCTTGCGACGCGGCCGGGCGGTATTGGCGATGGATGGCTTCCAGCGCCAGCAACTGGACCGCCGCGTCCTCCATCAGCCGCACGCCCTCGACCGTGGGCAGCACGAACGCGAGGGTGTTCTTGAGTTGCCTGAAGGTATTGCCCGCGCTCTTGAAGATGCCCTGGATGAAGGTCTGCGCGCCGCCTTGCTCGCGTTCACTGGGGCCCCAGGCATGGTGCGGGTCAAGGACGACCAGGGCCAGTTTGGGTTGAGTTCGCACGTCAACCGGTCCGGCCGGCCAGATGGCAGCGTGGGGGAAGGGGCGGCCGCCGGCCACCTCCTCGACTGCCTCCTGGAGCTTCTGGCGGACGGCGTCCGGCTCCTGGCGGATGGCGTCAATGCGGGTAACCAGCATCTGGTTCAGGTTGGGCTGGCTGTCAAAGCGGTACGTGCCCTCCTGGTAGACCAGGTACCAGAGGCGGCGCTGCAGCTTGTCCAGGGCATCGGCGGCCAGTGCGGGCACCACGCCCGGTTGCAAGGTCGCCAGCCACAATTGCGGCCGTTCGGCCGAGGGCGAGCGCTGCGTGGCGCCGCTGTGCGAATACATGAAGATCGCGGTGGCCAGCCCCGTGGCGATGCGGTGGCGGGCGTAGTCGCCGCCGGTGACGCGATCCAGCAGGGGCGCCTTGGACTCGGCGGCGCCGCCGATGTCGGAGAGGATGGCCGATTCGTAGTCGCCGCGATTGTCAACGTATTCCAGCAGCTCGTTGCGGAGCTCGCCGTCGTCCAGGTTCACGTGCGCGGGCTGGATCAAGGGCGATGCCTGCTTGGCCCGGTAGAGATCGCCCACGATCAGCGCCAGCAGCCACAGCACCCCGCGAGTGCGCTGAAAGCCGCTGATGCTGCCCCAGCGGTCGCGCAGGATCTCGATCAACGCCGGGTGGAACGGGTACGCGCGCACCATCAGGTCGCGGTACTCCGGCGCCTGAACCTCCTGCGGAAAATCGTTGGGATGGCCGCGGTAATAGTCCCAGTATGCCTGCGCGACGCCGCGGGCCTGGGCTGCAATGGCCGTCGGATCGGAGTCGAACAGGCGGCGCTTGAGGATCTCGTACAGTTCCTCGCGTTCGGCGCTGACCTCCACTTGCCGGGTGCGGCGCAGGATACGGATGGCGGTATCAATCTCGCGCGCAGCGCGGATCGCGGCTTCGCCGATCTGCTCCTGCTCGCTGGAAGTCATGGTGAGCACCAGCGCCACGTTATCGGCCGCGTTGACCGCGCGGGTCAGCTCCAGCAGGAACTCCTGGGCCTGGTCGGAGAGGTAGCCGCGGCCCACGGCGATGCCGCTGGCCTTGGTGATGTAGGAGAGGGTCTCGTCAACCAGGATCAGCGACGGGCCGGCAGCCGCAAAGAGGCGCGCCAGCGTCTCGCTGCCCGGCGCCACCATCGCCTCATCGCTGGCCCGCACGATCTCATAAAGCTCCGCCCCGCGATCTGGCCCGCCCAGCCGGTAAGCCAGCTCGCCCCAAAGGGTGCGCAGGATGATGCCCTCGGGCGTGCGGCGCGGCTGGCTGGGGCTGATGTGCGCGCAGTCCACCGCCGCGATGCGGGCGGCCGGCACGCCGTCCAGCTCTGCCTCGGCCAGGAGCTGCGCCACCGGCTCCAGGTAGCCCACTTCGGTCCCGTGAGCGACCATGTGGTAGAGGGTCAGCAGCGTATGGGTCTTGCCGCCGCCGAAGACTGTGGCCATCTGGGTGATGGCGATGCCGTCCTCCTGGCCCGCCAGCCGGCGGAGCACGCCGCGCAGGGTGGAACGCAGGCCGCGCGTGAGGAAGGTGCGCCGGAAGAAGGTGTCAGGGTCGCGGTATTCGGGGACCGCCTCCCCCTCGATCACCTGGGCCAGGTCCACCGCGAAGACCTTGAGGTCCATGCGCCCCTCGCGGATGTCGCGGTGGGGCATGGCGATGTGCCACCAGGGGACCTCCCCCTGCCCTCTCTCCTGTGCGGCAGGAGCGGGGGGAATCTTGCCGGCCTCGCGCAGGATCAGTTCGACCTGGTTGACGACATAAGCCGCCTCGGCAGGGTCGGGATCGTGCCCCTGGTGGACGGCGCGATTGCGAATCTCGACGAGTGGGTCGAGCGCGGCCACGTTGAGGTAGACCAGCGGCCGGCCTAGCACCTGCGGCAAGTCTTCGTACGCCCGACTGGCACGGTAGACGCCGACCAGCTTGCCCAACGTGAGCTTGTTGAGCGCCTGACCGCCGCCGACCTTCTCCTGCGCTTCGACCAGTTGCCGTTGCCGCGCGGGCGCGGAGGTACCCAGGAGTTGATTGTAGAGCTCGACCAGCAACGCCTCCAGCGCGCCCGCGGCGGTTTGCACCGCCTGAGCGGTGTGGCCTTGCTGCAAGAGGGCTTGGGTCTTTGAGAGAGACTGTTGGTAATTCACGTTGGGTTGCTCCGTGGGTTCTAAGTCCTACTTCCTCACTTATCTGGCGTTTGTGCGGCGTCGCTGTTACTGTCCGTAGCTTGTAAAGTGTCAGGCTTGCCCAGCCAGTCTTTGATCATCTTGCGTTCGACGGCACCGGTCATCAATCTGAGATAGTAGCGCGTGATCGCCAAAAAACAATCGATCAACAAGAGTACTGCGATGGTGGTGATAATTCTAGACGAGTCCGCTTGATTTACAGACACATTGACGACCGGAATAGTTACTGCTTGATGACCTAGTCTTGCGCCGGCGCCGACAGCGGTGCTTGCCAGTGCGAACAAGAGGCTCATGATCGATAACCAAGCGACATACTGGTCATTTTGTATGAACTGATGAGCCATGCCTTTCCGCACAAACTCCCGAGCGACGAGATAGTCGCGGTTCTGACCCACCGTAAAGAGCACGAAGATGCTAATAAATACTGCATTGGCCTCGACCAGCATCTGGTTGATGACCGTGGTAGCACTCAGATCTGAGTCTGATGTGAGGAGCCGCCATAGGGTGAAGGCTACAAGCACCAAGAGGGCCCCATTGTTTCTTAGCTCGGTCCAGGCAAACGCTCTAGCAGTGACTGGTTTGACATTCCCCTCTATCTCCTTGTCAAGGACGATCTCGAAATCTTGGGGGTGAAAGGATCCTCGTTTGGCGACAATCAAGATTGAATAGTCGGGAAAGGTGGGAAATCTGACCAATGCTTGCCTTGTGAGGAGGAGGATTCCAGGTCGGCCCAGGGATCTTCCTTGCTCTCGAGATAGTCTCTCCAGGTTCCTGTATAGCTGCTTAAACTGCTCCAGACTGAGAGGAGGCGAGGAGCCTGAGAGTTGGTTGCTGAGCATGGTTTGGGCCAGGAACAGAAGATCGATTCTCGAGTCCATTTTTCTCCTCCGTCTAGCTCTGGCCGTTGAATAACGGAAGGTCTCTGGTACTGCTATCTCTTGTGCGTTTCAACTCTGCGAGCCGATCACGCAGTAGGCCGAGCTTACGTTTCACAAGTGAAAGAAGCCTTTCTAGATCATCTTCCGGGAAGTGAACTGAATTAGTATCGAGTGCCAGTGTTATCTCCTCTGGAGCGGATCTTAACCACTCCCGAAGCTCTCCATCGTCATCTGTCCCCACGACGATCTTGGGAGAACCTGCCGTCACGATTCCCTTCAGCATCTTTATTGTCTGCAAATGCTCCCCGACCCAGTCGATTTGATCCGATCTGGTCAATGCTTCGTCGATAACCGACTTGGTGAATAGATCGGCATCGAAGTCAGGATTAAATAGCCGGACTTCGACCGGCACGTGCGTCCCCATCAACTGGTCAATTTCGACCCTGGTGATATCGTGCTGGAGGAAGATTTCGACCATCTGCTCTCTTGTGTATTCTCGTTTGTACCTTTCCAGCTTGATTCGTGGAAAACTGAGACCACTGGTCTTGAGGACGATCTCCAGTTCATCAAACAAAGCCTCTCTCACCAGTGGACCAGAGAGATCTTGATAATTGTAGACACGAATACTCTGCACCAGAAGCATGCCTTCATTCAAGAACAGAATAAAGAGTATCCGCTCAAAAGATGGCTGTTCATCTTGAAGAGGTTGCTGTTGGTCGTCGTACTGCTCAACTTGGAGAGAACCCTCACGAGCGAAGTAGCCATAGACCACTCCGCTGCGCTCATGACAATTCAAGAAGCCACGGCGCCGACCGTTGACAGGTCGCCATCCACCCGATAAGATCGTTTGAGCGATTCTCCGCTGGTGCCCCTCTTGCACGTTGGCCCAATCAGGAGCCTCGATCTGGTATAACAGCAGCGTTGCTTCTTGCCGTGCTTCGATTGGCATAAGATCCTCCTTCCAGTCAATATGGTCATTGACCTCTCAGAACTCCCAATTCACGTTCGGCGAGGACAAGCGCCTTCGGATCTTGAACATAGAGTGTTTGCACAAAGGTCTCAAACTCCGCAGATCGTCAGGTCCATTTTGGTTGAAGTCTGTACGGCACAGTCAACCCGCAGTGGGCTTCGGAAAGATTCGAGTCCTCAATAATTGATCCTCACAACAACCGCTCCTGCCGCGGCACCTCCGGCAGCGACTCGCGGCCGGCGAGGAACCCCTCCAGCAGCCGGCGCTCGCCGTCGTCGGGCGGCAGGATGTCCACCAATGTCTGCGCGACCAGGCGCACCTGGTCATCGCGGCCGGCCGCAGCTTCGGCCAGAAACTGCGCCAGTGACTCACGGTTGCCACTTTCCCACAGCGCCACTGACCGGTGCAGCACGTCCACGATGTCCGCCTGCCGGCCTGAGCGATCGGGCAGGCCCAGGTCCTCCAGCTTGCCGCGCTCCCGCGGCCCCAGCAGGCCCACGGTCTCGCCGCTCTGCTTGAGGATGCCGCGACGCTCCATCAGGGTCGTGACGTCCGCGCCCAGCGCCATTGCCAGCCGCATGGCGTCGTCGAACGCGATCTTCTCGCCGGCGTAGGCCCAGCGGTGCAGGATGTAGTAGCGCGTGGCCGCGTCCACGCTGCCGACTTTCGCTGCGGAGCCGTTCATGATGCGATCCATCGCGTACTCCGAGACGAGCGACTGCACCAGGTCCAGCAGCTCACCCACCTTGACCTCGCTGCCGTCCAGCCGGTAGACGTGACCATAGCGGCCGAAGACCGACACGGCCGGCCCGATGGCGCTGATGAAAAAGTCCGCGCCGCGGATGCCGTGTGCCCAGAAGAAGTCGAGCCGCTCGCGGATGGTGGCAGTCAGCTCCTCGCGCACGTCGTCCAGGTAGCCGTCCTTGTCGGCCTCGCGCACGCGGCAGACGATGAAGATGGAGGAGGCCAAAGAGGCATTACCTTGGGCCCGCAAGCGCACCGCTCTTTCCGTATGTAACGGCCACGATGCCGTGACCACCAGACCGGCGTCCAGAAGGCTGTTGAGCAAGGTTTCCCACGCGGCAGTGGATTTGTGAGCGAAGACCACGACGAAGATGCCGTCAGATCGCAGAGCGCGGCGAGCCTCGGCAAACGCGTGGGTCATCTCAGACTCGTAGAAGCTGGCGTCTTTTGTACTGGATGACAGGGAATGAGCTCGGTCTTGAACGATTTCTGGACCTTTCGGAGTCAGAGGAGTTCGGAAGATGGATGGATACAGCTGACCGACGGATCGCTTCAACCAGACATAGAAGAAATCTGCCAGATGTGAGTACGGAACGCTGTCGTAGTATGGCGGGTCGGTGATAATAGCGTCGAAGTACCCGTCCGGATAGGCTAAGCGGGTAGCTGTTCCCTGCTGAACTGTTGCAGGCTGATCTGAGGCTTGGGTGCCGTGTTCAATGACGCGCGCAATCCATTCGAGAGCTCCTGTCCAGTTGCCACTTGATGCACTGAATGGATTTGCTTCGGTATAATCCCACACCATGCCAAGAGCGTGTCGGACGAACGTGTGTCCAATGAACTCACCTCCGCTTGTCCAAGTGCAAAGCGTGGAGAGAAAATCAGCCAAGCGGTCGACTCCGAGAGCCAGGAATGACACAATGGCTTTGGCGCGCTCATCGGCGATGCCGGCGTCGAGCATGGCGTCATAAGAGGCCCGAACGTGGCGACAGAATATCGTTAGGGCCAACAACTGACGGCCGTTGAACAGCTTGTCCCATGTGCCCAATCCGTAAAGTGGCAGAGAGACTCTCCTTAGCTCCGTATTGGGGATCGGCTCATCGGGAACCTCGCTTCTAACGCCAGCCAACAATTCTGTCGCTACCTCAAACAGGCGTTGGTCTTGCTTGGTGGTCGGTCGATAGCTCTTGCCTACATCTTCTTGCTCGCAAATCACCGCTAGCGGCATCTCACCCATACGTCCGGCAGCACCTTCTTCGCGAATATGTTCCACGTCGGATACCTGGCCGCACACCAGGCATGTCGCATGCCCCGCGCTGCTGGTTCCTTGGTTCGGGTCAAAATCCTTGTAGGCGGCATTCGCCACATCAACCACCTCGAATGTTATCCGTTTCTCGGCCCGATCCACCACTGGCTTGAGCGCTAGTTTGCGGCTGCTTGTGTTCGCCAGCCACCACTGCCGGACCAGCGGCATCTCTGCTCGGCACGCGGGGTTGGGGCAGCGCGCCGTGCGCGCCCATAGGTAGCCGACAACAACCCCGTTGCCAGCCGGGTTGGCATACAGATGGCCGATCTGCTCACGCGCCCGCTCCAGCACCCACTGGCCCCACTTCCGCACGTCCGCAGCCAACGGATTGCCCCCGGTCTCCTCAGGCAGCGTCAGGTTGAGGGCCATCTGCTCCGGCTCCTCCTGGCCGGGCAGGCGCAACTGCTTCGGCCCGCCGGCGCCGGGCGGCATCACCCGCTCCGGCTGGCCGTATTTCTGGGGATAGACCAGCGTGCATAGCTCGATCAGGTGGGCGACGGGGTTCAGCTCGACGGCGTGGGTCTCGCAGCCCAGGCGCAGCGCCTCCAGCCCGGTCGCGCCGCCGCCCATAAACGGATCGAGCAGACGCGGCGGCCGGTCGGGGAACGCACGGCGGATCAGGTCGCGGGCCTGCTCGATGGCCTCGGAGTTGCCGTCCTTCACCTGGTCCCAGTCCACGATGACCTTGATCAGCTCTTCCAGTTTCTCTCGCTCAGCATCGTCCTCGGGCGCGGGAATCAGCGACGCGAAGATCGCCGCACGCATCGCGGCCAACGGTCGCCGCGCCCACCAGATGTGCAGCGTGGAGATGTGCCCGTGGCGGATGGACTTCTCCCGCGCCGATTGCTCGCTGATGGCAGCGAGGGGGAGGGAGACTTCGATGAGACGACGATCGGCCATAAGGTTGCTCAACCCCTCGTTTGTTCCGGCCCAGCCGCGTCTGCGTCCAGCATGCCCGTCAGCTCTTCCTCGGTTATCTCGATAGCTTGCAGCGGACGACGCTGCGAGACGGACCTATCGTAGGGGAATATATCCACCGTGATCATGAAAATCGTCTTGTGGTTATGAACCACGACCGGGATCTCGGCGGCGCGGCGCAATGTGAACCGCAGGTCTCGGTCGGTGGTCTTGTAGATGACCAAGTAGCCGAACGGTTCATTGTGCTGCTGCGTGTAGGTGTAGACCTGGGCAAATCCCTTCCGCAGATACATCTTCCCGCGGCTGTCGCCATCAAAGATCTTCGCGTCGAGCACCAGCGGATCGGGCGTGTTCTGAGCGGCGATCAGATCAACCTCTCCGGTGACAGAAGAAGGCTCAATCATGAAGTCAATGCCCTGATCGTACAGAAAGGCATACAGATCCAAGGCGAGGTGCTTCTCCGTGTGACGTGCATCATCAAGACAGAGTCTGTATAGGTTGTCGCGGTAGAACCATTCCGACCGGTGCTTGTATCGCAAGAGGAGGGCGAGCATGGCGCGCTGGTCGTCCAGTTGCTCGTCAATGTATTCGTAGAACGGCTCAAGGTATAGCTCACGCACTTCGTCCAATGCGTCATTCAGATTGGAGGTGGACCTGGATCCCAACAAGTAGAAGGCATTGTCGCGACGGTCGCCTGTCAGTCGCAGGACGCTGTAACCTGCTGCTGCCGCTTCCTCTTCCGTTTCGGCACGCCACTCGTTTCCCCGCAACAGCGCGTCGGTGATATTCGCGATGTTAGGGAACTGGGTAAGAAGTCCCTCTATGATGCCCACGAAGACGGGTTGGCGATCAAAGAACCGCCAAAACTGTGTCAACGCTGATGGGAATACCTCAGAGTCAACAGAGTTAAGTCGGCTAATCCGTTTCTGTAGCTTGTATCTCAGGTTTTGCACAAACAAAGGATCCATAGTCTCCCTTCACAAACGGATCGTGATACGTCCCATTCCTGCAAGTTGATCCTGCAACTGGCGTATGGCACGTCGTAGGTCGCGCATCGCCTTCTCGGTTGTCCCGAGATGATCTTCCAGTTGGATATTCCCTTTACAGCCGCGGCAGATCACCACATCGCGTATCTGCACCTGCTTGATGGTGACTTGGCCGGTAAAGTGACACGCGGGACACTCAACGGTGACGGACTGTTTCCCAAGATCAAACATCGTGTACCTAACCAGGCTGTCGAGTCACGTGATATTCCGGCCCTTGTTCTGCCACGCGACGCCATCCTTGCTGCGCCACGCGGTAGCGCACCTGCGGGATCACTTCCTCCCGCGCCAATCGGTGTGCGGGATCCTGCACGACATGGAGCGATGGGGAGGTCAACGCGTCGGTGACGATGTACAACCAGTACGCCTCGCCCAACTGCTCGGCTTTCAGCCACTCGTTCCCCGAAAGCTCCACCGCGCCCACGCCCGCGCGGCCCTTCACCTCGATGTAGCGCACTTCGCCCGCGGGGCCGCGGCTGAGCAGGTCATAGCCCGGCGATTGGGCGCTGACGTCCTCCACCCGCCACTCGCGGCCTTCCTCATAGGCAATCGCGAACGTCATGGCGGCGTCTTCGACGAGATCGCTGCGCCGCATCGGTCGCTCGCCGGCATGGAGGGGCGTAGCTTCGTTCGCCGGCACCACCGCGGCCACGCCCAGGATCTCGGGCGCACCCAATGCCAGCATGGCCTCGCGTGCGACTTCGGCCTGCCGCGTCGCCTGCCGCCGGCGCAGGTCGTCCAGGTGCCGCCGTTCGTCCTGGATGCTCAGCCCCATGTCGGCCCCGCGGACGGCCCGCTGTTCGTACTCCATCAGCTTGCCCTGGCTGCGGGCGATCAGCGTGTCAAAGGAGCGGCGCAGGTAGTCGCGGATGATGCCGGTCTCGCGCGTTCGTCCCGCCTGAAGCTCGGCCAGGTATGGCTCCAGGACGTGATCCAGGCTCCACTCCTCTGCGGCCTCGGCGTCAGCCGGGGCTGGCCGCAAGGTGGCGGGCAGCGCTGCCGGCGCTGTGAACGGCTCGAAGTCCAGCAGCCGGCCCGGTGAGACCTCGCGCAACGGTCCGCCGTCCAACGGCTGATAGAGGGTGAAGAGTTTGCGCCCGGCGACCCGGCCCAGGCCATCCTCGACGTTCCCCTGCAGCAACCAGTACAGCCCCGCCGCCTGGTCCGTCGGATCACGCAGCACAGCCCCGGCCGCCAAATCAGGGCCGTAACGCGCCAGGATGTGGTGCATGGCGGCTTCGAACAGCGGATGTCCCGGCCCGACAAAGGTGAGCGCCCGGTCGGCCTCCAGATCGGCCTTGTCGAAGGTGAGCGCCATATAGCTTTCGGCCGGGACGCCGTACCGTCGGCGCAGCGGCTCAGGCAGCTCGCGCAGGAAGGCCGGCACGTACGGGATGCGCCAGAAGCCGTCATCGCGCAGCTCCAGCCGGCCCGGCGCCAGCGCGCGCATCGCCTGGACGAAGAAGTCCCGGATGTAGGCCGGCACCAGCCGCGCCTCAGCCGCGCGTTGGCAATCAGCGCGCAAGCGCGTCAGGTCCACGTAGCGGGTCGCCAGGCCGGCCAGGGTCGCATCCCGCAGCCGGGCGCCCTGGTCACTATCCAGCCGCGCCAGCACCCGCTCGCGCACTTCTTCGAAGGTCAGCCGGCTGGCCAGCGCATCGCGGATCAACTGCTCCAGTGAGACCCCTTCCAGGAGCTGATCCACCACATCGAAGACACGGTCCTGCCCCAGTCCCTGGCGCATCCGCTCCAGCTTGTCCAGCAAGGCATGGAACACCATGCCCTCGCGCGTGCTGGTGGCGACCAAGTTGTAGATGTACGTCTCGTAGCGCTGGCCGTAGCGATGGATGCGGCCCATCCGCTGTTCCAACCGGGTCGGGTTCCACGGCAGATCGTAGTTCAGCATCAGGTGACAGAACTGGAGGTTGATGCCTTCGCCGGCCGCCTCGGTGGCCACCATGACCTGGGCGCCGTCGGGGTCGCGGAACTGTCCTTCGGCGCGGTAGCGTTCGGGAGGAGCCATCGTGCCGTCAATGTGCGTCACGCGCAGTCCCCAGCGGCGCAGGTTTTCAGCCAGATAGTCCAGCGTGTCCTTGGCCTCGGTGAAGATGAGCAGCTTCTCGCCGGTATGGAGCACATCGCGCTGCTCCATCACGCGGCGCAACTCGTCCAGTTTGCGCTCGGGTCCGGCGTCCTCGACGGCTTGGGCTTGTTCGGCCAGGGCGTTCAAGATGGCGATCTCGGCCTCGAGCTCATCCAGGTTGCGGGCCAGGGTATAGCGCAGGGCGCGTTCCTCGGCCTCCCACCGCTCCAGCTCCGGCGCGTCCTCCGAAAGCTCCTCCAGCGCGTCCCCGCGGCGCGCCGCCTCCAATAGGCTGGGATTGCCCCGCACATCATCGCACAACGCCTGTAATCGGTCCCGGCGGTGCTCCAGCGACCGCCGGATCGCGCGCACGCTGGATGCCAGCCGCCGCTGCAACACGATCAGCGCAAAGGTGACGTTGCGGTTATCCGCGGCCAGGGCGCGGTTGAAGGAGTCGGCTACGTAGTCGGTGACCGCTTCGTAAAGCTGCTGCTCCGGCTCGGTCAACTCGACGCCCAGGGTCAGCACGTGCCGCGGCGGGAAGAGCGGCCGGCCGTCGAAATCCACCATGTCCTCTTTGAGACGGCGCAAGAAGATGGGGTTCTCCCGTCGCTGCACGGCGCGGCCCAGGATCTCGGTGTCGGCAAAGAGATCGGGATCGATCAGTTGGAGCAACAGGCGGAAGTTCTCGGGGTCGCCCTTGTGCGGCGTGGCGGTCAGCAGGAGCAGGTGCTCGGTGTGCTCGGTCAGGATCTCGCCCAGGCGATAGCGCCGCGTCCGTTCCAGCTTGGCCCCGCGCTGGTAGGCTGCCATCTTGTGGGCTTCATCCACGATCACCAGATCCCAACGGCGGGCGCGCGCCAGGCTCTCCAGAGCGTCCCCGCGCCAGGCGAGGTCCAACGAGACCACGCACTGGTCGGTCACCTCCCAGGCCCGGCTCCCGCGGCTGGCCAGGGCCGCACGATCCACCAGGTCGAACGGCTCATCGAACTTTTCGGCCAGCTCCCGCTGCCACTGTGGCGCCAGGTTGGCCGGCGCCACGATCAGCGTGCGGGTCACGGCCCCCCGCAGTTTGAGCTCCTTGAGCAGCAGGCCGGCCATGATCGTCTTGCCGGCGCCGGGATCGTCGGCCAGCAAGAAGCGCAGCCGCGGCTGGCGCAGCATATAGCCGTACACGGCTTCGAGTTGGTGGGGGAGCGGATCAATGCGGGCGACGCTAACGGCAAAGAGGGGATCGTAGGTGTAGGCCAGGCGGATACGGGTGGCCTCGGCCGCGAGTTTGAAGCCCAAGGGATCACCGGCGAGCGTCGGGCGGTTGTCTTCGACGACAATCTGGAGGCTTGCCAGGTCCTCGCGCCTGAACAGGCGCGGAATGAGACGCGCCTGTGCATCGAGGGTCACGGCCTCGATCAATACGCGGCTGGTTCCCCGCGGCTCGGCGCGCACCACCCGCACGCGCGCCGGCCATTGCGGGCCAGTGAGGATGGCGCCGATAGGGGGTAGGTGATCTGGCGTATCTGTCATGGGCCGTTGCGCAATCAGATGGTGATCAGCTTCGAGATCGCCTCATTGCTAATGCCTGACTTTAGAGCCAGGCATCTGATTGAAGCGATGCAGTCCGGCCGCGGTATCCCAAAACACAACTGTGGACTGCCTTGTCCGGCGCATTTTAGCACAGGTGGAGCGAGATCGCAAACACTGTTTCCGCTGGCTTCACATAAACGCACATCGTTTCCGCCCTATGCGGCGCCCGGCTACTGTAACGCGAGTGGGGCGAGGATCGGCTGCGCCAGGCGCGCGACCCGCCACTGGTCTGGCTGCGCTGGGTCTGCGTGGCTGCTCGCCACCAAGCCACTGTAGTGCAAGAGCCAGAGGCGGCGCGCCGCGACCGCCCCGGCGACACACCAGAGCTGCGCCGCCGTCGCGGCCGTGAACCAGGCGCCAGGCGCGGTCTCCTTGCAGAGGGTGGCCAGCCAGGCCTGCTGATCGGGCTGCAGCCGCGCCCATTGCCGCCTGACCAGGCGCTGCACGGC
>JAPLHB010000227.1 GCA_026389845.1 Chloroflexota bacterium
GGGGCGCACCGGCAAGGTGTACAACGTGCTGGGCGACATCTTCCCCGCCAACGAGCTGGAGCGCATGGTGCGCGCGATGTACGCCCGCAACCTGACCGAGGAGGTCATCAAGAGCCGGATCGTGGAGCAGGTGGACACCGAGCGTTTCCGCCGGATCACCAGCTCGACACTGGAAGGGCTGGCGAAGCGCGAGCTCAATCTGTCGGCGATCGTTGGCAAGTCGGCGGAGGCCAAGGAGCGGCGGCTGGTGCCCGAGGTGGTTGAGGATTTCTTCGTGCAGGCCGCGTCGCTGGCGGGATTGTATCCGAAGGACCTCACCCCCGGCCCCTCTCCTCGCAGGAGAGGGGAGGCGAAAGGAAGGGTCTACCGCATCGGCCGGGTGCCGCGCACCCTGTGGGCGATCGGCGAGCGGCTGGAGCCGCGTTTCGGCAAGCTGGGCCGCGAGTACAAGCAAATCGTCTTTGACAAGGCGCTGCTGGCCGGCGACCCGACGCTGGAGTGGGTGACGCCTGGGCATCCGCTCTTCGAGTGCGTGCGTGAGGACGCGCTGGCGCGAGTCGGTGACGACCTGCGCCGCGGCGCGGTCTTCTATGACCTGAACCGCGAACAGCCGGCCCGGCTGGACGTCTTCTCGGCCGCGGTGCATGACGGCCGCGGCAATGTGCTGCACCGGCGGCTGTTCGTGGTCGAGATAGCCCTGGACGGCAAGCTGATTGTCCACCAGCCGACGATCTTCCTGGATCTCACGCCTGGAGACCCTCAAGGTTTCGGAAACCTTGAGGGTCTGGGCGCCAACCTGCCCGGTCGCGACCAGGTCGAGCTGGCCCTGGTCGAGCGCGACCTCCAGCCCTTCCTGGCCGAAGTGCAGGCGCAGCGCGAGCACGAGACCGCCACGGTCGAGCGCCACATCGAGATCAGCCTGAACATCCTGATTGACCGGCTCCAGGTGCAGTACGCCGACCTGGTGCAGCAGCGGGATGCCAGCAGCCCAGAGCCGGGCCTGGAAGGCCGCCTGAAGCAAACCGAAGACCGGCTGGACGAGCTGAACGCACGGCTGGAGCGCCGCCGGGCGGAGTTAATCCAAGAGCGCCAGTGCATGATCGCCGACCTGCAGCACCTGGGCGCGGCGTGGGTCGTGCCGCATCCGCAACGGACCGCGCCGGGCATCGCGCCGATGGTGCGCGACGACGAGATCGAGCGGATCGCGGTCGAGGCCGTGATTGCCTACGAGGCGGCCAACGGCCGGCAGGCGGTCAGCGTCGAGAGCGAGAACCGCGGCTTCGACCTGATTTCCCGCCGGATGCACCCGGAAGACCCCGCGACAGCCATCGAGGTGCGGTTCATCGAGGTAAAGGGCCGCGCAGGCGTAGGCGAGGTGGCATTGAGCGCCAACGAGAAGCGCACCGCTGAGCGGTTGGGGCGAGATTACTGGCTGTACGTCGTCTTCAATTGCGGTACTGAGCCGCAAGCCCACCCGATCCAGGACCCGGCGCGGTTGGACTGGGAGGCAGTGATGGCAGTGGAGCATTATCGTCTGAAGTCCAGACAAGTCCTCAGTTGGCAGCCGGAGGGACAGGCGGGGCATGGATAATGGACGTGTGGCCAGCATCTTCGATACAGCCGTCAATCTGACCGCCGGCATCGTGAGGCCTGACTGAGCATTGGTTGTGAGTTGGGAGAGCTCCCAGTGTTGTGACCGCTGGGATGCTGGAGAATGCGGTAGATCCTATCGTGGATTTGGTGTGGAACACCACTTCGACTGGAGGGTATCACTATGCAGACCTGGATCGTAGCTGCCGTGTCTCTCACTTTGGGCTTTCTTGTGCAAAGCTTGATGCAGTGGAGCCTAGTAGAACGTGACCGCTTCGCGGCCCGCCTATTCGCGGCCGTTTTGTTGCTGGCAGGACTGATCGCCGCCGTAGTGGTGGCGTTCACCATCAGGGGAGGCATTGTGGCCCCGTTTGTCTACATTCTGGGAGCTTTTCTGGCAGCCTTGGCGTGGAATCTGGGCAGGACTGACCGGAGGTTGACCGAACCGGACATTCAGGCCCGAGCGCGGGAGCTCTGTTCTGCCGCCAACGAGGCACTCCGGCACGCTCCGATTTCGCCGGATCGCAAAGCCTCCATCCAGGAGCAGATTCAGGCGGTGCCGGCAAACATCAAGGTGAGTCGGGAAAAGCTAGGACGCCTCCGGAAGCTTCAGGATCTGACCGAGAAGCACAAAGGTCAACCGGACAAGCAGTTGGCCCAGCTAGAAGCGAACCTGCTGAAAGCGATGGACGCGGCGCTGGATCTCCTACTAGATATTCCGAAATCGCTCATGCTGGTGGAGATTGCCAGAGACGAACGGGCAGTGGCGAGCATCCTCTCGGCATTGAGCGAGACGAACAAACGCATGACCGATCTGGCTGATGCCCATGCTGAGATGGCCCGGCTCGACGGACGGAGTGACGGTGCTGGACAGGCGGGTCGCTCGCTGAAACGCTGAGACCATCAGTTAGGCTAGTCTCAAGGTACGAGTTGCATGCTTTTGCTGGGCCTTCATGTGGATTCCACTCTGCGATCGACTTGTCGATGCTTTTGTTGTCGAAAAATGCACTTTCATGACCGAACAAAGCTATCCCAAACGTCTCATCGAAGTTGACCTGCCCATCCGCCGTATCTCGGCGCACGCGCGGCGGGAGAAGTCCATCCGCCATGGGCACATCAGCACGCTGCACATCTGGTGGGCGCGACGGCCGCTGGCTGCGTGCCGCGCGGTGATCTGCGCCGCGCTGTGGCCCGACCCGGCCGACGAGGGCTGCCCGCAGGCGTTCCGCGACGCGGCTGCGCTCGCGCTGTGCGACTTCGCCGAGCAGGTGCGAACGGACGAAACCCTGGCCGGCCTGTGTCGTGAAAGCTGGTCGCGCTGGCTGCGCACAACCCCGGCTGCGATGCGGGGCGATAACCCCGCCGCCTGGGGCGACATGCGCTACGCCCTGCTCGACTTCATCGCCGACTTCGCTAACTGGGACGCGTCCACGGTACCGGCGTTCTTGGGGACGGCAAGGGCGTTGACTCAGGCGGCTCACGAAGCGCTGGGCGGCGCGCCGGGCACCAGGCCCCTCGTCGTTGATCCGTTTGCCGGCGGCGGCTCAATCCCACTGGAGGCGCTGCGCGTGGGCGCGGACGCGTTCGCCAGCGACCTGAACCCCGTCGCGGTGCTGCTGAACAAGGTGGTGCTGGAGTACATCCCCAAATACGGGAACGCCGAAATCAGAATGCAGAACGCAGAAGGCGCGGAGGTGACGTTCCACGGGCTGGCCGAGGCGGTGCGCTATTGGGGCGGCTGGATCAAGCGCCAGGCCGAGGCCGATTTACGCGAGTTCTATCCCAAAGACCCCGACGGCGCAACCCCCATCGCCTATCTGTGGGCGCGCACGATCACCTGCGAGGGGCCGGGCTGCGGCGCCGAGGTGCCGCTGATGCGCTCGTTCTGGTTGGCGAAGAAGGGCGAGCGATCGGTGGCCTTGCGCCTCATCCCGGATGCCGAGCGCAAGCAAGTGGACTTCGAGATCATCCAACGGCAGGGTGGCAAATGGCAAACTGCAAATGGCAAACCGTTGGATGGGACGCCCCAATTCGACGGCACCGTGCGCCGTGGGTCCGCGACGTGTCCGGTGTGCGGGTACACGACGCCGGTGACCAGCGTGCGCCGGCAGTTGAAGGCGCGCCGCGGGGGCGCGGCCGATGCGCGGCTGTTCTGCGTGGTCACGACGCGGCCGGGGGAGCAGGGGCGCTTCTACCGCCTGCCGACCGAGCGCGACTTGGAGGCCGTGCGCAAGGCTGCGGAGGAATTGGGGCGGCGCAAGGCGGCGCATACCGGGCCGTTAAGTCTGGTGCCGGATGAGGAATTGGATATCCGCGGTATCCGTCATACCTGGGTGATGATCTACGGACTTGACCGCTGGGAGAACTACTTTACGCCTCGGCAGGCGTTAGTGCTATCATCTCTAGCCCAATTGCCCCAGACAGCGTCGGAAAGAATCAGACAAGAATGCGATGCTGAGTTAGCTGCCGCTGTGCAGACCTGCCTCGCGCTAATTGTGGATCGTCAAGCCGATGCTTCATCGTCACTGTGTCGTTGGCATCTCACACGAGAGGTGAATACCGGGACGTTTGGGCGACAGGCTCTTGGCATGGTCTGGGATTTCTGCGAGGTTTACCCTCTGTCGGACTCAACGGGCGGATTACGTGGCGCCGTTGAATGGGTTGCCAAAGTTTGCGATGCTAACAGTGTTCTCGATGATACCCGGGCTCACGCCGATCAGGCTTCGGCTACAGCCCATCCACTGCCAGATGATGCCGCACATGCGCTTGTGACCGATCCACCCTACTATGATTCTGTGCCCTACTCCTACCTGTCGGACTTCTTCTACGTATGGTTGCGTCGGAGTCTTGGACAAACCCATCACGATTTATTCGGAGACACGTTGGTGCCGAAGGATTCGGAGATTGTAGTTGATCGTCCACATGAGTTGAGTAACTCTACCCACGATGTCGCCTACTATGAACGCGAACTGACCAAGGCCTTCGCCGACGGCCGGCGCATCCTGACTCCCGAAGGTATTGGCACGATCGTCTTCGCCAGCAAGACGACCGCGAGTTGGGAAGCCATCCTGCAAGCTGTCGTGGATGCGGGCTGGACGATCACCGGCTCGTGGCCGATTGACACCGAAATGGAAGCCCGCGTCGCGGCGCAGGGTCAAGCGCGCCTAGCCTCCTCCGTCCATCTCGTCTGCCGTCCGCGCCCCGACGCCGAAGCCGCCCAATTGCAAATCGCAAATCGAGACTCGCAAATCCCCAACATCGGCGACTGGCGCGACGTCCTGGCCGAGCTACCCGGTCGCATCCACGACTGGATGCCGCGGCTCGCGACCGAAGGCGTGGTCGGCGCGGACGCCATCTTCGCGTGCCTGGGGCCGGCGCTGGAGATCTTCTCCCGCTATAGCCGCGTCGAAAAGGCCAGCGGCGATCCCGTGTCGCTGCGCGAGTACCTGGAGCACGTCTGGGCCGCGGTGTCCAGAGAGGCGCTCGCCCTGATCTTCGAGGGCGCGGACACAAGCGAGTTCGAGGAGGATGCGCGGCTGACCGCGATGTGGCTGTGGACGCTGGGGGCCGAACTGCCGAATGCCGATTTGCGATTGCCGATTGACGAGGGCGCGTCGTTGGAAGCAGATGCTTCCGATGACGAGGACGCCAAATCGCAAATCGCAAATCCAAAATCGCAAATCTACGCTCTGGAATACGATGCCGCGCGCAAGATCGCGCAGGGACTGGGCGCGCACCTGGAGCGGTTGGCCGGCATGGTGGAGGTCAAGGGCGACACCGCGCGGCTGCTCACGGTCTCCGAGCGCACCCGCACCCTGTTCGGCAAAGAAGAGGCGCAGACCCCCGCCAGCCGGCGCGCCAGGCCCCAGCAGCTCGGCCTCTTCGCCGCGCTGGATCAAGCCGAAGAAGGGGACGGCGGCTGGGGCGAGAAAGGCGTCCCCCGGCTGGGAATCACCGTGCTCGACCGCATCCACCAGGCCATGATCCTCTTCGCCGCCGGCCGGAGCGAGGCGCTCAAACGCTTCCTGGTGGCCGAGGGCGCGGGCAAGGACGTCCGCTTCTGGCGGCTGGCGCAGGCGCTCTCTGCGCTCTATCCGTCGGGGAGCGAGGAGAAACGGTGGGTGGATGGGGTGCTGGCACGGAAGAAGGGACTGGGATTCTGAGCGTATCATGGGTGATCGGCCTAGGTCTGGAATGAGACCTGGCCGCCGACCTGGAATATGGAGGATGACATGGGATTTGAGATGCCGATAACCATCTCTAAGGTGATCGAGGGAATCCAAGCGAATGAATATGTCCTGCCTGCTATCCAACGGGAATTCGTCTGGAGTACTGAACAGATCGAGAAATTGTTCGATTCGCTTCTGAGAGGGTACCCGATCAGTTCCTTTCTCTTCTGGCAAGTTCAACCTGCCAAGCTGCAAGACTTCCAATTCTACCGATTCATGGACCGCTATCACCAGAGAGATTATCGGCGTAACGAGCCGATTGCGCTGGTAGGCGGGATGCCAGTGCGTGCTGTGCTCGACGGCCAGCAACGGCTGACGGCGCTGAATATCGGCCTGAAGGGATGGTATGCTGACAAGCTGCCGTACTACCGCTGGAACACGAACGGGGCTTTCCCGATGCGGAAGCTTTATCTGAATCTGCGCGGTCCGGCCGATGACATAGAGTTCGCCTACGAGTTCAGGTTCTTGCGGGAAGAGGACGCAAGTGTCAAAGACGCCAAGCACTTCTGGTTTCTGGTCGGTGATGTCCTACAGTTCAGCGACATGCCGAAAGTCTTCAACTACTGTGTCCAAAGCGGTCTGGTCCAGGATGGCAATACTTTCGCCAGTGATACGTTGGTAAAGCTATGGCAGGTCGTCAAGGAACACAAGCTCATCAACTACTTCGTCGAGGAAGAGCAGGATCTCGACAAAGTGCTGAACATCTTCATCCGCGTCAACTCAGGCGGCACGCAACTTAGCTACTCAGATATGTTGCTCTCTATTGCCACAGCCCAGTGGCAGATTAGGGATGCCCGTAAAGAGATTTACGGACTTGTGGATGAATTGAATGGAGTTGGCGAAGGCTTCATGTTCGGCAAAGACTTCGTGTTGAAGGCCAGCCTGGTTCTGACGGATGTGGCGACGATCGAGTTCCGGGTCAATAGTTTCAACCGAGCCAATATGCTGTTGATAGAGCAACTCTGGGATGAGATCAGCCGTGCTTTGCGCCTGACCGTCAGACTAATCGCCAGTTGGGGGTATAGCTGGCAAACGCTACCCTCCGCCTACGCGATCATTCCCTTGGCCTATTACCTGCATAAGAAGGGATGCCCCGTCAGCTTTGTGGAGGCGAGCCAGCATAGGGCAGATCGTGAGGCGATGCTGATGTACCTCCGGCGAGCGCTCCTCAAGCAAGCCTTCGGCGGGCAACCTGACTCGGTGCTGCGTCCTATTCGTCGCGCCATGCAGGGGCATGCTGATGCCTTCCCTGCCGCTGCGATCTACAGCGCCTTGCGCGGCACGCCAAGATCGCTAGATTTCAACCATGCCGATCTGGAAGGTTTGCTGGCCTACCGGTATGGTCAGGGGTATACTTTCACGATCTTGTCCATGCTTTATCCGTGGCTGAAATACGATCAGTATTTCCACATGGATCACATCTTCCCGCGCGCTATGTTCACCGGGGCGGAATTGGCGAAGTGGGGCATCCCCCAAGATCGGTGGCCGCAGTGGCTGGAGCACGTCAACGATCTTGCCAATCTGCAGTTGTTGCAGGGGATCCCAAACCAGGAAAAGTCGGACCAGGACTTTGAGGCATGGATCGCGACAGTCCATCCCGAACCCCACGATTGGACAACGTACAGAGAGAATCATCTGATTCCGAATGTTAGCCTGGCCTTTGAGGAGTTCCCAGCATTCCTGAAAGCTCGCGAAAACCTGATTGAGGAGAAGCTCTCCGGTCTGCTGGGCGTGAGCTAGGCAGCCCAGAAGGTCGGTACAAAGACGCAAGATGACCCCCAACAGATTTGAGATGCGGTGCTTGAGATTAGAAAATCGAATCTGCGATTATCTTGAGACACAAAGACATGGACCCCACACAACTCATTCCAGAGAGACTCAAAGAGAAGCTCGCCGACGGCCTGGTCGAACTGCTGGCCGGGAGCGCTGAACGCTTGGGCGGTGAGCAGATCGCGGGGAACATTCGCAAGTTTTCGTCGCGCGGCGATCTGCTCCAATCCATTGACCGCGCCCTGGAGGCCGGCGTCCGGCGCTTCATCAAGGAGTACATGGGCCAGGATGAAGACTTGGTCGAAGCGGTCCGTGCCGACGACCTCTTTTGGCAGTCCGAAATGGTGCAGGATGCGCTGGTCAAGCTGGTCAGCCGGCCCAGCGCCTGGCTCGGCGAGGAACGGGAGACGGTGCTCCGGCACTTCGAGACCCTCTGGCCAACCAGGGTCAACCGAGAGCGGGTGGACAAGGCCATCACCTTCCTCTTGCGCTGCATTGCTGAGGAGTTGTGGTCGCTGCCCGGCGCGCGTGAGATTCGCGAAGCCTACAGCATCCAATTCCAGGAACTTAGCGCTGAGGCCCAGCGTGAGGGGGTCGCGCTGGCCCGCCAGCAACTTCAGGCCACCACACAGATGAACGCCGACCTGCGGCAGGCGCTGCTCCAATTGATCGGACTGGTGGAGCAGAAGGTGCTCGCTGCGCCGGCGCCAGTCGCCATGTTGGCATCGCCTCGACCATACCACAATCTTCCGCAGCCTACCTACACGCAGTTCGTCGGTCGTGACGACGAGCTGGTCTGGCTCAGGCAGCGGCTCTCGCCGGCCGACCGGGCCTGGCAGATCGGCATCACCGGCATCGGCGGCGTCGGGAAAAGCGCCCTGGCCCTGGCGATTGGGCATGAAAATCGGGAGCGCTACAGCGAGTTATCACCTGAAGAACGCTTCGAGGCTATCGTCTGGGTCTCGGCGAAGGAAGAGGTGCTGACGGCATTCGGCCGCGAGCGGGCAAACGTGCCGGAGCAGGTGCTCCACACGCTTGAGGATGTCTACACGGCCATCGCGCGCGTGTTGGAGCGCGAGGACATCACCCGCGCCCAACCCGAGGAACAGAACGCGCTTGTGGAAAAAGCGCTGAAACGCCAGCGCACCCTCCTGATCATGGACAACCTGGAGAGCGTCAAAGATGACCGGATCAAGGCGTTCCTGCGCAATTTGCCGCCGCCGACCAAAGCCATCATCACCTCGCGCGAGAGCCTGGATGTTGCCGATGTAAAACCGTTGACAGGGCTTCCCTGGGATAAAGCAGAAAGACTCATCGAAGAAGATTGTCGGGTGCGCGAGGTGTCCTTGACGCTACAGCAGCAAAAGCACATCTTTGAACTCACCTCCGGATTGCCGCTGCCGATCAAGTTGGGTATCGCCCGCATGGCCGGCGGAGAGAGCTTTGCGTCGGTTGATCGGTGGCTGGGTAACTCGACGGGCGAACTATCGGAATACTGCATCGAGGGGCAGCTTGATCTTGCCCGTCAACGCAATCCAAACGCTTGGACAATGCTTCTTGTTTGCGCCCTGTTTGACCGTGCAGCGGGTGCATCACGTGAGGCCCTCGGCAAAATTACCGATCTCTCATATGTCGATCGCGATGCGGCCCTGGCTCAATTGCAACGGCTCCTGCTTGTGAACCGTCGCGAAGACGATCGATTCTGGATCCTGCCAATTGTACAACGACGAGCGAGTGCTGAAATAGGCACTCATTCAGAAACGGCGGACCTTGTTCGTCGCTGGATACAGTGGTCACTGGATTTCGTCCGGCTGTACGACCTTGAGACGCATGGTGATTATGAGACGGCGCTCGTGGTAGGGAGAGAGTTTGCGAACTTACGATTAGCGCTGGTGTGGTGTCGCGACAATCATCGCCACGAAGAGCTATTCGCCCTATGTGCTGCGCTTAGCCTTTATGCTCTTAGGAGCGATCTGTATTCTCACTTGGAAGTCATCTTGGAGACTTGGCTGGCCACAGCCACTGAGGCGGGATGTCGGATCGATGAAGGACGAGCGTGCGCATGGCTAGGAGAACTGTACCAGATTTGGGGTCAGCAAACTGAGGCAGTGGAATATCTGGATCGAGCCGAGGCAATCCTTGGTGACTATCCCAATGAACCAGAACTGATGCATAGCTGGTCAGTGCGCGCAGACATCCTGACTGAGCGAAGCACACTTGATCAGGCGGAAGCGATGGCTCAGAGGATTCTGGAAACCGCAATTCGAGTCGCTGACCTGGATTATCAAGTAGTTGCGGCTTACAGACTTGCGCTTGTGGCGCGAAAACGAGGCAACAGCGCTGATGTTGCGAGGTGGCTTGACCAAGCAGAACAATGGGCATCCGAACTCAACTCACCCAGGCGCCTGGATAATATCAGGTACAGGCGCGCTGTCAATCTTTCGTTTCAGGGCGACTTTGCGGCCGCGGAAGGTATCCTCGATAACCTACTGCGAGAAAACGTTGTGAAGGGCCAACGCCGTTATGTGGCGCTCAACAAGTACCGACTAGCCCATATTTACTTCCACACGGGACGGCTGCGTTTGGCACGCCAGTCTGCAAAAGAGGCTCGAGACATGTTTGAGGATCTCGGGGCAGGACGATACTTGACCAGGGTAGAAGCACTGTTGCACAGACTACCAGAAGAAGAACCGGCGGGCACAGCAGGTTGAATACAAAACCACTACACTGCGCCGCGATTGAGAATGAGGAGATTCAGGCATGGCCCTCAAACCGTGGTACCAAGTCGTCTATCCCCGCAAAGACTTGCGGGAAAACCGCCCGCTGGACGCGGCCGAGTTTGCCGTCCACCTGGACCAGGTGCGCGATGGCCGCGCACCGGGCGACTACCAGGACCCGGCCCGCTTCTTCAGCCGCACCTACCTGACCGCCAGCCTGACCGACCTGGCCGGCCAGGTGCTGCGCCGGCTGTCGGGCGAGCGCACTGAGGCGTCGGCGGTCTTCAACCTGAGCACCCAGTTCGGCGGCGGCAAGACCCACGCGCTCACGCTGCTCTATCACCTGGGCAAGCACGGGCCGGCCGCGCGCGAGTGGCAGGGGGTGGGGCGGCTCCTGCGTCAGGCCGGGCTGGAGTGCATCCCCAAAGCGGCCACCGCGGTCTTTGTCGGCACCGAGTTCGACTCGCTGCGCGGCCGAGGCGGCGACGACGGCACACCGCTGCGCCGGACGCCGTGGGGCGAGATCGCCTACCAGCTTGGCGGCGCGGAGGCGCTGGCAGTGCTGGGCGAGCACGAGGCGCAGTTCATCGAGCCGAAGGGGGACGTGATCCGGGCGTTCCTGCCCAAAGATCGGCCGGCCATCATCTTGGTGGACGAGGTCATCAACTACGTCAGCACCTACCGGAGCCTGGGTTACCACAACCGGATGTACAACTTCCTCCAGGCCCTCTCCGAGACCGCGCGCGGCCAGGATAACGTCGGGCTGGTCGTCTCGATCCCCGCGTCGGAGCTGGAGTACACCGCCGAAGACGAGGCCGACGAGCAGCGCTTCAAGAAGATGCTCGACCGGGTGGGCAAGGCGATCATGATGTCGGCCGAGACCGAGACCGCCGAGATCATCCGCCGCCGGCTCTTCGAGTGGGACTCGCCCGCCCTGACGCAGGACGGCCGGATCATGTTGAGCCGGGAGGCCCGCGACACCTGCCAGGCCTACGCCGACTGGGTCATGACGCACCGGCTGCAACTGCCCAGTTGGTTCGCGCCAGACAGCGCCCAGGAAGCCTTCATAGCGACCTACCCCTTCCACCCGACCGTGCTCTCGGTCTTCGAGCGCAAGTGGCAGGTGCTCCCCCGCTTTCAGCGCACCCGCGGCGTGTTGCGTCTGCTGGCGCTGTGGGTGGCCCGGGCCTATCAGAGCGGCTACCGGGGCACGCACAAGGATCCGCTGCTGGGCATCGGTACTGCGCCGCTGGACGATCCCATGTTCCGCTCGGCCGTCTTCGAGCAGCTTGGCGAAGGCCGGCTGGAGGGGGCCGTCACCACCGACATCTGTGGCCGGCGCGAATCGCACGCCACCCGGCTGGACGACGAAGCGGTGGAGACGATCCGCCGCGGCCGGCTGCACCGCCAGGCCGCGGCCGCGATCTTCTTCGAGTCCAATGGTGGACAACAGCGCATGGAGGCCACCGCGCCCGAAATCCGCCTGGCCGTGGCCGCGCCCGACCTGGACATCGGCAACGTCGAGCCGGTGCTGGAGGGGCTGCGCGGCGCGTGCTACTTCCTGACCGTGGAAGGCAACAGCTACCGCTTCAGCGTCACCCCCAACCTCAACAAGCTGCTCGCCGACCGCCGCGCCAACATCGGCGACGCCAGGATCACCGAGACCATCGGCGCCGAGGTGCAGCGCGTCTTTCGCATGGGGGCGGGCCTCGAGCGCGTCTACTTCCCAGAGACCAGCGGCGAGATTCCCGATCGGCCCGTGCTGGTGCTGGCCGTGCTGGCGCCCGATCACGTCAGGGAGGATCCCGCGACCACGGCCTTGATCAACCGCATCACGCGCGAGGCGGGCAGCTCGGGCCGCACCTTCAAGAGCGCCCTGCTGTGGGCCGTGCCAGAGGACGACGCCCAACTGCGCACCGATGCCCGGCAGTGGCTCGCCTGGGAGCTGATTCGCGACGAGCACGCGGGCGGGCAGCTCCGGCTGGACGACGTGCAGCAGCGGCAGCTCCAGACTGACCTGGGCAAGGCGAAGGCGAACCTGGCCGAGAGCGTCTGGCGTGCATACAAGAACGTGGCCCTGCTGGGCAAAGACAACGAGCTGCGGACCATCAACCTGGGCCTGATCCACTCCAGCGCGGCGGCCAGCATCGTCGAGCTGATCCTCCGCCGCTTGAGGCAGGACGGCGAGATCGAGGACACGATCAGCCCCAACTTCCTGCGCCGCAACTGGCCCGCCTTCCCGGAGTGGAGTACGCGCGGCGTGCGCGACGCCTTCTTCGCATCGCCCCGCTTCCCGCGTCTGGCCGACCCGAACGCGATCCGCGACACGGTCGTCAACGGCGTCCGCGAGGGCTTCCTGGCCTACGTCGGCAAGGCAGGCGGGGGCGGCTACGAGCCATTCTACTTCCAGACCTCGGTCAATCCCTACAGCGTCGAGATCTCCGACGACATGTACCTCATCACGAAAGAGACCGCCGAGGCGTACCTGAGTCGGGTTCAGGATGGCTCCAAGGTCGTCGCGGTGCGCATCGTGCCCGATGGTGCGCAGCTTCGCCCGAATGAAGAGCTTGCGTTCAGCATCCGATGCTTGAATCAACACGGCGATGAGGTCGAGCCGGGTTACACGGTGTGGCGCGTATCGAGTGGCACGATCGATGGGCAGGGCCGCTTGCGCGCCAGTCAGGCCGAGGGGGAGATTACCGTCACGGCGATAGTGGGCGACGTCAGCGGTACTGCGCTGGTACGGGTAAGCCTGGCCGAGACTCCGCCCCCACCGCCGCCGCCACCCCCTCCACCACTGCCACTACAGACCCGGCGCCTGACATGGTCTGGCGAGGTCCCGGCGCAGAAGTGGATGAACTTCTACACCAGGGTCCTCTCCCGCTTCGCGGTCGGCGGCGGGTTGAAGCTCACGGTGCAGGTCGAGGTCGCGCCGTCCGGCGGGGTATCGGAGCAGAAGGTGGAGGAAACCAAGGGGGCGTTGCGGGAGTTGGGGCTGGAGGATTCTGTGGCCGTGGGGGAATGACGTCCAGACGTGAATTGCCCGGCCTGAGAGCGGGACTTCGACGCCGAGGGCTGGCTGAGTCCGGCATCGGCACGTCCGGCGTCAGCCCCGTGTGCATGTCCATTTAGGTGATCCGCCCGACCAACGGCGGCGCGTAGCCGCTTTGGGTCGGCCCGCTCACATCGCCGGCCGCATGTCCTTGAGAATCGGCCCCAACTGCTTGCGGAGATCCACGAAGATCTCCTGCACGGGACGGTTGGCGTCAATCACGGTAAAGACGATGGCATCGGCTTTGACCCGGCGCGCCTGGAGTCAGCCGAGCCGACCGGATGGGGGATGAACACGATGCGGGAGTGCGCCTGGGCCGTGGGCGGGGAGTGCGTCGTCGAATCGCAGCCGGGGCGCGGGACGCGCGTGCGGGTGATCGCGTCATGGCATGGGGCAGGGAAATCCGCGTGACCGTCCGCGTTTTCATTACCGACGACCATATCATGCCGGCGTGCGCTCAAGGCGGTTTGTCCGTTCCGCACGCCAAATTCTTCATATTCACCACGGAGACACAGAGTTCACGGAGACTTTTTCGTTCTTTCTCCGTGTTCTCTGTGCCCCTGTGGTAAAAACTAGACGTGCGCCTGGTCTATCTGCGCAAAGGTAAGGACTATCACAGCTTCTGCGAGTAGACGTGCAGCTCCGCCACGCCCTCCGCCTGGAAGTACTCGACGGTGAAGGTGTGGTTGCCGCTGGTCTGGATCAACACGTCGCGCTGGAAGGTGTTGACGGCCTGCACCTGCCACGAGTCAATCACCAAGACGCCGTCAATGGAGACCCGCACGCCGTCGTCCACCTTCGCGGTGATGCGATACGTGCCGGCGGTCATGTAGAACGTGCGCGTCCAGCGGGCCGACCAATTGACGTTATGCACCCCCGGTGCGGGCGGGTTCCAGCTCCAGTTGTAATCCAGATTCGCCTCTTGCTGCTCCAACACGGGGGAACCGCTCAAATCCGCGGTATTCCAATACTGCGCCGACCAGGCGCCCGATCCGCCGGGCACCGGTACGGGATTGGGCTGTGGCCACGGTTGCGGCTGTGGCCACGGTTGCGGCTGCGGCTGCGGCTGTGGCCACGGCTGTGGCTGTGGGGAATAGCCGCCGCAAATCCGTAGCGCCTGCCCGGCGTAAATCAGATTCGGATTCGCGATGCCGTTGCACTGCATCAGCGCCCAGGTCGTCGTGCCGTACCGCCAGGCGATCGTCGCCAGGGTGTCACCGCGTTTCACGACGTAGTAGTCCGGCGCCGGTCCCGGCTGAGGCGCGCCGCCGGGGATGGTCAAACGCTGGCCGGCGTAAATCCAATTCAGATTGTAGATGTGGTTCACGCGGGCCAACTCATACACGTCCACGCCATACATCCGAGCGATGCTCGCCAGCGTCTCGCCGTAGCACACCACGTGGACGCGGGGCGCCAAGGCCGGCGCCGCCTGGCCGCTGGCCGAGGCCGCAGGCACAAGCGAGACCGTCAACAAAAGGACGACTGCGAGAATGGCGCCCACGCGGCGCCAGCGGTTCCCTGTCATAGAGACCTCCTTCGGTGGTTGGATGGTTGGATGGTTGGATGGTTGGATGATTGGATGGTCGAACGTATCCACTTGCCTGACACGTGAGAGTACCCTATATCCTATTTTACACCGTTTGACAGTCTTTCGTCAATGTGCTAAGATACCAATATGAGCACGAGTTTTCTGCCCGAGGCGCACTGGTACTCGTATGTGGGGGGCAAGTACGCCCCCTGATCCCAACGCGCTTCCGGCCAGATCCCATCTCCAAACAGCGTGGCATCTGCCGCGCTGTTTTTATTTCTTGACCACGGACGACCGACCAACGACGAATGACCGATGGGCTACGCAATCCGCAATCTTCAATCCGCAATCCGGAGGCATCCCATGTCCCCCTTCCGACCTGTAGATGAACAACTGGCCATCCTCATGCGCGGGGTAGAGTTCGGTGATGAGACGACGCGCATCAACATGGAGGCCGAGCTGCGCCAACGGCTGGCCGAATCGGCCCGCGAGAGCCGGCCGCTGCGCGTCTACTGCGGCTTCGACCCCACCGCCAGCGACCTGCACCTGGGCCACACTGTCCCCATGCGCAAGCTGGCCCAGTTCCAGGAACTGGGCCACGAGGTCATCTTCCTGATTGGCTCCTTCACCGCGCTGATCGGCGATCCGAGCGACAAGACGTCGGCTCGCCGGCAGCAGACCGACGTAGAGGTGTACGAGCACGCCAAGACCTTTACCGACCAGGCGTGGAAAATACTCGATCCGGTCCGCACGGCCGTCATGTACAACGGCGACTGGCTCTCGAAACTCAGCTTCAAGGACGTGATCGGACTGGCTTCGAACTTCACTTTGCAACAGTTCCTGGTGCGCGAGAACTTCGCCCTACGCTTTGGCAAGGGCGACCCCATCTGGCTGCACGAGTTCTTCTACGCGCTGATGCAGGGCTACGACGCGGTGGCGACGCAGACCGACGTCCAAATCGGCGGCACCGACCAGCTATTCAACCTGATCGCGGGCCGCAAGCTGATGGAGGCGTTTGGCCTGCGTGCGCAGACCATCCTGACCTTCCCGATCCTGGTGGGTACCGACGGCGTGCTGCGCATGAGCAAGACCACCGGTAACCACATCGGCATCAACGAGCCGCCGGAGGTCATGTTCGGCAAGGTCATGAGCATCCCCGACAGCGCCATGCGCAACTTCGCTGATCTGGTGACCCGCTGGACGCCGAACGAGATCGCGGCCAGATTCGGTCAACTGGAAAGGGGCGAGTTGCACCCGCGCGACCTGAAGATGCAGTTGGCCGGGGAGATCGTGGCGATCTTCCAGGGGCCAGAGGCCGCCGCGGCGGCCGAGGCGCACTTCCGCACCGTCTTCCAGCAGCGCGAGCTGCCCGCCGACATGCCGGAGCTGAAGCTAGTCGAAGCGATCAGCGTGGTGGATCTGCTCACCAACACCGGCCTGGCGCCCAGCAAAAGCGAAGTGCGCCGCCTGATGCAGCAGGGCGGCGTCAAGCTCGACGGCGAGCGGGTGGACGACTTCGCGCTGACGATCACGCCGGATCGTGAACACATCCTCCAGATCGGCCGGCGCAAGTTCTTGAAGCTGGTGGCGGCCGCGTAAACAAATCGGCGACTGAAGTCGCTCCTCAAGGGCCGGCGGCCGAGCGGCCACCTGCGTGGACGCGGGCATGAGCCGGCCGGCCGTTGGCACGGACGGCCGGCTTAGCCCGCGAGGGGCGATTTCGACCGCCTGTTATTTCATCAACAGGACTCATGTCCCACTACCCATCCGCCTCCTAACGTGATACAATACTCGCAGTAACAGGCTGCATCAGAACCATTTTTTCTGGTTGCGCCGTCACTTCTTCCCGCCGGACGACCGTCTCGCCGAACAAAGGTACCGTTGACCGATTCGCTTTCAAGAACGACGCGGAGATGCGTTCATGCGCAAGAATATCACCCTGGCGATCCTGACCCTCCTGGCACTCGTGGCCGGCATCCTGGCCTATGGGGCAAAGACGGCGCGATCCGCAGCGGCAGACCGCGTCGCGTCGCCGGCGACCGTCCAGCCCGAAGCTCAAACCACTCCGCAGCCGGCGCAGCCACAAGTTATTCCTCCCACCCCCGACAACGGCCCGGCCGGCATCTACGTCTTCTACGACTACAGCTATGTTGACCCCAACCTCTATCCCTTTGTGCGTGGCGGCCACCTGGCGCCGTTATGGCGCTTTCTTGAAACCGGCCCGCAGACCTACGATTGGTTTATGACCGACGAGTTCATCGCCAAGGAGGCTGCCCTCGGCAAGCGCGTGGGCTTGGGGATTGACACCTACGATGGCACCTGCTGCGGAGGCAGTGGCGTGCCCAATCACGTCAAGCAGACCTCCCCAAACGCCGTGATCTCTTGCTCCGGCGTGGAGATTCCCCGCTACTGGGACGCCAGCTACCAGGCTGCCTACGGCCAGTTCATCCAGGCACTCGGCCAACGTTACGGCGACGACCCCCGCGTGGCCTGGCTCGAGCCAGCCATCGGCATCTACGGCGAAACGACGCCTGCAGAAAGCGAGTACTTCCCCTGCCTCCAATCGGCCGGCTTGACCAGCGACCTGTGGGTCAACTACGCCAAATTCGTGATTGACGCGTATCGCGCGGCCTTCCCCAACAAGATGCTGTTCATCGAGTATCTGCCGTTCTACGACAACCGCATGGAGCGTCGGACGATCACCGATTACGCGGCCAGCAAGGGCGTGGGGGTTCAGAACGACGGGCTGAAGCCCGACATGGACGACGCCATCATCCCCGCCACGGAACCCTGGATCGGGCGCGCCGGCGCCTATGATCCGATACTCACCTGGGGCAACCAGGTACCCACCGCCTTCGAGGCATACGAGAACCAGGTCAGCGGCAGCCTGCACGGCCGCACGGACTCCATGTGGGGTCTCTACACCGCCCTGGACAAACACGTGGATATCCTGCTGCTGGACACGGCCCTGATCACCGCTCCCGACCGGCAAGACCTCTTGCAGTTCGCCGATCTCTACCTGGGCCGCACGATCACCGACACGCCGAGCGTCTGGGTGGCGCTGCGCGAGACGCAGTGTACCTGGTATCCGGAATACGGCAATTACGAATTCTGGCTCTACCAGAACGACGCCGTGCCGGGCGGCAAGACGGTTCCCTTGTGGAACGTCGGTTCGGCGCCCGAGGGACGCTACACCCGCCGCACCAATCAGGCGGACGGCAACTCGTACATGTATTTCAACGTGGATGACCGCTACCTGAACGGCGGCACAAACAGCATCGCGATCGCCGTGACCTACCTGGATCAGGGTTACGATAAATGGGAGCTGCAATACGACGGCACGACCGACGCCTATCGCAGCGCGGGCGTGGTGACGAAAACAAACACGGGCACCTGGAAGAAGGTCACGTTCAACGTGACCGACGCCCGCTTTGCCAACCGGCAATCCGGCGGCGGAGCCTATCCGGGCAGTGACTTCCGCCTCTGGAGCCGCGGCGATGGCGACGAGACGATCAACTTCGTCCAGGTGACGAACCTGGCCCGGCCCGCGCCCACGCGCGTGCCCACGCTGACACCCTGGCCTGCGCCCACGTCCACACGGGTCGGCACGGCCAGCCCCACGCCGGCGCGCTCGCCCACGCCGTCGCCCGTGGGCAGCCCGCTCCCCACCAGCACGCCTACGTCCACGCCGACGGTGACGCCCACGCCGGCCCCGCGGTCGCTGGACTGCCCTGCGCTGCCGGCTGGTTTCGCCCTGGACGGCGCAGTCGGCGAATGGGGCGGCTATCCGACCATTACGCTGAACCGCAACACCGCCGCCTACGTAGATCACCTGCCCGGCCCCGATCTGAACGACCTTTCGACGACAATCTGGTGCGGCTGGCAGGGCGAAAACCTGGTGTTGGCCGCCGAAGTGACCGACGACGTCATCGTGCGCGACAGCCCGAACATCTGGGACGACGACGGCTTCGAATTCACCTTCGACGCGCTGCGCAATGGCTGGAATTGGGCGCTCGATGACCACCAGTTCATCGTCGTCACCGACGGCACGCTGGCCGACTTCGGCACAACGCAGGTCATCACGGCCACGGCCGTGGCCCAGAAGTTCAGTGGAAAATGGAGCCTGGAACTCCAACTCCACGAGAGCGTGCTCGGTTTAACCTCGCTCGCGCTGGGGGATCAGCTTGGCTTCACGATCGGCCTCAACGATGACGACAACGGCGGCGGCCGCGACGATCAGATGATCTGGGCCGGTCGCACGACCATCGGCGACGCCTCCGGTTTCGGCAAGCTGGTGCTGGCCGCGGAGCCAGGACTGCCCACGCCCACACCCACCGCGACCACCGGCGTCAACTCCACGGCCACCCAGACGGCCATCGCTACGCCCACGGTCACGCCGACCGATCCGCCCAGCCCGACGGCCACCAGGACGGCCACGCGCACGCCGACCGCCACGCGCACGCCGACCGCCACGCCCACGACCACGCCGACGCCCACTCGCACCCCGCGCATGGTGGATTGCCCACCCGCCGCCGCGAGCTTTATTCAGGATGGACAGTTGGGCGAATGGGCCGGCTTTCCGGTGTTGACGCTGGACAACACCACGGCCGACTATTTCTGGTATCAGGGAGCGCGGACGCCTGGCGATCCTGCCGGGCAGTTCTCTTGCGCCTGGCAAGGCGACGACTTGATCCTGGCCGGCTTGATCCACGATGACATCCTGATTCGCGATTCGACCGACATCTGGGAAGATGACGGCGTCGAGTTCGGCATAGACGGTCTTGCCGACGGGCTTTTCCACTACATGGCAGATGACCATCAGATCGTCCTGGCGGTGGACGGCATGATGGCCGATTTCGGGCAGTACGTCATCACCCAGACGGTCGCGGCCACCCAGACTGTTCCGGGCGGATGGCAGTTCGAGTTGCGTTTGCCGCCTTCGGTCATCCAGGCCGGGGCGTTCACTCCCGGCAAGCGCATCGGCTTCACCGTGGCCCTCAACGACGACGACAACGGGGGCAACCGCGACGCCTACATGGTCTGGGAAGGCCAGATCACCAACGGCGCACCCGGCGACTTCGGCATCTTAACCCTGGTAGATGGCCAGCCCACCGTGACCCCTACCGCCACGGCGGCGGCCAGCGCGACTGCGACGCCAACGATAACCCCCTCACCGACGCCTACATGGACGCCCAGTCCGACCGCCATGGACGCCCCTACCAGCACGCCGACCGTCACCGGCGCCCCGACAGCCACCGCCAGCCCATCGGTCACGCCCAGCCGGACGCCGAGCGCGACGTTCACGTCGAGCGCGACGGCCTCACCAACGCCGACCGTGACCCGGACGCCCACACCCACAGCGACGACAACCGCCACGGTCACGCCAACGCCGACCGTGACTCACACACCCACTTCCGCTGCGACCGCGACGGCTACGCCAACCACGACCTACACGCCAACGCCGACGCCGACCGTAACCCGGACGCCCACACCCACGGCGACCGCGACGGCTACGCCGACCGCGACTTACACACCGACGCCTACGCCGACCGTGACCCGGACGCCCACTTCCACGGCGACCCCGACGGCTACGCCGACCGCAACCTACACGCCAACGCCGACCGCAACGTCTACGCCGACTGCCACCTACACGCCGACGCCCACGCCCACATACACTTACACGCCCACTCCCACGCCGACGTCCACCCCAACCACGGGCGACGTCCGTGGCATCGTCTTCTGGGATATTGACGGCGACGGCATCTTCACGGACAGCAAGGACGTTCGCGTGAAAGGGTCCACGATAGAGCTGCGCGGGATGTCGGGGCAGGCAATTGAGACGTTCGTGACGGGCGCAAGCGGCATCTACGCCTTCGGCCCGCTGAGTCCGAGCACCTACCGACTGACCTTCATCCCGCCACCGGGCTTCGTGCTGACGGGTTCTCCAGAGCTACTGGTGGGAGTTTCCGCAAACCGAACGGTGGAGTGGAACTGCCCGACGATCCTGCCGCCTACACCCACGGCGACCGCGACCTCCACCGAGACGCCGGCCGCCACCGAGACGCCTACGGCGATGCCGACCGCGACGGTCACGCCCGCGGCGACGCCGACCGCGACGGCCTCCGCGACGCTCACACCGAGCGCCACGCCGACACCCGTCACCATGCAGATTCGCGGCCGGGCGTGGAACGACCTGAACCAGAACCAGGCCATGGATGAAGACGAGGCGGGCCTGGCCGGCATCCTGGTCATCCTGCGGACCGACACGAACCACGATGGCATGATCAACGCCCTGGATGGCGCGATAGCGATGACCATCAGCGACGGCAACGGCGATTTTGCCATGCTCGGCATCCCGCTGGGCGCCTACCTGCTGGTCGAGACGGACCCGCCGGGCCATTTCTCCACGACCGCCAGCGAAGTGGTGGTCAAAGGCACCTCCTCCTCACCCGAAGTCGTCGTCAACTTCGGCAACCGTCCCTACTGGCGATTCTACGTGCCGGCGGTTGGCGTGCGATAAGCGGGACTCAGGGGAACTTCGGGGAACTCGGGGGAGGCGCCTACTTGGGCCGGTTCCCAAACGTCCTCGCCCACTTTGCTCGCGGATTCTCATTCGTGCTATAATTCGCCGCGAAGCAGAGATCTCCAGTCAGACCGAGCGACCTCCATCTTGAAACGTTTCGTCAGCTTGATCGGCATGTTCTTCGCCTTGTCCCTGTTCGCCGGCTGCGGGCAGGTGATGACGCGCGTCACGCCGACACCCACGGCCACGCCGACGGTCGGCCTGTCGCCCGTGGCGACGCTGCGACCGACCGCCACGCCAGCCCCCTACACGCCGGCGCCCACGGCCACGCCCACCGTCACCCCCACGCCGATCATTTACAAGATCGAGCCCGGAGACACGTTGCTGGCCATCGCAATCAAGTTTGGGATTTCGACCGAGGGCCTGCAAGACACCAACGGCATCACCGACCCCCGCTCGCTGCAAATCGGCCAGGAGTTGATCATCCCGCGCGAGGAGTTGTTGAAGGTGGCCGGCACCCCTACTGCCACTCCGACCGCGCTGCCATTCACCGTGGAGAACGTGACCTTCAACTTCACGCCGTTCGGTGGGCTGTGGTGCTTCGGCGAAATCCACAACACCACCGGCCAAGACCTGGAGCAGGCCGCGGTGACGATCAGCCTGCTAGACGCCGGCGGCAAGGTGGTGGCGCAGGCGCAGGAGCACGCGCAAGTGGACCTCCTCGGCCCCGGCGACCGGGCGCCGTTCGCCGCGCACATCAACGCGGCGCCGGCCAGCTTCGCCAGCTATCTGGTCGTTCCGTGGCTCGGCGTGCGCGGCTACGTGGGCAGCTATTACCGCGACCTGGAGACCCGGAACACCCACGGGAGCGGTGAGCGGTACGCGGCCTACACAGTGACCGGCATCGTCGCCAACACCGGCCCAGAAGATGCCATCGGCGTGGTCGTGACCGTCACCCTGTACGATGCGCTCGGTCGCGTCGTCGGCACGCGACGCGGCGTGCCGGAGCACAACGTGATCCCGCGCGGGGGCGAGACCACCTTTAGCCTGCAACTGACGCCCGCCGGCGGGCCGGTCGCCAGCTTCCACGTCCAGGCCCTCGGCCGCCGGCAGTTGACGCCGACGCCAACCCCAAGGTGAGTGTATGAAAACTGCACCCAACGCGCCGCTGCTCTACCGCGTCTTGCAACGCCTTGTTTGGCTGCTGATCCGCCTCCTGACGCGGATAGACGTGGCCGGGGTAGAGCACGTGCCGCTGACCGGCCCCCTGGTCGTCGCGCCCAACCACCTGTTCGTCCTCGATCCGGTCTTCATGTTGGCCGTCCTGCCGCGGCGGATGACCGTCTTCGCCGCGGACAAGTGGCGCGGCACGTTGGGCGGCTGGCTGATGAGCCTCCTTGGCAACGCCATCTACGTCGCCCGCGGTGAAGCGGACCGGAAAGCGCTGGGCCGGGCGGCCGTCGTCTTGCAGCGCGGCGGCGGGCTTGGCGTCGCGCCGGAGGGAACGCGCAGCCGTGTGTGCAGCCTGCTGCCGGGCAAGAATGGCACGGTCTACCTGGCGAGCCGGACCGGCGCGGTCATCCTGCCCGTGGCGATCTGGGGGCAGGAAACGCTGATTCGCGACTGGCTGCATTTTCGCCGCCCGCGCATCCACATCCGCATCGCCCCGGCCATGCAGTTGCCCCCCGAGGCCGGGCAGGCCCGAACGGCCGAGCTTCGGACGTATACCGACGAACTGATGCTCACCATCGCCCGCATGTTGCCGCCGGAGTACCGGGGGGTTTACGTGGAGCGGGCGGGGTTGCAGGAGACAGGGGACAGGAGTCAGGCGTCGAGGGGACAGTGAAGGATGTCTGACCCTGCCGGCCTCTCCGTCCTCGGCCGCGGCCTGCTGCTCGGCTTCTCCATCGCCGCGCCGGTGGGACCGATCGGGGTGCTGTGCATCCGGCGGACGTTGGCGCAGGGGCGGCTGGTCGGATTCGCTTCGGGCCTCGGCGCGGCCACCGCGGATGCGCTGTATGGGAGCATCGCGGCCTTCGGGTTGACGGTCATTTCCGGCGCGCTGATCGGCGCGCAGGTGGGGCTGCGGCTGGTGGGCGGGCTGTTCTTATGCTACCTGGGAATCCGCACCCTGCTGGCTCGACCCGCCGACGTCGCGGCCAACGCGTCGGGCAGGAGCCTGCCCGGCGCTTTTGCTTCGACCCTTGCTCTGACGCTGACCAACCCCATCACAATTCTATCGTTCGCGGCAGTCTTCGCGGGGCTGGGCGTGGGGAGCACGGGCTACACCAGCGCCGCAGCGTTGACCGTGCTCGGCGTCTTCCTGGGATCGGCGTTTTGGTGGCTGCTATTGAGCGGCGGAGTCAGCCTGTTGCGCAACCGATTCGATCATCGAGCGATGCGCTGGGTGAACCGTCTGTCGGGCGCGGTCATCCTGGGCTTTGGCCTGCTGGCCCTGCTGAGTTTCGTCGGAACGATCAGATGAGTCTTCCCGTGAACGATCAGAGCCGCCCGGATCTCCGCCTGCGGCGGCTGCGCCAGAGTATCTTCTTCGTTTCGCTGCCGTTCGGCATCCTGATGTTCGCGCTGCCGTTGGTGGGGCGCAGCCTGGGCGCGAGCGCGCTGGAGATCGGCGGTCTCTTCTCGACCTTCGCGCTGATGTTGGTCGTGCTCCGGCCGTTCGTCGGCCACGGCCTGGATCGCTTCGGCCGCCGGCCGTTCCTGGTCGCTGGGCTGTTGGGGTATGCGCTCGCCAATGCCGGCTATGCCCTGGCCGGCAACCTCCGAGGGCTATACCTGGCGCGGTTGAGCCAGGGCCTCGGCTCCGGACTGATGTGGCTGGCCGCGTATGCGGTCGTGGCCGATCTGGCGCCGGCCGGCCGCCGCGGGGGCCGCTACGGCCAGATCGAAGAGATGTCGAGCCGCGGAGGCATCTTCGGTGCGGCGATCGGGTTCGCCGTGCTCGGTTTCCTGGGGCGCGGCAACCTGACAGACGGCGCGGGTTGGTCAACGCTATTCTGGCTCTACACGGTCACATCGCTGGTCGGCGCGCTGATCGCCTGGCGCGGCGTGCCGGAGACGCTGTCGAAGCAGATGCCCCCCTCGCCCCCCAATCCTGGGGGGGACGTGTCATCCCCCGAAGTCGGGGGGGTGGGGGGCCGCCCCTGGCGGCTGCCCGGCCAATTGCGCGGCCTCATGGGCATCGCGCTGCTCACCTCCAGCGCATCCGCCCTCCTCGCGCCGATCCTGATGATCTACCTGCGCGACCATGTCACCCCGAACCTGTTCGGACTGGCGACGGCGTACCTGCCCGCGGCCTTCGCCAGCGCCTTCCTACCTTCGCGACTGGGCCGCCTCAGCGACCGCTACGGCCGGCGACTGCCCATCGCCATTGCGCTGCTCGTCGGTGCGGTCGTGTCCACGTTCATCCCGCAGGTGCGCTCGCTCTGGCCGTTGGCGCTGCTGTGGGTGCTGGAAGCCGCCGCATTCGCCGCGGCCACACCCGCCCAAGAGGCGTTGGTGGTGGATATCGCGGGCGCGGCGCAGCGGGGCACGGCGTTTGGCTACTACACCGCCGCGGCCAGCCTGGGTGCGGTGATCGGCCCGCTGCTCGGCGGGTGGATCTATGACACGTACACGGCCGTGTGGGCGTTCCGCGCGAACGCGCTGATGCTGGGGTTGGGTGCGGTGTTGATTTTGCTGGTGGTGCGCCCGGCGGGCGCAAAAGTAACGGATGAAAACGGATAAGCGGATGTCCAATTCATAGTCGAGGGGGTGTATAATGGGTATGGATCGTGCAGTACATTCAAGCGACCAGTGATCTCACTGCCGATCAGGCGGCCATCCTGATTCGTCTGGCTAAGGCCTTGTAGAGGGTACGGCCGTTGCGCCAGCAGAGCACGGGCTGGCCCCGGCAACTAAGAATCATGTCTGGCAAGCGAGTCCCAATGGGAGCTGGACTTAGTCGTACGTTCTCGAGGGACAGGCAACTCAGCTGGCCGTCGAGCAGAACGCCAAGCAAGCAGGCGCTGGAGCGTTCGTGTAAGAGAATAAGTTGCATCTGTCTATCGTCAACGCGTGACTCTTCGGCACCGACGCGTGAAAACCGGCTGGATTGGGGAGCGGTTGCGCAAGACAGAAGCGTTGGGGCAGGCCGTCTGCGCAAGTTTCAAGCCCGCCCGAAGGAGGTGTGCGCACATAGAGCATGATTGCATCTCGGCCTAAGGGCCCCGGCAGGGGGTAGAGTGCTGTACGAATCGGTCAGTTAACCTTGTACCACCACCAATTCTCTAGGAAGGAGGAATACACCATGCAAGGCCATAGATTTCCCAAAACATTAGCAGTCGTATTGCTGCTCGCCGGCCTCATGCTGAGTGGCTCGGGGCAGGGATGGGCAGTACTGGCGCAGGATACCGCGCCCGAATCGCTGGTTCCAGAGGCCAGCGCCACGTCTACCGCTTTCACCTACCAGGGGCAGCTCAAGGAGAATGGCGCGCTCGCGCAGGGCGCGTACAGGTTGCAGTTCTCGCTTTGGGACGCGGCCCAGAATGGAAATGAGGTGGGAACGGCCGAAATAGAGGACGTCACGGCGAACAACGGCTTGTTTACCGTGACGCTGAACGCGACGAACCAGTTCGGAGCCGATGCCTTCAGTGGGGATGCCCGCTGGCTGGAAATCAGGGTATGCCCAAGCAACCATCAGATCTCGTGCGCGGCGCTGGGCACAACGCTGACCCCGCGCCAGCCGCTCACCGGGACGCCTTATGCTCTGGGCCTGCGGCCAGGCACGAAGATTCGCGGCAGTGCCTACCAGGTCGTCAAGATCCAGAGCGACGCAGCCACCGGCAGCATCCCTGCGGCCATGACGGGAGAGATGATGAGCGCACTGGATGGCGTAGGCGTCTACGGCTCCAACAACTCCAATGCCACGGGCTCGGCAGGCGCCGGCGTGTGGGGTCGCACCTGGAACCTGGCGGGGGCTGGCGTCAAGGGCACCGGGTTCAACGGCAGCGCCGGTGTGCTGGGCGAGGCTGTCTCCAACGGCGGCATCGGCGTGAAGGCGATTAGTAACGGCACGGGCATCAATCAACCCGCGCTCTACGCGGAGGCCACCAACGATAAGACCACCGCGCCCGCGGGCATCGCCGTTTTCGCCAAGAACCACGGCGGCGATGCAACGATCGTCGCGCAAAACACCGGCGCCGGCGATTCGTTTCGATCGCTCAACGCCGCAGGCAACAACATCATCTTCCGCGTCACCACCACTGGCCGTGTGGTCGCGTCCGCAGTGGAAATCTATGGCGGCGGCGACCTGGCCGAACGCTTCGATGCCTCGGCCGGGGTCAAGATCGAGCCTGGGACACTGATGGTCATTGACGACGCGCATCCCGGCCAGCTCAAGCCGAGCGTGTCCGCCTATGATACTAAGGTCGCCGGTGTGGTCAGCGGCGCGGGGGGCGTCAACCCTGGGCTAACCTTGCATCAGAGCGGTGTGATGGAGGGCAACACGCAGGTGGCGATTGCCGGTCGGGTGTACGTGAAGGCAGAAGCCATCTCAGCGCCGATCAAGCCCGGCGACCTGTTGACCTCTTCCGCGCTCCCTGGAACTGCGATGAAGGCATCAGACCGCACACTGGGCCAGGGCGCGGTCATCGGCAAGGCCATGACGGGGCTGGACTCGGGCCAGGGGCTGGTGCTGGTCCTGGTCAGCCTGCAGTAGCCGAGGAGGAGCTGCCATGAACAAGATACCCTTCCGGCTCCTGGCCTTGATCGGCTGCCTGGCGCTGGTGCTGGCTTTCTGGAGCCCGCCTGCGCCGGTAGCGGCCCAAGCCGGGCCGCTAAGCGAGGCCGACGTGCGTGCGGCCGTAGAGACATGGGTCCGCGGCGTTCCAGTTGAGGCGCGGCCCGATGCCGTGATCACGACGATGGAACCCTATTGGGAGCAGGGAGAGATCGTCGCCTACATCGCGCACCTGGCCGGAGGTGGCTTCTGCCTGGCCGGCGCAGATGTGACGGTGCTGCCGGTGTATTTCTACAGCCCCCAGGCTACCTATGACCCTGCCAACCCTGCCTACCAGGCGATCCTGCACGAGATCGCCGCGCGGAAGCAGGCGGCACAGCAGGCGCTGACCGGACCAGAAGCGCCGGCGCAACTGATCCAGGATGCGCTGCAAGACCGTGCTGTTTACTGGCAAGAGCTGATCGCAGGCCACACGCCCGCCAGGCCCGCCGCGGCGGCGGGGGTTCAGGCCGAGCCGAGCTACCTGGTGCTGCCCTTAACCGCCCGCTGGGACCAGGGCGCGCCCTATTTCGATCAACTGCCGGTGCTGACGCCCAGCACCGCCGAGCACACGGTGGTCGGGTGCAACGCCACCGCCACCGCGCAGGTCATGTATTACTGGAAATGGCCGCCGAGCGGCACGAGCAGCAAGTGCATCAACTACGACTACCGGTGGCGCACCTCTTGGGACTCCGTGACGCTCAACGCATCGGTGACGATCCCTGCGGACTACAACGGCCGGCTGCGCTACGATGCGGCTAATCACCTGCTGCAGATGAACGGCTATTGGGACGGGAGCATCTACGGGGCTGCCCAGACCCTTTCGGCCGGCGCCGCGTATCAGAACGCGCTCGCGACGTTGTGGAGCCACATGAACCAGAGCACGAAGCAGGCTTGCGCGGACTTCGGCGCGGCGACCTACAACTGGAGCATCATGCGGGACACCAACACGGAGCCGCCGGATGCCGCCGGCAGCGAGGCGGCGAAGTTCAGCGCACACACCGCCATCGGTGTGAACAGCGGCCTCGGCGTTTGGTACACAGGCTCGTTCTTCGGCAACGACGTCGCCGGTCTCGCGGCTTACTTCCGTTATGATCCCGATGCTCTCTACACCGCTCCCCCCTCCGACGGCGGTCCGGGGGCCGACATCTCCTCGATAACGGCGGAGATCACCTGGGGACGGGTAGCCGGCCTGGGCGGCAGCAATGCTAAGGACGAAGGTCATGCGTGGGTGATTGACGGCTACGACAAGTCCGGCGACCCCAACCGGCTCTTTCACATGAACTTCGGTTGGGCCGGCGGCAGCGACGGCTGGTACACGTTTGATTCGGCGCCATTTCCCCTCAACCATGACATGATGACGAGGATCGCACCCACCGTCGTCAGGTTCGCGGCGGCCGCGGCGGCCACGTCCGGCGATGGCTCGCCCGCTACGCCGTACCAGAACATCACACAGGCGGCGGCATCGGTGCCCACCAACGACACATTGATGCTGCGCGCAGGTTCCGAGTACAACTTCAGTGGCACGCTGGTCATCAACCGCGCGGTTACGCTCGAAGGCTACGGTGCGACCATCCGTTAGAGGAGGGGTAAAATCCTGAGGAGGACGATGATGAAGAGGCACACGCATTCACGTTGGGTGCTCTTGCTCGTTCTGGTCGCCATCCTTGCCGGCCAGGTGATCGCGCAGGCGCAGACCGGGGGTGGCTATGATCTAACCTGGAGCACAATTGGGGGCGGAGGCTACATGTACAGCACGGGCGGCAGTTACAGCCTCGGTGGCACGATCGGCCAGCCGGGTGCAGGACTGCTCAGTGGCGACAGTTACACGTTAAGTGGGGGCTTTTGGAACAGCCTACCGGGGCATGAGATTTACTTGCCCCTGATCGTCAGACCTTGATCGTTGTGCCGAAGTACAACGAAGTTCGTCGGTGCAGCGGTTCATGTGACCTTCGGCCGAGAACGTACTGCTGGCAATGCGCAAGTGCCGATCAACTCCGAGTTGACCGGCACTTGCGGCTTTGGGTTCACCAGCAGCACACTCATCGTCTGGAGTTGCGCTCTTCAGCTTCTCGCAGAATGGCCTATCGTCCTGGATCAGTTCGTCTATCTGCCCTCAGTGTCCAACGGCCAATGTAGGCTCTCCATCCAACTGGGCGTCAGCAATGTCGAGCGAGGGCTGTCGCTGAGTTACGGCGGCGATGCGGATACCGAGGCTGTCACGGCGGGCAGTCCGCCGGGCGCGGCGCAGCGGGGCACGGCGTTTGGCCACTACACCGCGGCGGCCAGCCTGGGTGCGGTGATCGGCCCACTGCTCGGCGGGTGGATCTATGACACGTACACGGCCGTGTGGGCGTTCCGCGCAAACGCGCTGATGCTGGGGTTGGGTGCGGTGTTGATTTTGCTGGTGGTGCGCCCGGGGGGCGAGCCAGACACGGATGGCAACGGATGAAAACGGATAAACGGATAAACGGATGTTGAACTTCAAGAGGAGGCAGGAACCCCATGAATCGTTTGATCAATCCGGCTAAGGCGCTGCGCACCCTGCGCAAGACGCCGGCCATCCTGGCTGCGCTGCTTCAGGGCGTCACGCAAGAAGAGGCGGTGGCGCTACGTGACGGCGATGATGGCTGGAACGTGGTTTTCATCGTCTGCCACATGCGCGACGTCGAGGCGATCTTCACCCAGCGCGTGCGCTCTCTGCTCGCCGGCCCGAATCCGACCTTCGCCGTGATGTCGAACGAGGAGCTGATGCGTCGCCGCAACTATGCGACGGCCGATCTGCGCCAGGCCCTCGCAGAGTACGAGCTGGCCCGTCGCGAGTTCATCGCGCTGGTGGAGCCGCTCACCGACGAGCAGTGGCTGCTCGCGGGCCTGCACCCCTCGCAAGGCCCGGCGACCCTGATGGACGTCGCGATCAACGCCGGCCTGCACGATGTGGATCATCTCGAACAGATCGTCCGCTGCCTGGAGCCGGCGGCAGCGGATGAATCCGCCGCCTGAGCCAGGTGGAAGTCCGCTGAAGCGGACTGGCGGTGCCCGGCTAACCCGCTTCAGCGGGTTTTCACCTATATCAGCCGCCGATTTCAATCGGCGGCGTAGCGGCTCCCACCGCCCTCGCCAACGCGCCCCACTCGGCCAACGTCAGCGTCTCGGCCCGGCGCTGCGGCGCGATCCCTGCTGCGGTCAGCCACGCTTCGGCTTGAGCGGGCGGCACGTCCAGCCCCGCGGCGAACGAATTGCGCATCTGCTTGCGCGGCTGGCTGAACCCTGCGCGTGCGACGCGAAAGAATGCCTCGGCCGTGACATCTCCCGCCGGTGACTCCGCCCGCCGCGCCAACCGCACCACGGCCGAATCCACCTTCGGCGCGGGGGAAAATGCGCCGGCCGGAATCCGCCCCACGATCTGCCCCGTGCAGTAGAACTGCTCCCCCAACGCCAGCAAACTCATCTCCGGCGGCGCGGCGACCATCCGCTCCGCCACCTCGCGCTGCACCGTCAGCACCAGCAGCTCCGGCGGCGGCGTGGCTTCCAGCAGGTGGCGGATGGCGGCGGAGGTGATGTAGTAGGGAAGGTTGGCGATGACCTTGTACCGATTGCAGATTGCAGATTGCAGATTGCAGATTACCCCATTTGCAATTTGCGATTTGCGATTTGCAGATTCGCCGATCAATGCGCCAATATCCAGCTTCAGAATATCCCCTTGCACAATCGTCACGTGCGGCTGGGTGGCAAAGCGTTCGCGGAGAAAGGGGATGAGGCGGTCGTCCAACTCGACCGCGATGACGCGGCCGGCCTGGGCCGCGATCAGCTCGGTCAGTACGCCGGCGCCGGGGCCGACCTCCAGCACGGTGTCGGCCGGGGTCAGCTCGGACGCGGCGACGATGTGGGCGCGGTGGGCGGGGTCAACGAGGAAGTTTTGGCCCAGGCCTTTTTTAGGGTGGATGCCGAGAGCAGAGAGCTGGCTCAGGAGAGAGGTCAAGCGCCTTCTCCGTCCAGAACCCGCTCACCCCATACTCTCAGCGTAGGCAAATCTGACTGCGTCGTATCCCAAACCGCCCGCAGATCCACGGCGAAATACGCATGGGCAATCCTGTTGCGCATGCCTATGATGTCCAGCCATGGAACGTCCGGATACCGATCGCGAAAGGCCTGGCTCAGGTTGCGACTCGCCTCCCCGATGATCTCGAGCTGATGGACAACACCATCTTGAACCAGCCGATTCTGGAGAAACTCGCTGTAGGACAGGCCATCCAGGTAGGTCTCGATCAGATGGATTGCGTCAAGGACATCATGCAGATAAACAGCGTCATCGCGCTTCTTCATAGAGGACTACCTTCTCAGCCTGCACATAGGGTCGGAGGCGCCGATTCAATCCACGAGCGGAAACTAAATCCACTTTTCTGCCACATCGCTCCGTCAGCTCGCGTTCAAGCCGATTCCAGGTCAGCAGACCGAGCGGCCTTTTTGGGGGGTCTTGAAATTGGACAAGGATGTCAATGTCGCTCTCCGGCGTATCTTCCCCGCGCACCAGAGAGCCGAACAGGGCAAGCTCTTCTAAGCCATAAGGCTGTAGAACGGGCACAACCTTTGCCCTGATCTCCTCAAATCTAGCCGTAGAATGAACGTCCATAGCCTGCCCTCCTGCCCGCATTATACTGCTTTGACGCCGAACGGACAAGTCGTCTCAGACCCCCAGCCCCGGTTGATCCGCCTCGGCCGGCGCGACTTTTTGAGCCTGCTTGAAGGTAGAGGCGGTCGGCGGCATCTTGACCTCGCTGCCGTGCAGCAGGTCGGCGATGGCGACGATTTGCAGCCTGGGATAATCGCGATTCCAACCAGGGGAGTGATAGATGCCCGCCGACGCGGCCTCGGTCTGCATCTCGGTCGTGGGCGGCTCCAAGGTGATGAAGATGCCCAGCGCCGCGGCCTCGCGTTCGACTGTGCCGCGCAGATCGCGCACGTCGCGGCTCGTGACGTGCCCGCTCTTGACCTGCACCAGCGCGCGCTTGGGCTTGCCGGTCTTGTCGTCGGTAAAGAGGATGACGCCGTCAATCCCGCGGTCGCTGCCTTTCTTGCCGACGGACGACGAACGACCGCCGACCGCCGACCGCGCTTCGCCGACCGGTCGCGCCTCGATCAACGACAATGCCCACCACTGGAACTGATAGCGATCATCCTGCGCCAGTTGCCGCGCTGCGCCCAGGTCTTCCGGTTCGCCGATCACGTCGTAGTCGCGCCGCGGTTCCAGGCCGAACATGTCCTTGAGCCGGTTTTTCTGGAGCGCAATGGAGAGATGGGTGATGTCAATGCCGATCCAGCGCCGGCCGAGTTTTTGCGCCGCGACGACCGCGGTGCCGCAGCCGCAAAATGGATCGAGGACGACGTCGCCGGGGTTGCTGCTGGCATTGAGGATGCGCTCTAGCAGAGCAACAGGTTTTTGGGTGGGATACCCCAATGCCTCATTTCCCGCAGCTTGCAGAATATCGGTCCAGCAATTGGTAACGGTGCGGCCTTTGGAATCCTGGAGGTATTTCTTGTATTGGGGAACAGCGCCTGGCTTCAACTGGATGACTAGACCTTCTTCGTAGCCCTTTTGCATTCTTTCTTTTGTCCACCGCCAAACACGGGTAACCCCCAAGAACTCATAAGTCAAATTGGGGCGATCATCATTGGGATTCAGGAGTGGCAACAGGCGATATCTCCCCTTTTCATCGGAATACTTATACGCCGCTTCTACGTAATCGGGGTCGTGTTCACCGTATGGTTGGTGATACGTAAATTTACTTGACTTGGTGTAGCGCAGAATTGTATCAGTGCAGTTCGGAAAATTCGCGGAAGTGTGGCTTTTCGGGTTTGAGCGTTGCCAGATGATCTCGTTCCGGAAGTTATCTATCCCCATAATGGCATCCAACACGATCTTCAAGTAGTGGCTCGCCGTCGGGTCGCAGTGCAAATACAGACTGCCGGTCGGCTTGAGGACGCGATGCAACTCGACCAGGCGCGCGGCCATCATCACCAGGTAGGCCATCATCTGGTTCGGCCCGATAAAGTCGTGCAGCGCGGCGATCATGCCCGAGACCCGCTCCGGCGCGTCATTCAACAGGGCGTGATAAGTCGCGGCCGCGCCGGCCCAGTGCCAGGTATCGTCGAAGGCCACGATTTGAGCCTCGGCCTCCTGGCCGCTCTCGTCCTTGAACAGCACGTTGTACGAGCGGTTGGAGTTGAACGGCGGGTCGAGGTAGATCAGGTCAACGCTTTCGTCGGGCACGTGCTCGCGCAGAATCGGCAGGTTGTCGCCGTAGAAGAGGGTGTTACGGGTGATCGGTTTGGGCATCCAGGACTCCTGATGGATCACAGCGGCTGCAGGTCACTCCAGTTGCGTTTCCGGATGCGCTCCAGTTCTTCAGCCATCACCCGCAAAGAGCGCTGCGATTCAGCCATAGGTTTCGCGGTGCTCGTGTAGCCGGATCTGCTCCATCTCGCGTTCGAGTTGTTTTTCGGTCAGCCCGCTACGCTCTGCGTCCAGGCCTGCCGCCCAGCTCAATTTATCAAAACGGGCCGGCCTGGCGTTTCTCAGTAACTCCTCGTAGTTAGTCGGAGAAAGCATTCTCAAGCCTTCCATCGCTCCTTCCGGTATCACTCCTCATCCAACTTCAGAATCGTCATAAAGGCTTCCTGCGGAATCTCGACTGATCCGATCATCTTCATCCGTTTCTTGCCTTCCTTCTGCTTCTCCAGGAGTTTCCTCTTCCTCGTTATGTCACCCCCATAACACTTGGCGAGCACGTCTTTTCTGACGGCCTTCACATTGGCCCGGCTGACGATCTTTCCGCCCACCGCGGCCTGGATCGGCACGTCGAACTGCTGGCGCGGGATCACGTCCTTCAGCTTGCTGACCAACTTCATGCCCTTGTTGTACATCTGGTCGCGATTGACGATCATGCTCAGCGCGTCCACAGGCTCCCGGTTCACCAGCACATCCAGTCGCACCATGTCGGCCAGGCGATAGTCCTCGAAGTGGTAGTCCAGGCTGGCGTAGCCGCGGGTGCGCGCCTTCAGCTCGTTGTAGAACTGCGTCAGGATTTCGACCAGCGGGATGTGGTAGCTGAGCAGCACGCGGCGCGAGTCCAGATATTCCTGCGCCTTGAATTCCCCGCGGCGATGCGTTACCAGGTCCATCACCTGGCCGATGTAGTCGGTCGGCGT
>JAPLHB010000210.1 GCA_026389845.1 Chloroflexota bacterium
CAGCAGCACCGATGCGCGCGAAGACGGCTGCAAGGAAGCGCTCAAGAGCTACCCGGATGTCAAGCTGGTGGCGGTTGACTACAACGACGACGATCCGTCCAAGGCGCAGGCGCAGGTCGAGGCGATGCTGCAGAAGACGCCAGACCTGGGTGGCATCTTCGGGACGAACGTGTTCAGCGCCCAGGGCGCGGGCACGGTGGTCAAGAACAAGGGTCTGAGCGGTAAGGTCAAGGTGGTGGCCTTTGATGCGACCGCGGATGCGATCAGCATGCTCAAGGGCGGCACGGTTGACCTCGTGATCGCGCAGAAGCCATCGGACATGGGTTACCTGGCGGTCGAGATGGCCATGGCGTACCTGAACGGTGTGACCAGCTACCCGCGGCATATCCCGACGGGCTATGCGATCATCACCCGTGACAACATGAACGACCCCAACATCTCCAAGTTCTTCTACACAAAGTAGCGGCACGGCAGGCCTGACGGGTTGCCCAAACCCGTCAGGCCTGCGCCACCTTTTCGACGGAGGTTGCCACATGGCGGCAGCATCGAACAACGACGCTCAGGAGTCCGGCCGCCGGCCCAGGCGTACCCAGGCCGAAAACCTGGAGCTGATCCGGCTAACCTGGCCCTGGGCCTTTCTCATCCTGCTGGTGCTGGCGTTCACCATTTCGTCTAAACAGCTCAATAACGTCAACTTTCTCAGCCCGCGGGCCGTGCAGGGTATCCTGGTTTACTCCACGCAGATCCTGCTCATCGGTCTGGCCGAGACGTTCATTATCATCAGCGCTGGGATTGACCTGTCGGTCGGGTGGACACTGGGCTTTGCCTCGGTGATCGCCGCCATGGTGATGAAGACGCTCAATGGCACGGGCGCGCCGCCGCTGGTCGTCATCCTCGCCGGTGGGCTGGCCGGCATTGCCGTCACCGTCGTGCCGGGGCTTGTCAGCGGCTTCCTGATCGCCCGCGTCAAAGTGCCATCGTTTATCACGACACTGGGCGTGGGCAGCTTGGTGGAAGGCGCGGCGCTGCTGATAAGCAGAGGCTACCCCATCGCCGATCAGCCGGATTACCTGGGCCAGTTGGGCAACGGCTCGCTCATCAACTGGAATCCGGGGCACTGGCTGACGCTCTTCAATGTCCCGGCCACCGCCACACAGGCCGATCTGCAAAGCAACATCCCGCTGATGCCGAACATCGTCTTTGTCACTATCCTGGTGACCGGAGTTTGCTGGTTCATCCTGGCTAAGACGCAGTTCGGCCAGCACATCTACGCCATCGGCGGCAATTTCGAAGCCGCGCTGCGCGCTGGCATCCCCGTCCAGCGGACCCTCATCCAGGTCTATATTCTGGCGTCCGTGCTGGCGGGCATCGCAGGTGTGGTGTGGGCCGCCCGCTTCACGAGCGGCGCGTACAACGGCGGCGAGACGACGCCCCTGACCGCGATCGCCGCAGTCGTGATCGGCGGAGCCAGCCTGTTCGGCGGCGAGGGCCGGGTGTCCGGCACGATCGTCGGCGCGCTCATCATCGCCACCATCCAATACGGCCTGGTCGTGCTGGGCGTGCTGCCGTTCTGGCAGTATATCGCCGTCGGCACGGTCCTGATCATCGCCGTCGTGGTGGAGCAGTTCGGCCGCGGGCTAGGCCGGTGAGAGGGGGGAGCACCGTGACAACACTTCTGCAGGCAGTCAATCTGACCAAACGCTTTGGCGGCCTGACCGCGGTGGATCATGCGAGCCTGGACGTCAACGCCGGCGAAGTGATCGGACTGGTGGGCGACAACGGCGCGGGCAAGTCCACTTTCATCAAGATGATCGCCGGCGTCTACCAGCCCGACGAGGGCGAGATCATCTTCAACGGCAAGAAGGTGGCGTTGAGCAGCCCGCGCGAGGCGCGCAACCTGGGCATCGAGACGATCTACCAGGACCTGGCGCTGGCCGAAAACCTTGACGTCGGCTCGAACATCTTCCTGGGCCGTGAGATCAAGCGTCCCTACCTGGGCGGCCTGGTCCACACGCTCAACCGGCCCAAGATGCGCTCTGAGTCGGCCGGCATTTTGAGCCGGCTCGACATCCCCATCGCCTCGCTCACGCAGCAGATTCGCAACCTGTCCGGCGGGCAGCGGCAGGCGGTCGCCATTGCGCGCACGATCTACTGGAACGCCAGGCTCGTCATCATGGACGAACCGACCGCCGCGCTGGGCGTGGCCGAGCAGCGTAAGGTGCTCAAGCTCGTGCGGACGCTCAGCGAGCAAGGGGTGCCGGTCATCATCATCAGCCACAATATGCAGGACGTGTTCGCCGTTTCGGACCGCATCATCGTCATGCGGCGCGCCAAAAAGGTGGGCGAGCTGATCGCGAAGAAAACCACGCCGGACGAGGTGGTGAGCCTCATGGTCGGCGCGGAGGCCGTCCACGAGATGGGCGTCATCCCGAGAGGATTGGAAGACGAAGCGCCATCGGCCTGACGCCGCGGCAACGGAACTCCAACCGCCAATACTACGCTTTTGATGACAACCGCAACAGCCTTTTTGGGCAATACCGCAAAACTCGCTTTTGTCACCCCTTCGTTGCACTCAGGGCAAGCTCTGAGCGGGTTGGCCCCGTGAAGTGCGCTGCGGCGAGAATCCAGCGAAGAGCCTGTCCTGAGCGTAGTCGAAGGAGTCTCGTTGCGAGATGAGATAAGCACGCCATTGACCGCACCGGGCAGCCTCCCCAGGCTGCCCACTGCCAAGTCGCTCTTCTCCCTGCACTACCTCCAAACGCGCCTGCCGGATCACGCCGAATGGACCGAAGACCCGCTGCCGGTTTTCGAGGCAGTGCGCCGGCTGTGGGAGCGGGCGCGCGCGTTGGGCGGGAGCTGGAACGAGGCGCAGACCGAGCAGGAGGAACTCTCCAGCCTGGTGGCCGCCCGCGGCGGCGAGATGTGGCCGGTCAGCCAGGCCATCGTCGAGCTGCTTCCGCGCGACAACGCCGAACGCAAGGCGCTGCTCAGCCTGCTGGGGACGCGCGTGGATCTGGAGAGCCGCGCGCTGCAGTGGGCGGAGGGTCAGCGGGCGCGAGTGCAAAGGACGTTCAAGCAGCCAAGCTTATGGGAGGAGGATCATCATGGCTGATCAGCAATCATCATCACAGTACGATATCACGGGTGATGACAACCTCATCGGGGATAACAACCGGGTGACGGCCATCGGCGGCAAGGTAGTGCTCGTAGGAAATCTTGTTGGGGGGCTATCTGAATCTGAATTGCATCAACGGGTCGCAGACATGGAGGCTTCTGGACACGGCGACAGCATACACCGATTGCTGGCACTGGAAACAGAGCAGCACCGCAACGCATGGTTTGAGGCTAAAGAAGCGATCCACGATTCCCAGGGCTACAGGGCCGATATCGAACGTGCCTGGCGATTAGCAGAGGCTGCGACGTCTGAAGCCACGGCTGAGAAGCGCTCATCAGGATGGGGACTAGGTGTCCGATATGCCCTGATCAATGCCAGCCTGGTCAGCCTGTCTGAGCAGATTCCTGACCTCCTTCTGGCCGCGCTGGTGGAGAAAGGCCTATGGACGCCGGCTCAAGGAGTGGAATATGCCAGTCGGATATCCGCACCCACAGCGCGAGCGGACGCGTTGGCTGCGATAGCGCCTCACCTCATTGGTGAATTGCTGTGTAATGCACTCGATGCTGTGCGGAAAATCGAGAGTCCCGAGCTTGGGTTTTCACAGCACAAAGACGAAGCACTGGTGACCCTCCTGCCTTGGTTAGCAAAAGAAGGCCTTCAATCGGAAGCCCTTGAAATTGTCGAAGGGATGGAGCAAGGCTCATACGTGCAGAATAAAGCCTTGACCGCCCTCTTCCCCTCCCTGACAGGTTCTTTCCGGCAGGCCGCGTTTGCGCTGGTGCAGAAAATACCCGAAGCAAGCGATCGTGCTGTTGTTCTGAGCAGACTGGCAGCCTGTCTGCCGGAAGCAGAACGCCAGAGTATCTTGTCCGAGGTCATCACTTTGGTTGAGAAATCGGGAGACGACTATAGACATCCGTATGATCAACAGGCATTCTTGCTGTCCCAGGTTGGCCCCTACCTGTCGCAGGATCTCTTGCAGAGAGCATTGGTTGTGGTTCCTACTTTCGATGAGGAGCGATATTGTGCGATAGCGCTGTCCGGCCTTGCCCCGAGGTTGGCACAACTCGGGTCTCCCGAGGATGCACTCAAGTGGACGTTGGGGATCCAGAGGGACAACGACCGGGTGCAGCCTTTAGTGGCACTCATACCTTTTCTGCCAAAGCTGATGCTGCAAGGCGAAGTGCTTTCAGCCGCGCGTGCTATGCAGGGAGAGCAAGCACGCGCAGAGACATTGAGTGCGTTGGCATCTCAGTTCGATGACCCGATCAGGCGCTCGCTTCTGTCGGAAGCGTTGCGAGCAGCAAAGGAGATTCAATCTGACTCAGACAAAGCGGGCGTCCTGCGTGGGTTAGGGCCGTTGCTGGCGAATGCAGACGTCGAGCTACTGACCCAAGCTCAGACAATTGCACGGACTATTGGTCAGTCTGAGGAGAATCAGGTTTGGGTAAATGCCCAAGGGGGCCTGGCGACCTGTCTGCCAGAGCCTGAGCGCGAAAAGGCCTTGAGAGAGGTCTTAGCGTTTGTGGCTACCATAGACAGCCCCTGGTACCGGAAGCCCGCTCTCGCAGAGTTGGCGCCATACTTGTCGGGAACTCCATTGCGAGAAACGCTAGACGTTGCCTTGGTAGTTCGGGATGCCGATGAACGCGCCGCAGCACTGCAAGATTTCACCCCTACTCTGCCACAGGCGCCGGCACAAGGGGCGGAGTCCACCCTGAGTGAGTCCGAGCGCTTTCTTGATTGGTTGACTAACCGACTAGCCCTGATGGACCTGTCCGCCAATGCACTTGCCATGGCCCGCGCCATCAACGATAGGCCGCTATTGGCGAAAGTCCTTGTTGAGCTGACGCCTCATTTTTCAGAATCAGAACGTATCCGAATATGGCGAGAATCATTAGAGCGTGTCTCGGAAGTTTTGTTGCACTTTCACAGGTACACGGCGGGATTACGGGCAAGGCGCTGCAACATGAGCTGTACCATGCCCGCGTAGATCCAGGCTTCACTGGTCGTGGTCAGGACTTCGTAGTCCTTGCTCAA
>JAPLHB010000028.1 GCA_026389845.1 Chloroflexota bacterium
CGGCATCGCCGCCGGCGGACGCATTGACGAGGTCGTGATGATCCCGCGCGAGTTGACCCAGGCCGAGATCGCCAGCCTGGCCGCCGGGCGGTACAACCCCGAAGACCTGACCGTCCGCCCCGGCGACGTGCTGGATTACCGGGCCACGGTCACGAACAAACTGTTCAATCGCTACGCCCAGGGCCTGCTCAGCGCCGACTTCCCGGCGGTTTTCTCGGAGCCGTCGCCCCAGGCCTTTGTCCTCAACCCGCAAGAGGCCATCACCCTCACCGGCGAGGTACACGTCGGCCAGGCGGCCTCCGGCGTATACACCCTCACCCAGGAGGCCGACGCGCTCATCACCGACTGGCGCGAGGCGTCGAACTATGCCGACATGCTGCTGCATCTCGACGACGTCGCGGGCGCCACGACCTTCGAGGATAGCTCCGGCGCGCAGCCGCCGCGCGACGGCGCGTGCGACAGCGGCGCGGGCCAATGTCCCGCGGCCGGGGAGGTGGGGCGCTATGGCTACGCCCTGCACTTCGACGGCGTGAACGATGTGGTCACGGTGAAAAACGCCAACACCGACAACCCGCAGGTGCTCACCATCGCCGCGTGGGTCTACCCTGATACGCTGCCCGCCAGGGTCATGCGCTTCGTCTCCCTCGGCGGCGAAAAAGCCGTGCTGCGCTATGACGGCTCGGCGGCGGGCGGGCTGGGGCAGTTGCACTTCTACATGAAGATCGGCGGCAGCCTGCGCGGCGTGCGCGTGAACAACGCCCTGACCGCGGGCGAGTGGCAGTTCGTGGCCGGCGCCTATGACGGCAACGTCATGCGCCTCTACCGCAACGGCGTCCAGATCGGCAGCCTGGAGGTCGCCGGCAAGGTGAGCGGGAGCGACGGCCTGCGCCTGGGCGACTCCGGCAGCGAGGCATTCGACGGGCTGCTGGACGAGGTGGCGCTCTACCCGAAAGCCCTCTCGTCCCAGGAGATCGCCGAGCTTTACGGCAGTCCTGTCTTCCATATACCCTTCGACGAAGCCAGCGCCGCGACCCGCTTCGAGGACGATTCCGGCTTCCACAACGACGCCACCTGCACCGGCAGCCGCTGCCCGGCCTCGGCCGCGCCGGGGGCGATCGGCAACGCGGTGCGACTCGACGGCGGCGACTACGTGGCCGTGCCATCCTCGCCGGTTCTCGATCTGAGCAACAAAGACAACGGCTTCACTCTGTCCGCCTGGGTGTACCCGGAGGGCAATCCGCCGCTCTCCGCCTGCCCCTTCGTGGCTGAGTACTTTGGCAATACAACTCTGCAGGGTAGCCCAACATGGCGCACGTGCGAGGGATGGCCGCTCGAGCGCAAGGTCAACTCGGGGCAGAGTTCATCGCAGCGCTGGACGGGCACCTTCAATTTTCAGGAAGGCAACTACAGCTTCGAGATATTGATGGACGAAGGCTTTCGCCTCCATCTCGACAACAACACGCTGGCCGACTACTGGGATAGGTGGACGATGTTTCACGGGTTTCTTACCGTTTACATCCCGGCCGGCTTGCACACATTGAAGGTCGAACACCACACGGTCAACAACTGGAGTGCCTATGACATGAATGTCTACCTCCGCGTCTCGCCCTCGCCGCTGCCCCAGGCCCAGGGCATCCTGGGGGCCGACAACTATCCCACGCTGCAGCGCGTCGGCAACCGCCTGCGCCTGGTGCTCAACGATGCCACCCGCTTCACCACCCCCAATGACGTGCTCACCCCCAACGCCTGGAACCACGTCGTCGCGACCTTCGATGGCACGACCCTCCGCCTCTACGTGGACGGCGCGCTGGTGAGCGAGGTCGCCACCCCGGGCCAGACCGCCGAAGCCGGCCGGGCGTTCGACATCGGGCGCTCCACCGCGGTCACGCGCCTGGAGCTGCGCACCTTGAACGTGATCCAGACCGGCGGCTTTGGCAGCGACTACCGCATCCGCTACAGCGAGGGCAGCGGCGCCTTGCAGCAGGTCTGGAAGGGGGATGGGTTGAACAAAGACGCTTATCCCAGCGTCAACGTCACCAGGACCTTCAGCAGCGACGTGACTATCTCGATGTACGAATGCGACCGGGCGGGGTTCCCCCCCTATCCCCCCTGTTCCCCGGATGCTGCGGGGGCGCACGACATGGGCAGCGTCACCATCTCGGCGATGTCCGCCAGCCCGTACGAGACCGTCAGTCACTTCGCGAGCAAGCAGGGCAGCAATAAGGCCGACCTGCTGTGGTACGCGGCCACCGACGCCGCCCCTTTCCAGGGCAAGGTTGACGAGGTCGCCATCTACCCGCGCGTCCTGGCCGCCGATGACGTCCAAAGCCTCTACGACGCCGGATCCGTCGTCCTGCGCCTGCCGCTGGACGACGCGCCCGGCGCGACCGAGTTCGCCGACGCCCTCGGCCAGCACAACGGCGCCTGTTCAGACGCGGCCTGCCCTACCGCGGGCGTGCCGGGCCGTCAGGAGCTGGCCTTGCTCTTCGACGGCGTGGACGACACCGTCACCGTCAACGACGCCAACGCCGGCGACGTCCAGAACCTCACCGTGGCCGCCTGGGTGCGCTTGGAGAGCCTGCCATCCGGCATTATGCGCTTCGTCACCGTGGGGGACGAAAAGGCCGTGCTGCGCTACCAGAATGGCGACCTGCACTTCTACCTCAAGACCACTGACGAGAGCTTTCACGGTATCCAACCCACTACAACACTACAGACGGACACCTGGTATCACGTGGCCGGGACGTATGACGGCCAGGCCATGCGCCTCTATCTGAACGGCAGCGAGATCGCGTCGCAGCCTGTCACCGGCACGCTGGTGGGGGGCGAGACCGTGCGGTTGAGCTATCCCACGGAAACCCTGGACGGCAATCTCGACGAGGTGGTGATCTATCGCCGCGCGTTGAGCGCAGGGCAGGTGCAAGCGCTGTATCGCGCCGCGCCCGAGCTCCTCCTGGCCCTGGACGCAACCGAAGGCGCGACGACCTTCGAGGATGCCACCGGGAACGGGCACGCCGGCGCCTGCTCCGGCGGCCACTGCCCCAAGACCGGCGTCAAGGGCCAGATCGGCCTGGCCGCCGATTTCGATGGCGCCAACGATTTCATCGAGGTTCCCCACAGCGACCGGCTGAACCCCGGCGATGATCTGACCCTGGCGGTCTGGGTCAAGCTGACCAAAGCCGATGTTAACCAAAAGCTCATCGGCAAGTCCACGCAGAGCAACGGCTATGTCCTGGGTATCCAGGGCGGCAAGCTGTCCCCCGAAATCTGGAATAGCAGCGGGACGCATTATTCCGCAAGTTGGGGAAAGATCACCGCCGGCTATTGGACGCACCTGGCGATCACCTGGGAAAAGGGCGGCGATCTGGTGGGCTACATCAACGGGGTCGAGGTCGGACGCATCTCAGCGGGCAGCAACCCTATCGGGAGCAACACCAATCCCCTGCGCGTCGGCATCGCCCCGTGGAATGCGACCTCCAACCCCGCCAACGGCCGGCTCGATCACGTCACGCTCTTTACTCGCGCCCTCTCACCGCTCGAAATCCGCGCAATGTTCCGCCTGCAGGCCAAATGGGTGGAGGAACGCCAGGCCACCGAAGTCACGGTGGATGCCGATGCGCCCAGCTCGACCCTGGTCTCGGACGAAACCTACCGCCCGAACCGCGATGCCGTGCTGCTCGTCAAGGCCGAGGATGCCACCACCCCCGTGACGCTGGAAGAGATGGGCGTGAGCGCCGATGGCGGGGCCTACGGATGGTCGGCCGCGCCGGCCTGCCAGGACGCCCAGGCCGGCGCCGCCTGGTGCCCGACGTTCGAGCCGACGAACGGCGAGGGGCGCTACCTGCTGCAATTCCGCGCCACCGACAACGTGGGCAACCGCGAGACCCCGGCCCAGACCCACACGATCCTGGTGGACGCCACCCCGCCGCACCCCGCCACTGCCATCGCCCAGGGGCAGATCCTCCGGCCGCAGCGCGATCCGAGCGCCGAGACGGCCTGGCTGGTCGGCTTGAACGGCACGGCCAACGACCCGCCGGTGGCCGGCAGCCCTGGCAGCGGCGCGGCCAGCGTGCTGGTCAAGCTGACCGACACTGACCCTGTCACCGATACCCTCCAGATCGAGGCCGCGGCGCTGAACGGCAGCGCCTGGCAGGTGGATTACCGCCTGCTGGCCGCCGACCCCACCGGCACGTATACCCTCACCGCGCAGGCCGCTGACCGCGTCGAGAACACTTCCGAGTTCGTCACCCTGGTTACGCTCGGTGTGGACGCTGCGCCGCCCGAGGCCAGCCTGGACGACATCACCGCGCTCACCGGCGTCACCGGCACGATTACCACGACCATGCAGCTCACCGGCCGGATCACCGAGACGGGTGTGATCAGCATCGGCGTTGGGGGCCTGCGGGTGGGCATCCTCCCCGCCGCGATGGAGAGCCTGAGCGGGACCGTCGCCATCTTCCACCTCGACGATCCGGCGGGCGCGACGCGCTTCGCCAATGACACCGGGCTGGGCACGGCCACGTGCTCCGGCGCTGCCTGCCCGACCGCAAACGTCGCCGGCATCTGGGGCACGGCCGCGGACTTTGGCGAGGGCGATTCCCTGGTCGCCGACTTCGTTTCCCAGAGCATCACCGGCAGCCACGGCTTCTCCTTTGGCGCCTGGGTGTATCCGAAACTTGACAGCGATCAAGTGAGCGCGATCTTCGCCTTCAGCGCGGCCGGCGGGAATCGCCGCAACCAGCTCCTCCGCTGGTACAATTCATCCTTCTGCTATTCCGATCCCCAGGTGGGAGATCAGTGTACCGGTACAGAGGTCTTCCCCGACGACCGCTGGTACTACCTGATGGTGGTGATTACAGAAGAGGGAGACGGGACGCTGTTCATCAACAGGCAGCCTGTAAAGACGTTCCACACGGATGTGCGCCCCGACCCAGCGGGCCGCTTCAGCATGGGCCACAACACGGGCAAACTTGATGAAGTGACCGTCTACGACCGGGCGCTCTCGCCCGCTGAGGTGGGCAGTGTGTACGCCGATGCCGCGCTGGATAGCTCAGGCCAGGGGGTGATCTCGACCGGGTGGCAGTACACCGTGCCCGAGGGGCTGGATGGGCTCTACCAGCTCAACCTGCGCCCGGCCGACGTCTTCGGCAACTCCGCCCGCCGCGCCGACTGGCCGGCCTGGAGGGGCGAGATAGACACGGCCGCGCCTGCGGTGAAACTAACCATCGCCGAGAAAAAGGAGACCGTTGACGCGGGTGGGTACGACGTCTTCACCGCCAAGACCACCTACACCTGCTGGGCGCAGGACTTCAACCTGGTGGATGCCTCCGCAGCGCATCCCGAGTACGACTTCCAGTGTCCGTGTGACACCCTGGCGCCGCTGGCCACGACCATCACCAACACCTTCTACCACCAGGTTTCCCCCTGGTACGCCGAGGTCTTCAGCGATACGACGCGTCTCTACGAGCACACCGCCACCTGCCGCGTGCCCGGCCTGGCGACCGAGAACTTCATGCAGGCCTGCGATGCCTACGGCCACTGCGCCAGCCAGGTGGCCGTAGTGGATCAGGCTTACGATTGGATACCTGTCGTCTATTCGGTGGTGCTGACACCCACGCACCAGGCCATCCTCACGGCCACCGGCAGCACGACCGTCGAGGCGCGCGCCTATGCCCGCGACCGCATCAAGCAGGTGCAGATCTATGATTACGGGACGCTCGTGGGCACCAAGAACGTGGATCTGCTCTGCGCCGGCAACATCACCACCACCCAATGGACCCAGGCCTGGTTTGCGAGCGACGGCACGCACAGTCTGAACTCGCACGTCACCCCATGCACCGGCCAGACGGAAGACTCATTTCCTAACTCCGTGCAAGTGGATTCCGTCCCGCCGCTGGTCCCGACTTGGCCGCTCACGCTCAACCGGCAGCAGCGGATCTCCTACGGCCGGGTGGCCCTCAGCGGGCAGGCCAGCGATGCGTGGCCCGGTAGCGGCGTGACCCGCGTGGAAGTCAACGTGGACGGCGGCGGCTGGGCCGAGGCCTCGCTGGGTGGGGAGGACTGGCGTTACGAGTGGTACCTGGGCGAGGAACCCGACAACGCGCACTATAACGTCGCGGTGCGCGCCACCGATCGCGCGGGTTGGAGCACGGCGATCGCTCACCCCGTCACCGTGGATCTGGACGCGCCCAACCCGATCACCCTGTCCCTGACCAGCAACGTCTCCGCGGGCGGCGTAGTCTCCGCCGGCCTGACGTTGCGGCAGCTTCCGGCCACACTCGACCTGGCCTGGCAGGCCAGCGAGCCGCCCGCCAAGCTGCTGAACTACCAGGTACTCTGGACGATTGATACACCTACCCAGACCTTGCAGATTCCTGCGATTGTGCCGCCCGGCGGGCCGCTTTCGGCCACCTACCGGGCCCTGTTCGACGCCCAGCGTATCCAGCCCTCTGTCACCAGCGTCTTCACCGACGGCAACAAGCAGGTGGACGATTGGGGGCCGGTCTACGTGGATACACCCCTCACACCGGACTTCATCTCGATGGATGGTGGGCCGATTGGCAATCGGCCCTACGCCGGCTGGCTGGACTCCGGCTGTTCGGCCATCGGCCTCGACCGCCGCGTGCAGGAAAACGCCCCCGGCGGCGTCGCCCTCGACGATCCCCAGAATCTTTACGTCACCTGGAACTCCGAGGCCCTGCGCATCGCCTGGACGGGCGCCAACTGGGACTACAGCGGCGACCTGTTCATCTACATGGATACCCTGAACGATCTCACGGTCCCGACGACGGCCTTCAACCCGTTCACGCCCACCTTGCAAACCACGCTCAACATCCCTGGCGCAAGGGCCTTCATCTGGGTCCAGAATTCCCAGCTTGCTACACTGGGCTTGTGGACCGGCATAGGCTGGGAGCAGCGGCCCCTGAATTCAACCCAATACCGCTTCGACGCCGGGCTGAAGGGCGGCGCCACCGATCTGTACATCCCCTTCGACCTGATCGGGATCACCGACCCGGCAACCACCCCGTTGGTGCTCTACGCCTTCGCCACCGACGAGGGCGCCATGC
>JAPLHB010000185.1 GCA_026389845.1 Chloroflexota bacterium
GGCCGCGATCCGCTGACGCCGATGCTGCGTTGGGGTCTGCGCCGCTATCCCAACCTCCGCGTCGTCACCAGCCTGCCCGCCGATCCCGCGCCGGTGGTCATCACCGATGCGCAGAAGTATCCCACCCTCGCCGAACGCTACGCCGGCGCCGACTTCACCCTGCTCGACCGCTGGCGGCCCGAAAGCCTGACCGGCTACACCCCCTGGCTGCGTTGGATTCTCTATCGCGAGGCGAAGACGCCGGCGGAGGAGCGGAAGGTGGTGCTGTGGGTGGATCGGACGAAAAAGTGACTGGGGACTAGGGACTGGGTTGTCCAGCGAATCCCTAATCCGTAATCCCTAATCCCTCTTTGGGAGAGTAACCTGCATGGAAAACATCGAAACCAAATCTCCATCTTTTCTCGATCGCGCGTTCGTCTCGCTGCTCCGTTGGGACGGCGAGAAGCTGGCCTGGGCTGTCCTGTTGATCGTCGCGCTGCTCAGCCGAGTGATCGGGCTGGGCGACCGCTCGATGACGCACGACGAGAGCCTGCACACGGTCTATTCGTGGCAGCTTTACGACGGCCGCGGCTATCAGCACCAGCCGATGATGCATGGGCCGCTCAAGTTCATCCTCAACGCGGTCATGTATTTTCTCTTCGGTGTCAACGACTGGAGCGCGCGCATCCAGGTGGCGCTGTTCGGGGTGGCGATGGTCGCGTTCGTCTGGATGATGCGGCGCTGGCTCGGCAAGACCGGCGCGTTCCTGGCGGCCGCGATGTTCGCGATTTCGCCCGCGCTGCTTTATCACAGCCGCTACATCCGCGACGAGGTGATGCTTTGCTCGCTGCTGGTGCTGTTGGTGGCCGCGATGTTCCGCTACCTGGAGACGCGCCAGACCAAATGGCTGATCTGGACCGCGGTCGCGCTCGGTCTCGCGTTCACGACGATGGAGGCCTCGTTCATCTTCGGCGGGCTGTTCGGCATCTTCCTGGTGCTGGCGCTGACCGCGCAACTGTGGGCGATTCCGTGGACCGCAGCCAACCGGCGAACGTCATTTCGCGTACTGCTCGGCGCAGCGCTGCCGCTGCTGGCTGCTGGCTTGCTGGCCGTGATCTTCAAGCAGAAGACGGCCGGCCTGGTGTTGATCGGCCTCGGCGCGGTGGCTGCGCTCTTGGACGTGGCGCTGGTCGTGAGCAGTTGGCGGATGAAGTTGCGCCTCTTCGCCGAGCTGGACCTGATGGTCTTGCTCTTTACCCTGGTGCTGCCGTTCCTCTCGGCCGTGGTGCTGAAGCTGATGGGCTGGCAGATCAGCCAGTTCAATAATCCGGGCCAAATCACGCTCAACATGGTCTGGCAAGGCTTCGCGGTGCTGATCGTCCTGTTCATCGTCAGCGCCGGTGTCGGTTGGTTCTGGCTGCGGATGCGTTGGTTTGCCGCGGCGGGCATCTTCTGGGCCATCGAGCTGCTGCTCTTCACCACCTTCCTCACCAACGGCCAGGGCATCGGCACGGGGCTGATCGGTTCGCTGGGCTACTGGATTGACCAGCAAGAAGTGATGCGCGGCGGCCAACCGTGGTATTACTTCTTGCTCCTGGTGCCGCTGTATGAATTCTTGCCGCTGTTGGCGAGCATCGGCGGTGTGGTGGCGTGGATCGCTGGGTGGGGTAGGGGGGCAAGGGAGCAGGGGAGCAGGGGAACGGAGGAGCCGGGGAGCAAGGGCGCAAGGGAGCCGGGGAGCAAGGGAGCGGAGGAGCGGAAGATCACCCCCGCCCCCCAGCACCCCCGCACCCCTGCACCGGTGTTCCCCGTCCAATCCATCTTCAACGCCTTCCTCGTCTTTTGGGCGCTGGCGACGTGGGCGGTGTTCACCTATGTCGGCGAGAAGATGCCGTGGCACGTGGTCTATTTTGCGACCTCGATGGCGCTGCTGGGCGGGTGGTGGCTGGGGAAGATCATTGATGGGATTGATTGGCAGGCAGGACGGCAACGCGGGATTTTTTGGCTGATGGGGATGGTGCCGCTGGCGCTGCTCACGTTGAAGGCGTTGATCCCTGTGCCGGACAAGCGACCGTTTGCAGGCGTGGCCGTCAACCAACTGAGCAACACCGCCCAATGGATCCTGGCGTTGATCGTCGGCCTGGCGCTGATTTATTTCATCTATGACCGGGTGCTGGCGCTCGGCGGCAAGCAGAGCGGACGCGCGGTCGCGGTCAGCCTGGCCGCGCTGCTGGCGGTCTTCACCATCGGCGTGTCCTACCGCTTCAACTTCATCAACTATGAGTACGCCACCGAGCCGATGGTCTACGCCCACGGCACGCCCGACATCAAGCTGGCGATGAGTCAGATCGAGGAGATTTCTGAGAAGACGGTGGGCGGCCACGCGCTGAAGGTGGCCTACGACGACGACTCGACTTGGCCGCTGGAATGGTACTTCCGCGACTACCCGAACAAGGTTTACTTTGGCGCCAGCCCCAGCCGTGACGCAGTGGACGTGCCCGTGGTAGTCGTTGGCGACAAGAACATGGACAAGGTGAGGCCGTACCTGGGCGACCGCTACTACGAGTTCAACTACCGGCTGATCTGGTGGCCGCGGGAGACGTACAAGGGGCTGAGCCTGCAACGCATCCGTGATGGCCTGCGCGACCCGAAACAGCGCGGCCAGTTTTGGGATGTGGTGCTCCACCGGCGCTATTCGACTCCAACCGCGCAGTGGGATCCGGTGCACCGGTTCAGCGTGTTCGTCAAGAAGGATGTGGCCGCCAAGGTGTGGGACTGGGGCGCGCCCACGGGGACGATCACCACGACAGCCGCTTCGGTTGTGGCGGATCCCTACAAGGGTGGCGAGCGCAAGATCACGGCGATCAAGCAAATAGGTACGACAGGCGCGCCGGGGAACGCGGCGGGCCAGCTCAACTTCCCGCGCGCGGTCGCGGTGGATTCTGATGGCAAGATCTACGTCGCCGACACCGCCAATAATCGGGTGCAGGTCTTCAACGCCGACGGCACGTTCCTACGCCAGTTCGGCAGCATGTGCAAGCTGGATACGAAGCAAGGCTGCCAGGGCGATGGGGCGGGTCAATTCAACGAGCCGTGGGGCATCGCGGTCGGCGCGGATGGCAGCATCTACGTCTCGGACACCTGGAACCACCGCATCCACAAGTTCGACAGGGATGGTAAGTTCGTCAAGATGTGGGGCGTCTTCGAGTCCACCGGCGGCGAACTGGGCGAGGCGAACGCGTTCTACGGCCCGCGCTCGCTGGCGATCGGCGACGACGGCAATCTCTATGCGATGGACACCGGCAACAAACGGGTGCAGGTCTTCAGCCCCGACGGCGTCTTTGTCAACCAGTTCGGCGGCGGCGGCGTGGTGGATGGCCGCTTCGACGAGCCGACCGGCCTTGGCCAGGACGCGGCGGGCAACTGGTACATCGCCGACACCTGGAACCGGCGCATTCAGAAGTTCGACAAGAGCTACAAGTACGTCGCCCAGTGGACGATTGACGGCTGGGCCAGCCAGTCGGTGATCAACAAGCCCGCGCTGGCCGTTGACAAAGCGCGCAACATCGTCTACGTCACCGATCCAGAAAACTACCGCGTTCTTGCCTTCAATACCGATGGCAGCTTCCGCGCCTTCTTCGGCCAATACGGCAACGATGCCCAGTCCTTCGTCCTGCCGGTCGGCATCGCGGTCGGGCCAGATGGCAAGGTCTACGTGGCGGATGGCGACGCGCACCGGATCATGATTTTCGCGGCGTTGCAGTGAATTGACCAGGGATAAGAAAACTCACCACCAAGACACGAAGGCACTAAGTGACAAACTAAAAAACTTGGTGTCTTGGTGTCTTCGTGGTTCTAGACCTGTTTGGCTTCGGCACGTCCGAGTTGGGATGTAGCAATGCACTTTGTTCGAGGCGTGACGCATCTGTGGAACTACAAGTTACTGCTATCTTTTGAGGATGGCAGCAACCGCCTGGTTGACCTGGAATCTGAGTTGGACGGCGAGGTCTTTCAGCCATTGAGAGATATCGCTTACTTCAGGACGGTGAACGTCAATCCCGACCTGGATACGATTGTCTAGGGCAACGGCGCAGACATGTCACCGGATTTCCTCTACGAAATCAGCGTACCGGCCGCTGAGCTTGCACTCGCGGCATAGCCAGGCATACGTTCACAGAATGTGACTATTCAATAGTGCCCCCCGGCGCTCCAGCCGCGCCGGGTTAGTTTTTGTTTTGCCGGAGACACTCTTGGCTCATCACACCCTCAAGTCCGATTATTCTCATCTGGTGGACCGTCTGAATCGTTTCCCCCAAGGCGTGCCGCCCTCGGAGGCGTTGTACAAAATTCTGGCGATGCTCTTCAGCGAGCGCGAGGCGGGGTTGGTGGCGCTGCTGCCGATCAAGCCATTCACCGCGGAGCAAGCCAGCCGCGCCTGGAAGCTGGATCTGGTCGAGACGCAAAAGGTGCTCGACACGCTGGCCGGCCGGGCGATCCTGGTGGATGTGGAGCAGGAGGGCCGCTCGGTCTACACCCTGCCGCCGCCGATGGCCGGCTTCTTCGAGTTCTCGATGATGCGGCTGCGCGGCGACCTGGATCAGCACGTGCTGGGCGAGTTGTTCTACCAGTACTGCAACGTCGAAGACGACTTCATCAAGGCCCTTTTCACGCACGGCGAGACGCAGTTGGGCCGTGTCTACGTCCACGAGCCAGTGCTCTCAAGTGACAACGCGCTCCACGTGTTGGATTACGAGCGCGCCAGCGAGGTGATCCGCACCGCCACGCACCGCGGCATCGGCGTCTGCTACTGCCGCCACAAGATGGAGCACGTGGATCGCGCCTGCGACGCGCCGATGGACATCTGCATGACCTTCAATGGCTCGGCCGAGTCGCTCACCAAGCACGGGTTTGCGCGGCCGGTAGACGTGGCCGAGGGGCTGGATCTGCTCCAGCAGGCGTATGAGCACAACCTGGTGCAGTTCGGCGAGAATGTCCGCCAGGGCGTGAATTTCATCTGTAACTGCTGCGGGTGCTGCTGCGAGGCGATGATCGCCGCGCGGCGCTTCGGGCTGCTGCACCCCGTCCACACCACCAACTTCCTCCCGCAGGTCGCCCTTGCGGACTGCACCGGCTGCGGCAAGTGCGTCAGCGCGTGTCCGGTGGAGGCGATGACCCTGGTCTCGGCCAACGATCCTCACCATCCCAACCGGAAGCAGGCCAAGGTGGACGAGGAGCTGTGTCTGGGTTGCGGCGTCTGCGCGCGGACCTGCGCACAGCACGGCATCACCCTGCGCTCGCGGCCCCAGCGGGTGATCACGCCGCTCAACTCTGCGCACCGCGTCGTCGTGATGGCGGTCGAGCGCGGCAAGCTGCAAAACCTCATCTTCGACAACCAGGTGCTCGCCAGCCATCGCGCACTGGCGGCCGTGCTCGGCGTCATCCTCAAGCTGCCGCCGATCAAGCAGGCGATGGCGAGCCGGCAGATGAGATCGCGCTACCTGGAAGCGTTGATCGGCCGCATGAAGGTGTGAGCCATCTTACTTCCGTTTGATTCGGACTGGTCGTCCGGCTTCTGCCTGGGCGGCCAGTTTTCGTTTTGTGAGCTTGGGCGGTTTGTGGCCTGGCAGATGGGTGGTATAATTGGGGCGTCGAAAGCCACCAGTTCAGTGCCAGGACGCGATGGTAAGCGCGCGATACTTGGAGGTTGCAGATGCGAAAAGTCGAGATCGGTAATTACCTTGTGATTGATCCGGAAATCTGTCACGGGCAGATGACCTTCAAGGGGACGCGTGTGCCGGTTGATACGGTGCTGACTTTCCTGGCCAAAGGCTACTCAGTGGATCAACTGCTGCGCAGTTGGCCTGAGCTAGACCGGCCAGCAGTCGAAGAGGCGATCGGGTTGGTGGGGCAGTCGCTCCAGGCGCGGTATGCTGTGACGCCGGGGTTGGTTCCTGCGCTCGCGTGATGGACGCAATCGAACGGTGATCGCATGAGCCTAGATTATCCTGGGTACAGTAGTCGAGACGTGTGACGCGTTCTGTTTTGGCTCTCATACGGTTACCATAACCGCTGATCCCTCACACGTCAAATCTGCTGTCTTGCGTAAGTCCTATTACTATACCAGGAGGTATCACATGGCCACCAAGAGGGTCGTTTCGAACCTATGCAAAATCGTTGCGCCGTTGATGTTGATAGTCGCCGTCCTCGGGGCGAGCGCCTGCGCATCGTCGCCACGGCCATCACCGACGCCGACGCGTCTTCCCGCCCCAGCCACCGAGGAGATCGCACCGGCATTGACCCAGGCGGCCGCACTGGCGGCGCTGGCCGCCGCCAAAGCTACCGACGTGGCGGCGCGCAGCACATCCGAGACCGCGACCCGCGCGGCGCAGCCGACTGCAACCCTGGCGCCTACCGCGACACCCCCGCCGAATCCCACCCCAACCGCTTCCGTCGGGACTAACGTTTGGACAAGCAATGGCCCTGAAAGCGGGAACATTTGGGCCCTGGCGATAGACCCGGCGACGCCGGCCACCCTCTATGCCGCGACAGACGGCGGCGTGTTCAAGAGCACGAACGGCGGCGGGAACTGGAGCGCGGCCAACACCGGCCGGACCGCCTACTATGTTTCTGCCCTGGCGATAGACCCGCAGACGCCAGCCACCCTCTATGCCGGGACATGGGGCGGCGTGTTCAAGAGCACGAACGGCGGCGGGAACTGGAGCGCGGTCAACACCGGCCTGACCAATCCCGAAGTTTCTGCCCTGGCGATAGACCCGCAGACGCCAGCCACCCTCTATGCCGGGACAAGGGACGGCGCGTTCAGGAGCATACTCGGCGGCGTGTTCAAGAGCACGAACGGCGGCGGAAACTGGAGCGCGTTCAGCACCGGCTGGGCCGCCTACTATGTTTCTGCCCTGGCGATAGACCCGCAGACGCCGTCCACCCTCTATGCCGGGATACTCGGCGGCGTGTTCAAGAGCCCGAACGGCGGCGGGAACTGAAGCGCGGTCAACAACGACCTGACCGCCGCCTCCAATGTTTGGGCCCTGGCGATAGACCCGGCGACGCCGGCCACCCTCTATGCCGGGACATTCGGCGGCGGCGTGTTCAAGAGCACGAACGACCCGGAGCTGACCGAGGTCTGGCGCGGGGCCAACCGCTTCGATGATAGCGCGGCCGTGATTGACATGCTGAGCGTCGCCTTGCCGCAAGTCCGCGAGTCGGATGGTGTGCAGTACGATTTCGTTCAGGAAACCGATACAGAGGACAGCTAACGCCGTGACACCTTGCGGGATCTAAATTCGGGAGAACGTGATGCCAGTTCGTATTCATCCACACGCTCGAGAACGCATGGCAGAACGAGGCGCCACCGAAAGCGAAGTGTGCGCGACGGTGGAATCTGGCGAGCGGTTTCCAACCTAACATGGGCGCACCGGTTTTCGCCGGAACTGGGCGTTTGGCGGCTTCTGGCATGGCCGGTATTACTGGACAAAGCAGCTAGAGGTCTATGCCGTTCGCGAGGGCGGTGACTGGTTGGTCATCACGGTCATTACGCGCTACTTCTGACGACACGAACGAGAGGAGGCTAACGTGAAGTTCGCTTATGATCCCCGCTACAGTATTGCTTACATCCGTTTTGCCGAGAAACGCGGTGAAGTAGAATCCGTGCGAGTCAGCGAGGAATTGGTCGTGGACATCGCCCCGGATGGTACCGTTTATGGCATCGAACTGCTGAATGCCAACGCGCAACTGACGCGCGAGAACGGCGGTGCTCTCCAGGTAGTCAATGAAGCAACGGGCGCGTTTGCTGAGTTGTCGCTGGCGATTGCATAACAAGGAGGTCTCGCTTTGAAACTTCAGGAGTATCAGGCCAAACGCATTTTCGGACAGTATGGCGTGCCGGTACCGCAGGGCGACGTGGCGACGACGCCGGCCGAGGCGGCCGCGATCGCCGAGCGGATCGGCGGCACGGTGGTCATCAAGTCGCAGGTGCTCGTCGGCGGGCGCGGCAAGGCCGGCGGCATCAAGCTGGCGAAGTCGCCGGCCGAAGCTGAGGCGGTCGCCGGTCGCATCCTGGGCATGGACATCAAAGGCCTTAAGGTCAAGAAGGTGCTGGTGGACCCCGCGGCCGACATCCGCAAGGAACTCTACCTGGGCATGGTGCTCGACCGCGGCAGCCGCCGGGTGGTGGTGATGGCTTCGAGCGAGGGCGGCGTGGACATCGAAGAAGTGGCCGCGCACACGCCGGAGAAGATCCTCACCCTGCCGGTGGATCCCTGCCTGGGACTGAAGGAATATCAGGCGCGCGACCTGGCGTTGGGCATCGGTCTGCCCAAGGAGCAGTTGGGGCCTTTTGCCAAGATCTGCCAGGGCCTCTACGACTGCTACATGGGCTGCGACGCCAGCCTGGCCGAGATCAACCCGCTGGCGGTGTTGGGCGACGGCACGCTCAAGGCGCTCGACGGCAAGATGGTGCTCGACGACAGCGCGCTCTTCCGCCACGCCGACCTGGCCGCGATGCGCGACGAGGACGAAGAGACCCCGGAGGAGCGCGATGCCCGGCTGAATGGCCTCAGCTACGTCAAGCTCGACGGCGAGATCGGCTGCATGGTCAACGGCGCGGGGCTGGCGATGGCGAGCATGGACATCATCAAGTTCTACGGCGGCGCGCCGGCCAACTTCCTGGACATCGGCGGCGGCGCCAAGGCCGACAAGGTGGCCGCGGCGCTGCGTATCATCCTCTCCGATCCGAACGTGAAGGCCGTGCTCTTCAACATCTTCGGCGGCATCACCCGCTGCGATGAGGTGGCCCGCGGCATCCTGGTTGCGCTGGCTGAAATCAAGACCACGGTGCCGATGGTAGTGCGTCTGGTGGGCACCAACGACGTCGAGGGGCGGGCGATTTTGGCCCAGGCGAAGATGGCAACCGCGGAAACGCTGTCCGAAGCGGCGCAGAAGGCCGTCGCCGCGGCGCGGGGGTAGGGAGGATAACATGAGCATCCTGGTCAACAAAGATACGCGCCTGGTCGTGCAGGGGATCACCGGCCGCGAGGGCGCATTCCATACCGAGCAGATGATCGCCTACGGCACCAAGGTCGTCGCAGGCATGACGCCGGGCAAGGGCGGCGGTTGGGCCGTCGGCAACGTGCCGATCTTCGACAGCGTCCACGAGGCCGTGGCCGCGACCGGCGCCAACGTGAGCATCATCTATGTGCCGGCTAAAGCCGCACCTGACGCGATCCTGGAGGCGGCCGATGCGGGCCTCCCTCTGATCGTCTGCATCACCGAGGGCATCCCCGCACTGGACATGCTGAAAGTACGCGCCTATCTGGATCGCACCTCCTCGCGGCTGATCGGGCCGAACTGCCCGGGGCTGATCACGCCCGGTCAGGCGAAGGTCGGCATCATGCCGGGCCACATCCACACGCGCGGGCATGTGGGGATCGTCAGTCGCTCCGGCACGCTGACCTACGAGGTTGTGTACGCGTTGACGTTGCGCGGCATCGGCCAATCCACCGCGGTCGGCATCGGCGGCGACCCGATCAACGGTACCAGCTTCGTGGATGTGCTGGGCATGTTCGAGAATGACCCGGAGACTCGCCAGGTGGTGATGATCGGGGAGATCGGCGGCACGGACGAGGAGCGGGCGGCCGAATTCATCGCCAGCAAGATGTCCAAGCCGGTGGTCAGCTTCATCGCCGGGCAGACCGCGCCGCCGGGCAAGCGGATGGGCCACGCGGGCGCCATCATCAGCGGCGGCAAGGGCACCGCGGCCGACAAAATCGTCGCGCTCCAGGCCGCCGGCGTCAAGGTCGCGCGCCACCCGGACGAGATCGCTGAGATGGTGGCCGCGTTGATGTGACAAGGTGACACGGTGAGGGGGGTGACAAGGTGCCAGGGTGAGCGATTTCACCTTGTCACCTTGCCACCTTGTCACCCTGTCAGGAGCCGCCCATGCCCGAACCGCCTCCCCCCGAACCTGGTCCCGAGCTTGACCTCAGCGCCTACGAAGGGCGGTGGGTGGCGATCGTGCGCGGGCACGTGGCCGGCGTGGCTCGCACTGCCGATTCGGCTCGTCGCGTTGCCAAGCTCAACCGGCCCCGCGAAGAGCCGACTGTGATCTACGTTCGCACCGCGCCTCCGCCGCTGGAGTGACAAGGTGATGGGGTGACACGGTGACAAAGTGAACGTCCAATCTCCAATCTCCAATCTTCAATTTCTAGTCTCCCGCGTCCTCGCCTTCATCGCCTCTCGCGGCGCGCCCGCCTGGCTGGTAGGCGGCTACGTGCGCGATCAACTGCTGGGTCGCGTCAATCACGACCTGGACGTGATCGTGCCCGAGGGCGGCATCCCCCTGGCGCGCACCATCGCGGCGGCCTTCGATGGCGCGTTTTTCGTGCTCGACCACGACCGCGACGTGGGCCGGGCGATCCTGCGAGACGAGATCGGTAATGAGCTGGACGTGGACGTGGCGCGTCTGCGCTCGCCGGAGTTGCTCGACGACCTCAGTCTGCGCGACTTTACGGTCAACGCGATTGCGGTGGGTTACGTGCTTGGCACTTCCGAGGCGCCTGGCACGTGGGGGCAAGTTTTCGACCCCTTCGACGGTCGCGGCGACCTGACGAAGCGCCTGATCCGCGCGGTGACCGAGGGCGCGTTCCACGACGACCCGCTGCGGATGCTGCGCGGCGTACGGCAGGCCATCGAGCTGGGCTTCCGCATCGAGGATGCGACGTACAACCTGATTCGCCGCGACGCACCGCTGCTGCCGACCGTCTCGGCCGAGCGGGTGCGGGATGAGCTGCTGCGGATCGTCGCCGCGCCGGGCGCATGGCAGCACGTCCGGCTGCTCGCCAGTCTCGACCTCCTGCAGCAAGCCCTCCCCGAAGCGGCAACCACCATCGGCGTGACGCAAACCGCGCCGCACTATCAGGACGTGTTCGACCACTCGCGCTCGGTGATGGCGCACCTGGAAGGGATCTATGCGCTCCTCTGGCCGGAGGCGGGCTACCGTGCCCCCGAGCCGGTCACCGACGATATGACCGTGCCCGCGGCCGCGGGGCAGTGGGTCGAGTTGGCCGAGATGCTGGCGCCCTATGCCGACGATCTGCGCGTTCACCTGGCGCAGCCGTTAGCGGCCGGCCGGATGCGCCGCGAATGGCTCACCTGGGCCGCGCTGATGCACGATTGGGGCAAGCCGGCCATGCGCTCGGTGGAGGAGGAAGGTCGCGTCCGTTTCCTGGGCCACGAGCACTTCGGCGCGCTGCTGGTCGAGCGCCGCGGCCAGGCGCTGAAGCTTTCGGCCGATGAGGTGGCCTATCTGGCGCGGCTGGTGGATCAGCACATGCGGCCCGGTCTGCTCTCACACGACTACCCGCCCAGCCATCGCGCCATTTATCGCTTCTATCGCGACGCGGGCAGCACCGGCCCCGACTGTGCACTCCTGGGCCTGGCCGATCACCTGGCGATCCGCGCGGCGAATCCGCTGCCGGATCATTGGGAGCATCGCCTGGGCACGACCAGGCTGTTGCTGGACGCCTACTTCCGCGCCCGCGGCGAGCGCGTCGCGCCGCTGCCGCTGCTCAACGGGCACGAGATTATGGGGGAGTTCGGCCTGAAGCCGGGGCCGCAGATCGGTGAACTGCTGGAAGAGTTGCGAGAGGCCCAGGCCGTGGGCGAGGTGACGACGGCCGATGCCGCGCGGGCGTGGCTGGCGCAGCGGCCGGTCAAGACGGGCCAAGTCACGTGACCGCCGATCGCTGACGGCCGAGCCAGGTGAAGTCGGTAAGGGGTCAGATTTGACGTATGGGCCGGAGTGTGGTAAAAATGGGGTTGTCTGAAGCGCACGGCAACACGTGGCGAGGACATCTGGGGACGTAGTGTAGTGGCTAACATGTCGGCCTGTCAAGCCGAAGATCGCGGGTTCGAGCCCCGTCGTCCCCGCTGGGACAATGTTGCATCAGTGGATAAAACGGCAACTTTACCACGAGTGCGGTAAGCAAGTGTCCCTTGATTCGAGCTCCTGCGAGGACCAGTCGCAGGAGCTCATTCTTTGTCAAGGGCGTTTGCGCGGCCGCCCACCGTTGGGCGAAACCCTCAAGCTGATGTCCGGCCTCAATAATAGCATCCAGCGCCGCCGGACGCAAACCAGGTTTGCCAGGTAGGCCGAAGAGTGATATGATGAAAAGTAGGAGTTGGTTGGGCAAAAGTACGACCGACCTGCGTCCGATTTCTTCTTGAAGGGCATGGCTCCTTGCGGCACTTGGTCCGAATTGATGCTCTTGTTGGCTGCACATGCGTGAGAAATCCTGTACAAGATCGATCTTTACAGAGGTTATGGTCGATGGAAAGAAAGCTCTTAGCGCGCGTCGTAAAATACCTCTCGCCCGGAATCCAGATCGCGACTGTGCTTGTTGCCCTCTTACTCGGTTTGGTTCAGATTCTTACTCCAGTTGATACTGTTGTCGTGGGCATACTTTTCTTGATCTTGGAGAACGTGGTTCTTCTTGTAGTAGAACGAGAAACTCTCCTGCCTTCAATAAAGGAATTAAGTGAAAGACACATACTCATGCAACATCAGTTGGTGGCGATGTCGAATTGGATTCTGAGCGATGAGTACAAAAATGCCTTCGATGATTTTGCAGGACGAATAGCGGATCTTGGGTCAGGTCGTTTTGTGCTCGAACTGAGCGATGTTCCGCAGATATCTCTCCAAATAGTTCGTGCACTAAAAAGGGAGGCCTTCGCCACTGTGGTGGTGGGGGTTTCCGATAAGTTCTTTGGTTCAGAGTTGGGTCAACAATACTTGCGGGAATGCTATGATGCGGCAAAGAGAATCAGCGGCAGCTTTGTTCGGTTGTTCATATTTGAGCGGTTGAGCGATGTAACTCCTCTTCTGTTGAAGTTGATGGAAGAACATCGACGTCAGGGCATAGAGGTGCTGGTCGCCACGCATGCGGAATTAACGGCAGAAAACCTGAATCCCGAAGACGACTTTGGGCTCTGGGACGGATACTGTTTGATGCGAGTTGAAGTGGTGCCAGGGACGCTCTTAGCTAGAATGGCTGTCCATGTCGAAGGACCCGAGGCCGAACAGGCCAGACGGAAAAGTATCCGGCTTTCCCAGGTAGCAAAACCACTCGCCAAATTCCTAGAGGGCCTTTGCCAACCAGTGAATGGCATCCAATGGACGACGTTGCTACCACAGGTCCAGTCATTGGCACCGCCAGTAGGTCCTTCCATGGCAGATATCAAGAAGATGTGGGAAATGGTAACCGCGAGTGGAGTAAAACCTCAACGCGTCCTGGTTTTGGGATATACAAAAGCGATAGTTGATTATTTCTTGCAAGAAGGCTGCTCTAAGGTTGATGTATTAGATATTGGCTTGTATCACCCACACCATGTCTGCTCACAGTCTCCACGCAACATCTCCTTCATTCGCGGAAATTGGCTGACGTGGTCCAATCCATACGCCGAAGAATATGACGTGGTCTTAGGAGACGACGCAATAAACAACCTCGCTGTCTATCAATACTATATCTTTTTCCGCAATATCTCCAGCTTGCTTAAGCCAGATGGCCTACTAATTATGCGAGCAATAGGCAGGTATGGAAGCGATAGAGAGGACCTTCCCGGCTTTCAAACAACACTGTCGGATCTCAAGAAGATACTCAGGGCCAATGGATCTATCAAAGAGGACTATCTTGTTGCGCGGCTAATCCCTACGCTTCATTCGCCTGATTTCTACGATGAACCCACAAGAACGTTTGATATCAAACTCTGGAACAAGTGGCTCAGACAGGCGGAGGCTCAAGGTCTCTGTACTTATGAAGAAACCGCGAGCTTTAGCCTCAACTACCCGCTGCTAATGACTTCCCTGCCTTTCTCTGAACTACTGCAGTATGCGAAGGAGTTTTTCAACTTTGTTGAGCAGAGCAAGGTGGATCAGGCTTACGTTGATCTATATCCAAAACTAGACGATTTCTATCGGATCTTGAGTTTCAGACCAAAGGTCGAGGTGAGCACTGGGCAAAAGATAAGATCGGCCGTGCTGGGAAGTGCTGACACAAATCATCTGTAACCTTCGTGTGTATTACCAACCCTCATGTCTTGCGACAGGCTGCCCTGGTGTGGCCAGGAGCCAGCTTGCCACCAAAGCGATGCTCGCTCACCAGACAGTCCGGTCTTACCCACCCTTGTTCTCACCCTAGGGTCGCGGCCCGGAACGGCCCGGCAGGTCCAGTCAGAACGGGATGTCGTCTCCGCGGGTCGCCTCCCGGCGATCCAGCCGACCAAGCGCGACCACCTCAACGTCGCCGGGGGGATGGCGAAGCGCAGGCGGATGGCCCGGTGGAACGCCACCAGATCACCCTGGCGCTGGGCGCATGCACGGTCGGCTGCGCACACGCCGATCGCTGGCCGTTGGAGGTTCTGGCGGAGCTCCTGGGGCAGCGCCTGCTGGCGGAGCTGCGGTTCCGCCGCGGCCTCACCTATACGCCGTGGGCCTACAACATCTTCCAGCGCGACAGCGGCTACTTCGCGGCGCAGGTCACCGTCGCCGACCGGCACGAGGAATGGGCGCGCGACACCCTGCAGGGGGAGCTTGACGAGCTCACGCAGGCCGCGCCGCGCCGCCGCGCGGTCCGCAACGCCGCGCGCCTGGTCTGGGCGAATTGGGCGGCCGCCGATGAGAACAACTACGAGCGCGCGGCCACCCTGGCCGACCCCATCCTCGACTGGCCAGCCGATCAGCCACCGCCCGATATCGAGGCGGAGCTGGCAGCAGTGACGCCGGCCGACATCACCCGCGTGGTGCGCACCTACTTCGTGCCCGAGGGCGCTTCCTGGGCCGCCACACCCCCATCTTCGCCCTGGACAACCTGGTGGCAGGCTTCGACGACCGCCTGCGTGACGCCAAGCGGCTGGCGCTCCTGGGGCTGGACGCCGCGGCGGTCCACCTGCTCTGGCAGCGCCTGGCGCGGCCGGGGAAGTCGTAGGCAAACATGGCCACTAACGCTCAGAAGTCCACGACCAGCCGCACGGTAAAAGGCAACGCGGCGGCGCCCCCGCGCCCGGAGCCTGAACTGCGGCCGGTCGAAAAGCGCGCTGAACCGGCCGCCAAGACCGGTCAGGCTCCGCGCGCCAAAGCGCCCACGCCCCGGGCCGCCCAAAAGCCCAAAGGCCAGCCGTATCAAATGGAGATCGTGGCGCTCGCCGATACCACTGCGGACCTGCCACCGCCCTGGCGCAAGCAAGCCATTCGGGCCATGCGCCCGCTCGTGGCCCTGTTCGAGCGCGCCTGGCGCGAGTTGCGCCGTCGCCCAGCCCCGGTAGCGGGTGATGCTGTTGCGCCGCGCAACCCGGTCGCCGCCGCCGATCCTACCCTGCCAAGCTAACCCCAGACTCGCCGGCCGGCACCTGCTTGCGGCCGCCGCACTTCCCATCCCTTGAAATTCCCGTACGCCAGGCGGGATTTTCAAGGGATGGGGGGCGGCTGAACCACCCTGTAGTTCCGCCGCTATCTGGCGCCAAGCCGCCTGGCGGCACACAGATCACCCCCTACGGACGCCGGCGAACGCCCCCACGCCGCGCCGCCCACCGCCGCGACACCCACCATGAGTCAGGACTTAACCAGCGTCCAGCACTCTGGGACCGCGACTAACTGAGCGCCTGGCGGGAGTGGACGCGTTTGGCGACTCTCGGCAGCCATGCTATACTTGTCCCTGCGGCGACAAGCTGTTGCCGCGATCTTTGGCTGAGCCACTTGGGACACCATGCCTGAAGACTTTGATCCCCGCGCCTGGCTCACCACCCAGGAAGCCGCTGATCTGACGCACTACAACGTGCGCTATCTGCGGCAGTTGGTGAACGAAGGGAAGCTCACCGCGGTGCAGCGCGGCGGGCTCTTCTGGCTTGAACGGGCCAGCGTGGCAGCGTACCTCGCTGAGAGCGTGTTTTGAAAGTAAAACTGATGTAGCTCTGCATACTTGACATTCTGATGAATTTCGGGTGTCTTGATCCGTATAGGACGTGCATAACTATCCCAACGGAGCAAGCTCACCCATGAACCGCCAAGCCTATGATACCGATCTCAGCGATATCGGTTGGGAAATCCTGGCTCCCCTCATCCCACCTGAGAAAAGGGGGGGCCGCCATCGCAGCGTCGAGATGTGCGAAGTGCTCAATGCGATCTTCTATGTCTTGCGCAGTGGTTGTGCCTGGCGGCTGATGCCGCATGACTTCCCGGCATGGCAAACCGTCTATGGCTACTTCAGCCGCTGGCGCACGTGTGGCCTGTGGGAGCAATTGAACACCGCCCTGCGCGAGGCCGTGCGCGAATAGGAAGAACGCGCCGCCGAACCCACGGCCGCGGTCCTTGATAGTCAGTCGGTCAAGACGACCGCTGTGGCCGGAGAACGCGGCTACGATGGCGCCAAGCTGGTGACCGGCCGCAAGCGACACATTCTGGTGGATGTCTTGGGCTTGTTGCTCAAGGTCGTGGTGACGACGGCCAATGTGCCGGAACGCGAGGGCGCCAAGCAGTTGCTTGCGGCCGCCTTTGCGCAAGGGTTTGCCGACTTGGCCTTGATCTGGGCCGACGCGGGCTATAGCGGGCCAGCTTTCGCCGATTGGGTCCTGGAGCACTGTGGCTGGCTCGTCGAAATCATCAAGCGCAGCGATAGCGCCACCGGCTTCGTGATCTTGCCGCGGCGCTGGGTGGTCGAACGCACCTTCGGTTGGTTGACCCGCTGTCGTCGCCTCAGCAAGGACTACGAGGTGCTGTCCGCGACCAGCGAAGCCTGGATTTATGCTGCCATGGTGCAGCTTATGCTAAGCCGACTCGCTCGTAATCCCGCCGTGTATCTGTGAAAGTGCAATAAAACTTCTAAAACACGCTCTGAGATGCTGCATCTGGGCGCGTCCAAGCACGATCCCTGGCGGACAGGCTCCCGCCAACGCCGCCGGGATGCAGCGCCTACCGAACCGGCGCGCGGCGGGTGAGGCAACCATCGCCACCATGACGCAAGAACTCGATTGGTCACAGTGGATCACCACCGGCGAAGCTGCGGCGCTGACCGGCTACAGTACCAGCAATTTCCGCAAGGCGCTCGCCCGCGGCCTGTTGCAGGGCCGCAAGAAAGGCCGCGATTGGTTTCTGGTGCGAGCTGACGTCCTGCGTTACGCTGAGGAGATGCGCCATCTCGGCGCCGCCCGCCATGACCCATGGCGCACCGGCGCGCGCCAACGCAGCCGCGACGCGGCGGAGTCCGCCTGACACCCCGGCGGCTTTCAGCTCACCCCACCCAGCTTGCCGGTTCGACGTTCGCCCGGCCGGGCGCCCGGCGCCAGACCGTCACGCGAGGATCACCGATGATCGCCAGCCAACACGAAATCACTTCGCCCGCCCCGCTCCTTGACGCCCAGGGCGACCTGACGCAGGTCGGCTGGGCGCGTGCGCTGAGATCCGCCCCGTCACCTGCCTGGCAACCTGGACTGGGGTCGCGGGGGCTGGGTGTACCGCTCGTTCTGGGTCTGGGCCAGCGCAGCGGGGTTCCTGCGACCGCAGGGCGTGCAGCGCCCCGACCGCCGCACGGTCGGCCGCAACCTGGGCGGCGGCTGCGGCGACACCGCAGCGGCCACCGAAAACAGCTTGATCCGGAACGGCTGCAGCCACAAGCTGGGCCAGGTGGACTTCACCTACGAGGCGCACGATCGCAAGCAGCCCTGGCGGATGGTTGCGCCTGACGGCCGGCTCGAGCTGGAGTTCGGCCCCTGGCGCGACCTCACCGACCCGGCAGGCAACGGGCTCAAGCTGCCAAGCTGGGCGCCATAGGCGTCAGCCGGCGGAGGGCAGGGTCAGCACCTCATGCCCTGCTTCTGGGGTGTGGTCGCGGATGAAACGCCCGACGTGCTCGAGCGCTTGCTGGGCCTCGGGCAGATAGGGCGCCAGCAGGTGCCAAACGTGCCACATGCCCGGCCACACCTCGCAGGTCGTCGCCACCCCCGCGGCACGCGCCCGGTCAGCCAGCCGTTCGGCGCCCGCGGCCAGCAGCTCATCCGCCCCGACCTGGATCAACAACGGGGGCAATCCGGCCAGGTCGGCATACACCGGCGAGATCAGCGGCAGCCGCGGGTCCTGGCCCGCGAGGTAGGCGCGCACCATCACCTGCCCCATCTTGGCGCTGAGCACGAGATCGCGGCCGGTGCTGAGATCGCGGCTGCTGCCGCTCAGGTCCGCGGCGGGCGAGAGACAAACGGCGGCGGCCGGCAAGGGCGTCCCGGCCGCGCGCAGCGCCAGCAGCGTCGTCACCGTGAGGTTGCCCCCGGCCGAATCGCCGGCGATGACGATTTGCTGTGGTGCCACGCCGCTCTGGAGCAGCCAGCGGTAGGCGGTAACGCAGTCAGCGAGCGCCGCGGGGAAGGGGGATTCGGGGGCCAGGCGATAGTCCACAGCCAGGCTGCGCGCGCCGGCAAGCGGGTTCAGGTGGGCCACCATCCGGCGGTGCATGGCGCCCCAGCCCAGGATCCACCCCCCGCCGTGCAGGTAAAGCAGGACGCGCGGCGGGGGCTGACCGGCGGGACAGAGCCATTCGCAGGGCACGCCAGCGGCCCGCGCCGGTGTGACCACGACGCCGCGGGGCACGCCCGGCCCGCGCAGGGCGCTGCGGCGCAAAGCCGCCAGCGAATGCGCCAACTGCCGATCGGTGTAAGCGGCGGCCAGCCGGGCCGCGCTGCGGAAGAAATAGCTCTGCACGCTGGGCATGCTGGGTCTCCTGAGGTGGGGCGCGGGCTAGCAGACCTTCGTCCCCCAAGTATAGCGGCACGCGCCCACGGCGTCAAAGCCCTGCTGTGGATTGTGCCAGGCAGGCAAGGAGCATGATCTGGGATGGCCACCATCGGCACGTTACACGAGAGTCCCCTGCATGCGGCGCTCAAGGCGCGCTATGCCCAGCCGGGCGCGGCGGTCGAGGTTGAGTTGCATGGCTATGTCGTGGATGTTGTGGGCGCTGACTGCTGGATCGAGATCCAGACCGGCCACGTCGCGCAGATCAAGCGCAAGCTGGCCTGCCTGGTCGAGCAGCACCCGGTCCGCCTGGTCCTGCCGGTGACGGTGGAGAAGTGGCTGGTCAGGGTGGGGCCGGACGGCGCCACCCTGGGCCGCCGCAAGTCGCCCCAGCGCGGCGCGGTCGAGGGGATCTTTCGTGAACTGGTCAGCATTCCGCACTTGCTGGCCCACCCCAATTTCACCCTGGCGGCGCCGCTGATCCAGGAGGAGGAGGTGCGCCGCCATGATCCAGCGCACAACTGGCGCCGGCAGGGCTGGGGCACGGTCGAGCGGCGGCTGCTGGCCGTGGTGGCAGAGCGCGTGTTTGTCACGCCGGCCGATCTGGCCGGGTTGCTGCCGCCGACCCTGGCCGAACCGTTCACCGCGCGCGAGCTGGCCGCCGCCCTCGGCCACCCGGTGGGGCTGGCCCACCAGATGATCTACTGCCTGCGCGCCCTGGCCGCGCTGACGCCGGCCGGCCAGGCGGGCCGTGCCCTGACCTACACGCGGGCCAGCCCGCCGGATTGAGCCCCACCAAGGAGCCATGCGTATGCCATCCGACACGATTGCGCACCTGCCCATGCTGCCCGAACTCCGCTTAATCCCGCGGCAATGCCGCCTGCGGGCATACACCCCGCAGGTCGTGCCGGCCTTCGCCATCGCCGACCAGTTCATCGCCTATGCCTCGCCGGAAGCCACGTATGCGGTGACCCAGCGTCTTCTGGCCGGCGCGCGGCGCACGATTCTGATCGGCATCTACGACTTCACCGCGCCCTACGTGCGCGATCTGCTGGTGGCGGCCGTCCAACGCGGCGTCCAGGTCAGCGTCATGCTCGATCTGGATCAGCGCAAAGGCGAGCCGGAACTCTGGGCCGACTTGCTGGCGCAAGGCTGCGTCGGCGTGCCCGCGCCCTCCTGCGCCAGCGCCGAAGCCCGCTACTTCCCCTCGTGCCACGAGAAGGTGATCGTCATTGACGCTGCCTGGACCCTCGTGCAAAGCGGCAACTACTCGGAAGCCAGCATCCCGCAAAACCCGACCGACGGCGGCGATCCGGCCCAATTCGTGCCGGGCAACCGCGACATGGGGCTGGCCGTCCATTCCGCGCCGCTGGCCGCCTACTTCACCCAAGTGCTCCAGAGCGACATGCAGCTCGAACTGGCGGCGACTGGCGGCCGCGGCCTTGGGGAGCCGCTGCTGGCGGCGGCCAGCAGCACCCTGGCCGCGGTCAGGCCCCCGCAGATCCCGCCCACGCGCTTTCCGAGCCGCCGTTTCCGCCCGCGCCGCCCGATCCCCGTGCAGCCGGTGCTCTCCCCCGACAACTACATGCAGGTGATCCCGGACCTGCTCGCCGCAGCCACGCACACCATTGCCATCGAGCAGCAGTACATCCGCGGCGCCCAGCCGGCCATCCGCACCCTGCTGGGGGCCATCCGCGCCGCCCGCACGCAACACCCGGCGCTCCAGGTGCGCATCGTCCTGGCGCGGCCCTACGGCGCGCCCGACCCGGCCGACGCCGACCTGGCCGCGCTGGCCGAGTGCGATCTGCACTTCGGCCCTCACGTGCGTTATCTCAATCCGGCTTACTTCGTCCACTGCCACAACAAACTGCTGCTCGTTGACGGACGCCGCGTCCTGGTCAGCTCGCAGAACTGGTCCGACTTCGCGGTGACGCGCAACCGGGAGGCGGGTCTGCTCGTGGATTACGCGCCGCTGGCCCATTACTACCAGGCGATCTTCGACCTGGATTGGGCCACCGGGCTGGCGGATCTGACGGCCGCGCCCGACGCGGCCCCGCGTGGCATGGCGGCTGTGCAAGACCTGGCGGCGCTGGTGCCGCTCAGCTTGGGCGACTATGTCGAGGTTTAGCCGCTTGGGCGTTGCGTTCCCATTGACTATAATCAGTTGCAGAGGCGCGTTACTCACAACTCAGCGAGGATTGCACGATGGACTTTCCAGCCCTGATCGCGTTTCTGGCCGAACTGGCGCGGCACAACAACAAGCCCTGGTTCGAGGAGCACCGCCCCACCTACGAACGCCTCCGCGGTGAGTGGCTGGCGTTCGTAGGTCAGGTGATCGTCGGCATCGCCCAGTTCGATCCCAGCGTAGGCAGCGTGTCCCCGAAAGATGCGTTGTTCCGGATCAACCGCGACGTACGCTTCGCCAAGGACAAACGGCCGTACAAGACGACGTTCAGCGCGGCCATCTGCCCGCAGGGCCGCACCAGTGGGCTGCCGGCCTACTACTTCCACATCACCGAAGCAGGCGTGCTCCTGGTCGCCGGCGGCGTCTACATGCCCGAACCGATGATCCTGGGCCAGATCCGACAGCAGATCGCCGAACACCCCGAGCGGCTGGCCGCGGTGCTGGCCGAGCCGGCCTTCGCGGCCACCTTCGGGACGCTCGAAGGGGAGCGACTCAAGCGGCCGCCCCAGGGCTACGACGAAACGACGCCAGGCATCGCGTTCATCAAGCTGAAGAGCTTCACGGCCAGCAGCGAGCCGTGGGGCTGGCTGCCGCGCAGTGGCCATCTGGCCGACGAGATCGTGACGGCATGCCGGGCCCTGTTCCCGCTGATCCGGTGGCTGCGCGCGGCGCTCACGGGCAGCGGCGACCTCGGTTATCTGTCGCCGCAGGAGATCGACCGGCTCGCCGGGTTGGGGTCGTAGGCAAACAGGTTAAGTAGCAGGCGCACCGACAACGCGCGGGTAGGCGCTCCCCAGAAGCAGCCAGGAGGTTCCAGCCTCGATGACCGCCCCCACTCCAATACAACATTTGCCGCCACGCACCAAGGTCGGCGCGGGTCGGATCGCGCTCAGCTTGATCGCCGTCCTCGGTGTCCTGGCCGCGCTCCTGTTCATACCCGCCGGCCGGCTGGACTGGGTCGAGGCCTGGGCGCTGCTTGCCGCCTACGGCGTGTTTCTCGCCTTGTACGCCGCCTGGGGCTTGCTGAAAGACCCCGATCAACTGCGCGAGCGCAGCCAGGCGCGCAGGGCGGAGAACGTCAAGCCCTGGGACAAGGCGATCATGGCGATGTACACGGTCTTGCTGCTGCTGACCCCCGTCGTGGCCGGTCTGGATGCGGGGCGGTGCCGCTGGTCGGCGGTGCCGCTGGCGGCGAAGTTGCTGGCCTGGCTGGGCCTGGCGCTGGCAGGCGCGCTGATCTTCTGGGCGATCACGACCAATACCTACCTGTCGCGCATGGCGCGCATCCAGGATGACCGGGGCCAGGTCGCCATCACTGCCGGCCCGTACCGCTTCATGCGCCATCCCATGTACCTCGGCATCATCCTGCTGTTCCTCGGCATGCCGGTGGCGCTTGGCTCCTGGTGGGCGCTGCTGCCGGGCACCGCCATCGGCCTGCTCTTCGTGCTCAGAACGGCGCAGGAAGACCGGATGCTGCGGGACGAGCTGCCGGGCTACGCCGAGTACGCGCAGCGCGTCCGGTATCGGCTCGTGCCGCGGGTGTGGTGAGAGGAATTCTGCAGTGAGCTTCACCATCACGGGGCCACATCTCGGCCAGGCGGCCGTCTGCATCCCAATCGTGCGTTCGCTGCCGGAATGGTTCGGCATCGAAGCAGACATCGTCCACTACGCCGCCGCGATTGACCACCTGCCGACCTTCCTGGCCGGCAACCCGGCCGGCGCCGGCGGGTTTCTGAGTCTCAAACAGCACAACCCCTATGCCGCGGAAGTCTATGTCATGGGCGTCAGGCGTGAATGCCAGCGCACTGGCATCGGCCGGAGACTCCTGCAGGATGCCGAAGCGTGGCTGAGATCCCAAAATGTCGAGTATCTGCAGGCGAAAACCCTGGGGCCGTCGGACGATGACGAGAACTATGCCAGGACCCGAGCCTTCTATCTGGCCATGGGTTTCAGGCCGCTGGAGGAATGCATGCAGATCTGGGATGCGCAAAATCCCTGCTTGATCCTGATCAAACGACTCTGATGGGTAAACACCCATTTGGTGTACAATAGGCGCAACGTGGATGCCCCAGAGGAGGGCTGCGATGCTTGAGCGAGGCAGCCGAGTGAACGCCGCAGCCATCTGCAAATCACCGGCCGGCGCCAGCGCGGTGCTGGCCCAATATGACGCCCAGTTGGCGCGTTGGCCCGTACCTTGCACAATGCAAGCAGTCCCCTCGCGCTACGGCGCCACCTTTGTCAGCGCCAGCGGCAACGCAGCGGTCCCACCGCTGGTGCTCCTGCATGGCGCAGGCTCGAACTCCGCCATGTGGGTCGGCGATGTCGCCGCCTACAGCCATCGCTATCGCGTCTATGCCATTGACCTCCTCGGTGAACCCGGCAAGAGCGCACCGGTGCGTCCGGACTGGCCGGGTCCCGCCTATGTCGAATGGCTGGGCGACGTGCTCGACGCCCTGCAAGTAGAACGGGCGAGCCTCATCGGTCTGTCGCAAGGTGGCTGGACGGCGCTCAAGTTTGCCACTGCTCGGCCAGAGCGGATGCACAAGCTCGTGCTCTTGACCCCAGGCGGCATCACGCCGGACCGCCTCGCCTTTGTCCTGCGGGCCATCCCGTTGTCGTTCCTGGGCCGGTGGGGCCGCGCGGCCATCAATCGCCTGGTCTTCGGCCAGTGGCCCATCCCGGAAGAGGTCAACCAAGTGACCATGCTCATCATGACCCACTTCAGGTCCAGGAGCGGCGTGCTGCCGATCTTTGCCGATGCCGAACTGCAGCGCCTGACCATGCCCACTTTGCTGCTGATGGGCGAGGAGGATGCGCTGCGCGATGCCAGGCAGATTGCTGGGCGCATGAGCAAGCTGGTGCCCCAGCTCACCGTGGTGATCATGCCGCAGGCCGGTCACGCGCTGTACAACACCACCGGCCATATCATGCCGTTCTTCGCTGCCACAGAGCGCGCCTGACCGCGCGCAGCAGCCGACACGCGCCGCGGCGCTTCGAGTGAGAAGTGAGACCAGACTCGATCGAACTCGGACTGACATGACCCGCGGATTCGGTTATTCTTTTCACGGACCCAAGTTCTTGCAGGCCGGGGAGGCACTGCGTTCTTCACAGGAGACACTATGTCCAACTCTCGTCGTGCTCTGTGCCTGGCCACTGGTTTGACCCTGACAGCCCTCGCACTCCTGCTCTTTTTCGCCGCGCCCCTCGCGCCGGCAAGCGCAAAAACCGCGATATCAACCGATGAACCGGCAGCCTCCATACTGCCCGGCGCGTGGAGCAAACTGGCCGGGAACCCGGTGATGTCCACCGGCGCGTGGGATAGCGGCGTCACAGCCTTCCCCAGCGTGCTGCTGGATGGCTCGACCTACAAGATGTGGTACGCCGGGTCAGGCTCATTGAACGACCCCCGAAGGATCGGCTACGCGACCTCGCCCGACGGATTCACCTGGACCCGGTACGGCAGCGGTCCGGTGTTGCAGCCTGGCGCTGCAGGCAGTTGGGAAGCCAAATCGGTCGGCTCCCCGGCGGTCATTAAGGACGGCAGCATCTACAAGATGTGGTACACCGGCCTGGACGCTTCCGACAGGGGCCGCATTGGCTATGCCACTTCACCGGACGGCATCACCTGGACGAAGTATGCCGGGAATCCGGTGCTGGACGTCGGCGCGACGGGGAGCTGGGATTCCAATTACCGAGGGAGGCCCACTGTGGTCAAGGCGGGAGGCCTGTACCACATGTGGTTTAACGGCTACTCCAACAGCAGCATCGGCTACGCCACGTCCCCTGATGGTGTCACCTGGACGGAATACCCCGGAAACCCGGTCATCGCCGGTGGCAGCGGCGGATGGGACAACTTCGTCTACCGCCCCAGCGTGTTATATGATGGCGCGCAGTATCACATGTGGTATTCCGGCGAGGATTCGGCCCACACGCTGTCCCAGGTGGGTTATGCGACATCCCCGGACGGCGCGCACTGGACCCGCAAGGGTATGGTGCTGCCGCAGGGTGCGGCGGGCGAGTGGGATAGCGGCAGTGCTGACTACGCGACGGTGTTGCAGGTGGGAAGCACGCTGAAGATATGGTATTCCGGTTGGGACGGAGCCTCTTACCGGATCGGTTACGCTTCCGCGGCCGCCGTGGCCGCTGGCGGTGCGCGCGGCGATGCGTTCCCATTGGCGGATGGCGCGGCGATCCAGGCGACGCTGCCGGGCCCCCGTGGCTGGCATTGGTACCAGATCAACGTGCCGGAGGCCGGCACGTTGATCAGCGCCACCCTCGACCAGTTGCCGGCAGACTACGATCTGCTGCTCTACGCGCCCGAGATCGACCAGCAGACCGGTCAACTGCGCGACATCGGCCAACTGGCGGACATCGGCCAGCTCGCAGACATCGGCCAGCTCGCAGACATCGGCCAGCTCGCAGACATCGGTCAACTCGCGGACATCGGCCAACTGGCAGACATCGGCCAGCTCGCGGATATCGGCCAGCTCGCAGACATCGGCCAACTGGCGGACATCGGCCAACTGGCAGACATCGGCCAGCTCGCAGACATCGGTCAGGGCTGCGCCACCTGCGCGGCGGGGAGCAGCGTCCCGGCCGGCACGCTGGTGGCGCTTTCCGCTCACGCGGGACTGGCCGCCGAGAGCGTGCGCTACCAAATCCACGAGGCCACCGGCCCCTACTACCTGCTTGTCAAGCCGCACAACGGCGCCTACGCGGCGCAACCCTACCGGCTGCGGGCGCAGATCCTGCCGGACGAGGCGCGGACGCCGGCGATCGCGGCCGCCGTGCCGGTTTCTTTTGCCCTGCCTGCCGTTGACCCGAACATCAAGACGCTGATCCTTGTCAATGCGGCGCGCACCCAGGCCCATTACGCCGCCAGCGATCCGGCGGGCGCCGCCGCCCTCTCCGCCTCCTTGCAGACACTTGCCGCCCAAAGTCAGGTGCACGGCAGAGTCATCGCGCTCGATAGCTTTCCCGAGCTGGTCGCCGCCTACGCCATCTGGGACGCCCAGCCGACCAATCCCAACGCCGCGAACTACGTCGCCCAGGCCATCAAGTCGCTGCTCTATCGCCTGGCCCCGGAATATCGCAACCTGCAGTACCTCGTGATCGTCGGCGGTGACGACCTGATCCCGTACTTCCGCACCGCCGATGAGGCCCGCGTGGCCAATGAGCGCAACTATGCCGGCGACGTCGCCGCCAATCCGCTGCTGGCCCAGTCGGCCGCCCAGCGCTACCTGCTGACCGACGACTACTACGCCGGCCTGCTGCCGATCGCCTATCGCGGCCGCGAGCTGTACCTGCCCCAACTGAGCATCGGCCGGCTGGTCGAAACCCCCAGTGACATCGTCCGGCAGATCAATACGTACCTCAGCGCGCCGTCCATAGACGCGCCCAGCGCCCTTCTGACCGGCTACGACTTCCTGGCGGACGAGGCCGAGGCCATCGCCGCGCTCATGCAGGCGCGCGGCATCGCCGTGACGAAGCTCATCAACGACACCTGGACCGCCGGCGACCTGCGCAGCCAGTTGTTCAAAGCTGGCGCCGCCCAACAGCAGCTCTCCCTCAACGCGCACTTCCAGCACGGGCGCCTCTTCCCCGCGCTCTCCTCCGGCGGCGACCTCCTCGCCGGCGAGGTCTCCGGCGCAGCCACCGACTTCAGCCGTTCCCTGGTCTTCTCTGTGGGCTGCCATTCCGGCCTCAACGTTCCCGGCGGCGCGGCCGACTGGGCGCAGGTCTTCACCGCCAGGGGTGCGACCTTCATCGGCAACAGCGGGTTCGGCTACGGCGACTCGGATCTGATCGCCTACTCCGAGGCGTTGGCGTTGAACTTCGCGGCCATCGTCAATGCCGGCGGCGGAGCAACAGTGCCGATCGGGGATGCAGTCCGGCTGGCCAAGCAACGGTATTTCAACAGCCTGGGGCCGGCTGCCCTCAGCAACTACGACGAGAAGGTGATGGCGATCTGGACCCTTTACGGGTTGCCCATGCGTGGCGTGCGTGCGCCGGCGCAGGCTGAGGACAGCACCGCGGCGTCGCCGGACGTGGCCCTCCCGCATGCGGGCGGTTCCGCGGAGATCGCGGCGACGATCGCCGTTACCCGTACCATCACGCCAGCGCTGACGGGCGTGAACACGGCCAGGGGCCGCTACTACACAGTGGCAGGTGAGACCCATGCCCTGGCAGGTCGCCCCGTCGAGCCGCGGCTGAGCCTCGACATCGCCGGGGTCGCGGGCATCGCCCACGGCGCGCTGCTCGTCGGTGGCCGCACGCGCGACGAGGTGTTCGATCCCCTCGTGACGCGTGTCATCACCGACGACACCTATCTGCCCGCCGAGCCGATCTTCGACAGCTCTGCTTTCTACCCGGGCCGGATCGTGGCCGTGAATCGGCTGCTGCGGGTGGACGGGGACGTGCTGGAACGGCTGGTGGTGGTGCCCGGTCAGTTCCGTTCCACCAGCAGCGCGCCCCAGACGGTCGGCATCCAGCGCGTCTGGGAGCGGGTGGAGGTCGTCACGTTCCATGCGCCGTTCAGCAACACCGATTTCACCCCGCCGAACATCTGGCGCGCGGCCGCGGCCCAGGCGGGTGACGCAGTCCGCTTCACAGTCGAGGCCACGGACGCCGGCGGCGTCAGTTGCGCCGTGATCCTGTACCGTGTTGCCGGCTCGGCGGAATGGCGGCCACTGGAGCTGGCCTTGGCCGATGCGACGACGGGCGTCTGGATGGGGCAGGTGTCAGCGGCCGGAAAATCCATGGAGTTCTACGCCCAGGCCGTGGACGCGGCCGGTAACGTCGCGTGGCGCGACAATTACGGCAGCCCGTTCGTCGTCGGCCGGCAAGCGACGTTCTTGCCGGTGATTGTGCGCTAGACCCTTTCAAAGGACACAGATCCATGGACAGCACCACCTTCGTCGGCCGCGAACGCGAGCTGGCGCGGCTCGACGGCTTCCTTCAGAAGGCGCTCGGCGGCAAATCGCAGATCTGCCTGATCACCGGTGAGGCCGGCGCGGGGAAATCGGCGCTGATGGCGGAGTTCGCTCAACGGGCCCAAGCCGCGCACGGTGACGTCGTGTTCGCCCTGGCCGAGTGCAACGCGCAGACCGGTTCTTCTGACTCCTACCTGCCGTGGCGCGAGGTGATTGACCTCCTGACAGGCGGTGTACAGGAAAAGTCGCACCGCACGCTAACGAAGGAAAATGCGCAGCGCCTGAGCAAGCTGGTCAACGTGGCCTATGGCCTTTTCTTTGAGTTCGCGCCCGATGTCCTGACCGCGTTCATCCCAGGCGGTGCGCTGATCGCGCGCGCGACCAAGATGATGGTCGGCAAATTGGACGTGGTCAAGACGATCGAGCGGCGCATCGATGCCAACGCCGGCTCCGCGTCGGCGCCCGACCTGGACCAGTCCCGGATCTTCCAGCAATACGCCGCCGCGCTCCGGCGCCTGACCCAGGCCTCCCCCCTGGTGGTCGTCCTGGACGACCTACAATGGGCCGACGCGCCCTCCATCGGCCTGCTCTTTCACCTGGTGCGGACGATTGAGGACGGCGCGCTCCTGATCGTGGGAAGCTACCGGCCCGACGATGTCGCCATCGGCCGTGATGGCGGCCGGCATCCGCTTGAATCCACGATGAACGAGATCAAGCGCTACTTCGGTGACGTGTGGATTGACCTGAGCCTGGCCGGCGCGAGCGAGGGGCGGCAGTTCATTGACTTGCTCCTGGACCAGGAACCCAACGCGCTGGACGGCGTCTTTCGCGATGCTCTCCTGCAACACACCGGCGGTCATCCGCTTTTCACGCTGGAGCTCATCCGGGAGATGAAAGCGCGCGGCGACTTGCAGCAAGACTCATCCGGCCGCTGGATCAGCCGTCCGGATCTTGATTGGGAGTCGCTGCCCCCGCGCGTGGAGGGGGTCGTCGCCGAGCGCCTGGCCCGGCTGGAACGCCGGCAGCGCGACATCCTGACGGACGCGAGCGTCGAAGGGGTGGAGTTTCACGTTCAGGTGCTCAGCCGGCTGTTGGGGACGAATGAGCGCGATCTCGTGCGCGAGCTGTCGCGGGAGCTCGAGAAGCGCCACCATCTCGTGCAGGAGGCGGCCGAAGTGCGTCTGGGGCGCCAGATCCTTTCGCGCTATCGCTTCTCGCACAGCGTCTTCCAGCAGTATCTCCATAATGACCTCACGCGCACAGAGCGCCGCATCTATCACGGGGATGTCGCGGCGGCCCTCGAGCAGCTCTACGCGGGGCACGAGGCCGACATCGCAGCCCAGCTCGCCCACCACTACGATGAAGCCGGCGACGCGGACCGGGCGATCCCGTACCTGGTGCAGTCCGCCGATCGCTCGCGCGGTCTCAGCGCGTTCGCAGATGCAGCCCAGTCTTACGAGCGGGCGTTAGCCCTGATGGACGAGACGCGAGCCGGCGACGGCCTGCGGGCGGGCCTGCTGGTCAAGCTGGGGAACGTGCGGGAGAACCTGGGAGTATTGGAGCCTGCCCGGCGCTGCTTCGAGGAGGCGCTCAGCCTGGCGCGACGCTCGGGAGACCGCGCGGTCATGGCAGGCGCGCTTAGCGGGCTGGGGTGGGTCGCGGTCAAGCAGGGCGCGTATGGCGAGGCGAGGCGGCTCTGTGAGGAGGCCCTGCAGGAGGCCAAAGCTTGCGAAAACCGCACCGCTGCTGCGCTGGCGATGCGCAGGCTGGGCGTGATCGCCCGTCGCCTGGGGGACAGCAGTCACGCGGCCAGCCAGTATCAGGCCAGCCTGGTTCTCTATCGGGAGCTGGGCGATCGCGAGGGCGAGATCGCGTGCCTGAACAACCTGGCCAACGCGGAGACGTCGCTGGGTGATCTTGCCGCGGCGACGCAGCACTTGAACGATGTGCTGGCGGTCGCCCGCGAGATCGGCAACCGCTTCACGGTCGCGATCGCCCTGGGCAACCTGGGCGAGGTGTCGCGACGCCGCGGAGAACTGAACAGCGCGCAGGACACCCTGCGGCAGGCGATCGCTCTTTGTCGCGAGCTCGGCATGACCGATTCCGAGGCGCTGTTCACCAGGAACCTGGCCGAGGTGATGGCCGAGAACGGCGACAACGCCAGCGCCGAGCATGCTTACCGCAGCGTTTTCCAGCAGACGTTGGCGGCGGGCGCGCTTCCGATGGCCCTGTCGGCTCTGGTTGGGCTGGCAGATGTGCAGACGCGCAGCGGAAACGCCATCCACGCGGCCGAGTGGATCGGGCTGGCCCTGGGGCATCCCGCCTGCGACGACACCGTGACCGCCGAGGCCAACGCAGTGCTCGCCCTCCTGGGCGCGCAGTTGCCACCTGACCGGCTGGAAGCGGCCATGGCGCGTGGGCGCGTGCTGAAGCTGGAAGCCGTGGCCGAGTAGGGACACAAAGCTGTCATTTCAAAAGTTCATCTCTCGCGGCCCCAGGAGGCCGATTAAATTTCTTTTTCATACAAAGCAATCCAGGTTCTTGACATGAAATAACAAACGAGTTACACTGTAGCCACTGGCTTTCGCGAGCGAAGCCGCCCGGTTCAACGGAGAAACGATGTCCCTCATCGGCGCCCGACTGCGTGACCTGCGGCAGAACCGCAACCTGACCCTTAAACAAGTGGCCGACGAGACCGGCTTTGCCCTGTCCTTCCTCAGCCTCATCGAACGCGACAAAGTCTCCATCAACGTGGACAACCTGGCGCGCCTGGCGCGCTTTTACGGCGTGCGCATGGTGCATTTCTTCCAGAGCGCGGACGAAAGCCCCATCCTGGTGACGCGCCGCGGCGAGATCGCCAGCCAAACACGCGGCGTGGGGCCGGCCAGCGCGGAGTTTCGGCTGCTGGCCCACCGGGCCGACGCGCGCATGGAGCCGCTGCTGATCGCCATCGGCCCCGGCCACGGAGATCCCCACTACCGGACGCACGATGGCGATTCGCTGCTCTACGTGGCCGAGGGCCGGGTACGGCTGCTCACCGAGGGGGAAGAGACGGTCGAGCTGGCCGCGGGCGACTGCGCCTACTACTTCGGCTTCCCCGGCCGCCGCATCGAGAACGCCAGTCCGGAGCACCCCGCGGCGATCCTGCTCGTCACCACTCCGCCGACCACCTTGCGCGACGATGTCGCAGACGCGACATCTGGCGTATTGATCCAATCGGAAGAAATGTGATGGGTGTGTTCAAACTCAGCTAGACTCAAACAAGCGGTTCGCCTCGGCCGTCCTCTTTCTGGCCAGCGACGAGGCGTCCTACATCCACGGCACCACGCTGTTCGTGGACGGCGGGATGATCTGTGCGCGTGGGTGACACCCCGCCAGTCAGACAACCCGCTTTGGGTCAGCGCGGCTATTGGGCCGGCTCGGCAGTTCGGGGCAGCATCCACTTTCAAAGCTAACCTGGGACTTGATAAGGAGCCAAGATGATTCGCAATCAATGGTATGCCGTTCTCGAATCCAACGAAGTCCGCCGCGGCAAGCCGGTCGGCGTGACGCGCATGGGCGAAAAGTTGGTCGCCTGGCGCGACAGCCAGGGGAAAGTGACCGTGATGCCCGACCTGTGCCCGCACCGTGGGGTAGCGCTCAGCGTCGGTGAGGTGCATGGCGACTGCATCTGGTGCCCGTTCCACGGGTTCGAGTACGACGCCAGCGGCCGCTGCATGCTGATCCCAGCCAATGGCAAGGATACACCCGTGCCCAGGGCGTTCAAGGTGCAGACCTACCCCACCCACGAAGCGCACGGCCTGATCTTCATCTACTGGGGTCAGCCGGCCGGCGAAGTGCCGCCCCCGCGTTGGTTCACCGATCTCGACGCGAGCTTCAGCTACGGCTCGGTACGGGATCCCTGGGCTGCGCACTACTCGCGCGTCATCGAGAACCAACTCGATGTACCGCACGTGCCCTTCATCCATCACAACACCATCGGCCGGGGCGGCCGCACCGTGATGGATGGCCCCTGGGTCGAGTGGCAGGACCCCGATCGCTTCTTCGTCTACACGTGGATGCGCCAAGAGGACGGCACGCCGGCGCGCCGCGCCGATGAGATAGCGCGGCCGGAGAAGCCGTTTCACCTGGAGTTCATCTTCCCCAACCTGTGGCAGAACTGGATCAGTCCCAAGGTGCGGGTGGTCGTCGCCTTTGCGCCGGTGGACGACAGCAACACGGTGATGTACCTGCGCTTCTACCAGAACTTCATGCGGACGCCGGGGCTGCGCGGCCTCGTTAATTGGTCGGCGATGATCTTCAACACGATCGTCGTGCACCAGGACCGCCGGGTGGTGGTGACGCAGCGGCCCCTGCGCACCGACCTGCGCATGGGGGAGAAGCTCATCCCGGGCGATGCCCCCGTCATCGCGTACCGACGGCGGCGGCAGGAGCTGATCGACGCGGCCAAGACGTGACGTCAGCAAGGGGAATGACGCCTCCGACCCTCTGGTGGACGCGCCGCGACCTGAGGCCGCACGACAACTTCGCGCTTTGGGCTGCGCTGGCGCAGGGCGAACCGGTTATTCCCGTCTTCGTGCTGGACCCGACGCTCTTGGCAGCTTCAGACACAGGCGAGCAGCGGGTGGCGTTCCTGTTGGGCTGCGTGCGCTCAATATCGAATACCTCGTAGCATCGGGTCTTGTGCCCGCTCAAGACGCCGACGAGGGGCTATGCTACCCTTTTTCGGATAGACTGTAAGCCGCTGGAGCTGCCCGGAGGGGAGCGTTAATCTCATCCCCCAGAGCCAGCAACTCTTCGTTCGCGGGGATGTCGCTCATGCTATGTCCATAGTGGACGTAGCGGGCCCCCCCCGCCTTGTCAATGAGCACCTGGGCCGGCATCCGTCCCAGCTTGAACAGGTTTACCTCCTGCCCATAGAGCTTGAGCACGCTGGCCTTGGGGTCAGGCAAGCCGATGAAAGGCAGCGACTCCTTACGGAAGTATTCGGCGAAGGCGCTGGCATCTTCGGGGCCGACCACGACGACTTCGATGTCGCGGGCAACGAACTGGGGATAGTCCTGGCGCAACTGCGCCATATGCGCGCGGCAGAACGGTCAGGTAAAGGTGCGGTTGAAGACCAGCAAGACGTTCTTCTTGCCGCGAAAATCGGACAGGCTGATCATGCTGCCCCGATAATCGGCCAGGCTGAAGTTGGGAGCGACTTGATCAAGGGATACACGTGGCATTTTGATTCTCCTTCTTGTGATTGATGATCACGACTGACCTCACGATAAACTCCTCCCCTACCACCATCGCAGCGAGCCTTGCGCCAGCGTCCGCCCTTTCCAGGTGGTCCGGCCTCGCCTGACCAGGACGACTGACCGCACGGCGATGGACAACGCCAACAAAACTGTGACCGGATACAGCGGGAGCGTGCGCGCCGGAAACCCGAAGCGCAGAGTGCAGAGGCCCCACGAGGCAAGGCCGGCCGCGATTCCGGCCAGTGCGATGCCGGCGTCGAGCGCGGGGATCGGCGCTCCGAGCAGGCCCGCCAGCAGCAGGCCGATGGGCAGCAAGAAGACTATGCTCAGCCAAACCCAGACCCCAATAAACGGCAGCAGCCGGTTGCCGAACGCTGCGAACAGGTTCTTCGAGAACCCCTCGAAAACCTGGCTCGCGTTCTGATACATCCGGCAGCGGACGTCACACGTGGCGTCCGCCAGGCGCCAACGGAACCCCAGGGCCTTGATCCGCCGGCCGAGGGCCATGTCGTCAACGGGATCGCTGCGCACGGCCGCGTGGCCCCCGATCTGGCTGTAGGCGCTCTTGCGGAACAGCATGTATTGACCGATGGTGGCCGACAGCGCCGGAGATGAGGTCCGGTAGGCCACGGCCAGCGGCAAGAAGGTGAGAATGCTCCATGGGACGACCGGCACGATCAACTGCTCGGCCCAGGTGACGGTCTCTTCATGCGGCAGCGCGGTCAGCAGGTCGGCGCCCTCCGCCTCCAAGGCCGCGACGCCGTGACGAATGGAGCGCGAGTCGTGCCGGGTGTCGGCGTCGGTGAAGAGGAGCAGCTCGCCGTCAGATGCGTCGGCCAGTTGTTGGCAGGCCCAATGTTTGCCCAGCCAGCCGTCCGGCAGGTCGGCGCCCTCCAATACCCGCAGTCGCGCACCGCCGGCGCTCAAGTCGGCCAGGATCTGGCCGGTCCGGTCGGTCGAGTGATCGTTCAACACTGCGACCTCAAAGTCTGGATAATCCTGCGCCAGCAGCGAGCGCACGCAGTCGCCGATGTAGGCCTCTTCGTTCCGCGCAGGCACCAGCACCGAGACGCGCGGGGTGCGCAGGGGCGGCCGGTAGCAGTCCATGCGCCGGAGCAGCCGCCAGTTGCTCAGGCTGATGAGCACCAGGCACGCCGCGAAAGCGACCACGGAAAGCTCGAAGTAAAGCCACAGGGGTCTCATCGTCCTGACTGCTCCGATGTTTTTGGCCGCAGCGCGGGCCGTTGCCGCAGGTCAGCGCGGTGCGTCCAGGCAAGGATCGCCACCGTGCCGGCCCACGTAGCGAGCAACGGAAGCGTCAGGCCGGCGATCATGAGGAAGCCCAGGAGCGCCAGAAGCGCAGCTATCACCGCCCAGGCGGAGACGTTCAGCAGCTTGTGGAACACAAAGACGGAGCCCCCCATGACGAACGGGCCGAACGGCACGGTTAACGCCGTCCACGCGCCGAACGTGCTCGCCAGCGCCTTGCCGCCGCGGAAACTGAGGAACGGCGAGAAGGCGTGTCCGAGGATGGGTGCCAGCATGACCGGCGCCAGCGGCCAGCCATCCACCTTGAAGAGATAGTGGGCCAACGCCACCGGCACGGCGCCTTTGAGCATGTCGAGGATGATCACCAGCAGTCCCAGCCCGCGGTTGCCGGCTCGGATCACATTGGTCCCGCCGGGGTTGCCATCGCCGTAGCCGCGGATATCGGTGCGCAGCACCAGCTTGCCCAGCCACACCGAAAAGGGCAGCGAGCCGAGCAGAAAGCCGACCAATGTCCAGAGGGCAATCACCTATTCCCCCCACCCGATGTAGGTGCGCCGCGTTTTCACCCGCAGGAAGGCAAGCACGCTGCCGGTGATGATGCCGGTCAACAGATCGCCAATCAGACAAGCTGCGATCAGGGGGCCATCCTCGAAAAGACCCCAACCGGGAATGACGATGTCGGGTATGAAGCAATAGAAAGGCCAGGTCAACAGCAGTGCCGAAATACCGAGAGCGAGCGGCAGCGGCCACAGAAGAGCGCCGAGGCCCATCCACCACAGCAAAGCGCGGCCTTCAATGCGAAGCCGCAAGAACTTCTGCGCCACGACATAGATAAGACTGTTCCCTAAGCCACCCGCCAGGATCCCCGAAGCCAGCAAAGCCTGCCACTGAATGAGTGTAGCCTTGGACGGCCCGAAGTAAAACGGCCAGTAGACGGCCGAGGCCAGGCGAAGCAAGACGCCTGTGCCGACGGTGACTCCGCATACTGCGGCAACGATGTGTGAAATCCACCAGCGCTCGTGCGGTGTCATACGGTCAACCTCCCTCGGACCGCACGTCGTTCAAACCCGGCTGCAACACTGCTGCCTCCTTGACTCACAGCGTCCGCCGCCACGCAACCACCACGAAAACCCCCATCCCGATGAAACCGGCCAACGCGGGGCCGTACAGCCCCCAGAACAACACCAGCCCGACCGTCTCGATCAGCCACGTCAGCGTGTAGATCACGATCATCGGCCGCGCGGGGAGCATCGGCGGCCGGGCGAGCGCTGTAATCAGCCCAGACACGGCCAGCCACCCTACGTAGTTGACCCACGGGATGCCGAAGTACGTACGCGACAGCGGCGACCGCGACCACGATGAGCGTCGCGCGGCGAACGCCCGCCTGTGCCACGAACAAGATCACCAGCGACGCCTGGAGCAGCACGCCGAGGATCCCCCACGCGATCAAGCCGGGGTGATCGGCGGCCCACGCGGCGACCAGCAGCGGCCAGGCGTTCCCGAAAACGTTGCGGAGCGTCATTTCACGAATCGTTGGTTCAGCCCTGCCAGCAACGCGAGCGTTTCGTCCACCACCTGGGCCTGTTGGGCCTCGCGGCTGATGCTCGCGGCGCCGTCGCCCCCTTGCAGCCCATACCACCCCATTTGTGCGTGGTTGCCGCCCTCGATCGGCACGTAGCGCGTGCCGGCCGGCAGCAGCGGCCCGGAAGCGTCTATCTTGCTCTGGGTCGCCAGCCCGTCGGCTGTGCCGTAGATCGAAACCACCGCCAACTGACGGCCGGCCAGGCTGTCGTTACCTGCCGGGTAGGCCGCCCACAGCACCAAGCCCTGGATGGCATCCGGATGCGTATAGACGAAGTTGGCTGCCATTGCGCCGCCCAGGCTGTGCCCCCCGACCGCCCAGCGCGTGATTTCGGGATGCGCGGCGATCACGGCTTCGGCTGCGGATGGGCTGAACACCGCCAGGTTGAACGGCATGGGAACGATCACGACCAGGTAGCCGCGCGCGGCGATGGCGCGGGCGGCCGGCGCATAGGAGCGTGCATCGACGCGTCCGCCGGGATAGAAGACGAAGCCGGTGGTTGGCTGCGTGCCTGCCGGTGTGAAGGTCAGCCACGGCGCCGTCGCGACTTGGACCGCCGCATCCGATTGAAGCGCCGCGGTCGCCTCAGGCAGCGGGCCCAACGGTGTGTAGGCCCAGACGCTGAAGCCGGCGAACGCCAGCAGGAGAATGACCAGAAGGACGATGAGGCTACGTCTGACGATGTGCATGATCATTATCCCTCTACAGCCAGCGCCGGATCGGGGCGCACGATCAGCCGCCGCCAGGCGAAGGCCGTCACTCCGGCCATGATGGCCGCGCCCACTGCGCCGGCTTGGCGCTACAGGGCAAGCCATAGCAACATTCTAACACGATGTCTATTGTATGTCAAATGTTTGCGCATTACCTGTTACACTCCTTGGCCGGGCGCATGCTTGGCCCAGCACAGGCCCTGGGCGATGGATTGAGCCACGCGTTGTCCGCCCAACGCCGTCGCCAGCACGGATTGGCCGGGGAAGATGCTGTCTCCGACGAGCCAAAGATTGGGGCCGAGGCGCGGTCCCCAGGCCCGCAGCAGGTTCGTCTGCGGGAAGCCCCCTACCCAGCCGCGGCTGCGTTGGGTGAAGCGCTGGAAGCTTACCGGCGTGCCGGGCAGGATCAGCCTGGCAGCACTGCGCAGGCCGGGCACGGCGACCTCCGCGGCGTCAAGCACGCGCTCGACCATTGCCGCCTTTTGGGCTTCGTAGGCACCCCGGTCGGTTTCGAACAGGCGCCACCAGGCACGCAGATCGGTGTGGGTGCTGATGGTCAGCGCTCGCTGGCCTGCCGGGCTGCGGGCGGCATCATCGGACAGGCTGAGCGACAAAAAGATGCTGTTGCCTTCGCCCAGCGGCTCACGCACGAGCACCTGATGATGCAATGGGAGGCCGGCAGGCACGACGGCATCATCCAGCCCCACGTAGACCATGAACGCGCCCCAGCCATCGGCCGGGAGCATGGCCCGATGCAGACTGGGGGGCGCATCCTCGCCCAGCAACCCCGCGGCATCGTGCGGCGGCAGGTTGAAAACGACCGTGCCGGCCTCGAAGAGGGCGTCCTTGCCGGTCTCGATGCGGTAGATTCCGCTGCGCTGCCTTGCCACGCGGGTGACGCGCTGCCGGTAGTGCACGCGGCCGCCGTGTCGCCGAACCGCGTCGGCCAACGCTTCGGCCAGCTTGCCCATGCCCCCGCGCACGTGCGCCACCCCGCGCCGCGGCATATCTAGCGCAGCCGCGCCGTACAATGCATTCGCGTGCTGGGAGGTCGCCTGCGCTGAAATCAGCAGTTGCCCATCCACGTATTGGCGCAGCCGCGACGCTGCCTGTCCCAGATGCGTGGCCACCGGCCGCAGGCCATCCAGCGCCAGCCCAGGCAGGTGTGCGGGTGCCGCTACGGCCAATTGCAGGCCCGTATCTGCCAGGCGGGCCAGATCGGCAGGGTTCTGCGGCGGCCACGGCACGCCGCGCAAGGCCAGGGACCACAGGCGGTCGGCCGTGCTTTCCTGCCAGCGCCAAAACGGCTCGGCGGCCGACCCGAACGCGGCCAGCCGCTCCGCCTGCCAGGCCGCGGGATCGGCCCAGCGTGTGACGCGCGCGCCGTCGGGCAGGTGGACGCGCATCGCCACCTCAGCCGGCTCGACGGGCCAGGTGATGCTCAACGCCTGGCCCAGGCGCGTCATGCCGCCGGCCGGATCGAACCCCGCGGCCAGCGTCGCGCCCGCGTCGAAGCGGAAACCCTGGTGGTAGAAGGTCCCCGCGCACCCGCCGGGGTAGACATGCGCCTCCAGCACGGTCACGTCCAGCCCGGCCTTGGCGAGCAGAGCGGCTGCCGTCAGCCCGCCGATGCCCGCGCCGACCACCACGACCCGATCTATCATCCAGCTTCCAGCTTCTAGCTTCTAGCTTCTAGCGTCCAGCTTCCAACAGCCGCCGCGTCCGCCACCCCCGGTACGCGAAGAGGACCGGCATCCCCGCCCACATGAGCGCGCCGGCCAGCCGCCAGAATGGGTGACGCTTGAGCTGGGCCTCCACCTCATCCACCACATCGGTCTCGGCCTCGGATACGCGTACGAAGCTGTGGCGGTGCTGCCAGGCCGCGAACGGTCCGCGCACTTGCCGGTCGGTGAAGCCGTCCGGTGAGGCGTTCTCGATGCGCGCCACCCAACGCAGCGGCAGCGGCCCGGCCCATAGAGTGAAATCCATCTCGTCGCCGCGGCCCAGCCGTTCGGGCGCCCGATGGACGCGGACAATCATCGGCGGCGGGGTGATGGCGGACATACTGGCCGAACGGCTGTGGAATTCAGCCACGGTCGCCAGAGGCGCTCGTACATGAAAGCGATGTTGGAATTTCACAGCTTCATACCCTGTACCCTATGATGATCTTGCCGAGTTTCATGAACCCTTTCCTTTCGTCTTGCGTGGGAGCCACGGCACGAACCCGCGCGTGCTTTCAATGTACTCGCGATAGCCGGGACGCTGCACCATGTTCTTTTCCAGCAGCGCTTTGCCCGAAACGCGCACCAGCAGGAATGTCATCAGGATCGGGCTGAAGATCGTCATCCAGCCGCCGGCCGCCAGCGCGATCAGGAAGAAGCCCCACCACTGCGCCGCGTCGCCGAAGTAGTTGGGATGGCGCGTGTAGCGCCACACGCCCCGGTTCATCACTTGGCCCTTGTTGGCCGGATCGGCTTTGAAGCGAGCAAGCTGCCAATCACCGGCCGCCTCGAAGAAGAAGCCGATGGCCCACACGAGCAGTCCCAGGCCGTCCAGGATCGTCAGGCCGGGGGTTGCGCCGAACTGCGCGGCCAGCAGCGGCGTCGAGATAAGCCACATCAAGACCCCTTGCAGGACGAAGACCTTGAGGTAGCTCTGCCACCACCAGCTCGCCCCGGCCGCCTGGCGCATCGCGACGTAGCGAAAATCCTCGCCCTTGCCCCGGTTGCGCGACAGAATGTAGAGCGAGAGCCGCAGACCCCAGACGGTGACGAGAACTGCGATCAGCAGCTTGCGCGCCGGCAGGCCCTGGGGTGCGAGCAGGAAGTAGAACCAGCCCAGCACGACGAAGCCCGCGCCCCAGAAGATGTCCACGATGCTGGAATTTCGCAGAGCCAGGCTGACCAGCCACAAGGTGGTCAGCAGGCCCAGGGCCGCCGCCAGGCCGACGAGGTAGACTTCACAAACAGGCATAGATCGCGGTGGCCGCGGCCCGGCCCTCGGCCACCGCACCGGCGGGCGGCAGGAGATCCGCGCCGACGGGCGCGGTGAACAGCCTGCCTCGTTGCGCGTGCGCGAGGCCAGCCACCTGCCCAGCCCACTCGTCCGAAGCCAGGTAGACGGCCGCGTATTGCTGTGCGTCAACTTGGGCCGGCAGCAGTTCCCCGCAAAAACGAACACCCAGGCCCAGCACGACCTCCAACTCGTCCTGCGCCATATCCAGCGCGGCCGGGGTGCGGTCGTGAGAATCCAGCACATCCACCGGGTAGCCAGCCAGCGCCAGGTAACAGGCGCAGGTCCACCCGGCCAGGTTCCCGCCCCAGATGGCGACGCTCGTGCCGCGGATTGACACGGATGAACGCGGATGAATAGAAGACCCCGTGTCCATCCGTGTCAAACCGCGGCCGGTCATGGATTGGAAGGGCCAACCCGCGCTCCCCGCCGCCCCGACGACCCACCGCAGCAGCTCCGCGATGCGCACCGGCCGCCCCGCGAAGCTGCGCCGGTAACAGCGGCGCTCGCAGAGCTGTCCGGCCGGACAGGCGGCCCCGCACAACCCACCAAACGGGCTGCGCAGGTGCAGCTCACGCGCCGCGCCGGTGAAGTTCCCGGCCTCCATGCGCCTCAGCACGCCAGGGATGTCAATCTGCGCCGGGCAGTCAGCCACGCAGGCCGGGTCCTCGCAGCCCTGGCACTGACTGGCCGCCAGCGCCGCGTTCTTCGGCGTGATTCCTTCATCCGCGCTGACGGTTGGGCGGCGATAGGGTGTCTCAACGAATTCGACGAAGGGGCGCGGAAACTTACGCGCGTCATATTCGGGTTTGCGCAGATCGCGCAGCACCCTATTGGCCGCGCCCACACCGGAGACGACCGTGGCGGGCGCGCCGGTGGCCATCACGGTCGAGTCACCGCACACATACAGGTTCTTCCACTCGCTGCGGGCGTGCAGGCGCTTGAGCATCTGCTGCCCGAGGGCGTTCTTGGGGCCGCCCACCGCGCCCCAGTTCTTCAGCAGATAGCGTTCGATGGTCGTCGGCGTGCCCACCAGCAGCGTCTCGATGTGGCTGCAAAAACCGGGGAAGTGCTGCTCCACCTGGTCAAGCATGCGCTGCGCCTGGGCTTTCTTCTGTGCGAAGTACGCGGCCGAGTGGTCCTCGGGCGACCCCGGCGCGGGCCACGATTCTAGGTTGGGCGCGATGGCTGTGATCACCAGCTTGCCCGGCGGACACAGGGTTTCGTCCACCAGCGCGTTGATGTAGAGCGTCAGATCGGAGCTGTCAATCACCGCCCGGTTCTCGATGAATACCTCCCAAGGCAGCACGTCCGCCGGCAGGGCCGCCCGATCCACCACCAGGTAAAGCGTCATGCTGGGGAAGGTGGGCACCAGGGCTTGCGCCCAGGTCAGCCGTTCCGGCCGGATATGCTCAGGGCGCACTAGCTTGCCGTACAGGTTCCACACGGTGGCGTTGGCGATGACCCGCGCCGCGCCGATCTCGACGCCGTTGCGCAGCCGCACGCTGTAGGCCTGGCCGTCGCGGATCAGGATCTCATCCACCAGCGTGTGGTAGAGCGCCTGCCCGCCCAGCCGCTCGAAAGCCTTTTCGAGCTTGTTCGGCAGCATCTGCGCTCCGCCGGCTGGATAGTATACGCCGCCGATGTGGTTATCCAGGAACATGGTGGCCGCCAGCACCGCAGGGGTCTCTTCCGCGGTGCAGTAGCAGTAGGCCGAGCACAGCTTGTCGAAAAAGTTGATGACCGCCTCGCCCTTGAAGTAGCGATCGAGCAGCGAGCGCACGCTGGTGTCCAGCAGTTGTACCATCTTGAGCGTCTGGAGCGGGCCGCTCAGCAGGCTGCGCAGCCCTTGGCGCGGGGAGAACTCGGACGGCGGGACGATCACCTCGTTCTTGAGGACGATGTTTTCGTACATCACGTACAGGTCGCGGTAGAAGGCGCGCAGGCCATCCTTCTCGTCCGGGAAAAGGCGGTCGAGCTCCTGCAGGAAGCGCTCCACGTCCGGCCAGAAGGTGATCGGCTGGCCCTCGAAGGTCATGCGCGCCAGCGTGGCATGCGCCACTACCTCAACCGGCTCCTCCAGCTCGTTGAACAGGAAGCGAAACGGCTTGAATCCGCGCTCGCCGAAACCGTACAACATGGCCGTGCCCACGTCGAACGTGACGCCGGCGCGGCGGAAGGAGGTGCACGAACCGCCCGGCTTGCCCTGTTGCTCGATCATCAGCACTGAGAGGCCGCGCTTGGCCAACAGGCTGGCCGCGGTCATCCCGCCCAGGCCGGCCCCGACAACGATGACGTCATACGTGTCGCGCAAAAGGGTATCGTTGATCAGTCTCATGCTTCACCTGTCTGTGCCATGCTTGAGGACGTGCTCGGCGGCCACCTTGCCGGTCAGCACGGCGACCGGCGAGCCGCCCGGCGAAAAGGACCAGTGCCCCGCCGTCAACAGGCGCGGCACTGGGGTGAGCACGCTGGAGCGCATCTGCAGGAAGTTGCCGCGCGGCAGGCTGCGCCCGCGGTGATACGACCAGCCCATGATGGCGCCCTGCGTGTTGGCGGTCAGCGACGCCACTGTGTGCGGGGTAGCGGTAAAACACAGCTCGATATGCTGCGCCAGCCCAGGGATGAACCGCTCGAGGCTGGCGATCAACTCGCGGGTGCAGCGTTCCTTCAGCGCGGCGTAGGCGGATGGCTCGCGCTCCCAGCCGCCGTCGAACTGCCAGGAGGTCATCGCGCTGACCACCAGGCCGGTCTTGCCGGGCGGCGCCAGGTCGGGCTGGTGCAGACAGGGGATGGAGATCTCCTGCGGCACGTGAGCGAAATAGTCGGCCCGCGCCACCCGGTCGGCCTCGCTGATGCCTTCCAGGTCGGGCGCATAGAAAATGTGCTGGCAGCCAGCCAGGTTAAGACGTTCGACGGGAAGATCAACGCCCAGGAACAGGTTGAAGACCGAGTGGGAGACCTCGGCGCGCGTCAATTTGCGCTCGAAGCGGGGCGGCACGGTGTCCGGCGGAATGAGACGCGTGAGCGCCTGGCGCAGATCGCTGGCCGCGATGACGTAGCCGGACGCAAGCTCCTCTCCGGTCGCCAGCCGCACCCCGCAAGCCTCCCGGCCCTGCAGGAGCACCTCCTCCACGTGCGCGTTGACCCGGATCTCGCCGCCCCAGCCGGTCACAGCGTCGGCCAGCGCCGCCGGAATGGCCTGGATACCGCCGCGGGGGTAATAGTAATCCAGGAACATGCGGAAGTAGCCCAGGCCGAAGAAGACGCTGGTGCCGTCGGGAAACAGTTGGCTGAGCAGGTTGACCAGGCCGGGGCTTCGCAAATGCTGGCGCAGATACGGCCGCAGCTCGGCCCTCATCAGCGCCGCAGCGCGCGGCAGCCGGGTCAGCGCTGCGCCGTTGCGCTGGAACCAAGTCTTCTGCGCCTCGGGAAAGCTGCCGACCGGCGCAAAGAACGGGATCGGGAAACAGAGCGCGGCGTCCAGCAACTCGTAGACAGCCCGGGCGTCGGCCAGCACGCGGCGCAGCCCCGTCTCCTCGCCCGGATAAAGCGCCTCCAGCGACCGGAAATAGACCTCCACATCGGCGAAGCCGAGGATGGGCTGCACTTCGCCGGCCGTCACCAGCGCAATCGGGCTGCGTCGGAGCTGCACGCGCTCCAGCAGGCCAAGCTGCGCCAGCATCGGCATCATCACCGCGCTGTTTTCCACCGCCTTGATGCCGCCGTCGAACAGGTAGCCGCCGCGCCGGAACGAATTGAACAGCCCGCCGATCTGGCCGGCTTGCTCGCATACCAGCACGCGCGCGCCAGCCTGGGCCAGGAAGGCCGCCGCAGTGAGGCCGGAAAGCCCGGCGCCGATCACAATGGCGTCGTGGCGGCTGCTGGAAGCATCCAGAAGTTGCCTTGAGGGTGTGTTTGTCATCGGCCCTTTGATTATAGTCGATCAGGGAACCGCCCGTCAAGCGGCGGGCGGATTGATCAAGTAGAATATGCCTTGAATTGAGGGGGAGACAGCACACAACCCCGGCTTCTCGCAGAAACCGGGGTTGTTCTTGCTTTCGCCTACTTGCTGAACTCCACCGCGGCGGTCATGTTCCACCGCAGCCTGGGGTCGGCCCGGTCAAGCCGGATGACGGCGGTGTAGCTGATATCGCCCTTCTGGTTTTGGCCGATGGCCTTGATCCGGGAAACGATGCCGCGGAAGGATTCACCCGGCAGCGCGTCGAAGGCGATCGTGGCGGCATCGCCCTCTTTCACCCGCACAACTTGCAGCTCGGTCAGATCGGTGGTCTCGACCTGCCACGCGGAGAGGTCCGCCAACTCGGCCGCGGGGGCGCCGGGCACGATCTGCTCGCCGGCAACCGGTCGCAACTCGGCGATGACGCCGCCGAAGGGAGCCCGCAACTCGGCTTCGGCCAGCGCGGCCTTCGCCTGATCCACCGCAGCCTCTGCGGCCGCGACATCAGCCTCGGCCGCCGCGATGACTTCGGGACGTGCGCCTTCGGCGGTCAGCTCAAGCTGCGCCTGGGCCCGGCGCAGCTCGGCCTGGGCCGCGGCCAGATCGGCCGGCCGGGTCGCCACCAGCGCGTCGAGCTGCGCCTGGGCCTGCGCGACACGCGCCCGGGCGCCCGCGAGATCCGCGACGCTGGCGCCGCGCTCCAGGTCAGCCAGCCGGGCCGCCGCGGCGGTATAGGCGTTTGTCGCTTGCTGCAAGGCGAGCGATTCCGGCCGGGCAGCGACGTCGGCATTGCCCTTGACCCGGTCGTATGCGGCCTGGGCCTGCGCCACGGCCGCCTGGGCGTTCGCCAGGTCCGCGCGCGCGGCGGTCAGGCGGTCGGCGCCGGCGCCCTCCAGCAGTTTCGCCTGGGCCGCCTGGGCCGCGGCGAGATTGGCATCCGCACCCCGAATGTCATCCTCGTTCTTCAGGCGGTCGGCGCGCGCCTGGGCCGCGTCCACGGCCGTCTGTGCAGAGGTGACTTCCTGGGGCTGCGGGCCGGCCTTCAACTCGGCCAGCCGCGCCTGCGCCCGCGCCAGCCCCGCCTCGGCCTGGGCTACTGCGGCGCGGAGCCGCGCGTCTTCGAGCCGTAGGATGGGCTGTCCGGCTTCGACCATCGCGCCTTCCGCGGCCAGGATGGCATCCACGCGGCCGCCGACGGGCAAGCTCAACAAAGCGCTGCGGACCGGCACCAATTTCCCTTCGACGGAGATGTGCGGGGCTGCCTGCTGGCCCGAGGCCGCCGGCGCTTCTTGCGCTGCGGCGGTCTTTGCGAAAATGGGGGGCAAGGTCAGAGCGGCGAACGCGCCCGCCGCCAGCACTGCGATGGCGATGATCCCGAGTGTCAGCTTCTTGGATTTCATGGGTTAATCTCTCCTCATAACCGTTACACGTTCTATTGTAGGGGCGATCCCTTGTGGTCGCCCAGGACAAGCGCAAGGCACTGCCTCTACTGCATGTCTCTTCAGCCCGCGAGCGCGTAGGCGCCCGGCACGGGAAGCACGACCGGCACGCCCGGAATAGTCGCGGCCGCGCTCTCCGGCTCGTAATAGCCGCCCTCGGCCAGGGCGAAGATTTCGCTGCGATCATCTATCACGCGCGCCAGCTTGCCGTCCTTCATCTGGAACACCCGGTCCACGTACTGGCACATGCGCAGGTCATGGGTAACCATGACCCCGGCGCGGCCCTGCTCGCGAATGATCCGGGCGAAAGTCTCGACGACCTGGAACGCCCGCTCGGTGTCCAGGCTGGCGGTAGGTTCGTCGGCGAGCACCACGCTGGGCTGATGAATCAGCGCGCGTGCGATGGCGACGCGCTGCTGCTGGCCGCCGGAAAGCTGTCGCGGCAGGCTGTTGAGCCGATCGCCCAGCCCCAGGCGCTCCAACAGCTCCCTGGCCCGCGCCTTGCTGGCCCGATCCAACTGGCCGTTGAGCCGCAGCATCAGCTCCACATTCTCCTGCGCGGTGAGAAACGGCACCAGGTTGTTCGCCTGGAACGTGAAGCCGATCTTCTCCCGGCGGAACGAGGTCCGTTCGACTTCCTTCATGCGGCCCAGGTCGCGCCCGTCAATGGCGATGCGCCCATCGCTGGGCTGGAGCAGTGCCGCGAGCATCGCCAGCAGGGTCGTCTTGCCGGAGCCGCTGGGTCCCACCAGCGCCACGAACTCACCCTGGCGCACATCGAACGATACAGTATCCACGGCGCGAATCTGTCCGCTGCCGCCGGTGCTATAGGTTTTGGTTACGGAGTCGGTTGATAGTGCGATTGTCATGTGTTCCTCGATACTTTTTCTCAGGTAATCAGGACGCCAGCCCCAGGGCGGTCAGCGGCTCGACCTTCAGCGAGTAGCGGACCGACACCAGCCCGCCGATCGGCCCGATCAGCAGCAGAGAGCCGATTGCGGCCCACACCGCCGATGGGGCAAAGACGATCGGGATGGTGGGCGGGAAGCCCAGCGAGAGCAGCATCGTCGCGGCTGCGCCGATGAAGACGCCGCTCATGGTGACAGCCACGATCTGGATGATGGCCGACAGGCCCACGGTCGTATTGGCCGCGCCGATGGCCTTCAGCATCCCGATTTGCGCCACCTTCTGCAAGGTCAGAATCTGGAAGAAGCCGCCGATCACCAGGATGCCGATCAACAGCGCGAAGTAACGTTGGGTGTTGAGCGTGCTCTGCTGCGCGCTGTAGCCGGGCGTCGCCTGGTAGGCCGTGGCCCGATCCACCGCGACCACGTCCTTCACCTGCGCCTTGATCCGCTGCGCCACCGCGACGGCCTGCGCCGGATCAGCCACCCTGACGCCGACGATGTTGGCTACGATCTCGGCATCGGGCACCCCGCCCACCGCCGCCTGCGGGCGGATCTGATCCCAGGTGCGGATCGGCAAGACCACCGAGGGCTGGAGCGAATACTGCCGGTTGTCGCTGATGCCCACTACTCGCAGATCGTAAAACTGCTCCTCCGTAGCCTGGATGGACTTGACCGTGAAGGTATCCCCCACCTTCAGGCCCGTGCGCAGCGCGACCTGGCGATCCAGCATCGCTTCCTTGCCCCGCCGGCTGCGCAGGCCCGCGCCGGTCACTGCGGGCGGCTCACCCGGCATGCCCGGCTCGACGCCGATGAGCGCCACGTTCAGCGGCGCGCGGCCATCGGCGAAGACCAGCGACGCGCTGGCCGTGGCGATGGGGCCGACGGCCGCCACTCCGTCCAAGCGGCGAATCTGGTTCAGCCGATTCTGCCCGATCCGGCTCGCGCCGATGGACAGGTCTACGTTCGCCTGGTAGGCGATCAGGTCCGCATTGAGTTTCTCGATGTAATTGCGATTGCCCGCGCCCAGCCCTTCGGCCAGGGCCGCAACAAACAGGACGAGCACGGTGATCAGTGCGATGACGAGGCTGAACAGGATGAACCGCCCTCGCCCCCGCCAGATTTCTTTCAGCGCCAGGTAAAACGGCATGGATCACTCTCCGCTGTGATTTGACGTTCGATTGATACAGTAACCTTATACATCAGAATACAATGTTTGTCAAACGTTTGCATAGATCGTTTTGATAAGCTCGCCAGGCGTTTCGTTCTGGGGCTTTGGTCTGCTTCCTACCCATTGACAGCAAATGCCTGTTGTGGCACAATAGCGTCACGGATCTGAGGCAAGCAGCCGCCGTTCGCTGGCGCGACTGTCATGCCAGGTACGCAAAGCTCGATCTCTTGTACAGGGGATGCACCCATGCCGTCCAACCTCGCCGCCGTCCGCAAGTTGGTGTCCGCCGCGTTCGGCGATGAAGACCTCAGGACCTTCTGCTTCGACCACTTCCCTGCCGTCTACGAGGAGTTCACCGCCGGACAAACCAAGAACGCGCGCGTGCTGTCGCTGGTCAGCTTCGCGGAGCGGCATGGCCGCCTGGACACGCTGTTGGACGCGATCAAGCAGGCAAACCCCCATCAGTTCGCCCTGTTCGAGGCCGCGGTGCAGACCGGTCGAGGGGCGACAGCCTTCACCGCATTTGAGACCCAGCTCTTTGAGCCGGAGACGATCCTGATCCCCGCCGGCCCGTTCCTGATGGGCAGCGCGCCCGGCCCCGGCATCCCCGCAGCCGAGACGCCGCAGCACACGGTTGACCTACCCGACTACCGGATCGGCAAGTATCCGATCACCAACCGCCAGTACGCCGAGTTCATCAAACAGGAACGGACGCAGGATGTGCCGCGGGATGCCGGCTGGTTCAACCGCGAGCCGCCGCCCGATCGCCTCGACCACCCGATGACAAGCGTGAGTTGGCACGATGCCGTCGCCTACTGCCGCTGGCTGAGTGCGCAGACGGGCCGCAGCTATCGTCTGCCCGGCGAAGCGGAGTGGGAGAAGGCGGCGAGTTGGGGCCCCGGTGACAGGGTGACAGGGCGACAAGGTGACAAGGTGAAAGAGGTCTATCCCTGGGGCCCTGAGTGGATTGAGGGACGATGCAACGCTGCGGCCAACGGGACGACGGCGGTGACGGCGCATCTCGATGGGGCCAGCGGATATGGCGTGGAGGATCTGTTGGGCAACGTGCAGGAGTGGACGCGCTCGCTGTGGGGCAGCCGGCCGCAGCAGCCCGATTTCGGCTACCCGTATGATCCGGCCGACGGCCGCGAGATCGCCGATGCGGGCAGGCTGCCGCCCCTGGCGTGGCTGGTGCACCGGGGCGGGTCGTTCAAGTCGGCCGCGGCCGATCTGCGCTGCACAGCACGCGGCGCGGCCGATCCGACCACCAAGATCAACTGGCGCGGGTTCCGCGTCGCTATGCAGCTCGAATGAAGGAGTGCCCACCATGCCCTTGATCGAAGATGACGACAGCCCAACCCTCGATACCGGCCGGTTGACCTTCCGCGAGCGCCTGCGCACGGGGCGGGCCGTGCCGATCGTCAGCAACCGGGCCATCTATGACCGGCTGCTGGGCGGCTACGAGCCGTTCCTGGCCAGCTATGCCCGCTACGTCAAGTATCCCCTGCCCCTGGGTCAGCCCGACAGCCTGGTCACGGTGGTCAAGTATCACAAGCACCGGCCGCGGGAAAAGCCGCTGACCGACCAGGCTCTCAAGTTCGACTACCTGAACCACGTCAAGAACCACCTCTACCGCCTCGCCAAGGCCGATGGTGTTGACCAGGACACGCTGGACGGGGCCGAGGCCGAGATGGACCGGGTGTCGGTCTCGGAGTTCGCGCACCGGCTGAGCTATCCCCGCTTCACTGGCCAAGATGATCCTCTGTTGCTGCTGGCCAACCGGCCCTTCAAGACGATTCTGACCACCAGCCCCTTCACCTTCATCGAAGATGCGCTGCGCCGGGCCGGCAAGGCCTGGCGCACCGAGGTCTGCCGCTGGACCAAGGGCCTGAAAGACACCATCCCTACGGCCATTGACGACCACTACCAGCCCAACGACGGAGAACCGCTGGTCTACCACCTGCTGGGGCTGGACCGCTACGTGGACTCGCTGGTGCTGACCGAGGACGACTACCTGGACTACCTGGGCAACCTCTGCGAGGGCCAGGGCGACCAGTCGAAGGATTACGTGCCCGCGCTGGTGCGCCGGGCCTTCTCCGATGATCTGCTCGTGCTGGGGTTCAGCCTGGATAGCTGGGCCTTTCGCGTGCTCTACGCCGGACTGATCAAGCGCAGCGGCAAGGCCGAGGATCGGGGCGTCTGCACCATCCAGTTGCCCGACAGCCCCGATGAGCGCAGCTTCCTGGAAGACTACATGGCGCGCGAGGCCAAGTTTCAGGTCTTCTGGGGCAGCCTGACGGAATACGCACAGACGGAGTTGCGCGGGGCATGACCACACCCTCCACGGACCCCATCACTAATCCCTACGTCGGCCCGCGCACCTTCACGGAGCGGGAGGGCCGCTTCTTCTTCGGTCGCGAGCGCGAGGCTCGCGACCTGACCGCGCGCATCGTGTCTGAGCGCCTGCTGCTCTTCTACGCCCCGTCGGGCGCGGGCAAAAGCTCGCTGCTCTACGCCCGCGTCATCCCCAAGCTGCGGGATGAGGAGCGCTTCCAGGTGCTGCCGGTGGGCCGGGTGTCGGGCGAGCTGCCGGCCGGCGCCGGCGCGGTAGACAACGTCTACGCCTTCAACCTGATGACCAGCCTGCACCAGGGTGACGAGCAGTCCGCGCGGTTGGCCCACGTCACGTTGAGCGACTTCCTGGCCCGGCTTGCGCGCGAGACCGTGATCGCCGCCGATGGTCAGCGCAGTTGGCGTTGGGCCTACAAGCCGGAGCTGGCAGTCGAACTGCCCGCCGCCGGCGCGGTGCAGCCAGCCACCGGCCCGCGCTTCGTCCTGGTCATTGACCAGTTCGAGGAGCTGATCACCAACCATCCGGGCCGCTGGCGGGAGCGGGAGGCCTTTTTCCGCCAGCTCAACCAGGCGTTGCTGGACGATCCCAATCTGTGGGTGGTGCTAACCTTGCGTGAAGATTACGTGGCGGCGCTGGACCCCTACGCCGAACTGACCTTCAACCGCCTGCGCGCCCGCTTCTACATGGAACGTATGGACAAGGACGCCGCGCTCGATGCCATCCGCCGCCCGGCCGAGTTGGGCGATCGCCCCTTTGCGCCGGGCGTGGCCGAACAACTCGTGGACAACCTCCGCCTGGTGCGCGTCCCCGGCCAGGAGGCCCCGATTCCCGGCCAATACGTGGAGCCGGTGCAGTTGCAGGTGGTGTGTTACGAGTTGTGGGAGAATTTGGAAAAGGGAATTGAGGGAACTGGGGGAACTGAGGGAACTCAGATCACTTTCGACGATTTGGCGGAGGCAGGGGATGTCAACCGGGCGCTGACGCAGTTCTACGAGGAGACGCTGGCAGCCGCGCTGGCCGATCCCGCGGCCGCGGGGGTCAGCGAGCGCCAGTTGCGTACCTGGTTCGACAAGGAACTGATCACCGAGGCCGACACGCGCGGGCTGGTGCATCAGGATGAGGCTGACACCGGCGGCCTGCCCAACGGCGTGGTGCGCGCCTTGCAACGCCGCTTCCTGGTGCGCGGCGAGGCCCGGGGTGGGGATACGTGGATCGAGCTGGTGCATGACCGGTTTGTGGAGCCGATACGGGCGAGCAACGCGGCATGGTTCCCGCAGCACCTGAGCGCGCTGCAGCGGCAGGCCGCGCTGTGGGATGAGCAGGGTCGGTCGCCGGGCCTGCTCCTGCGCGGCAAGGAGTTGGTCATGGCCGAGCAGTGGGAATTGGAGCACGAGCGGGAGATAGATCCCCACGAGCAAGCGTTCCTGGAAGCTTGCCGTGCAGAAAGGGCACGTGCGGAAAAGGAGCGGAAGAGCGCCGAGCGGGAGCGGCAACAGAATCGGCTCATCCGTATGCTGGGGATAGGGGCGGGCGTCGTAGCGATCCTGGCCCTCGCGGCAGCTATCTGGGCCGGGAAGTCCAGTGCCGAAGCCTCCCGCCAGAAGCGGATTGCAGTGACAGCCCAGGCGACTGCCGAGGCCAACGCCAAGCTGGCCCAGGATCAGTTAGACCACCTGGCCGGGCTGGCGCTGCTCCAGAAAGCCTATGAGTTGAAGGAGCAGGGAGATGGGCTGGGAGCCATCGAGAAGCTCCGGGCGGCGAAGACTACCAATACAGACCTTGGCATAAACGTCGAAGCTGAGATCGAACTTGTGCGCCGCCAGGTGGCGACCGAGCTGGTGCAGGAGGGGGAGGCATTGGCCAAGGGCGGCGACTTCCCGGCTGCCGAGGCAAAGTTCAAGGCGGCCCTGGCCCTGGAGCCGCCGCCGGACACGCCGGTCTACGTGTATGTCCCGCCGGGCGAGTTTCGCATGGGGGCGGGAGCCGAAGATGACCGGATAGTTAGCCAATTCGGATGGGACAACTCCAGCGAGCATCCACAGCACCCAGTCACCCTGGACGGCTACTGGATCCAGCGCACCGAAGTCACCAACGCCCAATATCGGCGCTGCGTGGAGGCCGGTGGCTGCAAGCCGCCGGACGACATCAACGTGCGCTACCGGAATCCTCAGTTCGCCACGCAGCCGGTCACGGGCGTCACTTGGTTCCAGGCCAGAGATTACGCCGCATGGGCCGGCGGTCGGCTGCCTACAGAGGCGGAATGGGAAAAGGCCTGTCGGGGGACCGATGGCCGTACCTATCCCTGGGGCAACCAGGCTCCAACCGGGGAACTGTTGAACTTCAGAGAGACGGGCCTGGGCACATGGAGCGCAGTGGGCAGCTATCCCAAGGGAGCCAGCCCCTACGGTGCCCTGGACATGGCGGGCAATGTATGGGAATGGACGGCGGATTGGCTCGACGACACATACTATGCTGACTCACCCAAAGAGAATCCGACTGGGCCGGCAACCGGCGACTTTCGCGTGCTGCGGGGCGGCTCGCTCTACTACAAAGCTGACCTCGTGCGCTGCGCCAAGCGGGACCACTACTTCCCTGGAAACTGGTTCGACTCCCCTGGGTTTCGGGTGGTGGTGTCCCTCGGCTCTTGATCTTTGGCTCTCTGGTTCGTTTGAATGAGCGAGCCCGCCCGTGGAACGGATCGGGCTACCCCATGAAAGGCCCCGCGGCCTACACGCCAGCCCCGAAGGGGCTTCCATCTGGTAGCCGGTAGGGTTCCACCCTCCGGCGGGCTTGGTAGCCGGACGGCTTCCACCCTCCGGCGTTAGTAAGGAGAGATCCACATGACACGATCAACCCAATCCCGCGGCGACTGCGTCTACTGCGGCCGCGAAATGACCCGCGGCGGCCTGGCCCGCCACCTCCAGACCTGCGCCAAACGTCAGGAGACCCAGGTCGAGGCGGACAAGACCCGCAGGCGCAAGCAGGCGCTCTACCACCTCCAGGTGCAGAACGCCTACGACGGCTACTATTGGCTGCACCTGGAGATGCGGGGGGAGGCTACGCTGGAAGACCTGGATCATTATCTCCGCGAAATCTGGCTGGAATGCTGCGGCCACCTGAGCGCCTTCACGATCGGCGACGTGCGCTACACCCAGGTCTTTGACGAAGGCATGACGATCGGCGAGGAGCGGGAGATGGATGCGAAGGTGAGCACCCTCTTCACACCCGGCCTGGAGATCCCCTACGAGTATGACTTCGGCACGACGACCGAGCTGCTCATCAAGATCGTAGACGTACGCGAGGGCCGGCCGACCACGACGCACCCCATCGTCCTGATGGCGCGGAACAAGTTCGAGCCGCCGTCGTGTATCGCGTGCGGCAAGCCAGCCACGCAGCTCTGCAGCGAGTGTATGTACAGAGAAGATGGCCGCTGCGAGTTCTGCGATGACGACGCGATCGAGCACGAACACGGCGAGATGATGATGCCGATCGTCAACTCCCCGCGCACGGGCCAGTGCGGCTACACCGGGCCAGGCGAGCCGCCGTATTGAGTTACCGGGAAGATCAACATCCACCAACCAGGAGGCGCATCATGGCAAAAGGGCTCTCGATCCACATCGGTCTCAACCACGTTGACCCGCACCACTACCAGGGTGCGGACGGCAAGCCGTGGGATGGCGCGCTGGCGGCGTGCGAGAACGACGCCAGAGATATGCAGACGCTGGCGACATCCCAGGGCTTCGTCACTCAGACCTTGCTCACGGAGCAAGCCACGGCGCAGAACGTGATCGGCGCCATCACCCAGGCCGCGCAGGAGCTGCAAAGCGGCGACCTCCTCTTCATCAGCTACTCGGGTCATGGCGGCCAGGTGCCGGACTTGAACGGCGACGAAGAGGATCAGATGGACGAAACCTGGTGTCTGTACGATCGGCAGCTCATTGACGACGAGCTTTACGCGCTCTGGGGCAGGTTCGCTCCGGGGGTGCGGATCTTCATGCTGTCCGATAGCTGCCATAGCGGCTCAGTTACCAGGGATCCCAACTTCCAGATGATTATGGCGAGCAGCGGGGCCAGGCTGCGTCTGCTGCCGGTCGCGGTCCAGGCCGGCACGTTCAGAGCCCACAAGTCGTTGTACCAGGAGATTCAATCCACCTGCAAGGCAGGGGATCGGGCAGCGATCGGCGCTTCCGTGATCCTCATTTCCGGCTGTCAGGACAATCAGTTCTCGATGGATGGCGACAAGAACGGCTTGTTCACCGGCACGCTGCTCCGGGTGTGGAAAAACGGCAAGTTCAAGAGCGATCTCACGCTGTTCTGGCGCCGCATCGTCGAGCGGATGCCTCTCTACCAAAGTCCGAACCTCTTCAAGGTCGGCGCGGCCAATCCGCAGTTCGAAAGTCAGCGTCCGTTTGCGATCTGATCTACCCGTTTCCAATCTACCAATGAGCGAAACTTACACTCAACGCATGCGAGTCACTTTTGCCACCGATGACACGGTGAAGTACGTCGGCCATCTGGACATGGCGCGCGCCTGGGAGCGGGCGATCCGGCGCGCGGGGCTGCCGTTGGCCTATAGCCAGGGCTTCAACCCGCAGCCGCGACTTCACTTCGCGGCCGCGCTGCCCGTCGGCTTCACCGGCGCGGCGGAACTGGCGGACGTCTTCTTGAATGAGACGGTGATGCCGGAGGAGTTCCTGGCGCGGCTCCAGGCCGCGCTGCCCGCCGGCATCCGCCTGATCCATGCCGAGCCGGTCGGCCGCGAGTTGCCGGCGCTCCAGGCGGCCGTGGTCAGCGCGGCCTATCGGGTCGAAGTGGAAACGTCCGAGCCGGGAGAAACGTTCGCGGCCCGGCTGGCCGCGTTCCTGGCTCGGACGGAAGCCCCGCGCGTGCGCCGGCGCGGGGTGGAAGAAGCGAGCTACGATCTGCGCCCTCTCGTCCTGGCGCTGATCCACGTGGGGCCGTGCGATCTCGGCCAGGCATTTGACGTCACGATGCGCGCCGAATCAGGCGCCACCGGCCGGCCGGACGAGTTGCTGGCGGAGCTGGGGTTCGAGACGACGCCGCGACGGATCGCGCGGGTGGGGTTGGAGTTGGCTGGAAGCTAGAAGCTAGAAGTTAGAAGCTGGAAGCTGGCGACCTTGTATCTAGCCTTTACGGGCCGAAACCGAGAGGCTGTAGACCTGCACGCCCTCGATGCCGCCGCCGCTCAGGCTGTGCGCCGCTTCGACGTCCGTGAAGCCGGCCGCGGCCACGAGATCCAGATATTCCCGTTCGGGCAGCGCGCCGTGGACGCAGCCGGCCCAGCGCGCCGGGTCGCCCCGCAAGCTGGACGGGAACGGCCCATCGCTCACCATATCGCTGATCGCCAGCCGGCCGCCCGACCGGAGCACGCGATAGGCTTCCTCGAACACCCTGCCCTTGTCCTCGCACAGGTTGATCACGCAGTTCGACAGGATCACATCCACGGTATCATCTTCGACCGGCATCGCTTCGGCCTGGCCCAGGCGAAATTCCACCTGGCGCAAGCCGGCCTGAGCCGCCGCGCGGCGCGCCCGCTCGATCATCGCCGGCGTCATATCCAGGCCGATGACGCGACCTGCCGCCCCCACGCGTCGCGCCGCGTAGAACGCATCTATGCCGCCGCCGCTGCCGATGTCCAGCACGACCTCGCCGGGCCGCAGGGCGGCCAGCGCGGTCGGGTTGCCGCACCCCAGCGCAATCTGCGCGGCCTCGGCCGGCACGGCCGCCACCTGCTCGGCGGTGTAGCCGGTCATCCACAGGGTGATGGGTTGCCCCGCGGCGCCCGTGTCTATCAGATCCATGGCGTTGGCCGATGGCCCGCAGCAACTCCCCGCCGGCTCAGCGATGCTGGAACAGTCGCAACCCTGACCCGCGGCCGCGGCGCCGTAGCTGGCTTGCACCGCTTCCTGCGCGCCGGTCACGCGCCGGCTGCCGGTCGCCACGAAGACGCTGATCTGTGCCTGGTCTGCGGTGTCGGTCTGCGAAGTCGCGCAGCAGGACTGGCTGGTACAATCCACGATCACGTTGACCAGGTCGGCGCCGCGCAACCAGGCTTTCACCTGGCCTCGGTCGAAACCCAGCCACTCATCGGCCATCTCCGCGGCCATCCAGGCGTGGGTGTGGGCGTCCAGGTCGGTAATGACCAGGCGGCCGCCCGGCTTGAGCACCCGGGTCATCTCGTTGATGGCTGCGGCCGGGTCGGGGCAGTGGTGCAGGTACATGTTGGCAAAGACGGCATCCAGACTGGCGTCGGGCAGCGGCAGGGTCGCTCCGTCAGTGGCTTGAAAGGTCACGTTGGTGAAACCGGTCAGGTTGCGCCGGGCTACATCCAACATCGTTGCGGAACCGTCCAGCGCATAGACGCGGCTGACCAGGGGGGCCAGGGCGGACGCCAGGAAGCCGGCGCCGCTGCCCACATCCGCCACCACCATCTCAGGGCGCAGGTAGGCCTTAGCGATGGCCGCCTCGCGCACCGCCTCGGGGAAGTAACCCGCCCGCAGCTCATCCCAATTACCGGCGACCCGCTCGAAATAAGTCGCCGCGGCCTGTGTCATACTCATGGCGTGCCTCCTGACTTAAACGTAGAGCTACGATCAGCAACATCCTGGCAGCCAGCCCTCGATCTGCTCCTTGAGCCACCGTATGCCTTCTGGGTCGAGGCAATAGCAGGTGGCCGGGCCTTCGATCTCACCCCGGATCAGCCTCGCCTCGCGCAGCACCTTCAGATGTTGGCTCACGGTGGATTGCGCCAGCGGCGTCGTGTCCACGATCTCCTGGGTGATGCACATCTGCCGTTCGGCCAGGGTCTGGATGATCCGGAAGCGTACCGGGTTGCCCAGCGCCTTCAACATGCGGGCCAGGCGCTCGACATCGGGGGTCAGATTGATCCCTCGGTTTTCTTGAGGTCTCATCATGGCTGCTCCCTATATCGTAATTCTACGATATAATCGTAAGAGTGTCAAATTTGACCTACGGGCACTGGATCACGCCCTGCGCCCACAGGCAGCCGCCGCACGTCGGGAAGTTGTTGCCGAAACAGTCCGCCTCGTTGGCCAGTGAAAGCTCGCAGCCGCCGCAGACGGAGCACGGCGAGAACTGGAAACCCTGCACGCGCTCGCGGAAAGCACGGTGCTCCGGCGCGTGCCACAGATCGCCCAGGTCCCGTTCACCGACGTTCCCGACCACGAAGCAGCGGACGTGGCGCTCCCGCTCGTCGAGAAAGCTGGTGTGGCTGTGCAGCAACGTCAGGCAGGGGCTGAAACGACCGTCCCAGCCGACGGCCGCGGCCCCCTCTTCGATGAACGGACAGCGATCGTTGGTGGCCCCCAGGTTGCCCCCGGCGAAGCTGACGTTTCGGTCGCCGCGCAAGACCTCGTACAGCACGGGGCCGGTGATCGGGTCTACGTCCATTTTCGGCAGGCTGACGTGCGACACCCACCGCGACGGCAGATACGAGATGTGGGTGAGCACCCGGTCGTAGAGCGTTTCCCGGCGCATCTCGGCCGTATGGGGCAGAAGGTTGGTCACCATGAAGCGCGCGGCACCCAGCCGGTCGCCCAGGTTCAGCAGGGCCGGCAGGTCGGCGATGTTGCGCTGCATGGCGACGAAGGCGATGCCGATCTCCGGGCTGGGCCGATGCCCGGCGGGGCGCAGATCGCGAAAACGCGCCAGGTTGGCGAGCACTTCTGGCAGGGCCGCGCCGAGACGCACGTCGGCGTAGCTCTCGGGCCGGGCGCCATCCAGCGAGACCCACAGCCGATCGAGGCCGGCGGCGATCAACCCGCGGGCCGTCGCCTCTGTCAACAGCACCCCGTTGGTGATCAACTCCACCGGCGCGCCCAGCGCTTTGGCCGCGGCCACCATCTGGACGATACCAGGGTGAGCCAGCGGTTCGCCGAAGCCGCCGAAGAAGAGTTTGGGAGGTTGGGGGCGCGGGAAGGGCGGGGTACCCCCACCCGTGACCCCGCTCTTGACGCCGTCCAACACCCGTTGGAACACGGCTGGCGTCATATATCCCAACGGCTCGTCCAAGGCGTTGCGCACACAGGTGCGGCAGGCCAGGTTGCAGCAGTTGGTCGGCTCGATGTACAGCTTGGTCAGGTGCGTGACGGGCCGGCGCATGCGCAGGCCGGCCGGCCCGTCTTCCAGTTGCACCCGCGTGCCCGGCGTCAGGCCGAAGCCCGCGGCCACTTCCGGCGGGAGGACTAGCCGGCCCTGCGCGTCAACCTCAGCGTAGCTCAATGGTGTTGCCACGATATTCCACCTCACACGACGTGATTCAGCGAAACAGACTGGGCGAAGAGGCACTTGAGGTAAGCGCCTTCAGGGAAGAGCACGGGATGGTCAATGGCATGGCCGGTGCGGTCAAGCTCGATGAGGGGCCAGCCTGCCTGCGTCGCGGCCCGGTTGACCGCGGTGAAGAAGGCCGGCGCGCTCACCCGGCTGGAGCAGGAGGACATCACCAGCGTCCCGCCGGGCGCCAGCACGCCCAGGGCCAGACCGGTGAGCCGGCCGTAGGTTTGCACCGCCGCGCTCACCTCGCTTTCCCGTTTGGCGAACGCGGGTGGATCCACGATCACCAGGTCGTAGCGCTGCCCGCGTTGGCGCAGATCGGCCAGCGCGGTGAACGCGTCCGCAACCAGAACCGAATGGCGCGCGGCCGCCACCGCGGGCAGATGGCGGTTGAGCGCGAAGTTGCGCTCGGCCGCCGCCAACGCCGGCGCGCTGGCGTCGAGGCTTGTCACCTCGGACGCGCCGCCTCGTGCGGCATAAAGCGAGAAGCCGCCGCTGTAGGCAAAGACGTTCAGCGTGCGCCGGCCGGCGGCCAGCTTTTCCACCCGCGCCCGGTTGTCGCGCTGGTCGAAAAAGAAACCTGTCTTTTGCCCGTGTAACACGTCGGCCTCGAAACGCAGCCCGTTTTCACTGAACTGCACCGGCCCATCGGGCGGCGGCCCGGCCAGCATCATGCCGTCGGTCAGCCCGTAGAGATGTTCGGGCTGGCGCTCCAACTCGCGGCTCAGGCGCAGCACCACCGCAGGCGCGGCCGTCATTGCGAGCGGGGTGCGCGAAGCAATCCCTTCCATGTGTGAGATTGCTTCGTCGCAAACGACGCTCTTCGCAATGACACCCGCCCGCCACACCTCACCGAGCGCGGCGCGCAGGTCGGCCAGCCAGGGCGTCCAGGCCAGGCTGTAGAGCTTGACGACCAGCGTGGCTTCGTAGCGATCCATCACCAGGCCGGGCAGTCCGTCGTTCTCACCATGCACCAGGCGATAGCCGGTGGTGCCGCTTTCGGGCAGGGTGGCGCGCCAGGCCACGGCCGCGGCGAGCTTGTCAGCCAGCCAGGCCCGGTCAATCTCGGCGGGCGCGCCGTGGTGCAGCACGCGCACGCGCATGGGCGAGGTGGGGTCATAGAGGCCGATGGCGAGGAACCGCCGATAGTCGTCGAAGATGACCGCCAGATCGCCCGGCTTGCCTT
>JAPLHB010000007.1 GCA_026389845.1 Chloroflexota bacterium
GGCCTCGTACAGGACCTTGCCCAATGCGGTGACGTCAACTTCGCCGTCCTCAAGCACGTCGTAGACCATACTGACTTTGCGGCGAAAGGGCGGCTCTTCGCTCCTGGCGACCGGCGAAGCGACCACGCCAGCGGTAGTCACGGCGTCGACCAAGTCCAGGGCGGCGTCCGCCCGTTTGCGGAACTTCTGGTACACGCGCTGGCGAAATGGGGCCAACAAGGATGGGATGCTCATAGGGAGACCTCCAACCATGCAGGAATGAGCGTATCAGCCGCACAGCGCGCAGCCCGTACGCGATCCTTGTTATACCAGAAATCCCGCATTTTGTTAAGGTGCTACATCAGCCAAGCTGAACTCTAAACTAGAGTCATGTTAACGAATGAGTTGTTAGAGGCGAAGTATCGCGCCCAACGTGCCCTGGCGAGCCAAAGCGGCGATGATTTGCATGAGTATGCGCAAAATATCCAGCGCATCGTTCGGGATGTAGAGCGCAAGCATGGCCTCAAGTTCCGTTACCGGCATGTCGTCAAAAAGATAGCGCCTTCGCGCGTTATACAAGCAGGGTCAAGCAGTCGCGGGGCAGTGACCTGCCAGGAAACACCTTGACGGCGGGCGGTGGCGGGGAGACCAGTCGGGGCCTGCCGTGAGGTAGTTTGACGGCGCGGGCCGCGGTGAGGGGGGGTCTGCAAGGCTGCAGAGGGCCGAATTTGGGAGATGAGATCCAAGGCGTCCTGGCCTCCCTGCCGACTTCTGCGGTCATGGTCGCCGCTTTGACAGCCGACGCCAGGACACGTATAATTCGGACGTCGGGCGAATAGCTCAGTTGGTTAGAGCGCCTCGTTTACACCGAGGAGGTCGGGGGTTCGAGTCCCTTTTCGCCCATGTGATGGATGAAAGGCGCTGGGCGCCTGATTCGAAGCATCGGGAAATGCCCGCCGCCTGCCAAAACTTGACAGCGAGTCCCATCGGTGGTATAAACGACCCGGTAAGTGAATGGCGGGCCGAAGTGGCGGAATGGCAGACGCGCTAGGTTCAGGACCTAGTGAGGGTTAACCTCGTGAGGGTTCAACTCCCTCCTTCGGCACCATGACAAGGAATCCCAGGGCAGTTTTGCCGTGGGATTTTTTGGCTTTATCTCACAGCAGCAGAGGTGAGGCATGTCTCGTGGACGCTGGTGGCGGTTTCTGCCCGACCGTTCGCAGCTCATGCTCCTGGCGGGCGTGCTGATCGCGGTGGTGACGACGGTGGGCTTCGTCAACCTGACGATTGCGCGGAGCGCCGTGCAGGCCGAGTTGCGGGCCGATCAGGCGCGCGTGGCGCAACTGCTGGAGCAAAAGCTGCGGCTGCAGGATGAGTTAGCGCGCGATCAGCAGGGTGAAAACGTCGCGCCGCGGGCGGAGGAGTATTTTGACCGCAAACCACCTGACACGACCACCGTCTTCCCGGAAGCCGTCGCCACGCCGGATGCAGCGGCCGGCAAGCGCGACCAACCGTCCGGCCCGCCCTATTGGGCCGAGTGGTGGAAACGTTTGACCCAACCTTGACAAGACAGCGAAAGCGGGTATAATCTTTTCCAGTGATGCGGGGTGGAGCAGTGGCAGCTCGTTGGGCTCATAACCCAAAGGTCGCAGGTTCGAATCCTGCCCCCGCTACCTGAGAATGGCTTATGGCATCCTGCCGTAAGCCATTCTGTTAGAAATTCCCGTGCAAGCGAGCATAATGGCGACGTAGCTCAGTGGCAGAGCAAGCGGCTCATAATCGCTGGGTCCTCAGTTCGAGTCTGAGCGTCGCCACTGCACCACAACTTGTAAGGGGACACCTCCACGTCTAGGCGAAGCTGTTGACCGCGAACGCGGCGACAGCTTCGCTGTTTAACTCGGACCAGGAGTAACGTCTGAGCATGAAAATTGATAGCCGCATTCCGACGATCGTCAGCGCCAGCAATAAGCGCATCGTCGAGGCGCGCAAGCTGCGGCAGCGCAAGCACCGCCAGGCCGAGGGCCTCTTCCTGGTCGAAGGCTTGCAACTGCTCCACATGGCGTTGGATAGCGGCGCCGTACCCTATGAGGTGTTTTTCTGCCAGGAGCAATTCATCGGCGCCGAGGCCGCGACGTTGCTCGGTCGTTTTCGGCAAACCGGCGCCGCGCTCCTCAGCGTGTCGCCGCGCGTCATGGAGACCTTATCGGAGCGCGAGGAGCCACAGGGGATTGTCGCCTCGTTCCGGCTTGCAGAAGCCCCGCTGGCGTCGCTTGATCTGGCAGGCCGCGAGCTGGTGGTGATCCTGGATCGGCTCCAGGACCCCGGCAACCTCGGCACGCTGATCCGCACGGCCGATGCCGTGGGCGCCGCCGCGATCATCCTGATCGAGCCTTGCGTTGATCCCTACGATCCGAAGACCGTGCGCGGCAGCATGGGATCGCTGTTCAACCTGCCGGTCATCAGCACGAAAGATGTCAGTGCGCTGTTCGCCTGGCTGAAGGAGCGTGGTCTCCGGCCTGTCGGCGCGGATCCGCACCTGGGCGAGACCTGGGGCGCGGGGCTGTGGCAGGGCGGCGTGGCGCTCGTCCTGGGGAATGAGGCGCGCGGGCTTTCCGACGACGTCGCGGCCCAGATCAATGCCTGGGCCAAATTGCCCATCGTGGGTCGAGCGGAGTCGCTGAATGTAGCCGTGGCAGGCGGCGTGCTGATGTACGCTTGGCTGCGAGAGAATTTGCCCTCGTTTTGACAAAACTGCCGCTCTGGGCTAAACTTGCATTCTGTTTGTTCGCCAAGCGGCCTTACCAATCGAATATTCCTGGACACTCATCCAGAGGGGGGGAGGGATCGGCCCTGTGAACCCCCGGCAACCACCTGGAGCCCCGGAGACCGGTTGCGGATTGGGGAACGGATATTAGGTATTAGGTATTGACTCCTAATCCTCAATACCCAATACCCAATACCCAATACCGGATACCGAATACCTTCTCCCCCAGGTAGGTGCCAATTCCGTCAACTGCGGTGATCGCGGTTGAAAGATGAGAGGTCGGCTCTAATGTCGCGTTTGCCCTCCTCTTGGAGGGCTTTTTGTTTAAGAACGGCAGGCGACAGGAGTCAGGTGTCAGGCACTGTTCTCTGATTCCTGACTCCTGACTCCTGACCCCTGTCCCAGGGGATACGCTATGACTCGAACCATTTGGTGGGAAGACAACCAGGTCAAGATGATTGACCAGCGGATTCTCCCGTTGGTTTTCAAGATCGTCAGCTATGACCGCTACGAGGACGTGGCGGCCGCGATCACGGATATGGTCGTGCGCGGCGCGCCGGCCATCGGCGCGGCGGGTGGGTTTGGCATGGCACTGGCCGCGCTACAAAGTCCTGCGACCGACCGCGATAGCCTGCTCGTGGACCTGGCGCAGGCCAAAGCCGTGCTCGACGCGGCCCGGCCCACCGCGGTCAACCTGAGCTGGGCGACGGTGCGCATCACGGGGATCGCGAGCCGCAGCCACGTGCCAGGCACTTACGAAGTGCCTGGCACGTCCGACATCCGCTCGTCCATCATCATAGAAGCGCAGCGCATCGCGGATGAGGACGTGGAGATCAACCGGCGCATGGGCGCGTTCGGCGCGGCGATCGTGCCGGATCGAGCGAATATCCTGACCCATTGCAACGCCGGCTCGCTGGCGACAGTGGACTACGGCACGACGCTCGGCGTCGTGCGTGCGGCCGTGGAAGCGGGCAAACAGGTACACGTCTGGGCCGATGAGACGCGGCCCCGGCTGCAAGGCGCCCGGCTGACCGCGTGGGAGCTGATGCAGGATCGCATCCCGATGACCCTGATCGCGGACAACGCCGCGGGGATGCTGATGCGGCTGGGCAAGGTGGACCTGGTGCTCTTTGGCGCGGATCGCGTGGCGGCCAACGGCGACGTGGCGAACAAGATCGGCTCGTACAAGCTGGCCGTGATCGCGCGGGAAAACGGCGTCCCGTGCTACTCCGTCGTGCCCACGCCCACCATTGACCTGAGCCTGGCCCACGGCGACCTGATCCCGATCGAAGAACGCAGCGCCCGCTAGGTGACCCACGTCGGCGCCGAACAGATCGCACCCGACGGCGTGCCGGTCTACAACCCTGCCTTCGACGTGACCCCGCACCGCTACCTGACGGGGATCATCACCGAGGAAGGCATCTGCTATCCGCCGTTCGAGATGAGTTTGCGGCGAGCGGTGGAGGCGGCGGGGCGACGACGAGGTGACACGGTGACAAGGTGACTGTCGCTCTTGCAGTGAATTTGGTAGGGCAGCACTGCGGCCTGAAGTCCGCAGCGTGATGGAAAATCACGGGCAAGCCACGGCGTTCAGGCCGTGGTGTTTGGGGACAAAAACCGATTGGTCTGGTAGGGCAACACTGCGGCCTAAACTCCGCAGCGTGACGGAAAATCACGGGCCAGCCACGGCGTTCAGGCTGTGGTGTCCCGTCGCAGAATGACCTTGAGTGGAGACGAAAAGCGGTGGCAGGCGAGTTGGCGACCTGGCTTGATCGTATCATCTGCGGCGACGCGCGGGACATGCGTGCGGTGCCGGACGCGTCCGTGCAGTTGGTTGTCACGTCGCCGCCGTACAACGTGGCGAAGGATTACAGCGACCACGACGACAATCTGAGTCTTGATGCGTATGTGGGCTTGCTGAATGCGGTCTGGCGAGAGTGCTATCGTGTGCTCGCGCCGGGCGGCCGGCTGTGCGTCAATGTCGCGAACACGGACCGCAAGCCGTACCTCTCGTTGGTGAGCCTGATTGACGAGCAGTTGCGCCTGAGCGACCAGCCTTGGCTGCACCGCGGGCACATCATTTGGGACAAGGGTGCCAGCGCAGGGATTTCGACCGCCTGGGGCAGCTTTGGCCGGGCATCGAACCCGACGCTGCGCGACGTGCACGAGTACATCACAGTCTGGAGCAAGGATCAGCTCAAGCTCGAAGGCGGCGGCGAGACGGGCGTCACCGGCAACCAGTTCGTCGCGTGGACGCGGAGCATCTGGCGGCCGGAGGAGTTGATCGGTGAGCTGCAGAAGAAGATCGCCGAGAAGCTGGCCGATGCGCGCAAGCGCGAGAAGGACGACGCCTGGATCGCCGAGTCCATCGCGCGGGCGGTGTGGGGGCAGGCTGTTGTCCCCGGCGAGACCGTTTGGGAGATGACCACCGAGTCGTCCGTGGCGCACCCCGCGCCCTTTCCGGTGGAGCTGCCGAAACGGGTGATCGCGCTCTACACCCAGCCGGGTGACGTGATCCTCGACCCGTTCATGGGCTCCGGCTCGACGGCGATTGCCGCCAAGATGACCGGGCGGCATTACGTAGGGTACGAGTTGTCGGCGGAGTATTGTCAGTTGGCGGAGAAGCGGCTACGCGAGGCGATGGGGCAAAAAGTGCCAGGCACCTGCGAGGTGCCTGGCACTTGATAGCAAACAATCGGGGGAGCTTGCGCCCAGCGCCCGCTTAGTCCCTGGTGGTGTTCCAGGAAGGCTACGGACCACCCGATCTGGCGATAGTACAACCGAAATGCCTGGCGCGACCAAGTCGGCGTCACGCAACACGCAACACGCATCACGAGGTCCCATGTCCGTTATCGTCACCGGTTCTATTGCAACCGATTACTTAATGAAATACCCCGGTCACTTCCGGGAGCACATCCTGCCCGACCAGGAGAAGCTGAGCGTCAGCTTCCTGGTCGAGGAAAAGCACATGAGCCGCGGGGGCGTCGGGCCGAACATCGCATACAGCCTGGCGCTGTTGGGGCAGCGGCCGCGGCTGATGGGCGCGGCCGGGCAGGATTTCGGCGATTACCGCGCCTGGCTCGAAGCGCAGGGGGTGGACACGTCGCTGACGGTCGCGTTCGCCGACGAGTTCACCGCCACCTTCACCGTCATCACCGACCTGGATCAGAACCAGATCGCGGGCTTCCACGCGGGCGCGATGAGCCGGGCGCGCGAGCTGAGCTTCCGCGGGCTGGATCCGGCCGAGATTGACCTGGTCATCATCTCGCCCAACGATCCCGCCGGCATGTTGAAGTACGCCGCGGAGTGCCGCGAGCTGGGCATCAAGTTCATCTTCGACCCCAGCCAACAGCTCGCACGCTTCGACGGGGAGCAAGTGCTCGCAGGCATGGCTGCCGCGTATGCGCTGACCGTCAACGATTACGAGTTGGAGCTGGTCAAGAGCAAGACCGGCCTGGACGAGGCGGGCATCCTGGATCGGGTCGGCCTGCTGGTTGTTACCCGCGGCGCGAAGGGGGCTAGCCTCATGTCGAAAACGCGCCGCGTGGACGTACCCGTCGCCAAACCCACGGCCATCGTGGACCCCACCGGCGTCGGCGACGCATTCCGCGCGGGGCTGATCACTGGCCTGGTGGCTGGCTACCCGTGGGAAGTGACCGGCCGCCTCGGCTCCCTGGCCGCGACTTATTGTCTGGAACAAGTCGGCACGATGAATCACCGCTTCACCCTGCCAGAATTCTCCGCGCGATATCGGGAGAACTTTGGGGACGCGGTGGAGTTGAAGGACTTACTGCGTACTGCGTAGTCCGTAGGTCGCGGCATCGGCACAAACGCAATACGCAGTACGCAATACGCAGTACGTTGATCACCAAGCCTTTCAAGGAGGATAACCCTACGTGAGCAACAACTACGACATCAAAGACATCCGCCTGGCCGAGAAGGGCCGGTTCCGCATGCAGTGGGCCGCGCGCGAGATGCCGGTGCTGGATCTGATCGAGGCGCGGTTCGCCAAAGAACGGCCGCTGGACGGGCTGCGCATCTCCGCGTGTTTGCACGTGACGAGCGAGACCGCCAACCTGATGCGTGTGCTGCAGGCCGGCGGCGCCGACGTGGTGCTGACCGCATCCAACCCGCTCTCGACGCAGGATGACGTGGCCGCGACCCTGGTGGCGCACTATGAGATGCCGGTTTACGCCATCAAGGGCGAGAACAACGCAACCTACTACCAGCACATCAAGGCCGCGCTCGACTTCAAGCCGCACATCACCATGGATGACGGCGCGGACCTGGTGAGCACGCTGCATAAGGAGCGCCGCGAGCTGCTGGACGGCATCCTGGGCGGCACCGAGGAGACCACGACCGGCGTCATCCGTCTGCGCGCGATGGCCCACGATGGCGAGTTGATGTTCCCCATCATCGCGGTCAACGACGCGCTGACCAAGCATCTGTTCGACAACCGCTACGGCACCGGCCAGAGCACCCTGGATGGCGTTATCCGCGCCACCAACGTGCTGATCGCGGGCAAGCGAGTCGTGGTGGCCGGCTACGGCTGGTGCAGTCGCGGCATCGCCAGCCGCGCCAAAGGACTGGGCGGCAACGTGATCGTCACCGAGATTGATCCGCTCAAGGCGCTCGAAGCGGTCATGGACGGCTTCCGCGTCATGCCGATGGCCGAGGCCGCCGCGATCGGCGACATCTTCATCACTTCCACCGGCGATATCAACGTGCTGGACAAGCAGCATTTCGCGACGATGAGGAGCGGCGCGATCATGGCGAACTCCGGCCACTTCAATGTCGAGATCAACATCCCCGAGTTGGAGAAGATGACCGTGGAAGTGCGCCGCGTGCGCGAGTTCCTGGACGAGTACATCCTGGCTGACGGCCGCCGCCTCTATCTGGCGGGTGAAGGTCGGCTGGTCAACCTGGCCGCCGCCGAAGGCCACCCCAGCGCGGTCATGGACATGAGCTTCGCCAACCAGGCCCTCGCCGCCGAGTACATGGTCAAAAACCACAAGGACCTCAAGCACATGGTTTACAGCGTGCCCGAGGCCATTGATCAGAACATCGCCCTCCTCAAGCTCGCCGCTATGGGTGTGAAGATTGACGTCCTGACGCCGGAGCAGGCAGCGTATCTGAATGAATGGCGGATGGGGACGTGATGATTGCAGATTTGGGATTGCGGATTGCAGATTGACCTCCTGACCGAGGCCAGCCACACTCCGTGATCCAGAAAATCTGCAATCTGCAATCTGCAATCTGCAATCTGCAATCTAAAATGCAAGGAGTAAAGACACCATGACCACTACCTTCGCTTCTTCTCCGAAGTTCTTTTTCACTTCGGAATCGGTTACAGAAGGCCATCCCGATAAGATGTGCGACCAGATCTCGGATGCCGTCCTGGATTCCATCATCAAAGACGACCCGACCGCCCGCGTGGCATGCGAGAGCTTCGCGACAACCGGCATGGTCGTCGTGATGGGCGAGATCACGACCAAGACGTACGTGGACATCCCGTCCGTCGTACGCGACACCGTGCGCGAGATCGGTTACACCCGCGCCAAGTACGGTTTCGATGCCGACACCTGCGGCGTGATGGTGAGCATCAAAGAGCAAAGCCCCGACATCGCGCTCGGCGTGGATCAGAATTGGGAGACCAAGCACGGCGAGGCGGCCGACGCGCTGATCGAGGCGACTGGCGCGGGCGACCAGGGCATGATGTTCGGGTTCGCGTGCAACGAGACCGAGAACTACATGCCGCTTTCGATTGACCTGGCGCACAAGCTCTGCCGGCGCCTCGCAGCCGTCCGCAAGGACGGCACCCTGCCGTACCTGCGGCCCGACGGCAAGAGCCAGGTGACGGTCGAGTACCACAACGGCAAGCCCGTGCGCGTGGATACGATCGTCATCTCGACGCAGCACAGCCCCGACGTTGACCATGCCAAGATCGAGATGGACATGTACGACCGGGTGATCAAGTACGTCGTGCCCAACGGCTATCTCGATAAGGCCACCAAGATCTACGTCAATCCGACCGGCCGGTTCGTGGTCGGCGGTCCTGCCGGCGACACCGGCCTGACCGGTCGCAAGATCATCGTGGACACCTACGGCGGCGTCGCCCGCCACGGCGGCGGCTGCTTCTCGGGCAAGGATCCGACAAAGGTGGACCGCTCCGCGTCTTACATGATGCGCTACGTCGCCAAAAACCTGGTTGCCGCCGGCGCCGCGGACCGCCTGGAGATTCAGGTCAGCTACGCTATCGGCGTGGCCCACCCTGTGAGCATCGCCGTCGAAACGTTCGGGACCGGTAAGATCAGCGACGAGTCCATCGTGCAGCTCATCCATGACAACTTCGACCTGCGCCCGGCCGCGATCATTCGCGACCTGAACCTGCGCCGCCCGATCTACAAGGCGACCGCGGCCTACGGCCACTTCGGCCGCACCGACATTGATGCGCCGTGGGAGAAGCTGGACAAGGTGGCGCTGTTGAAGAAGGCGGCGGGGTTGGCGTAGAACGTACTGTGTATTGCGTGGTGCGTGGGGACGTGCCAGGCGCTTCGCAAGTGCCTGGCACGTGATGGCCCTCATCACACAGAAAAACGCGAAGCGCCAGGCTTCGCGTTTATTGTTCCAGAGGGATCCAGGGCCGAACTTCAGCCGGCAAGAATCGCTTGCAGCGCGGCGAACTGCGCCGGCCCATCGAAGACGGCCCGCACGGGAATCTCGAACCCCGTCACAATGGTGCTGACAATGCTCCCGGTTTTCACCTTCACCACCAACTGGTAGACGCCTTCGTGCAGCACATATTGCTCGATGGTTTCCGCGACGGGATCCACGATCCAGTATTCGCCGACGCCATGCGTCGCATAATCCTCGAACTTGATGCCGCGATCTACAACTGCCGTAGACTCGGAGAGCACCTCCACGGCCAGTTCGGGCGCGGGGAACTTGCTTTGATCGGGCGTGAAGGCCCGGGCTTTTTCCGGCCCAAAGAAACAGATGTCCGGCTCGTAATCGTTGCGGGTGAGGACAATCAAGATCTTCTCGTGAAACACGACTCCCAGACTGTGCTTACGAACATACATCATCATGAGTGTGAACAGATTCTCGCTGGCAAGACTATGGCGCAACTTGACGGGTGAATGCACGATAATCTCTCCGTTGATGAACTCGGCCTTCTGCTGCTCGGTGACGACGTCATAGAAGTAGCGGCGTTTTTTCGCCTCGGCGCGGGCGACCGCTTGCAACCGGCGCACGGCCTCGGGCAGGCGCGGCGAGCGTAGCAACTGCTGGAGGGCCTGATCAGCGGTAACGGCAGGGACGTGTTGCCCCACCCAGCTCGGTACAGTCAATGGCGGCCCGACTTGTTGGACTCTCATGCCTCGTCTTCCTTTCCCTGACCCTATTATACACCCAAACACGCGAGGGCGAAACTACAACAAACCAGCCTACGCTTTGCCCTCGTTGTCATCCTGCGGTATAATCGTCACGCAGTACGCAGTACGCAGTACGCAGTACGCAACACGCAACACGAGGACACCTTGCGGGCACTCATCACCGGCATCTCCGGTTTCGTCGGCAGTCACCTGGCCGAGTATCTGCTGGCGCACACCGACTGGCAGATTTCGGGCACGGTGTACGGCCGGCACGACAACATCGCTCATCTCCGAGATCGCATCACCCTCTACCCGGCGGAGCTTTCGCGGCTGGAGGTGGTGCGCTATATCGTCGAGGAGACGCGGCCAGACTACGTTTTCCACCTGGCGGCCCAGCCGATTTCGGCCCTGTCGCGGTTGGATCCGTGGTTCACCCTGGAAAACAACATCCGCGCCCAGCTCAACGTACTGGAGGCTGTGGTGCAGCTCAAGCTGTACAGCCGCGTGCTGGTCATCGGCTCGGCCGAGGAGTATGGCAAGATCACGCCCGCGGACCTGCCGATTGACGAGGACACGCCGCTCCGCCCGGTGACGCCCTATGGGGTCAGCAAGGTGGCGCAGGACTACCTGGGGCTGCAATACTATCTCAGCTACGGCGTGGCAGCCGTGCGGGTTCGCTCGTTCAACCACATCGGCCCGCGCCAGCGCGAAGGCTTTGTGGCGGCCGATTTTGCCAGGCAGATCGCGGAGATCGAAGCCGGGCTGCGGCCACCCCAGGTGGCGGTGGGCGATCTGAGCGCGGGACGCGATTTCAGCGACGTGCGCGATGTGGCTTCGGCGTATCACCTGGCCCTGACCCGCGGGGAGCCGGGCGAGGTCTACAATATCGGGTCGGGCCACTCGTTCACAGCCCAGGCTTTGTTGGAGACGCTGATCCATCTGTCGGGGAAACCCGTTTCCATTGTTCAGGATCCGGCTCGGATGCGCCCCGTCGAAGTGCCGGAGGTGAGGGCCGACATTCGCAAGTTCCAGGCTCGCACCGGCTGGGCGCCGGTTATCCCGTTCGAGCAGAGTATGGCCGATGTGCTAGCGTATTGGCGCGACCAGGTGCGTACCGGGGCGACCGATCCGACGCCGCTAGAGATGCGGATCGTGGCGCGGGGCGTATGATGAGGCATACCATAGTCAGCGAGACAAAGATCTGGGCTTTGTGATCCGGAATCGAGGCTTCAGCCGGTCTTTGTGGTCAACGAGAGTGACCGGCTAAAGCCTCGACTCCAGAAGATCATCTGAACATCTACAGAGAGAGAATGACTTATGCCCAAAGCTTTGATTACCGGCATCACCGGCCAGGACGGTTCGTATCTGGCCGAATTCTTGTTGGGACAGGGATACGAAGTCATCGGCATGGTGCGGCGCACCAGCACGACGAACTTCGACCGCATCCGCGACTTCCAGGATCGCATCACCGTCGTCCAGGGCGACCTGCTGGACCAGGTGAGCCTGATCAACATCCTCCAAGAACATCGCCCGGAGGAAGTGTTCAATCTCGCGGCACAGAGCTTCGTGCCGGCCAGTTTCACACAGCCGGTGCTGACCGGCGAGTTCACCGCGCTGGGCGTGACCCGCATCCTGGACGCCGTCCGCATCGCCGATCGTTCGATCCGGTTCTACCAGGCCAGTTCCAGCGAGATGTTCGGCAAGGTGCAGGAAGTGCCGCAGCGGGAGTCCACACCGTTCTATCCGCGCAGCCCCTACGGTGCGGCCAAACTCTACGGTCACTGGATCACGATCAACTACCGTGAGAGCTACAATCTGTTCGCCTGCTCCGGCATCCTGTTCAACCACGAAAGCCCGCGCCGCGGCCTGGAATTCGTCACGCGCAAGATCACCCACGCGGTCGCGCGCATCAAGTTGGGGATGCAGGAAGAGCTGCGCCTGGGCAACCTGGATGCACGGCGCGATTGGGGCTACGCGCCCGATTACGTCCACGCCATGTGGCTGATGCTCCAGCAGGATCATCCCGATGACTACGTGGTCGCCACCGGCGAGACCCACTCCGTGCGGGAGTTCTGCCAGGTCGCGTTCGATCACGTGGGGCTGGATTGGGAAAAGTACGTGGCCGTAGATCCCAAGTTCTACCGCCCTGCCGAGGTGGATCTCCTGGTGGGCGACCCGAGCAAGGCCGGCCGCGTGCTCCATTGGGAGCCGTCCGTCACTTTCCAACAGCTCGTGCGCATCATGGTGGACGCCGACGTAGCCGCCTTGCAGCAGATGGGGAATCACACACCGCACGTGGGATAGCGTGATGCGTGACGAGTACTGCGTGATTGACGTCAAGAGACTCACCCCAAGTCACGAAGCACGCATCACGTTTCACGTCTCTGTGAGATTTGAAAACCACCTCACGATCGGGAGTTTCGCATGTCTGACATCATCTTTGGTACCGACGGCTGGCGTGCCAGCATTGCCGAGGACTACACCTTCGATAGCGTCCGCCGTTGCGCGCAGGGATTCGCCGACTATCTGAAGGCAACCTATCCGGCCGAATTGGCCCGCGGCGCGGTCATCGGCGGCGATAAGCGCTTTCGGTCGGAGGATTTCGCGGCGGCCGCGGCCGAGGTGCTGGCGGGCAACGGCATCCCCGTCCATTTCTGCGGCGGCGGCGTGCCTACGCCGGTGATTTCGTTTGGCGCCACCGAGCGGCACGCCCTGGGTGCGATCAACATCACCGCCAGCCACAACCCGCCCCAGGACAATGGCTTCAAGGTGCGCGATCCGAACGGCGGCGCGATTGACCCCGACGGATTGAAGGCCATCGAGGCACAGATTCCGGCGTCGGTCGCCGGCGTCAAGCGGATGGACTTCGACGCGGCGGTCAAGGCGGGCCTGATCCGCAAGTATGATCCGGTCCCCACCTACGACGCCCGCATCCGCTCGCTGGTGGATGTCGAGGCGATCAAGGCGGCCGGTTTCACCGTGCTGGTGGACAACATGTGGGGCAACGGCGCAGGCTACCTCTCCCGCTTCATCGCGGGCGGCGCGACCGCGGTGGTCGAGTATCATGCCGAGCGCAACCCGATCTTCCCTGAAATGAAGCGACCCGAGCCGATCCCGCCCAACGTGGACGCCGGGTTGGCGAAAGGCCGTGCGATCGGCGCGGACGCGGTGTGTATCATGGATGGCGACGCCGACCGCTGCGGCTTCGGCGATGAGAACGGCGTCTTCGTAGACCAGTTGCGCGTCTACGGCCTGTTGGCGATGTACCTGCTCGAAGTGCGCGGGGAGCGCGGGCCGATCATCAAAACCCTGAGCACGACCTCGATGCTCGACAAACTCGGCGCCCGCTATGGCGTCAAGGTGGTCAACACCGGCGTCGGCTTCAAGTACGTCGCCCCGGCGATGATGCAATACAACGGCCTGATCGGCGGCGAGGAGAGTGGCGGCTACGCGTTCCGCGGCCACGTGCCGGAACGCGATGGCATCCTGGCGAATCTCTACCTGCTTGACCTGATGCGACGCACCGGTAAAAAGCCGACCGAGCTGCTGACGATGCTCTTCGGTCTGGTGGGTGGCGAGCACTATTACGACCGCATTGACACCCGGCTGAAGGGCAACGCGATGAAGGCCGCGGCCAAGGTGCGGCTCGATGCTGCCCAACCCGCGACCATCGGCGGCCTGCGCATGACCGAGAAGGTCACGCTCGACGGCTACAAGTTTGTCATGGAAGACGGCGGCTGGCTGCTGATCCGCTTCTCCGGCACCGAGCCGCTGATCCGCGTCTACTGCGAGACGATGCACGCGGACAAGGTGCAGGCGATTCTGCGGGATGGGTTGAAGTTGGCGGGGATTGCGGCTTGACAAGGTGACAAGGTAACTTCTTCACCCTGTCACCGTGTCACCGTGTCACCTTGTCAGGAGCGCGGCGTGTACTGCGATACACATTGCCATCTCGACCTCCCCCACTTCGACGCCGACCGGCCGGCGGTGATCGAGCGGGCGGGGGCAGCAGGGGTGGGGCTGATCGTCAACCCGGGCATTGACCTGAACTCATGCCGCCGTGCCCTGGCCCTGGCCGATCGCTATCCGAATATTTTCGCGGCCGTGGGCGTGCATCCAAACGACTGCGCCGACTTCGATGATACGACGATTATGGCCCTGCGAAGGCTGGCGCAACGCCCGAAGGTCGTCGCCATCGGTGAGATCGGGCTGGATTACTATTGGGAGAAGGTGGCGCACGACCAGCAAAAGACTGCGCTGCGTGCGCAACTGGCCCTGGCCGCCGAGCTGAACCTGCCGGTCATCTTGCACAGCCGCAACCCGCGGGGGAACGACTCTCGCCAGTGTAACACCGACTTGTTGTGGGAATTGGAGCAATGGGTGTTTGTGACACAGACGCAGCGAGGCGAAGCTGCTATTCTAGGAGATACGGCGCTAATCCCTGATCCCTGTGCTCTGACTCCTGAAGTCTTGGTGGGCGTCTGGCACGCGTTCTCCGGCGACCTGGCCGAGGCGCAGGCAGCCTACGATCTGGGGTTGGCGCTGGGCCTGGGCGGCCCGGCGACGTTCCAGAATGCCCACCGGCTGCACGCCCTGATCCCGCAGTTGCGGCTCGACCGCCTGCTGTTGGAGACCGACGCGCCTTTCCTGCCGCCGCACCCGTATCGCGGCCAACGCAACGAGCCAGCGTATGTGCCATTGATTGCCCAGACACTGGCCCAGCTATTCGGCATCGCACCGGAAACCGTGGCGGAGCAAACGACGGCAACGGCGCAGCGGTGCTTCGGAACGATTGTGGAAAACCGCAAAACGTAAGGCGAAAGGAGCCAGTCGCGTTTTGCGTTTTTCGTTTTATGTTTGACTCGTTACGGAACCAGATGATCCAAGAATTGACGATTCTCAATCTACTGCGCGACGACCTGCAACGGGTCGAACAGAAGATGCGCTCGATGGGCGAAAAGGCCTATGGCCCGTTGGCCGAGGCTTTTCTGCACTTGATCGGCAGCGGCGGCAAGCGCCTGCGCCCGGCCCTGGCCCTGGCCGCCTATGATTTCTTTGCCGAGCCGGCCTCTGCGGAGGCCATCGCCGTGGCCGCCGCCGTCGAAACGCTACACACCGCCACCCTGGTGCACGATGACCTGATTGACGGTGCGGCTGTCCGGCGCGGGCGCACCACGCTCAACGCGGTCTGGGGCAAGGGCGCGGTGGTGCTGGCCGGCGACTATCTGTTTGCCCGCGCCGCCGGTTTCGCCGCCGAGACCGAGAGCGTGCCGGTCATCCAACTCTTCGCCGACACACTCCGAATCATCTGCGAGGGCGAGTTGCGCCAGCTCTTCTCCAGCCGGCAATGGCGTCAGTCGAAGGAGACCTACTACCCGCGCATCTTCGCCAAGACCGCGTCGCTGTTTGCCTCGGCCACCCGGTCGGGCGCAATCCTGGGTGGGGCTTCGGTCGAACAGGAACAGGCGCTTTACGATTACGGCTACCATGTGGGCATGGCCTTTCAAATCGTGGACGACATCCTGGACTACTCCGGCGACGAGGCGACCCTGGGCAAGCCGGTCGGCGGCGACCTGCGCCAGGGGATCGTCACCTTGCCGTTCTACCACTTCCTCCAGGCTCAGCCTGAACCGGAAGCGATCATCGCCAGGTTGGACGCGGGCGAGGACGCCATCGCCGAAGTGGTGGCGCTGGTGCGCGGCTCGGACGCGCTCGAACTGGCCTTCGGGGAAGCGCGCGCGTTCGCCGCGCAGGCCAAGGCCGATCTCGTCCACCTGCCCGCCGGTCCCTTCCAGGCTCCTCTGGTTGAACTGGCCGATTTTACCGTTTCGCGGCACGTGTAACCCCAACGCTTTTTAGATGGGACTGGAGTTGAGCCTTTAGAGCCTATCCGAATTACCAGCGGAGGCGGCTCCCACGCCGCCGGTTGCGGGCATGGGAGCCCGCGCTGCTATTTGTTCGGATAGGCACTTAGGCGGAGTCCGGCTGAAGCCTCTAGTCCGGAGCAGTATTTACATGGAAAGAGACAACGGCGACCAGGCTCTGCCTCGCGCGATCCGGGAAGCAGCCGAGGGATACCGGACGCGCCTCGGCATCAGCTACACGCGCACCTGTGCGTGCGAACCGAACCACCTCAACTGCCTGACGGCCGGTGAGTGGTTGAAAAGCCAGATCGGCGTCTGGCAGTTCTCCTATGAGGGCCGCGACGTCCGCAACAAAGACGTCCACCCCGCCACATTCCCCATCGCCTTTGCCAAAAAAGTCATTTCCCTCTTTACCCATGAGGGGGAGTTGGTGCTGGATCCGTTCGTGGGCAGCGGCACGACCCTGGTGGCAGCGCAGGACCTCAACCGCAATGCGGTCGGCTTCGACCTGCAAGCGCCCTACATTGACCTGTGCCTCCAACGGCTGGCCGGCAACGCCACTACGGGGCCGGCGCAACAACTCGCCATTCAGGACGATGCACGCCACATCGCTGATTACCTGGCGCCGGAGATGGTCAGCCTCATTTGGACGTCGCCGCCCTACGCCAATCTGCTGAATCGGACGCGCAAGAACAAATCGCGGCGCGAGCGAAAGAACGAGCAACTCGGCAAGGTCGAGCAGTATTCGCAGGACCCGCGCGACCTGGGCACGATGCCGCTAGACGAGTACACGCAGGTGATGGGCGACATCTTTGCCCGGCTGCTGCCGCTGCTCCGGCCGCGGGCGCACTGCGTCGTCAACGTCCCCGATATGTGGTGGGGGAACGAGCGCATCACGATCCACGTCTCGCTCATCGAGGAGTTGCGCCGCCGCGGCTACGAGCTGCGCAACATCATCATCTGGGACAAGACCAACATCGTCAACAAGATCGGCATCTTCGGCTGGCCGCGCAATTACATCACGATGGGCATCACCTACGAATATCTGCTGGACTTCTGGCGGCCGGAGGCCGGAGGGCTGGAAGCTGAAAGCTAGAAACTGGAAGCTGGAAGCGAAGCGTCACGCGATGGCTGATAATCCAACCGCCCAACCGCCTAACCACCCAATCCTTTCGATCATCATCGTCAGTTGGAACGTGCGCGACTTGTTGCGGGCGTGTCTGCGGTCAGTGGTCAGGAGTCAGGAGTCAGGAGACGGGAGGCGGGAGACAGAAGACGGGAGACAGGAGACAGAAGACAGGAGACAGAAGACAGAAGACAGGAGACAGGGGACAGGGGACAAGAGACAGGAGGCAGAGGATCACGACCAACCGACTCCTGTTCCCTGTTCCCTGATCCCTGATCCCTGCCCCCTGATCCCTGAGATCATCGTCGTAGACAACGCCTCAGCCGACGGCAGCGTGGAGATGGTCGCGGCCGAGTTCCCATGGGTGCGGCTGATCGCCAACGCGGAGAATCGCGGGTTCACCGGCGGCAATAACCAGGGGCTTGCGGTTAGCGCGGGGCGCTATGTCTTCTTCCTGAACCCAGATACGGTGGTCGTGGGCGACGCGCTGGCGACGATGGTGGCTTACCTTGACACGCACCCTGAAGTCGGCGCGCTCGGCCCGCAACTCCGCTACGGCGATGGCAGTCTCCAATCTTCGTGCCGCCGCTTCCCCACGTTTGCCACCGCCCTCTTCGAGAGCACGCCGTTGGCCTGGCACTGGCCGAACAACCCCTGGGCGCGACGTTATCGCATGGAGAACCTAACCCCCTCGACTCCCCCTTCCCTGCGAGGGAAGGGGGATGGGGGGATAGGTGGGGATGGGGGGACAGGTGTGGACTGGCTAGTTGGCGCCGCGCTGATGGTGCGCCGCGAGGCCCTGGCGCAGGTGGGCGGCTTCGACGAAGGTTACTTCATGTACTCGGAGGAACTGGATCTATGCCGGCGCATCAAACAGGCTGGCTGGCGCATCGTCTATCTACCCGCCGCGCAGATCATCCACTACGAGGGCAAATCCAGTGAACAGCTCGTCGCCGCCCGGCATATCCGCTTCCAGACCAGCAAGGTGCGTTACTTTCGCAAATTCCACGGCCCCCTGGCAGCCGAGGTCTTGCGCGTTTTTATTTTGGGATTATTTGCGGTAGAATGGCCTATCGAAGCGGTCAAGTGGCTGCTTGGTTCCCAACGCCCGCTGCGACGAGAGCGGATGGCGGCTTATGAACAGTTGTTGCGGACGAGACTAGGGAGTGGGGATTAGGGACTAGGGACTAGGGATCAGGAATCAGAGGCAGAGATTCGTTCCTAAGTAGGTAATAAAAAGTTCTTGGCGCTTTCGCGGCCCACTGGCGCGATAATGGGTTGCGGAGGTGCGCCATGATCTACGTACGACAACCAACCGACGAAGAAGACGTCGAACTTCAGCGCATGACCCGGCAGGAAGTT
>JAPLHB010000155.1 GCA_026389845.1 Chloroflexota bacterium
CGGTGAGGACGAAGCAGCGCTTGTCGGAGTGGAGGAAGCGTTCGAAGGCTGCGCGGGTGCCTTCGCGTTGCAGATAGCGCCGGGCGTCGTACTTGCCGCGGACCGTGGCCATGCGCAGGCCGGAGATCTCGGCGCCGATGCTCTGCAGGCCAGCCCAGGTGAGTTGGCCGGCCTCCCGGCGCTGGGCCTTCACATCTTCGATAGTATCGAACAGGATCTTGAAGAACTGGCCGAGGTTGGCTTCGATCGATACGTTGCGATTGAGCGATGCCAGCAAGTAGTGCAGACGGTCATAGAAGAAGTGATCATAGACCGCCGTGTCCGCCGGGAAAGCGGGTTTTACGCTGGGGGGGTCTTCCTCCCAAGAGACCAGGAAGGGATGAAGTTGCAGGAGGTCGGCGGTCTCCCGCCGCAGGTAGAACCAGCCGGTGTTCAGATCGGCGCAGTTCGGGAGGGGCTGGCGGCTGCGAACGATGGTGAGGCCACGGTGCAACTCGAAGTTGTAGTAGCAGTTGTCGAAGTTCAGTACCCGCACCAGGTCGTACTTGGCCAGAAACGCCAGCGACGCCAGTACCTGATAGAGCAAGCCCTCGGCTTCGCCGGCCAGTTGCTGCCAGCCGGCCGCGTCCTGCGGGCGTAGATGGGGTTGATCCAAACTGAGGGCAATCTGGGTCAGGCGCTCAAAGGGCTTCTGGACCTCAAGTCGGGGGCGATGGGGCGTGACCGAGGTGTCCCAATAGAATTGATAGAGCTCGGACATAAAGAAAAGATCTTCTTTGCCCTCGTAAGCACGTAACGCGGCAAAGAGCAGGTCTTGCCAAGCGTCGAGGGTAAGCTTGGGAAACTTCTGTAGCAGCAGGTCGTTGAGGTACGAGTTACAGACGCGCTCCCGGTCGCGGATCAGGTATTGGCTGACGATGCCGATGGTCAAGGCGCGCAGGCCCAGATTATAGATATGGAGAATGAGTCGAAGTTTTTCTTCGGTAGTCTTCGCATCTAACAGTTGCCGGTAATTGGTGGCCACGAAGTGAGGCATGTTCGCGAGAACGAATTCATCGAAGTCGGTCTCAGTCATCAAAGGTTTTCTCCTCAGGGCGATGCACCGGCCCTGCAGTTGGCTTGAAAAACATGGTTGAGTATACCATACTCTTCTTGTACAACCAATACATGGAAACCAATACATGGAAAGTTGGCGAATCGGAAGAGCGGTGGATCGGCCGCGCTAGCGTGTGCTATGCAGGATCATCGTTTGCCGTGTGCCCCTTTGTGCACCGGTTATGAGGTCTGTGCGGAGTTGTACGGAACCCGACAGGTATGCTGAAACCCATCGGGTCTCGCATGGTTTTTGTTGGCTTGTATGGTGGCCTGCAGCGCATCCGATACGTCGTGCCGTCCATCACTGATTCCCCGGCAAGGCGCTGCGGCCGAAGACGGTGCTGATGTCCAACCAGCGCGACTTCAGGAGCCATGCAAACAGTCGGACCGCGGTAAAATCGCCTATCGGCGTGGCGGCCGCGTCGCCGGCGTTCACGGCCAAGACGAATGTCCTCGATGATCCCATGTTTGCCCTCGATCCGCCACTACCGCGGTTGTTCCTCCAGCGCGACGGCCGTCACCACTACCGGGCCGAGGTTGTCGCCCGTCTCGGCATTGAGCTTCTTGTGTGCGCCATCGCAGTAGGGGAAGGTCGCTGATTGCCAGCAGCGGCAGTATTCCACGGTCGTGCCGACGGGGATTTCTTCGTTGTGCTTCCGCTGGAGCTTCTGCGTGTTGATCATCGTGGGTTCCCCTCAAAGCAGTGGTTGACCCAGCACGTCAAAAGCCTGGATCGCGACCCTGGCCGCCGCGCTGGATGGGTATTCGTCGGCGAAGAGCGTCCAGACCATGGTATCGCGCGGCTCGCCCTCAGCGTGGGAGCGCCGACGGAGCGTGGCCTCGTGGACGAAGCCGAGCTTGCGGGGCACGGCCGCGCTGCGCACGTTGCGGGCGTCGCAGTGAATTTCGACGCGCTGCACTTTGATGATCCCGAACGCGACCTTCGTCAATGCGGCGGCGGTCTCGGTGGCGATGCCCCGGTTGATCTGGTCGGCGCGCACCCAGTAGCCGATCTCGCGGCCATCGGGGCCGGGTCGAGTGTGGAGGCCGGTACTGCCCAGCACGGCGGTCTCGTCCGGCGCGAAAATACCGTAGACGTAGTCCTTGTCGAGGTCGAACTCGCCGCGCCAGCGGCGGAGCGTGGCGACTTTCGCATCTAGCTCAGTTGGCTCGTTCTGCGCCCAGGGCATCCACGGTCGCAGGTGTTCGATGCTGGCATCCACCGCGGCTTTGAGCAGCGGTGCGTCGGCCGGTTGCCAGCAGCGCAGGACGAGATGGGGGGCAACGATGCGATAGGCAATTTGCAACAGGGTCAGAACTCCATGCTATGCGCCGAAACGCTGATACCGTTGCACCACTTCGGCCATCGCGAAGATGTTGGCGTCTGGTGTGCCGGCGTCCATGTTGATGCAACACACGCCAGCCTGCTCAAGCGGCCCGGCCGCCTGTAGCAGCTTCTCTGTGTCCGCAGCGATCTCCTGTGGCGTGCAGGTGAGCATCCGCACCGGGCTGAGACGCAGGTTGAAGAACGCGTCGGGCAGCGCCGCGCGGCAGCGCGCCACATCCGATCCCCAGCCCACGTCGAAGAAGCAGGCATCCAGCCCGGCGTAGACCGGCGCGATGCGGTGCATGTTGTCGCCGCAGTGGTGGACGCCAAAAGGTTGAATGCGGCCGGCCATCCGTTGCTCGACGGGCAAATGCATCTCTCGATAGCTCTTGGGCGAGATCATCTGCACCGAGCAGTTGGCGTGCAGGAACAAGCCGCGGTCCACGTGCTCGACCATCCGATTGACCGCGATGGAGCAACTGCCCGTGCGCGAGCGAACGTAGAGCGCCACGTCGCCGATCAACTCCCCGACCATCTCCAACAGCCGGCGCGCCCGCTCCGGCGCATCGTAGAAATCGGCGAAAAGTTCGTGGCCGTAGAGGTGATACGCCGCATTCAGCAGCCCATCGGTGTTCAGGTCGCCGACCAGGCAGCCGTACTGCGCTTCGAGCGTGTCCATCTGGGCGATGAGCGTCTTCATCGGCTCGGCCTGGCGGAAATTCGGCGGCTCGAACGCGGCAACCTGCGCCGGGGTCAGGTTGATCGGTTTGGGCTGCGGCGCCGCGTCGGCTGCGAAGATGATCTCCGCGCCGAGCAACGCGGGGATGATGAACCCGCCCGCCACGTGGAGCGAACCGATCACCGGCCGTGGCCGCGGGTTTTCCTCACCCAAACCGAAATCGCGGTAGCGTTCCCAGAGGACGCGGCGCATGGTCACGTCGTTCTGGATGCGCGTCTCGGGGTCGAAGTAGAACGGCCGATCGAACGCGATGCCCGCGGTGTTGTGCCACCAGCGCGGGTTGAAGATAAGCTCGACGGGCAAGAAATGGTCAGCAGTTGTCGGGGTCAAGATAGGCCTCTGGAAACTGCTTGCATAGCGTCCACGATCTGATCCATCACCCGATCCAGCGCCCCATCCACGACTTGCCGGGCCGGGTCGGCCGCGTACCAGGCGATAAGCTCCTCGGCCCCGCGCGCAAACGGGATGGTCGCGGCAAAGTCCGGCACAAAACGTTTGATCTTGCTGTTGTCGAAGACCACGCTATGGGACTTGTCGCCCAGCAAACTGGGACCGAGATTGGGATCGAAGCGGGCGATCACCTCGGATGGAACGTGGACCAGGCGTGGCTCCACCCCGGCCGCGCGCGCCAGGAAGCTGAAGATCTGATTCCACGTCAGCAATTCGTCCGATGTGATGTGAAACGCCTCCCCGATCGTTCGCTGATTGCCCAACAAGCCCACAAAGCCTTTGGCGAAATCGCGGTGATTCGTCAGCACCCATAACGACGTGCCATCCCCTGGCACGATCACCGGCCGGCCCTGGTACATGCGGGCGACGGCGGTGTAACCGCCGAGGATCGGCAGCTTCGTGCGGTCATAGGTGTGCGACGGGCGAACGATCGTGAAGGGGAACTTCTCCGTCCGGTAGGCTTGCACCAGCAACTCCTCGCCGGCGATCTTGTTGCGCGAGTAGTCCCAGAACGGGTTGTCCAGCAGCGTAGACTCGGTAATGGGCAGGCTGGCCGGCGGTTTCTGGTAGACCGACGCCGAGCTGATGAAGACGTATTGGCCGGTGCGCCCTCGGAAAAGCGCGATGTCGGCGGCCACCTGCTCCGGCGTGAAAGCGATGAAATCTACCACAACGTCGAAGGAGCGCCCGGCCAAGACGGACTTCGCTTGATCCGCGTCGCGGATGTCAGCGTGAAGGATGTGTGCGCCCTGGGGCGCGGAGCGGACCGACTGCCCGCGGTTGAGCAGGTACAATTCGATCCCGCGGCTCAGCGCCAGCTCCGCACACGCCGAGCTGATTACGCCGGTACCGCCGATGAAGAGGACTTTCATGGTTCTTCTCCGATTGTTGCGACGTGCGACGTGCGACGTGCTGCGTGGTGCGTGGTGCGTGGTGCGTGGTGCGTGGTGCGTGGTGCGTGGTGCGTGGTGCGTGGTGCGTGGTGCGTGGGACACGAGTCTGCTCCATCCCCACGGAGTACGCAGTACGCAGTACGCAATACGTCAGTACACGCCATATCGCCGGAGCGTTTCCCACATGGCGACGACGTTCTCCGGCGGCACGTCGGCCTGGATATTGTGGACGGGGTTGAAGACGTAGCCGCCGCCCGGGGCCAGCGCCTCGATGTTGCGACGCACGTCGTCCCGCACCTCCGCTGGCGTTCCATGCGGCAGCACGCCCTGGGTATCCACCCCGCCGCCCCAGAAGCAGAGCGCATCGCCGAAGTCGCGCTTGAGCGCAGTCGGCTCCATCCCCGTCGCGCGGATGTGCACAGGATTCAGGATTTGCACGCCGATCTCGATGAAATCGGGCAGCAACGGCCGCACGTTGCCGCAGGAGTGAAGGAAACGCCTGGCGTGTGGCGCAAGCTGCGCCAGCCGGCTGAAGAGGATGCTCACTCGCGGCTTGAGCTGCTCCCGAAACATGCGCGGCGAGATGAGCTGCGATTCCTGCGTGCCGTAGTCGTCGGCGTAGGTCACGACGTCCACTACGTCACCCAGCCGCGGCAACGCCATCTCCCAGAACGCCAGCTTGAGCGTCAGCATCTGGTCGAACAGCGCGGCAGCGAGCCTCTTGTCGGCCGCCATCATGACGAGCAGATTTACCATGCCCACGATGCGTTGCGACATCTCGAAAATGCCGGCGAACGGGTCTTTCAGAACGACCGCATAGCCGGCCGCCCGATGGCGCTCGGCTTGCTCGCGCAGCCCGGCGATCCGGCGCGGATCGGCCATGTCGGGCCAGCGGTGGCGCTCGATGTCGGCAACCGTTAGCTCCGGGCCGGGCAGCGGCGCCTTGACGATGCTGAAGTAGAGGCCGTCGGGCCTGGGCCGGTGGTGGGTGATGCCCCATTCGTCGTGGTAGGCCCAGTAATCGCCCGCGTCCTCTTCGACCACGTTCCAGTTGTGGCTGTTCAGCGGGAACAGACCACGCACGTCCACGCCGAGCCGCTCAATCAGGTCGTCATCGGGCAGGGCCAGCCCCTGGATCCGGTCACACGCCACGATTTCTGTCGGCGGTAGCCCCAGGGCGGCGCGCAGGCCGCGGTAGGCCACGGCATGGATGCCCGTGACCTGTGTGCTGCCCAGGTCGAAAGGCACGCGATCGGGTTCGCGATGTGCCAGAGCGGTCAGAAGTCGCTCTCTGCAATTCAAATGGCAGGTTTCGGATTGCCAGGCTTGGCCGATCATCGTGCATCTCCTACCGGTTCATCGGAAGCCGCGATAACGCAAAATGAGTGTCCGGGGAGCCAAAGTCGGTGATCCGCGGGCAACACGCGAGCCCCGGCCGTCCAGGGGTCGAAGACCAACGCTGGACCAGTGACCGGCAACCCGACTTGAATCTCGATTGCCGGGTGCGTTTCATTGAACAGCATGAAGCCATGGCATCCATCTTTGACGATGTGGCGAACCCGCAACCCCGGCGCAGCGGGAGAAATGCAGAGATCCTGCGGCACGCGCTCATCCAGGCGTGCGATCAACTCGTCCTCCGCCACCTCGTCGCTGAAACGAATGAACCGGCCGGCCTGCTGCAGCGCCGCCAATGCCGGCTGCGCTCGCCGGTCGGCTGCACCCTCGACGATCAGCGCACGGTAGCACATGCCGCGGAGGTGAATGCCGTCTTCGTCCACCCGCGCATCCTCCCACAAGTGGCGCTCCTCCAGATAGTTGAAGTCGCGTTGATGCTCCAGGCAGATCTTCGCTGACCGCCAGGGCAAGACGGTGGACTGACCCAGAATGGCGATATGGCAGACGTGCTGACAGTCTGTGTTGAGCCAGCTCAAGCGGTGACAGGCATCGGCGTATTGCCGGTACCGATCCCACCATGCCGCGTGGGGACCGACATCCGGCGGCCGTTCATCCCAGCGCGGACCGCGCACGGAATAATAAAAGGCGTGTGGAAAGAGCCAGTTGACCCCGCGGATAAAGCACCAATGCGCCAGCCAGGTCATCTCATCCCAGGTGAGCTGGTGACCATAGGCGCCGCAACACTCGTTCGCGTTGCGCCGCCGGCCGCCGTGCAGCATGGCCGAGGCGCTGCACTTGGCCTGCGTCGCCTCGCTACCTTCCAGTGCCGACGGGTGATCGGGCAAGACCCAGCGCCAGACCAGATCCTGGCCGGGAACGTGAAAGTGGCGCAGCGAGCCGATGTCGCTTCCCTTCGCCGGATGGCCGGTCAAAGCCACCCCATGCGCCTCGCACCAGGCGGACAACTGAGCATAGTAGGTCTCTTCCAGGCGTGCAGCGATGGCAAGCTCGTAGTCCATCCGGAATCGCGGCGCATCCGGCTCATCGTCGTACCACAGGGCCGGGAGATGGGGTGTGAAGTCGTAGCCCAGGATCCGATTCACCTCGGGCAAAATCCCGGCCGTGCCCGGAACTACCGCGCGTTCGCGGCAGCGGCCCAAGGGCGATGGCTCGTCGGTGAAGATCGCGGGGATGGTGGCGCCGAAATAGGGACCAAAGTGCGCCGCGAAGCGGTCATAGACCAGGCGGATGAACTCGGCCACCGCAGCGGGATTGAGGATGTCGGCGGCCAGCGGCTCGTCTTCGACCGGCCCTTCGCCGACATAGTGCAGGCCGCGGATGACGCTATCCACGGGCCGGTCAATCACCGCGATGCGTGTGCCGTTCTTGCGCCGCACCACCGCGACCAGGTTGGCATCCGCGCTCAGGGCCGGCTCGCCACCATCCGAGAGGTCGAGCTTTGCCAGGCCGCGGCACTGGAACGCAGGATTGGCGGCGACGACCTGGCCGGAGGATGCCCCCGAGGGGTACATGCCTTCGTCGTAGAGGATGACGGACATGTCCCTACGCTGCGCCTCTTCGATCGCTACGCGGTAGAAGCTCAACAGGCGCTCCGACATCCAGCTCAAATCGCGCGGCAGGCCGACGCGCGGATGGATCACAAAGCCATAGACCCCGTGCGCCTCCATCTCCCGAATTTGCCTGACGATCTCGCGCTCATCCAGCGTGTCGTTCCAAAACCAGAATGGCATCACGCTAAAGGCGCGTGGCGGATGCAGCCATGATTCCGGTATGCTCATGGAGCTCCTGCCTCTGGGAAAGAGGGGTTTGTTGCTACGAGCGATGATCCTACCAGGAACGGCCCGGATGCTTCGCTCATGCTTATCTCGATGGCAGACTGGCTGCCGACTCCGCGTCCAGGAACAGATGCGCGTGCGCAGTCTGGCGCAGAATGGACGCCGGGCAGTCCTCGGTGATCGGACCGAGCAGCGCGGCCGCGACTGCTTCGGCCTTGCGCGCCTCGGGCACGATGGCAAGGACGCGCTTGGCGGCCAGCAGTGCGGGGATAGTCAGCGTGATCGCGTGCGTGGGCACCTCGGCCAGCGACTTGAAGTGTCCCTCGCCCACCTGTTGCCGTCGTGACCGCTCGTCCAGCTTGACGACCTTGGCCCAGACCGGATCATCGAAGTCAGCGAAGGGTGGGTCGTTGAACGCCAGGTGTCCGTTTTCGCCGATGCCGAGCGCACACAGATCGGCCGGATGGCTGCGCAGCAGCGCCTCGTATTTGCGACAGGCCGCCGCCACTGCCTGCCCCTTCACTGCGTTCAGGGCAAGCTCTGAGTCTGTCGAAGGGTCGCTCGCCTGCCCAGGCACCGGGTAGAACGCCTTGGGGGTGACATAATCCAGCAGATGGCGGCGCAGGAAGAGCGGGAAGCTGGCCGGGTGGGCGGGGTCAATGCCGACGTACTCATCCATGTGGAACACGTTGACCGCGGCCCACGGAATCTCCGGCTTCTCCCGCAGCGCGGCCAGGAAAGTGAGCTGCGAGTTGCCGGTGGCGATGATGATGTTCGCCTCGCCGCGCTCGATCACCGCGCGGCGGATGATGCCTACTGCCTCATCGGCCGCGGCCCGGCCCAGTTCGGCATTGGTGGCGTACACGGCAACCGGAAGGTCGCCGTACCGGGTGTCGTAGATTGATTTGGGATTCATTCTGTATCTTTCCTTTGCTATTTTCCGTTTTCCGTTTTGCTGTTTTCACACCACCGTCCGCCGATCATCACGCGCCAGGCGGCGAAATTGTCATCGAAGATCGCCAGGTCGGCGGCCTTGCCGGCCGCGATGCTGCCCAGGCGGCCCTCCATGCCGATCGCGCGCGCCGGAGTGAGCGTGACCATGCGCACCGCCTCGACCAGCGGGATGCCGACGACGCCGGTGAGGATCGGGATCATCTGGCTGAGCAGCGTCGCGCTGCCGGCGAACGCCGTGCGGTCAAGGACCATGCCTACGCCGTCGTGGACTTCGTACTCCATGCCGCCCACGCGAAAGCGTGCGCCTTCGGGCAGGCCCGCGCCGTTCATCGCATCGGAGACGGCGCATAACCGGTCGGCGCCGAGGCACTTGTAGGCCAGCTTCATAAGAGTCGGCGGCAGGTGGCGATTGTCGGCGATCATCTCGACGGTCAGCCCGTCGTAAGCGAGCGCGGTTTCCAGGAGACCGGGCACCCGCCACGGCCCCTCGCGCACCGTGCTCGACATGGAGCTCCAGATGTGCGTCACGTGGCGCAGACCGCGGCGCATCGCCGCCAACACCTGCTCGTCTTTGGCCGAGCTATGCCCCGCCGCCACGATGACGCCCCGCCCGGTTAGCGCCGTCACCAGGTCGAGCGCGCCGGGCAGCTCGGGCGCCAGGACGAAGAGCTTCAGCACGTCGGCGTAGGCCAGCAGTGCGGCGGCGGAACCGTCGTCCGGGGAACGGAGGCTGGCTAGGTCGAGCGCGCCCCGTTGCGCCGGGCTGATGTAGGGACTTTCCAGGTGCACGCCGAGCACGCGCACGCCGTCCCCTTGCCACCCGACTTCGGAGGGTGTGTCACTCTGCATCCATGCGCGGGCGAAGTCAAGGCAGGCAACGAGATCAGGGATGGGCGCAGCGGCCAGCGTCGCCAGCAGCGACGTGACCCCGCGGCGCGCGTTCTCGGCCGTGATCGTGGCCCAGGCATCCGCATTCGGCTCGTTGAAGGTGCGGCCGAGCGCGCCATGAGTGTGGATGTCCACCAGGCCGGGCGTGATGAGCCGGCCGCCGGCATCCAGCGTCACGATATCCGCGGCCAGGTCACCCGGCGCGGCCAGCCCCAGGATCGTTTCGCCTTCGATAACGACCGCCTGGCCCTCGACGATGCGGTCGGGCAGGGCAACGCGGCCGTTGAGCAGCGCAAGGCGGGCAGGCCCGCCGAATGAATTCGGCGTCTGGTATGCAAAACTCGCTGAAGCGGGTTGGGGCGATAGCGCGCAACCTGCTTCAGCAGGTTTGACCGTATCAGGCTGCGAATTCATTCGCAGTACAACCCCGCGCGCCTGCAGATCGGCGATCACCCGCTTGAAACAGCCTTCGTCCGCGCCGACGTACTCCGGCGGGCAGATCCCCTGCCGGGCGAAGATCCCTTCCAGCACCAGCCGGGCGACCGCGGTGCAGGTGTAGCCGGTGGTGCGTGCCATGGACGAGATGCCGGTTGCAGAGTCGGAGCGATCGAAGAGATGGTAGGCGACTGTACGGGGTTGGCCGCTGGCTTGCCCTTGCACCGTGATCTCCATGGCAGTGAATTCCGGCTCGCCTGGCTCCAGCCGCCACCGGGGGAAGAGCAGCGCGGTCGTCACGTCAATCGGGGACACACGCGCGCCGCCGACCGTGACCGGCTCCTTGCCCAGAAAGCCGCTCTCCCGCAGGATGCGCATCAACTCGATGTGGCCGGGGTAGCGCAGGGTCTTTTCGACCATGTTCGGCACGGTCATGGTCTTGAGCAGCGAGCGCAGGCCGTCGGTGTTGAACGCCTCCAGCGTGCCGACCGGCTCGATCTCCACCAGTTCCGGGTCGGAGAGCGCGGGCCGTGTGACCACCTTGCCGTTTTCCATCAGCCGCGCAGGACGGGTGTATTCCTCCAGCACGTCAATGGGCGAGAAGGGCGCCTTGTACTGCCACGGCCAGCTTCGTGTCACCGGCAGCCCGCCGACCAGGCAGCGGAAGCTCTCGACGGTCATGCGGCCGGCGTGGTAGCCCAAGATCATGTGGCTGAGACCGGGCGCGACGCCGCAGTCCACGACCGCGGTGATGCTCCGGTCGCGGGCCAGCGCGTCCAACTCGAACGGGTCATCGTCAAAGAAAGAGATATCCACGACGTTCACGCCCGTCTCGATGACCGTTCGCAGCGTGGCAAACCCCATGAACCCCGGCACCGCGCCGATGACGAGATCCGCGCCCGCGATAGCGGCGCGCACCGCGGCGGGATCTGCCAGGTTCGCGGTGCGCGCGGCCAGGGGATAACGCGCGGCCAGCACCTCGGTCCGCGCCGGTGCGCGATCCACCGCGGTGACTTCGTATTCGCGGCACAGGTCGGCGGCGATGGCGCTGCCGACCATGCCGGCGCCCAAGACGACGACTTTCTTCATGTCCTCCTCCGGCTATTGATCGGGCCGGTCTCCGAAACGCGTCGTTTACACGATTCTGCGAATCGAGTGTACTTTCCTGTCACGGCAGCGGTCGCTCCCCGAAGTCAAAGTAACGTCTCTCTCATACACACAGCCGATGGATATCTTCGTACAGCCGGCGTTGCGCCTCCGGCTCCTGGACGTAGGTCACGACGATGAGCTTCAGGCCGGGCGTCCACAGGCGCTTGACCCGCGCCAGCACGTCGTCGGGGTCGCCGACCATGCGGCCGTGGACGACCACGCCGGTGTTGACGAACGCATCGCGAAACGCCTCGCACTCGTTGTAGTCCGGGTCGGTCTGCGGGCTGAACGCGCCATCCACCATGGTCAGGTTTGGGATTTTCTTGAGCGCGGCGATCCACCTGGCGTAATTGCCGCACGAGTGAATGGCCGCGCCGCCGAATGCCGCGCCGATGCGGGCGCTGTCGGCCACGCAGAACCGCTCGACCATGCGCGGCGAGATCATCACCAGGTTGTCGCTGCTCATGCCGATGCCGGTCCCCGCGTAGGAGCTGGCGAAGCCGTGGCCGGGCCGCACGAGCGCAGGGCCGATCAACTCGGTCTGCTTTTGTGTGAACGAGATAACGACATCGGTCACAGCCGCGAGGATCTGCCGGACGCGGTCGGGCTGCTCGACAAAGCCGGCGAAAAAGCCGCTCGTGTCCACCAGCTCGGTCGCGACGTTCAGCGGGTTCTGGATGTCGCTCCATGAGATGGGCAGGCGCCCTTTCGTCTCGTCGAGGAAGTATTCGATCATGTCGAGCGTGTGCCGCATGATCGGCGAACGCTCGAACGGCCGCGGGGTCAACTCAGGCACGTCGCCGACCGATTGCCATAGCGGGCGCACGACCGGAGCCTGGCCCTCCGGCCAGTCGTACTCACCGCCGAACGCGGCCGCGGTCGTGCCGATGCCGTACCACGGCTCCAGATAGGTCGGTGCATCGGTGGCGTAGCCCAGCGATCTGGTCAGTCCGCCGAGCTGCCAGCGCAGGGACGCCCGCATGTCGCGGCAGCCGTCGCGAAAAACGTCGGCCACGCGCACGCGCTGCCAGACTGCGATGCCGTGGGGCTGGCGCAGGAACGCCGCGTAGCGCGCATCGGCCGCGGCCGCCTCGTCGGTGAAGCGGGCATAGTCGAAGTCGCTCGGCTCGACCGGCGTCACCGGCATGGCCTGCGCGTCCTGGCTCGTGTAGTCGAAGGTTGGGGGCATGGCAAATCAGCAAATCGGCAAATCAACGAATCAGCGAATCAGCGAAATACGCAGTACGCACTGTCCATTCGCTGGAATTTCTAGCGTAATCGCGAATTAGCTGGTAAGCTCAGGGCATGACAACTGAGCTTACGATTACCAGCGAACGTATTGACGATTTTCCGCTGCTGCTGGCTGCCATGCAGCGGTTGGAACTACCG
>JAPLHB010000174.1 GCA_026389845.1 Chloroflexota bacterium
TTCGCATATGCGTGGGCAATGCGTCGCCGATGCGTCACGCATTGCCTCAGGCATTGCCTCCGGCATTCCTTCGGCCCTCGGATTTATCAATCCCACCGCTATCGCCCGCCGGCACAAGCTGACCAGATCATTCACGCCGAACATCCGGTAAAGGCGCGCCCGGTGGTATTCCACCGTCTTGGGGCTGATGCCCAGGTCAGCCGCGATTTCCTTTGTCCCCCTCCCAGCCCAAATGCCCGCCAGCACCTGGCCACGCCGCCCGAGCCCCTCAACCTTCTCCACCAGCTCTGGGTACAACGTCGCTCGCATCGTCACTCCTTCTCCCACCGTTTCATCGCCGCGGCCCTGCCGGCCGCCGATCGCTGGTCGAATACCTCCTTGGATTTGTCCCACTCCTTCCGGCACCGGGGCTGATGCCAGACACTGTTCTCCAACCGGAAAAGATACCGGTTGTCGAAGATGATCCCCTTGGTGCGAGCCCATTGGGTCCCTTCGCAGCCGCAGACGCGGCGCAGGTATTCGTCGTCGTCGGGCAGCCCGGCGCAGCCCGTGTGGTTCCAGTAGTGCCAAATCGCGCGGAGGTATCCCATGCCCACGGCATCGGAGTAGCCCGCGATGGCCTCGAAGAAGTCATTGCCGTAGAACGGCAGGTATGCGGATGGTTTTTTCATACGTTCCAAACAGTTCCTCTCAATGTGTTTTCGATCATGCTTCTGCTGCCGCCCAGGCGGCAAAATTCCCGCAGGTCCTTCGCCGGGGGCACATAGATCGCGTAAGGCATCCTCAATTCGGCCCCCACTCTACGCGCGCCGTCCAGGCCGGGCTTGTCGTTGTCGGAAACGATGACGGCATGGGCGCACTCGTGCCGGCGCGCGTAGGTGCGGACCTCAACACCCCCGCAACAGCAATTCGGCCGGCCCGCGGCAAACAACCCCAGCTCGACGGCGGCAGCGGTGTCCGTTGGGCCCTCGCAGACGAACAGCGTCTTCTGCGCGGGCACTGCGGCCAGGAATACGCCCTGCCGGCTGCCGCGCACGGCGAACTTGCCGCGCTCGTTACGCAGCCGGATGCCGACCACGTTGCCGTAGCCGTCGCACATCGGGAACGCCCACGCCGCGTGCGGCGGCGCCCAGGCCGCCCCCACCGCCACCAACGACGCCGTTGAAACGCCAAGCGACGCGGCGAGCCCCGCCAGCGCCGCCGCCGAGGTCCCTGCCACCCAATCCCGCATCAGCTTCGTCGCGTTAATCGTCGGCGGCTGCCACTTCGGCGGTGGCCGCATGTAACACCGCGCCGGCTCATCAATGCGGTGCATCCAGCCGCCGGACTTCGCCGGCTTGTCCGACCGGACGCGCATGCACTCCACCCAGCCATCGGCGAACACGCGACACCAATCGCCACGATTGCAAACCGGACAAGCATTGGTTCTGGTCACGCGCGTGAAGCTCATAGCACCCTCAGTTCCATGACTGACTCCCTTTCTCCGGTGCCCCTGCCGGCGCCCGCCGCCAGCCGTTGCGGGCCAGCGCGTCAATCGTCGCCGACGCCTCCGCAAAGCTGACCTCCGTGTCGTAGCCGTATTTGCGCAGCACCTTGGCCTGCTTGAAGGAGCAGAGCTTCCCGTCCCACCGCCGGCAGATCTCGCCAATCAACTGCCGTGCCTCGGCGAACGAAACGCGGTCGGGGTTGATGCCCTGTCGGGCCAACAGCGACCGCTGCTTCTCCGTCAGTTGTCGCCCCGCGTCCCAGCCCCGAGCCTTCACAGGCTCCAGCGACAGCACGTCAAACGGGTCAACCGACTGCGTCGTGAACCGCGCCTTCGCCACCAACCCGGCCCGCCGCGCGGCCTCCGCCAGTCGCTTCTGCTCGCGCAGCTCGGCTTCGGCCTCGTCCAGGGCTTCGGTCATGTTCACCGGGCCCCCCGCCGCGCTGATCCGCTTCACGGCCCGTTCCAGAGCCTCTTCGCTCACTTTGCCGCCCAGGATGTCCGCGCTGGTGATCAACTTGTGCCTGCCGGCGTTGCCGACGAAGTCCACCACCAGGCACGAGCACTTGGCGCTCGCCGCAATGGCCGCCTTGCGCGCCTCAGGCGTCTCCGGCCCATCCACCACTCCCGGCAATGGACGCGTCGAGCGCCCCACCATCTGCGAATACAACGACCGGCTTTTCGTGGGCCGCCCCATGATCACCACCTCCACCCCCGGATCATCGAAACCTTCCGTGAGCACCCCGCAGTTGCACACCACCTGCACCTTGCCTGCCGCGAATTCCGCCAGTATCCGGCGGCGATCCTCGCGGTCGGTCTGCCCGCACACCCAGGCGGCCATGCCGGACCGATGCCGGTTGAGTATTTCCGCCGTCAACTCCGCCGCCTTCACGCTGGCGGTGAACACCAGCGCCCGCCGGGCCCCAATGATCGCCACCGACGCCGACGCCATCGGCTGCAGGTTCCGCTCCGCCTCCATCACGGCGGCCAGGTCGCCGCCGTTCAGGTCACCGGCGGTCGTACGGACGTCCGAGTAGTCAAGCCCCTCAACATGCACCATCTGCTGCTCGATGGGCACCAGCCAGCCGTCGTGGATCGCGTCCAACACCTCGTAGTCGAACGCCACCGATTGAAACACCTGCCCGAGCGCCTGCTCGTCGGCCCGGTCCGGTGTGGCCGTCACGCCGAGCACCTTCAGCGCCGGGTTGCTCCGGTAGTAGTCAATCACCCGCCGGTAACTCGGCGACGTCGCATGGTGCGCCTCGTCAATGATCAGCAGGCCGAACTGCGACGGGTCGAACTTCGACATTCGCCCCCCGCCGTCCCCGCCCGAACACTGGGTCTGGATGGTTGACACCACCACGCGCGCCGTCCCAAACAAGCCGCCCTCGGTCCTGCGCTCGCCCATCTCCACGTCCGCCGTGAGGCCGGTCACGCGCTGGATCTTGTCCCGCGCCTGGAAGATCAGCTCCTCGCGGTGGGCAATCACCAACGCCCGGCGCGGAAACACGCGCCGGATGACATCGGCAAACAAGATGGTCTTCCCGCCGCCGGTCGGCATCACGACCAGCGTGGAGTCATGCTCCAGCCATTCCTTGAAAATGGCATCCGACGCCGCGGATTGATATGGTCGAAGGATCATGGC
>JAPLHB010000006.1 GCA_026389845.1 Chloroflexota bacterium
TCATAAACCGGAAGGCGTGCTCGATTGCGAAACGCCACAGGTACATCAGGCAGATGTCACCGAGGGCGACCGTGAGCGGGCCGGTCCAGAACAACCAGAGCGGGCGTTGGTAGCGTGGCGTGCCATCGGCTTTCTGGAACTCGACCCGCAGCGCCAGCCCCACCAGGGTGGCCACCTTTTTCAGATGCAGCCCGTGCCAGGCGGTCAAGACCACGGTCAGGGGCCCCAACGCCAACGTGGCGGTGCGGTCAGGGGTGCGGGTGGGCTTGTTGAGCTTGAACTTGGCGCCGTGTTTGCGGGGTGCGCCTTTGCTTTTCGCCGGTTTGGGCTCTGGTCGCTCATAGAGCGCACAGTTGTGGCGCATGCGCACCAAGACAATCACCGTTTTGAGGGCCACGCACAGTGCCAGGAAGAAGTGGTTGAAGTAGCCGCTATCCAAGACGGCGACCTTGGGCTGGGTACTCTGCTTGTCCAAGGCGACCACCTGGGCCCCGGCCACCTGATTGGCTGTGCTGTCCGCCGGGATCTGCTCGATGGCCTGGGGTGCGACCCAGGACGTGCCGTGTTGCACCAGGCGCACCAGCCAGGAGAACTTCCAGCCCGGCACGGCCGGGCTGTCTTTGTCGGACTTCAACAGCACCCGGTTGGGCAGGGTTTCGGCCGCTGGCCGCGGATTGGGGGTCGCATCGACGGCGTAGACCTCATAGCCGGCCAGGGTTGCGCAGTCCGCCGGTTGGGCCTCGTACAGGACCTTGCCCAATGCGGTGACGTCAACTTCGCCGTCCTCAAGCACGTCGTAGACCATACTGAATTTGCGGCGAAAGGGCGGCTCTTCGCTCATGGCGACCGGCGAAGCGACCACGCCAGCGGTAGTCACGGCGTCGACCAAGTCCAGGGCGGCGTCCGCCCGTTTGCGGAACTTCTGGTACACGCGCTGGCGAAATGGGGCCAACAAGGATGGGATGCTCATAGGGCGACCTCCAACCATGCAGGAATGAGCGTATCAGCCGCACAGCGCGCAGCCCGTACGCGATCCTTGTTATACCAGAAATCCCGCATTTTGTTAAGGTGCTACATCAGCCAAGCTGAACTCTAAACTAGAGACGGAACCACGAAGACACAAAGACACGAAGGGAAGAAACCAGGGAGTCGCTTGGTGTCTTCGTGTCTTGGTGGTTGAAAGCGCTACAAGTTGGCGAAACCACAAGGACACTAAGACACGAAGGAAGAGAGGGAGTCGTTTTTGTGCCTTCGTGTCTTGGTGGTTAGTCAATTCAAGGAGGCTTTGATGCCTTTTGAGCCGATTCCGCCGCGCCTGGAGCAGATTGCCACATTGATTGTAGCTGCGGCGTATGCGGTCCACTCCACACTTGGCCCTGGATTGCTAGAGAGCGTGTACGAAGTGTGTTTCTGCCATGAACTGGCGAAGCGAGGTCTGCGGTTTCGCAGGCAAGTGATGGTCCCGATCATCTACGATGGCATCGCCTTCGACGAAGGATTCAGGCTCGACGTACTGGTCGAGGAGGCAGTGATCTGTGAGCTGAAGGCCGTTGAGGCACTGATTCCGTTGCATGAGGCGCAGTTGCTCACCCAGATGAAACTCACGGGTAAGCGGTTGGGCTTTTTGATCAACTTCAATGTGCCTCTGATCAAGCAAGGCATCAAGCGACACGTGCTTTGAGAACACCACCAAGGCACGAAGACTCAAAGAGGAGCTTTCAAAACTTCTTCGTGTCTCTGTGTCTTCGTGGTTCACTCTGAGGTAACCACCAAGGCACGAAGACTCCAAGAACAACTTCCAAGACTTCTTCGTGTCTTTGTGCCTTCGTGGTTCACTCCCGAAGTCCAGGGAAAGGAGCGGCTATGGATTTCTCCCTCACTTCCGAACAACTGATGTTCCAGAAGATGTTCCGTGATTTCGCGACCAAGGAGGTGGCGAAGGTGGCGGAACAGGCCGACAAGCAGGAGGAGATTCCTGCCAAGCTGCTGAAGCGCGCGGCCGGGCAGGGGTTCATGGGCGCGCTGGCACCCGAGCCGTATGGCGGCGCGGGCCTGGATGTGACCAGTTTCTTGATGCTGCTGGAGGCGTTGGCCGCCGAGAGCCTCGCCCTGGCGCTGGTCGTCCACGTCCATAACAGCCTGGCCCTCCGCACCATCCTCAATCACGGAACGGCCGCGGCCAAAGAGGCGCTCATCCCCGAGATGGCCGCGGGCGAGCGGATCGGCGCGTTTGCCATGACCGAGGCGGGTGCGGGCAGCGATCCCACGCAGATGCGCACGCGCGCCGTCCGCGAGGGGGGCGAGTACGTTCTGAACGGCGCGAAGGCCTGGGTGAGCAACGGCGGCATCGCCGGCGTCTTCGTCGTCTTTGCCGTCACTGTAGGGGCGGGTTTGGATAGCTCGCCTGATGCTGCGCAATCCACGAAACCAAACCCGCCCCTACGGATGTCCGCGTTCGCCATTCCCGCAGACGCGCCGGGTCTGGTCGTCGGCGGCCGAGAGAAGACGTTGGGGCTGCGCGGGGCCAGCATCACCCGGCTCTATCTGCAGGAGTGCCGCGTGCCGGCTGAGAATCTGCTCGGCGCGGAGGGCGCGGGGTACCCGATCGCCCTGGAGGCGCTCGATTTCGGCCGCGTGGGCATTTCAGCGGCGGCTGTGGGGCTGGCGCGGCGCGCGGTGGAGCTGGCTGTCAAGTATTCGGGTGAGCGCGTCCAGTTCGGCAAGCCGATCGGCGCCAAACAGGCCATCCAGGTCTACCTGGCCGATTGCGCTACCGAGGTCGCTGCAGCCGAAGGGCTGGTGCGCCATGCCGCCTGGTTGGCCGAGCAGGGCAAGCCCTTCACCCAGGAGGCGGCCATGGCCAAGCTTTTCGCCGGCCGCATGGCCGCGACCGTCACCAACAAGATCGTCCAGGTACACGGCGGCGCGGGCTACGTCACCGAATATCCCATCGAACGCTTCTACCGCGACGCCCGCGCCCTGGAGTTTGTCGAAGGCGCCAGCCAGATTCAGCAGATCGTCATTGCGGGGAAGTTGTTTGAAGGATCGAGCGTCAAGGTGAGACCGTAGCTGGAAGCTGGAAGCTAGAAGCTGGAAGGCAACCACCAGTATCCAGCTTCCAGTAACCAGCTTCGAGCTTCCAGTATCGGAGCTTCCAGTATCCAGCTTCAAGGAGGCCACATGGACTTTACGCTTCCCAAGAAATACCAACTCTTCCGCCAGATGGTGCGTGATTTCGCAGAGCAGGAGGTGCGGCCGCGGGCGAAGCAGGTGGACATCGTAGGCAAGCCCGACATGGAGATCGTGCGCCTGTTGGGCGAGAACGGCTTGCTGGGCATCCCCTTTCCGCAGGAATACGGCGGCTCGGGCCTGGGCGAGCTGGGCTATTGCCTGTTGATGGAGACGATGGGCGGCGTCTGCACCAGCACTACCACCACCCTGGGCGCGCACATCGGCATCGGCGCGATGGCGATCTACCTGGGCGGCAGCGAAAGGCAGAAGCGTAAGTATCTGCCCGATCTGGCGACGGGCAAGAAGATCGCTTGCTTCGCCCTGACCGAGGCCGGCGCGGGTTCCGACGCGGGGGCCATCAAGACCCGCGCCATTCGCGACGGCGATAAGTACGTCATCACCGGCGCCAAGGTCTACATCACTAACGGCCCCATCGCCGACGTCTTCAGCGTGATGGCAGTCACCGATCCGAACCTGGGCGTGCGCGGCGGCGTGACCGCGTTCATCGTGGAGAAGGGCACACCCGGCCTGTCGGTCAGCAAAGAAGAGCACAAGATGGGCATTCGCGGCAGCGCCACGTCGGAGATCGTCTTCGACGAGGTGGTCGTGCCGTCGGCCAACGTGCTCGGACCGGTGGGCGCGGGCTTCGTCAACTTCATGGCGACCCTCGACACCGGCCGGCTGGGGTTGGGCGCGGCTGGTCTGGGCTGCGCCGAAGCCGCGCTGGATCTCATGGGCCGCTACGCCGCAGGCCGCAGCCAGTTCGGCCGGCCGATCGGCGAGAAGCAAAGCATCCAATGGCTGGTCGCCAACACCGCGGTCGAGATCGAGGCGCTGCGCTCGCTGGTCTATCGCACGGCCTGGATGGTGGACACGCATCAGCCGTACACCAAAGAAGCCGCGATGTGCAAGCTCTACGGCTCCGAGGTCGCCTCGCGGGCCATTGATCGCGCGCTGCAAGTCCACGGCGCGCTCGGCTATGACCGCGACTTTCCCATCGAGCGCATGTGGCGCGACGCCCGCATTGCCGAGATCTTCGAGGGCACCAACGAGATTCAGCGGATCGTCATCGCCGGCCAGGTGTTGCGGCCGTATGGGGTGCGCGTTTCGCCGTGAGGGGGGAACGGAGGGAACTGGGGGAACTGAGGAACGGAGGGAACGGAGGGAACTG
>JAPLHB010000162.1 GCA_026389845.1 Chloroflexota bacterium
CCGGAGGCGCAAGGGTAGTTCTCGTACAGGGTGATTTCGTGTGGATCCCAGCCGCCAGCGAGCGCGGAGGCGGGCACGTGTGCGATGACATCTTCGCTTGCGCCCACAGCCAGCGCCGACACTGTGATCCAGCCGCCGACCGGCTGTGGGTCGTGGCAGTAGCCGATGGCCTGATCCACGTAGACGCCGACCTTAGAGGTTCCGGCCGCGGCTGCAAGGCCGCGGTTGGCGACGCGGATCGTCAGCGTCACCCCTTGCCCCTCGGCCACGCTGGTCGGATCGGCCACCGCGCTCTCGATCGCCAGATCGGGCAGCGGCACGGTGACGGGCACGGTGAGCGGGCCGTAGACGTTGTTGGCCTCGTTCGTCTCGGTGATACCGCACGTGTAATCCACGAACGCATAGACCGGCCAGTCGCTCACGTAGGGGTAGCCGTTCGTCGGGATGACCACGTCGGCCCAGCCGCCGACTGACAGCGGCGGCGCCTGGCCGACATTGTCCCAGTTGGTGTCGCCGCAGCCGGTCGGCTCGCTGCCAGAATAGATCGCCACCTGCGCCGCGGCATTCATGGCGGCCGTGCCCGTGTTGCTGATGCGCACGGTGTAGGTCACAGGCTGGCCCACCAGCAGTTGCGCCGGGTCAGCCTTCAGGCTGGCTATCACCAGGTCGGGGCGCAAGGTCGGCGGCGGGTTGAAGACGATCGGGCCGAAGATGTTGTTGGCCTCGTCCCGCTCCGTGATCGCGCAGTTGCGGTCCGCAAAGACATAGGCGGTGTGCTCGCCGCCGGTGGGGAAGGCCGCCGTGTCCGTGAAGGTGAAGCTGGCCCCCACCGCCAGCGCCGGCAGCGCGGTCTCGCTGAAGGCTGACGCGCCGCAGGTCGGCTGCTGATCGGTATGGATGCCCACGACCGAGCCGGCGCTCCCCACCGTGCCCTGGTTCTTCACGCGCACGGTGAAGTATACCGTCTGCCCGGCGACCGGGTTGATCGGCTCGGCGATCACGCTCTCCACGGCCAAGTCGGGCCGCACGCCCGATGTCAGGGTGATCGTGATGGGACCGTAGCGGTTGTTGGTCTCGTTGCTCTCGGCTGCGACGCAACCGTAATCCGCGAAGACGTAAGCGGTGTGTTGGAGCGCGCCGGCAAAGAGCTTCGTCACGGTGAAGGTGAAGCTGGCGCCGACATCGAGCAGCGGCGCCGTTGCGCCCAGATCAGCCAGGTCAAGGTCGCCGCCGCAGCCACCGGGCACGCGGTCGAAGTAGAGGCCGGTGCCGGTGTAGGAGTGGAGCGCGTCCGTGCCCTGGTTACGCAGCGACACGACGAAGCTCACCGGCTGGCCCTCGATCGGAGCCGGTGGGACGATGGTCACACCCGTCACGACCAAGTCGGGGTACTGCGGCGGGCCGACCACGATGTTGACCGGGCCGTAGAGGTTGTTGGCCTCGTTGCTCTCAGCCAGGATGCAGCCGTAGTCCAGGAAGACGTTGGCCTGGTGATTGCCCTGGGTATCAAACGGCGTGGTCAGGGTGAAGACGGTGCTGGCGCCGGTTGCCAGCGGCGGGATCTGCGCCACGCGGTCGCCGACGTCCGCGGGGCCGCCGTCGCAACCCCGCGGCGTGCGGTCGAGGTAGAGTCCGGCGTAGGTGTAGGATTGGGCGTCGCCCGTACCCTGGTTGCGGATGCGGATGGCGAACTGCGCAGGTTGGCCCGCGCCCGGCTGCGCCGGCGTGACGGTCACGCTCTCCACCGTCAGGTCGGGCTTCAGCGGCGCGCCGACGGTCAGGTTGACCGGGCCGCCCTGGTTGTTGCCCTCGTTGAACTCCTCGTAGACGCAGGTGAAGTCCACGAACGCGTAGACCGTGTGGCTGCCCTGCTGCGCCTCGTTGAAGCCGTAGGTGAAGACACCCACGTCGGCGGATTCGCCGGGGGCCAGGGTGGGCACCGGGGCGGTGTTGACCCAGCCCTGGTCGCCGCAGAAGGGCACGTGATCGGTGTAGACCGCTACACTCCAATGGCCGGTGTTCGGGGCTGTGCCGGTGTTGCTGATCCGCACGGTGTAGCTGATCCACTGGCCCGCGGCCGGCTCAGCCGGGGTGGCGATGATGCTTTGCACGGCCAGATCGGGCAGGAGCGGCGGGCCAACCTGCACGTTGATCGCCGCGGACTGGTTGTTGGCCTCGCTCGGCTCTTCCAGCAGGCAGCCATAGTCGGCAAACGCCACGACAGGATGGGTGCCGGTCGTCGTAAAGGGGGCCGACAGGGTGGCGGTGAAGAGTTCACCGATCCCCAGCGGCGGCACGTGCGCCACGCGGTCCCCGATATCAACGGCGCCGCCGCAGCCGGCCGGCACGCGATCGAAGTAGATACCGGCCCAGGTGTAGGAACCGGCTGCGGCCGTACCGATGTTGCGAATGCCCACGGTGTACTGCACGTATTGACGCGCCGACGCCTCGAGCGGATCGGCGGTGAAACTCTCGATCGCCAGATCGGGCAGTCGCGGCTGCCCGACCACGACGGTCTGCGTGTAGATGTTGTTGGTTTCGACCAACTCCTCGTCAAGGCAGGTGAAATCCACGAATGCGCGCAGGGATTGGGTTCCCGGCGTCATGAACCGAATCCCCGGCACGACCACATCAGCGGCTTCGCCAGGCGCCAGGGCCGGCACAGAGCCGGTGTTGGCCCAGCCCTGATCGCCGCAGAAGGGCACGTGATCGGTGTAGACCGCCACGCCTGTGATCGGCGACGCGGCCGTGCCCGTGTTGCTGACGCGCACCGTGGCCGTGATCCACTCCCGCGCGGCCGGCGCCTCCGGGTCGGTCGTCACGCCCGTCACCATCAAGTCAGGCAACAGCGGCGGGCCGACTTCGATGGAGTTGGTGAAGTCGTTGTTCGCCTTGTCGCTTTCTTCGAGGATACAGCCGTAGTCCAAGAAGACGTCGTACGTACGCGAGCCCTGGGTGGCGAACGGCGCGGTCAGCGTGAAGACGTAGCTCGCGCCGATCGCCAGTGACGGCACCTGCGCCACCCGGTCGCCGATGTCGAGGCTGCCGCAGCCTGCGGGAGTCCGATCGAGATACAGCCCGGCCCAGGTGTAGGAGCGCGCCTCGGCCGTGCCCTGGTTGCGGATGCGGATGGTGAAGGTGACATACTCCCGCGCGGCCGGCTCGGCCGGGTCCAGCGTCACGCTCTCCACGACCAGGTCGGGCAGCAGTGGCGGCCCGACGGTGAGCGTCGCGGTATAGACGTTATTGGTTTCGTTCAACTCCTCGGTCAGGCAGGTATGATCTACGAACGCGTAGACCGAATGGTTCCCCGCATTCGAGAAGCCATAGGTGAAGATGACCACATCGGTGTACGCGCCCGTGGCCAGCAACGGCGCCAGGACCGAATTGGCCCAGGCCGGGTCACCGCAGCCGGTGGGCACGTGGTCGGTGTAGACCGCCAGGGCAGAGATCGGCGCGGGGCTGGTGCCCGCGTTGCGCACGCGCACCGTGTAGGTGACGTATTCCCGCGCGGGCGGCTCGGCCGGATCGGAGGTGATGCTGTCCACCACCAAGTCGGGCAGGAGCGGCGGACCGACCGCGATCGTTGTGCTGTAGACGTTGTTGGTTTCGTTCAACTCCTCGGTCAGGCAGGTATGATCCACGAACCCGTAGACCGTGTGGTTGCCCTCGGTCGGGAAGCCGTAGGTGAAGACGACCACGTCGGTATACGCGCCGGCCGCCAACAGGGGCACCTGGCCGGTGTTGGCCCACGCCGCGTCCCCGCAGCCGGACGGCACGTGATCGGTGTAGACCGCCAGGCTGCTGACCTGCGTCATCGCGGCCGTGCCCGCGTTGCGCACGCGCACGGTGTAGGTGACGTACTCTCGTGCGGCCGGATCGGCCGGGTCGGGGGTGATGCTGTCTACCACGAAGTCGGGCAGGAGCGGCGGGCCGACCGTGATCGTGGTCGTGAGGACGTTGTTGGCCTCGTTCTCCTCGACAGTGTTGCACTGGAAATCGACGAACGCAGCCACGGCGAGCGGCCCCGTGGTCGTGACCGGCGGGCTGGTCACGATGACGTCGGCGGCCGCGCCCGCGGCCAGCGAGGGCACGGAGCCCGTGTTGAACCACGCGCTGTCGCCACAGCCGGATACCGTGTGATCGGCGTACAGCGCCACGCCGGTGGCCGGACTAACCGCCTGGCCGGTGTTGCTGATGCGCACGGTGTAGCTGAACCACTGGCCCGCGGCCGGGCTGGCCGGATTGGCCGCGATGCTCGCCACGACCAGATCGGGCAGCGGCGTTGCCCCGACGGGGAGGCTGAGATCCAACTCGTTGTTGTACTCGTTCTCCTCCGTGACCGCACAGTTGTAATCCGCATACGCATAGACGAGGTGGTACTCCTCCGTGGCGAAGCCGGACGTCTGAACGACGAGATCGGTACTCTCGCCGGCCGCCAGTGCCGGAATGGCCTTTGTATTGATCCAGGCCGGATCGCCGCATTGCCGATCCGGGGTGTGATCAAAGTAGAGGGCCAGCGTTGCGCCCGCGGGGCTGGCCGCCAGGCCCGTGTTGCTGATGCGCACAGTGAACGTGACCGCCTGTCCCACGGTCGGGTGAACCGGGTTGGGCGTGATGCTTTCCACGGCCAGATCCGGCAGGTGGACGTCGAAGTAGACCGGGCCGTAGTTGTTGTTGCTCTCGCTGATCTCGGCCAAGGCGCAACCGTAGTCGGTATACGCGCTGATCCGATGTTGCCCGCCGGTGGTAAAGTAGGTGGACCAGGTGACCGTGTAGCTTTCGTTCTTATCCAGACCGCCCACTACGGATGTCAGATCTCCCGCGTTACCACAGACCGGCGCAGGCAGGTTGCGGTCAACGTAGACGCCCGCCATGGTGGCAACGTTGGAGTCGTCGGTGCCGATGTTCTTCATCACCATGGTGATCGTCACGGGCTGGTTCACCTGCACGACGGCCGGCTCCACCGTCAGGCTCGTCACGGTCATATCGGGCTGGATCACCTGGAAGGTGGTCGGACCGCCGATGTTGTTGGTCTCGTAGCTTTCGGTGATGGCGCAGTCGTAGTCCGCGACCACGTAGACGGTGTGCTCGCCAGGGGTCGCGAAGGGCCCGAGGTCGGGGTAGGTGTAGCGGATGTCCGACGTCGCGCCCGCCGCTAACGGCGGCCAAGCCAGGATCATGTAGGGTGTCTGGTTGCACGCTCCCGTCGGCACCGTGTCCACGTAGAGGCCCGCGTAGATGTTGCCGGAAGTCGCGGCCGTGCCCTGATTTCTCAGCCGCACGTTGATGCGCACCGTGCCCTGGTTGACCCGCACGATCGCCGGGACGGCCTCGATGCTGTAGACCACCAGGTCAGGCTTGGGGATGGCCGTCGCGGTGGACGTCGCCGTGGGCGTTGGTGTGTTCGTCGGCGTGTTGGTCACGGTCGGCGTTGGCGTGACGGTCGGCGTATTCGTCGCGGTGGGTGTGTTAGTCGGCGTCGGCGTATTCGTCGGCGTCGGCGTGACGGTCGGCGTAGACGAAGCAGTCGGCGTCTGGGTCGGTGTCGGCGTCGCGCCGCTGACGGTGACGTACACCGGGCCGAGGTTATTGTTGGTCTCGTCCGATTCCCTGGTCCAATCCTGCTGATCCACGCGGGCATAGAGTGCGTGCTGGCCTGAGAGATCCCAGCCCGCGTGCTGGAACGTCAGCGCCGCCGATTCGCCCGGATCCAGGGAGGTGGTGCTGCCCTGATCGCTCCAGCACCCGTCGCCCGCAGGAGACTGACCAGCGCGGGCATGGGCTGGCGGCGTGTACGGGCATTCGCCGATGTAGGTATAGAAGGCAGCCTCCATACCCCCGGCCGGCGCTTCACCCTGGTTCTTGATCGTCACGATGATATCGAGCGGCTCATTGGGACCGGGCTGGACAGGGTCGGTGACGATGCTCTCCACGATCAGGTCGGGCAGAGCTTCGTGGACGGTGACGTTCAGCGGCCCGGCCTTGTTATTCGTCTCGTCGGCCTCAGTGAAAGCACACTGCGCATCCGCGAGGGCATAGTACGGGTGCGTGCCCGCGTTGCCGAAACCGTCGGTATGGATGGTGACCGTCGTCGAGGCGCCGGCCGCCAACTCGCTGACGACCCCATCGGGCCATCGGTAAGTCCAATCGTCACATCCTGTCGGGTCGTGATCGCTGAAGACCGCGACCGCAGAGCCAGGCGCGCCGCCGAGTCCCTGATTGCGCACCGTCACGATCACATCGACCGGCACCCCCGTCGCGGGCGCGGCAGGCGACGCGGTGAGCTGCTTCACCACCAGGTCGGGGTAGGCCGGCGCGCCGGCCACGTCGAAACTGACCGGGCCGGTGATATTGTTGCCCTCATTCGTCTCGCTGATCTGGCAACCGTTGTCGGCCTGGGCGTAGACTTGGTGCGTCCCCGTGTCGGGGAAGCCGAGCGCGTGGACCAGCGTCAAGGTCTGCGAAGCGCCCGCGGCTAGCGCGTTGATCGTCGCGCTGAGATCACCGCCAGCGTCGCAGTCGGCTGGTGCCGTGTCCAGGTAAGCGCCGACGTCGAATGCATCGAATGCCATCACATCATCAACGCCCTGGTTCGTCACCGTGACGACCACGGTGAAGGTCTGGTTGGGCCGCGGGGAGGCCGGTTCGACGGCCAGTCCGTTCACGATCAGGTCGGGGCTGTAGGGCGCGCCGGCCACGTCGAAGCCAACCGGCCCGGCGATGTTGTTCGTTTCGTCGGTCTCACCGATCTCGCATCCACTGTCGGCCTGGGCGTAGACTGCGTGCGCGCCCGTCGCGCCGAACCCGCTGTGCGTGCGCGTGAAGGTATGGGTGGCATTGGGGGCCAGCGAGCCAATCTCGATGGACGCCCAACTGCCCGCGCCCGCGTCGCACGCCGATGGCGCGGATGCCGGATCCAGGTAGGCATGGACGAAGAAGTGCCCGGCCGCCTGGCCCGCGTTGCGCACGGTCACGGCCACAGCGAACGGCTGGTTGGGTTTCGGCGACGCCGGCGTGACGGTGACGCTGTCTATGAGGAGGTCGGCGGCCGCAGCAGGGATCATCGGCCCACGTAGGAAGATGTCGGATTGGTCGTTCGTGTCGTCGGCGACCAGATTGGCCGCGTCCGACTCGAAGACCACGTAGGCCCCATCGGCCGAAAGCGCGCGGCCGAAGTTGGTGTAGGAATTGCCTTGTCCCTCCGCGCCATTTAGTGCGACCGAGACGCGCTCGATCGCACCGCTCTGCCGGTCGTAGACGAAAACGTCAGTAGAGTCGCCGGAATCGCCCACCACCAGGTTGGTCGCGTCCGACTGGAATGCCACGAAACGGCCATCGGCGGAGATGGAAGGCCACTCGGAGTCGAAGTTCCCCTGCCCGTTCGGCCCGACCACGCGGAAGGTGACGCCGGTCTGCCGGTCGTGCAAAAAGATGTCGCGCACATCATTGGTGTCGTCGCTTACCAGGTTGGTCGCGGCGGAGTCGAAAGCCACCCAGCGGCCATCGGCCGAGACGGCCGCGTGATATGAAGCATCGTCAGCTTCAGTACCGTCGGTGCTGACCGAGACGCGCTCGGTCACGCCGATCTGGGTGTCGTAGACAAAGATGTCGCGCAAGCCATTGGCGTCGTCCGCCGCCAGGTTGGTCGCCTCCGACTCAAAGGCCACGTAGCGGCCGTCCGGGGTGATCGCCGCCAAGCCGGAATAGGCATCCCCTTCAACACCGCCAGGCCCCACCGAGATCAGCGTGGTGGTCATGGCCTGCCGGTCGCGCAGGAAGACGTGCCCCCAGGCGTTGGTGCCGCCAGCCACCAGGTTGGTGGCGGTGGACGCGAAGACCACGTAGCGACCGTCGGTCGAGATTGCGGCCTGAGAGGAGTCGGACCAACTGTTGGCCTCGCTCTCATCCGCCGCAACCGAGACGCGCTCAGTGGTATGGGTCTGCCGATCGTGGACGAAGACGTCCTCGGCATTGTTCGTGTCACCGGCCACCAGGTTGGCGGCGTAAGACCAGAAGACCACGTAGCGACCGTCACTCGAAAGCGCCGGGCCATAGGAGCCGCCGTCCCCCGCCGAGCCGTCCGAAGCGACCGAGACCCGCTCGGTAGTACCGGACACCGTGTCGCGGACGAAGACATCGGGGACCGAGTTCGTATCGCCGCTCACCAGGTTGTCGGCGTCGGACCAGAAGGCCACGTAGCGGCCATCGGCCGAGACCGCCGCGGTACTGGATACGTAGTTGCCCTGCGTGCCATCCGAGGCGAGAGAGACGCGGGTGGTGGAGACGGCCGCGGGAGCGGTGAGCCGGACCGGCCACATCTTCGGCAGCTCTGGCCGGTCTCCGACCGAGCCTGCACGCACGGTCTGGAGACCGGCGTCAGCAATGGGCGTTTGCTTCGGGCCTGCGTCCTCTCGCGATGACTGGATCGGCGCGGGCAACGGCTTGCCGCCGTTTCCGCCTGGAGTCGAGCCTTCAAGCGGATTACCGGCTGAAGCCTCTACTCCAGTTCGCGCGCCCGTCGCGCTCATCCCCAATGCCGTCAGCGGATAGCCGGCGAGGGCGATGCCGCGGGCAGAGGTGATCGCGGCCACGCTGCTGATGAGCGTCGGGCTGGCCGGGTTGGAGACATCCACGATCTGCACGCCGGCCGCGCCGTCGGCCACGTAGGCCAACGTGCCCGTGACGGCCACGCCCTGGGCCAGGCCGGACGTGTCGTACGCGCCGACCTCGTTCTGCGTGACGAAGCCCGGCAGGGTGCAATCGGCGCTCAGGCCGAAAAGCCGCTCCTGCTCGCCGAAGATCGGCCGATACCAGGAGGCGTCGAAGAACTGCCGGCCCGTCACCACGCCCGCGCCGCACGGCGAGTTGAAGCTGGTCTCGGTCAGGTTGAAGTCCTGGCCGGTCGTGGTATAGCGGATCGAACCGCTGCTCAACAGCGTGCGAGTCAACGCCAGGCGGGGGGCTGTGGTGTCCACGCCGCCCTCCCAGACGCCCACGCTGGCGGGGCCGGCGTGCCCGGCCGCATCCTGCCCGCGCAGGTCGAGCCGGTACGCGCCCTCCAGCCCCGCTGGCACGTCAGCGGTCCAGGCCGTCACAGCCGCGCCCGTGCCGCCCGCGGCCAGGGTCGCCGGCTGGAAGCCGCCGGCCGCCAGCGCTTGGATTTCCAGCGCGGAAAGCGTCCGCGCCCACAGGCGCACGTCATCGAGCTGGCCCTTGAAGTAGCGAGATGCGTCGCGGCCGACGTCGAACTGCTGCGCCGGCGCGGGCGACTTGCCCGCCAGCGTGGCGGTCTCGTAGGCTGCCGCGCCGTTGACGTAGATCCGATAGGTGGTCCCGTCGAAGGTCGCGGCCACGTGATTCCACGCATTCTCGGTCAACACCGCGCCGGTGGTGAAGCTGTAGTAGCTGCCCCCGTCGCCGAAGCCGGCCTGGAGCTGCGTCCGGTTGACCACCTGGAGGAAGGGGTACTCGCTGGCCTGGCTGCTGTAGGCCGCGCCGCTGAAGATGGGGAGTAGACCTGACGGGTCTGCGAGACCCGTCAGGTCTGGATAAACCCACGCGGCCTCGGTGAAGCGGCCCGCGCTCAGATCCAGCCTGCGCTCGGCCGCGATGGAGACGTAGTCGTTGATCCCGTCCAGCGCCAGCGCCTGGTCGCCGACCTGGCCGGCCGCGGCGTGCCCGATCGCGTCGCCGGTGTGGAGCGTCCCGTCGTGCCCCGCGCCCGACCCGTCGGTCAGCGTCGCACCCTCGCGCAGAGCCTGCCCTGAGCCTGCCGAAGGGGTTTCGTCCTCGAAGCCGAGCGCCAGGAGCGGCCCGCTGCCGCGATAGAGCGCGGCCACTTCCGCAGCCGACAGGCCGCGGTTGAAGAGGCGGAAGTCGTTGAGCCAGCCCTTGAACGGCTTGTAGAGGCTGCTCACGCCGGCCCGCCGGTTGGAGCCGAGCCAGAAGGCGGTGCCGGTGTCAATGCGGTTCAGGTCATCGGTCATCGAGCCATATCCGGTCACGACGCCGTCAATGTACACCGTGACGAACCCGCCAGCCTCGCGCACCAACGCCAGGTAATGCCAGGCGCTGGGGCCGATCAGCCCCGCGTCCGCGATGATCGGCGTCGGCGTCGGGGCGGTGTCTAGCTTTAGGGTCACCATCAAGTGGTTGTTGATGTCCAGCCGGAGCGAGAGGTCATCCCCCGCGTCGTTGCTCCAGTGGAGCAAATCCTTGTACGCGTTGGCGCCGTTGAGCTTGACCCACAGCGCCAGGGCGAACGGTCCGGTCCCGAAGTCGAAATCGGCCGAATCGGGAATTTGCACACCGTCGTCCACGCCGTCGAAGTAGGGTGCGGCGCCGCCGTGGCCGGACTGGCCGGTCGTGGGGCAGCGGCCGGCGGGGCAGGAGCCATCATGGCCGAGGCCAGAGCGATCGCGGAAGGTCAGGATGCCGTTGGCGTCCGCCGTGTCGTTCAGCGGCAGGTAGACGATCTGGCCGGCCAACGTTTCGTTGAAGAAGGGCGATCCTGGCAGGGTGGCGATAAAGGCGGTTTCGGCCGTGCTGATGCCCGCGATGGCCGTATCGGTCGCGCAGGCCGGCGAGTCCGCGGTGAAGGAGGCGCCGCCCGCGCCGGCCGCCCAACTCGCGATCTGGCTGCCGCAGACGGCCACCGAGCCGCCGGCTCCGCCGGTCACGCTCACCTGGCAGGCCGCGGTGTGATGCGTCGTGCCATCCCAGGTGAGGGTCCGGGTGGGGGTGATGAACGTGCCTGCGGCGACGGCGAGGAGGGTCACCGCGTTGCAGCGGATCGTCACGCCCACCTGGTCGCCGAGGCCGTCCGGTGTCGTCCAGGTCACAGCAAGCGGGACCGGACGCTCGGTGGCGTCGCCGGCCAGGGTCGTCGTGCCGCTGATCGTTGTCGTGCCGCCAGGCAGGCTCGCCCGATCGAGATGCGGCGCGGGAGCGATGGCGTCCACGTCAATGCTCCGCTCCAGCGTGGCCGAGTGGTTGGCGATCTCGTCGTCGGCCAGGCCGGGCAGCCGGGCCACCTGGTCCGCAGCCTCGACCTTCAGCGTGTAACGGCCGCTCGGGTTGGCCTCGGTCAGCACGTAGTCCACCGACCAGGCGCTCCCCGCCAGCGCTGCGACCTGTGTGCCCAGGCCCGCGATGCCGCCGGAGGCGTCGAGCAGCGTCACCTGCACGCTGTCGGCCACGACGCCGCTGCCGGCCGAGCCATCGCTCAGCGTCGGGTCGCTGACCGTGCCAGCCAGGGGGAGGATCCAGGCGTTGGATCGGGTGGGGTGGGGCGCGGCATCCACGCGCGTCCCGGCGGCCGGGCCGGTGATCGTCGGCGCGTGGCCGTCCACGTAGACGGTGACGCTGGCCGATTCGGCGCGGTTGTCCACATTGTCGCTGGCGCGGGCCTGGAGAAGGTAGCGGCCTTCGCCAGACGGAGTGAAGTAGGGGCACCAGGCGCCATCGCCCGTTCCCTGGCAGCGGTCAACATCTGCCCAGCCGCCAGGAGCGCAGCTCCCCGTGCTCTTGCAACTTCCCAACTCCACCTGGGCCACGCCGGAGGTGGCATCCGCGGCCGTCGCCAGCAGCATCATGCCGCTGGCTGGCAGGTAAGTGGCCGGGGCATGCAGCTCGGTCGTGGGGTCGTTCGCATCCACGGTAATATTGGTGCTCCGCCGCTCCTCGACCCAGCCGAACTGATACCGGTAGAGAGCGCTGACCTCGGCTGACGACAACGCCTGGCTGTAGAGGGTTACTTCGTCCAGGCGGCCGACGAACGCGTTGCTGCGATCGAAATTGCCGCCGCCGTAGTTCACGCTGAACCCACCGACGTGCAGCGGGAAGTCGGTGATCTGGCACGCCTCCATCGGATCCGGCCCCCAGCCGATGTCGCTCGTCAGCCAATGCGCCTGCTCCGCGCCGTTGACATAAAGGGACAGCCGATAGCCGTCAAAGGTCGCCATCACGTGATTCCAGTGATCCTTCATGAGCGCCACGGCGCTGGTGGCCTGTGCAGTGGTGGCGGAGCAGAAGGGACTGAACTCGGCGACCGGGGTCAGGCCATCCGGAGCGATGTAGAGCCGGTAGTTGATGAGGTCGGGCTGTGGGCCGAGCAGACCGCCGCTCTTGTACGTGCTATGCACCACCAGTTCCTGCGCCACGCCGGCGCGGGTCGCGGCCGGCAGCACCCACGCGCCCACGGTGAAGGTGTCAGGGTGCAGCGTGGCGCTGTCGGGGACGGTGATCTCGTCGTTGCTGCCGTCGAATTGGGCCGCCAGCCCCATCTTGCCCTGCACCCCCTCGCCGGTCAGCGGACAGGAATCGGCGACGCACGTGCCGTGATTCGCGTTGTTCGTGTTGTCGCTGAACTGCGTCGCGCCCTGGGCCTCATCGAGTCGCAGCTCCAGCACGGGTGCCTCGTTGTAGAGGTCGGCGACCTCGCTGGCGGTCAGCCCGCGGCCGAAGATATAGACGTCGTCAATGCGTCCGCCGAAGAAGTGCATGTTCTTCGACGAGCGGCTGCCGATCGCCGTGTTGCCCGTGCACTGGTGGAGCGCACCGGGCGCATCCGCGCTGGCGACCTCCTGGCCGTTGCGGTAGAGACGGAGCTTCTGTCCGTCGAAGACGCCGGCCAGATGGACCCAGGTGTTCAGCGGGATCGTCTCGGTAAACTGGACGGTCTTCCACGCGCCGACGCCGGCGTTGTCAATTCGGGCGATGAATTCGGGGTAGTGATTGGCGCCGCTCTCGTTGAGTGCCAGGACGAAGCCGCAGGTCTGGTCTTCCTTGTAGGAGACGATGGTCTCTCGCGCGGCTTTATCCTCGGTGCGGTAAACCCAGGCTGCCATCGTGGTATTGGTGAAGTCGCCGAAGTCGGGCAGCTCGATGCGGTCACTCTCCGCCGTCTTGAACGCGGCGGCCTGGCTCATGCGGCCGGTGATGCCGGTCACGGGGCACGCCGCGGCCGTGCAGGAGCCGTTGCGCGCGTTGGCGCTGGCGTCCACAAACGCGGTCTCGCCGGGCGGCTCGTCCAATGGCAGGTGCAGCGCCATGTTCAGGCTGTTATAGAGGGCTTTGACCGCCTCGCCATCGAGGATCTGGCGGTAGAGCTGCACTTCGTCCAGCGCGCCGCGGAAGGGCAGCGAGTCGTGCTGGTACTGGTAATGCAGATAGCCCATGACGTCGCCGTCAAAGCGGAGACACCGGTCGGCAGGACAAGGACACTCGTAAAATGGGGTGGTGCATACGCTGGGCGCATTCGTGGCTATGCCGGAATCGGTGATCCTGAAGGTGTGGCTCGCGATGGCCTGGTCGTCACCGTTGCGCGCGCTGCCGCACTTCGGATCGCTGTCGTTCTCCCAGATTTCCAGAGTCGCGGCGTCGGTGAAGGTGGGGGCAGCGTTCATGGCGACCACATCGTCCCCGCTCACATCTTGGCTGAGGATCTCATGCCCATCGAACGCCATGCACAACTCAGCCGAACCGGGGTCGTGTTCGTGCCAGATGTCCGCGCTCGTGAACGTGACCACCCCGTTCCGGTTGGACTGGCCGATCTCGAAACTCTGGGTGGCGGCCGGCGTCTTGCCCGCGAACACAGCCGAGTTGGTATCCTTCAGCTCGCCGTTGACGTAGAGCGTCACCACACCATCGCCGAACGTGAGCACGACATGATTCCAGATCCCTTCGGTCAGCACACCGTAGGGGCTTTCGTAGTAGCCAGCCCAGCCGCTGGCGGTTGCGAAGCCAAAGCGCAACCGGTTGTAGAGGCCGCTCAGATAAGGATTCGCATCGGTATGATAGATGACCTGGCGCTGCAGCGTGGCATACGCGCCGCTCGCGGCGCTCTGCCAGCCCAGGATGCCCTCCGGCTGCCAGGCAACACACGTGAAGTTGATGCCTTCGTAGGCGTATTCGAGGCAGGGGGCGTCAGCCGTCGTGGTGTCCGGCTTGACCCAGGCCGCCAGGGTGAAGTGGCCCTCGCTCAGATCCAGGTTGGCATTCGAGCCGACGCTGATGTATTTGTTTTGTCCGTCTAACTGGAGGCCCTGGCCTAGAATGCCGGTCGTCGCGGCGGGGCAGTGAGCGCCGGTGCATTGGCCGGTGATGCCGAAGGTGGATGAATCGTTGTACCGCAATCCGCCGGATTGCAGCGTCGTCGGGTTTTCGAACTTCATGTCGAACACGGGCCGGTCGAAGAGGCCGTGCACCTGGGCCGCGGTCAAGCCGCTGTCGTAGAGGCGCGCGTCATCGAGCAGGCCGGTGAAGTTGACGCGGCCGGCCAGCGTGCTGTGGCCGATGAAGATACCGTTTGAATCGGCCGTGGCTGCGCCGGTTGCGGTCCCGCTCGCCACCTGGACGCCATCCACGTAGAGCTTCTGGCTGCCGGCCTCGCCGCCGTGGGTGTGGACGACATGATGCCACTGGTTATCGGCATATGTGGCAGCGGTGCTGCAGCGGGTCTCAGCGATTGCGGTGTAGTACACGTCAGCGCACGCCTTGCCACCGCTCAGATAGACCTGCGTGCCCTGCTCAGTGTTGACGGCGTAGAGCGTGCCGTTGGCTTGGCTCGTCTTGAACCACAACGAGATGGCATATTGGGTCTCGTCGGGATCGGCCGGCGAGGCGAGATAGCTGCTGCCGTCGAGGCTCAACGCGTTGCCATAGCGACCGCCCGTCGCCGACGGGCACGCGCCGGTGCAGGTGGCGTCGTTGGGCGGAAAACTACCCGACCGATCCGCGGTGGTAGGATCCTCCATCGGCAGCCATAGCTTGACGCCCTTCGCCAGCACACTCCAATCGGTGACGAGCGCGCCGGCCGACTGCGTCAGGCTGTAGACGCCGGTCGCGGCCGCGCTGTTCACGCCTACCGTGCCGCTGATCGTTTTCTCCTGCGTGGGTTGCAGGATGAACGATTGAGGCAACATCGTGCCGGCGTCTTGAGCAGGCGGGAAGGTCGTGCTCAATAAGCCCTGCATGTAGCGGTTCAGCAACTCGTTCTTGAGCGTGGCCGAGTAGTGGAGCGTGTCGCTCGGCTTGACGAAGCCATCCGTCTGCGCATAACCGCCGCCGGCCTGCTCTTGCACCTGCGTATCGAAGGTCAGCACCTTGTTGTTCGACCAGACGTTGGGATTGAAGCCGTAGAGCTGCTCCTGCGCATCGGTCAGCCCATCGCCGTCGGTGTCCACCTTCAGCGGGTTCGACGTGACCCAGGCGCCCTCCTGCACACCGTCCGGGGTGATGCGGTAGACGAACATCCAGCCGCCGATCCCTTCTGTCCGGTCGTTGTCGCCATCCTGGTCGAAGATGTCCTGGTGGGAGACCTCCTCACTGTCCCACAACCCGTCACCGTCGGTGTCTACCCGCGCGGGGTCGGTGCCTGCGCGCGCCTCTTCGTAATCGCTCAGGCCGTCGCCGTCGGTGTCTTGCCGCGTCGGATCACTGCCGGTTTGCAGTTCGTACTTGTCGCCCAGGCCGTCCAGGTCGCTGTCCCACAATGCATCGTTCGGGTCGGCCGTGTAGGGCAGGCCGTCGCCGTCTGCGTCGAGCAGCCGCGGGAATCTGAACCGGGCGTCGCCATCCTGGCCCCAACTCAAGGCGACGCCGCCGCCGGGCAGTGCGACCAGGTCGTAGAACCCGTCCAGCGTGGTCGGGAAGATGTCAAAGATCAGACTGTCGCCGAGGGGGTAATGCAGGCTGTCGCGTTGCGTCTCGATGACGCAAATCCCGAGATAGCAGTTCTCCACCGGGATCGCGTATCCCTCGGTCAGGTTGACCGTCAGGGTCCGGTTGATCCCTGCCTCGGGCAGCGGTACATCTACCGTCGGCACGGTCCGCTCGATATATACCGGTTCGGGATAATGATACCCAGTGGCGGACTCGGCCGGCGTGCCGTCAACGTACTCCCACTCGTCCTCCATGTCGTAGCGGTCCAGGCCATCGTGGATGTCCGCCTCTGCGGTCTGCATCTCGTACTCAAAGGTGGAACCGCGGAGTTTTTCATCGCTCCAATAATACCAATAGGCCGAGCCGATGTTGCTCGGCATGTCCATCATGTCAATGGTGTTGGTCAGCGCGATGCCCACCTTTAGATAGTTGCCCGTGGTCATCCCCTTTTCCGGATACACGAGCCTGTTGGCGTCCATCTCGCCGAACACCAACCGGCCGTCCGCTGAGAGGTCAACCATCTGGTTGCTCGCAAAGATGAACCAGGCGAGGAACGTCCCGACCAGCCCCTCGATGCCGCCGCAGAGCCAGTCGCCCGCGTCATTGTACGGATCGGTGTCCCCTTCCGCCTCCTGATCCCAGCCAAAGACCGCACAGAGCGCCGTGATGAGCATGTCAATCAACTGGACGATGCCCTGGATGATCGCACCCACGATCGGGATCAGCCCGATGATGAACATAATCACCAGCACGATCGTCTGGCCGATCGTCTGGGCGATCAGGTTGCCCAGATCCTTGAGAGAGAGGTCCGAGAGCGCGACCTGCACCGCAAAGAGGGCCCAGGTGATCACCCCGGAGATGATCCAGCCGGCGGCCCCCAGCTTGCCGCTGACGCTTTTCAGGCTTTGCGTCACGGTAGCTACCTTGGCGACGCCGGATATGATATTCGCGGCGCTCTTGATCGCATCAATCGTCCCCTTGAGCTGGACGATGATCCCGACCACCATGATGGCGTAACCGACGATCGTCATCGGATCACCGCCGCTGAGGGCGGCCGCGGCGATGCATGCCACCACCGCGGCCGCGCCGATCGCGATGGCTACGATCGAGCCGGCGCCCAGGGTGACTCTGGCGGAGGTTCGCTCCACGTTGTTGATCGTGACGAAGAGGCTGTTGAGGCTGAACGTCTCGAGCCAGGCGTTTTTGATCCCCCGGAATCCCTCCCCCAGGGCCTGCAGGACAGACTCCTGCTTGCTGAGGGCCGACACCTGGGCAAAGGGCAACGCCGCCAGGGTATTCAAGCTCATCTGCGCGGACCAGGATTGCGCAAAGGCATCCACGAAATTGGTGACGAAGTCGGCGATGATCCAGTAGGAGCTGGTTATCAGACCGCCGACCCCCTCAGCGATGCCTATATCGGTCTCGGCATCACCGCCCGGCTGCCACAACAGCAGTACGTTAAGTTGCGGCCCGCTGTTGGCTGAACCGAACTGCACCAGGTTCGTCAACCCCCGGTTCAGCGCCAGGAAAAGGCTGCGAGCCACGAGCATCTGGCCGGTGATGGCCGCCTCAGAAGTGCCATAGGGATTCGCGTCCCTGGGCAGGCTGCGGAAGGCATCCTCGAACTGCACTTCCAGCTTGTCCCAATACTCGGCGATGGGGTAAGATTCCCAGCCGATGACCTTCCCATCCGGGCCCTGGCTGCCGTTGTAGCGATAGGGCGACCAACTGATCGAGGCGAAGGTGCTGGAATCGTGACCGTCGAAGTCCAGGGTCACAGTACCGTTCGCGATGCCGGCCGCATCTGCCAGGTTGAGGCCGATGAAGGTCTCTTCACGTGCAAAGAGCAGCGTCGGGGTGATGGGCCGGTAGCCGCTGAAGTTTTCCTGCAAGATGGCGCGCGTCTCCTGCGCTGCCAGCAGGCCGATGTAGTCCCCGTGAGGGTAGGAGAAGGTCTTGACGTTGAGCGCGTTCTGGGGAATGCCCCAGCGCCGATCGTCGCCGTCGGGCACGCTGCCGCTGCTGTCGAACCGATCCTGGATGGTCTCGTCCGTGCCGTTGCGCGCCACTACGCCGAGATCGCGAACGTTGTTGTCATCCTCATCGCGGCCAATGACGAAGGAATTCAACAGGCCGCGCGCCAATTGCCACAGGCGGTCGTCGGCATTGCGGTCGTTGTCGTTGACCGGGGCTTCCCAGGCTACGGCCACGTCCAGGCCCAGGTCCGCGCGCGCGGCCAGACCCGTCAAGTACCACGATTCATCATAAGTCTGCACGACCTGGCCGATGTCGGCCGTGCGGTGGGTGATGCACCAGCCCCAGCGTTCGTTGTTGTACTGCTCCGCGTCGTCTTGCGCCGCGGTCGAGGGCACGAACCCCGTGGTGTCGCACTGGTCGGTGAGCATCTGCACCAGCCAGACCACGCGCACTTGCTGAGCCTGCTGCCAGGCGTCGGCGACCGCCGGCCAGTAGATCATGCGGGCCGAAAAGGCCACGTTGGCGCCGCCAGTCGGGTCGGGCACCACGCTCAAGGGGATGTAGGCCAGCAGCGTGCCGTCGTCGTTCTTCTCGCGCACGGAGATGCCATAGGGCTGCAACGGCGCGGGGTCAATCATCTTGTCGCTGTACGGCCCGTTGATGATGTTGCCGATGGGCTGGCAGGCCGTCTTCCCGCCGCCGGTGATCTCGAACACGTGCTTGCCGTTGGCCAAGCCGGTCGTGCGCAGATTGGCCGGAGCAATGGTAGCCGTCCCACCGTCTCCCACGCTGAGCGCAGAGCCCAATACGGGCGCGCCCGAAGCGGGACACGTGCCCGTATAGATGTTCACGCTGTAGGTCTGTGCCGTGTCGGCGAAGGTGAAACGCAGATCGGTCTTGGTGGTGTCGGTCGCGTTCTGCTGCAGATGTACCGTGGCCGAGATCGCGCCACGTACGGCCACATCAAGCGCCGGCACGGTCAACGACAGCGGCACCGTCCCGTTGATCTCGATCTCCAGCATCGGGATTAGCCGCATGTCGCCGTAGGCGGTGCGCGGGTCGCCCTGACTGGCCGCGGCGTTGCCGGTGGCGAAGGTCGTGTTCTTCGCGTGCTGGACCTGCCCTTCGCGGTCGGTGCTGGGCCAGTCCAACACGTTCATGGCGTAGGTGAGATGCTTGGCGTCCACCGGGCGGAGTTGGATGTCCACGAAGGTCGGCTTGTTCGCCGGCAGGCTGTTGATCTTCAAACTGAACGGGTGCGTCGCGTCGAAGGACTGCGGGGCAGTTGGGTTGTAGGTCTTGCCGTCACTGCCCAGGCTACCGCCAGGGGTCAGGTCGGCCTGATCGGGCACGCCGTCGCCGTCATCATCCAGGTCGAAGGGATCGGGCACGCCATCGCCGTCGCTGTCACAATTCACAACGGTGGTAGGGGCAAGGCTGGTGATGTCTTTCAGCGCCGGGCATTCCTGCCCGTCATCGCGGCCGTCGCCGTTGGTGTCCGGGGTCTTCGGATTGAGATACCACCGGCGGCCGGCGGCGTCGAGGAAGCCTTGCACCTCGATATTGTCGCGGATGCCGTCGTCGTCGCTGTCGCGATTGGTGGGGCTGGTACCCAGCTTGGCCTCCACGCCATCGTTCAGGCCATCGCCGTCCGTATCGGCCTTCGTCGAGTCGGTGCCGACCTCGGTCTCCAACGCGTCCGGCAGACCATCCTGGTCGGTGTCAACGGGCGAGGCGGTGGAGTCAGCGGCTAGGCGGGTGGTGGTGCGTACTGCGTATTGCGTATTGCCTGGTGCGCTTTGCTGATTTGCGTTTTGCAGATTTGCCAACGGGTCTTGCTGCGGGTCCCAATTGCCGCTCTTCTGCGCCTGGTAATCGGCCGCGGCCTGTTGGGATTGCTGCGTCTGTTCCTGTTTGGCCTGCTTCTCGGCCTGGCGATCGAGGAACGCGGAGGCCTGCTGGTCTTGCAACAGCGGCACGATGACCATCGAGAAGATGACCGCCACGACGACCGCGCGGTAGACCTTCGGGGAGCGGCGGCACGAGATCAGCAGGAAGAGGCTGAGGAGGCTGATCAGGAGAAGGGTGATGAATTGGGAGATTGGAAATTGTAGATTGCCGATTGCCGATTGCAGATTGAAGATGACAGACTGAGCGCCTGATACTCCGCCTTCACTCTGTTGACCGGTCAATCGCAAATCGGAAATCGAAAATCGAAAATCGGTCGTGATGTCTGCCTCGACCCGTTCGCTGTCCTTGTCGGGCGGATAGACTAGGTGGATGGTCATGCGGAGGGGCAAACCGCGGCCGTCGAGCAGGATCTCGCCCTGACCGGTCATGGCCTGGTAGGTGCGCGAGGAGTCCAGGTGGAGGTTGAGCGGCAGCTCGCCCTTCTCCCGCAAATACTGTTCCATCTGATCGCGCATGTAGCTCGCGAATGTCGGGCCGTCGAATTCAAACGCGTAGGTGAGCAGGGGTGCAGGGGTGCTGGGACGCAAGGGGGCAGAGGCGCTTGGGGGAATCTCCCTTACTCCCTTGCTCCCCTGCTTCCCTGCCAGCCGCACATTCTTCACCCCCACCAGGTACGACAAAAAGTCCCCGCCGGGCGCGAACCCCCCGCTGAAGTCGGGAACCTCCTGCCATGCGCCGCCGCTCTGGCGCGTCCAGGCTTGCTCCCCCTCGATGCGCATCTCGGCGGCGCTGTCGGGATTCGCTACGCTGCCACCGCCGGTCCACATCCGCATCCGCATCGTGCGGCCGGGGAGGTCAACGTCCCCTTCCAGGTGGAGCTGGTTACGCGTGCTGCTGCGACCCACATTCCCCAGCGCGGGAGTCGGATAGGAAGTCTGGACCACATTGCTGGAGAAGCCATAGGCGCCCACATCGCGGGCCGCCTGCCAGGCACGTTGGATCGCCTGTTCGGGCGAGCCAGGAGACCCATCGGCTGCCGCGACCGGCGCGGCCGCCAACGCGATCAATATCAGGGTGAACAGCGAGCACAATACACGGGTGGAAGTATGGCGAGGGAACTTCATGGTGGTCCTCCTGGGAGCCGTCGGTGGCTCATCTTGTAGCTGGCCGAGTAGCCGCGGAATCAGAACGGCGATCAGGCCAACGGGGTGTCTGGTGTCGTTAGCGGATCTTCCCTTTGTACGATCTGTTTGGGTTGGTTCAGCGTCAGCGAGTGGGCTTCTTGCCCCGATAGCAACACGGCCTGGTTGCACTCCGGGGCCAAGCCGATCAGCAGCAGTTTGGGGTTCTTGAACACACATTCTTAAAGTAATTCCAACTTGGTCGCCGGGTCGCCGAAGTTGGCAAGGCTGGAGACGAAGTCGCGATGGCGCGGATGACGTCCCGCAAATGGCCGGGCGCAAAGGTGCGCTGCCGCCAGCAGTTGGTGGCCAACGCCAGCAGAATGCCGAAGCATAACTCCAGCGGCTTGAAGTCGTCAGGGTGCAAAGTCGGGAAGAGCGCCGGCCGCGCTGCTGTGGTCGGCACAGTTGGGGTGGTGACAGAATCAGTCATCCTGAGCTCCGTGGAGGGTAGGGTATGATTGCCCCCAGCTATACAACATCAGGCCGCTGTTGTCATCTTTTTCACCGGCAGCCCTACACCGGAATTACTTTGGGGATACGTGGTTAATTTTACCAAAGCTTGCCCATAACTGCAAACTAGGAATTCCAGTAGATTTCGCCGTTCATTTTCCTTAAGGTTCGCCCGCGAACAGGGTATTGTTGGACACCAGTGGGGTCTGCCAACCCGCCGCCAGGCCGCAACATGTTGTTAAGTGAGGGTATCGGGGTGTTGAGTCAGCTCGGCGCCAGCGCGTCAAGCGTGGGCGGGGAGCAGTTGCCGGCGGGTCAGGGGCGGCGGCATGGCTGAGCTTCAATCCAGGAGCGCAATGGTCTCCTCACAATAGTCCGCATACGGCCGGATACCGACCTCGTAGTCACGGGAAAAGTGGAGGCGCGGGTCAAGGCGGGCGATCAACTCTTGCACCGGGCCTTCAGTGGCCGCGCGGCACACGCGGCGGGTGTCCAGGCCCAGCCGCCGGCACGCTTCGAGCGTCGGGCAGAAGTTGGTGGAGCGCCAAGTGATCTTCCGGGCATCTTCGTACACGATCGGAACTGCGCGCGGATCGAGCCGCATGTAGATCAGCAGCACCAGGGTATAGGCCTGCCGCGGCAGCGGCCCGTGGAGATCCAGGCCCTGGCGGTTGGCTGCCCACCACGCCAGCCGCTTCCGCACGAGTTCTTCGTGCAGCCTGCGGTAGTCGCCGGCGCAGGCCTGCAACTGCGCAACCTGGCGCGCGACCCGGCGCTCGTCCTCAGCAGCGAGTGCCGGCAGGGCCTGTCCCAGCGGCGCATTGCAGGGGCGGTCGGTAGTCAGATCGGTCATGGTGGTCATAATGGAAGCAGTCGTGGCCGGCTTCGGGACCAGCCGATCCTGTCGGCTCAGTCAACTCGGTCAGACCCGCGCTTGCGCCTGAAAGGCCGCTTCTTCGGCGGTCAGCGCTGCCTCGCGGCGCATGAACCCCGCCAGGTCCTCCGGCAGGCCGCCACGCTCGACCAGGGCATCGGCGTAGGCGAGGAGCCGATCCCGATCGGCCAGCCGTTCAACCGGGATCCAGCCGCACCCGAACCGCGCGCCGAGGATGCTGCCGCAGATGGCTGCCACGGTGTCGGTATCATAGCCCTGCTGGACGACGTCTGCCAGGATGGGCTGTGGCTCAATATCAGGGCGCAGCGCCATGACCAACGCGTGGCTGCCGCCGAGCAGCGCATAGCCCTGGTTGGGATGGGCGCGCGTGAAGCCGGGCGCCAGAGTAGGTCGCGCGATCTCCGACACCCGCGTCCGGAGCACCTCGACCGGCGCGGCCAGGTCAGCCAACAGGGCCGCCAGCCCCGCCGAGACCGCGTGACCGGCCGAGCGGTCATGCTGCCACTCCGTATGCCCTTGCATCCAGTCCGCTTCCACGGCCGAGACTGCGTCTGGCAGCGCCGTGACGATCTCAGCGGCCGAACGCTCCGCCACAAACCCGGCCACCGCATAGGCGACTGCGTACGCAACGGCCGCGGCCCGGATATCGCCGTGGGTGGTGAGGCTGGACTCCATGACGACCGTCGCCAGCCGCGCCGGATCGTCGTGGTAGAGCGCGCCGAGCGGTCCCGCGCGCATGGCCGCGCCGATGCCGGCAGTGCGATTGCCGGCGCGTTGGGGCGCCGCCCCATGCGCCAGGCGCGCCACGGCGGCCGAAAAGTTGCGGCCGTAGCCGCGCCACGCCCCGGCCGCCAACCCCTGCACCAGGCACTCGGCCCACTGCTCCGCCGTCCAGCCGCCGGGCGCGAGGCAGACGTTGAGCAGCGCCAGCGCCTGTTGGGTATCATCCGAATGCAGCCCGAGCGGCCGCGCTCGGGAAGGTCGCGAGCGTCCCTCGCGCCCGGGTTGAGCCGGGGCCGCCGCGGGGAGATCTTTGTAGGCGCCGTAGACCGCCCGGATGTGCCGCGCGTCCCAGCCTTCCACCGGACAGCCCAGGACATCGCCCCAGGCCAGGCCGAGCAGCGCGCCGCGGATGCGCTCAGGTTGGGTCGGTGATGATGTCATCATGCGTTCGCTCCTGATCGGGGGGAAAGCCGAGATACTCTACGGGCACATGCTCCGTGAGCCAGACACCGTTGGCCGATAGGTAGAAGCGATAGCCGGCCGCGTGCATCAGCCCGGCCCGCACTTCAAGCACGATCGGGCTACCGTGCCGTCCGCCAACGCGCGCGGCCGTGTCCTCATCGGCGGACAGGTGCACGTGGTTCCGATGTCCCGGCACGAGACCGCGCTCTCTAATCGCCGTAACGAAACGTGCTGCTGTGCCGTGGTAGAGGAACTCCGGCGGCTGTGTGGGTTCCAGGCCGAGATCAACCGGGATCGAGTGGCCCTGGCTGGCACGGATGCGCGTCCCGTCCTCGCTGAACGCGAAACGCTGTTTGTCGTTTTGTGCTACGATCTCTTGCAGCGGTTCCGGTGTGATCACGACCCCATGCCGTCGGGCTTGGGTCAGGAGTTGTGCGACGTCCGCCCAGCCCTGGGCATCCAGGAACAGACCCAGGTCCTCCGGGTGATGGCGCAGGACGCGGCTGAGGAATTTGCTGATCGGGACAAGGCGCTTGTTCATAGGTTCCGTTGCCGGCGGCTACCTGGACAGCCGCGGCAGATAGGTGCAATAGGTGGCCGGGACGATGGACTGCCCGGCGAGCAGCGCCGCGTAGTACGCGCGCGTCCGTTCAACATAGCGGCGGCCGATGCTGGGCCGCTGCGGCGTGGCGATCGCCGGCTCGACATACGCCTGCTCGCCGTAGAGATTCCAGCCGTACAGGATGATCAGCCGCAGCCGGTCGCGCTGGTCGGCCAACTGCTGCCATTGGCGCTCGTAGACGCACTGCGTCAGCAGGGGGTCAAGCGAGCGTGGCGGCCAAGTGATGTAGGTGGTGCCCATGAGCTTCGCCGGGTATTCGTCGAAGCGCGGGGTGACGAAAGCCACGCCATCGTCCGACAGCCCGGCGATGGGGTCTTGCGGTGGGCCGAAGAACCAATCCCAGGCCGGCGGGACCTTCTCGCATTCATACGTGCGGGCGTCCCCCTGCCGAGCGCAGCCGGTCCAGTGGCGCACCGTATAGCTGATCGGGACGGTGGGTGCTGTCGGCGTAGTCAACGTCATGGGGTCGAACGCCACCAGGAGCGGCTTGCCGTCCCACTGGAACCACAGGTTGCGGTATTCTGCTCTCCCGTAGTAGTTGGCCCAGAGCCAGTCGAGCACCAGCTCCCGCTGCGCGGGCAGCAGCAGGCTCGGCGTGATGTGGCCTTGGGTCTGGACGAATGGCTCGACGATCAGGCTTACGCTGATCGGCCGCTGCGCGGCGACGATCTCATCCAGCAGCGCCCGGATACCGCGGTTCAAGGCGGCATCGGCGTGACCCTCGACCACGCCATCCAGGTTGATGTCGCCCCAGCCCCACCAACTGACGAAAAGCGCCTGCACGCCCGCGTCCGCCAGCGAATCCAGTTGCCAGCGGATGATCGCCGGGTCGGCCGAGCAGTAGAAGCCCGGCTCTGGCTTGATCTACGACGCCTGCCATGTCGCCGGTATTGTTCCAATGGTACGAACCCATGCCTCCTGCGCAGTTCCCCGCCGCGTCGTAGCCGTACCAGGGGGCGAAAACCGCCGCCAGGGGGAGCGTGGGCGTTGGCGGCGCGACCACCGGGTCAGCAGCGGCCTTCTGCGCTGGTGTCGCGCTAGATGTTGCTGCGCCGGGACGCGCCTCGGCCGGTTCCGAGGCGCGCACGCGGGGGAGAGCCCTGCGCGCCGGCTCGCTGTTCAAGGCCAGGCAGCCGCCGAGCAGCAGCAATGCCGGCAGGAACAACGCCAACAGAAGCCGCTTCATATCGCTACTCAGTAACCTGCTGAATCACAGCCACGACCTGGTCGCCCCAATCCTGCGTCAACCTGACGAGGTGGCTCCGCACCGCGGCGCCGAGTTCCTCGCGCTCATCGGCCCGGTAGCACCGTGTCCCCCCGCGCCTCTGGGCAAACTGGCCTCAAGCACTGCGAGCAAAGCGCCTTCGCCAATCCAATCTCCCTGGGCGGCCGAGAGCCCCTGGAGGAAACGCAGCGTCGCGGCCGCCTGCTGGCGATCCTCGGCGTTCCAATGCCATCTGCCCACGCACTGGCGGAGCAGCGTCACGGATTGCGGATATCTCGGCTGGCTCAAGGGATCCAGTTGAGCCAGTTGGATGTCCGTCAGGGCTGGGCAGCGGCTTCCACCACGGCCTCGGCGATCTGGCTGGCGGTCTCCGCTGCTCCAAGAGATAGCGCAACGGGGATCAGCGCACGCAGGTCAACGAGGAACTGATCTCTTCGTTGGCCGGCCACGGCGTGCAGGGTATCCGGCCACAGCGCGTACGCGGCCTGCCGATCCGTGTCGGCCCAACGCCCCCAAGCTGAAGCCAGGGCGCGCAATGCCTCTTTGCGCGACGTCTGGACTTCAGTGTCACTGTCACGCTTGCTTGTCTCTATGGACCCGGCCTGCACCGCCTGCAATGCCTCAGCGAGTACCGGTGGCTGATCTTGAGGAGAGAACGCTGGGAGCAGATGCGCGAAGAACAGTGCGCGCAGGTTTGGGGATGCGGTTTGGCGCGCGACGCTCACGGCCGCGGCCAGCGGCTCAACGCGATCTGGCGGCGCCAGGCGCACCACGAGCCCACTGACGCCGCGTACACGATAGGCTGCATCTTCCAGCCGGTGGGCGGCTGCCAGGACATCCGAAAGGAGCGTCGCCGGCAGGTCCGGCGGCAATTGCTCCCCCAACTCGCTGAGCGTGTAACCGCCGCCGCCGCGTTCTTCCAGCGCGCAGATGCTGGAGAACTGGTCATGCAACAACTCGTCGCGTTGGGGGATGGGGAGGTGATGGGCCAGCCGCAACAGACCAGATTGTAACGGGAACATGTGCCGAAGGGTGGCCGGCTGCTGCTGCGCCAGCGCCCACGCGTCAGCGAGGGCTTGCTGTCCCAGTTCGGGCGGCAAACAAGGGAGCAGGCGCAGCAGTCCATCCAGCAGAAGCCACAGATCTTCTGCCTGCCAGAGGCCAGGCAGGGCTTCAGCGGCGACCGCGCCGCGGCGGTCCGCCGGCAGGTGCGGCGCTAACTTGCTCAGGACATAACTCCGCCCGGCTGATTCAGGATTCCCGCCGAGGTCGTCCAACACCGCGGCTTGGAGCGGCCATGGCAAATAAGGAAACAATGCCATGATGGCCTGGAGTCGCGGGGCATTCCCAAAGGGGCCGCGGTGCTTTTCGTTTTCCTCTGGCAAGGCACAGGCGATGGCGTACGCCTCCGCAATCAGCGGAGCCGGCTGGTACGGCGCCAGGGCCGCCAGCGCTTCGCCGCGCGGGCTGCCCGACCAGTGCGCATCAGGCAAGGCCCGGACGACCGCCAACGCCTGGGGCATCAACTCGGCCGGCAGATGCGGCGCCAGACGCGCGAATTCATCGGCCTGCCGCGGGCGTTCCCGCGGCGCTTCGGGATAGGTCAGGATGGCCGCCAGCGCTTCGGCCATCACATCCAGGGGCATGTCGGCGGCCAGCCCACGTGGAATGGCGGCCCAGCGATCATATCCATCCCAGAGGCGGGGGCGGGCGAGAGCGCTGCTGGCCGCCTGCCGCAGCGCGCTCCGGCGCAGATCCACGGGCAGGTGGGGCGCAAGGCCCGCCAGGAACTCGCTCACAGCGTAGTCATCGTCGTGCCTGCGGGCTGCCGCCAGCGCGTCCAGCAGCACTGCCTGCCGGTGCGGCGGCGGCAGTTCAGCGGCCAGATCGGTGAACAACCGCACGCGCTGGGGTGCGCGCGGCGCTTCCCGCAGGACGCGGCATGCTTCGAGCAACAACTCTTGGCGAGCCTCTTCTGACACGAGGGGCGCCAGCAGTCGGAACGCTTCCACGCGGGGGCAGCGCCATTCCCCCGCGACCGGCAGCTTACGCGCCGCCGCCAACAGTGTGCTCAACAGCCCGTCTCGCTGCTCCGGCGCCAAACGCGGAACCAGGGCCGCCGTGGCTTCGATGTACGGCGAGAAATCCTCGTACAGGAGCGGCAGCGCGGACGCCATCCGGAGGGCCGTTGCCAGGTGTTGCGCGGCCAGATGCGGGGCCAACGCGGCCAGCACGTCGCCACGCCAGCACGGGTGCTGCATCTCCGCCACGCAGGTGAGAGCTTCTGCCTGCAGATCGGGGTTCAGCCGCGACGCCAGCGCCACCAGGACGTCGCACTGATCCCGCTCGTCGTACGTGAGTGTTCGGGCGAGCTGCAGCACTTCAGGGATGAGTGCAACCGGCATGCGCTCCACGAGTCTGGGGAGCAATTGGCGCGCCGAGCGACCGCGGAAATCGGCATCGGGCCACTTGCGGTACATAGCCAGGATTTTGTCCATCAGGACGTAGAGCTGCGGCTCAGGCAGCCGCTCCACCAGGTTGGCCAAGTCGTAAGAGCTGACGCGCCCCATCAGGACCAGACCGAGACCCCGTAATGCATGTTCTAAGGCCTCATCGAATAAGGTCTGATGGTCGTTCGGTGGCAGGTACGCCAACAAGTCCAGCAGCAGCACGGCCCGGTTCAACTCAAACGGGGGCTGGATAGCACGCACGGCAGCCAGCGCCTGCTGGACTACCGCATCCCTGGTCTCAGCCGGTAGATGTGGCAGCAAAGCAAGCAGGGCCGACGCGCGCCAGCCAGCATCCGACAGAGCGCTTGCCAGTCGCAGGGCCTGCACCAGCAAACTGCCGGTGAGGTGTGGCGCCAGCATGTCAATCCCGCGGGCGCGGACGTCCTGTTCGGATGCAGCTTCCAGCGCGGCAAGCGCTTCGGCGAGCGCGCCGGCGCGAGTGTCTGGCGGCAAGTACGGCTGCACGTGACCACAATAGAGCGCGATCGTAAAGGGATTTCCCGTAAGCTTGACGGCCGACCAGGCGTCCAGGGCAGCTTGTGTCGCCAGACTGGGGGGAAGGTGCGGCAGGAGGGCGTTCAGCGCCGCGGCGCGGTCAAAAGGTTCCTGGATGGCTGCGGCCAGCAGGGGCAGTTCCGGCACGCGCTCGGACGGCAGGCGCGTTGCCAGGTCGCCGATGGCTCTGCCTCGTGCCTGAGGATCCGTCAGGCTGGCAACCGTCGTTAGGGCAACCGGCAGCAACTCCGTGGGCAGCAATGGTGCAAGCTGCGTCACCGCGTACGCCCGATCTCTTTCCGAGGGGATTTGACTGACGTAGCGCAGTGCGGCCTGGGGGGGCCAGCCAATCACTTTTTCCCGTACCAGCGCGGCCAGGAGTTCAGTCGGGATGCAGCCCGGCTTGACGTCCGTTGAGCAGGCGATCAGGGCATAGCGTATTTGCCGGCCGATAGCGCGCGGATCAGTTAGCCCGGCGTCGTCCGCAGCCGCCCAGGCTGTGGTAAGTTCAGCCATCATGCTTTTGGGATGAGCTCTTTCTTCTGATGCGTCCATGTCAGTCGCTCCCCCGCACGCTTAAGAACGGATCACTTCATTGGTTGCGTCACGATCAACGCCCTCGGTACGACGGCCTGCACGTAATCCATCAGGTCGGACAGGACGGGCTGAACCGGTTGGTTCAACGCGAGGCGCAGCAAATAACGGCCGGCCAGTTTGCTGAGTGCGCCGTTGAACTGCCGGCAGCGGAAGTACTTCAGGCACACCAGGCAACCTTCGTCGTCGGTGCAGGTACACCCCTCCAACCGCGCCAATGCTTCGGACAGGAGCGTTTCCGGTTCTGCATAGACTTGCTCAGCGAAGCCCAGGCCGCCGGGGAAGGCATCGTAGATGTATAGCCGCGCTTCGGCGCCGGTCAAGGCCGTCAACCCGCCGATGTCGCCGTTGTCGCAGCGGATCTGTTCGGGCAAGGCTTTCAGGACCGCGTGCTTGAGCGAGTGCAGGGCGTGGCTGAACTCCGGCTCGATCCGACCCGGCACGCCCTGCGGCGTATAGCCGTTGGTTGGCGTTTGCCAGCGCGGCCAGAACTCGGCGGCGAAGCGGCGCAGCACCTCTTGAGAAAAGGTCAGCCAACTTGCCTGGGTCTCCAGCGCGATCTCTAACTCCGGCGGCTGCGGTACCCCCTGCCGTCCTACCGTCTTCTCAACCTGTCGCGCCTGCATGGGGCTGCCGCAGCGAGGGCAGCGGCGGAGCTCCAGGTTGGTGCTTTCGTGACGACAACTCCGATTACGACACCGCATCACCCGGGTGGACTGGTATAGCACGTACTCATCCACCCGGCTGACGAGCGCAGCCTCCCCGAAACCGGCTGCGACCCCCGGCGCCAGGCTGCGCAGCGGTTCCAGCTCGCGCCGCACGGTCAGCGTGGTCTCTTCCACCCCCTGCGTCCGCAGGTCGCCGACGGCGGTGGGCTGGCAGACGATCTGGCGGAGGGCGTCGTCGAAGGCGATCACCTTGTAGCGCTGGCCGTTGTGCCAGAAGATGGCGTCGAGATGCGCGTCGCGATAGGCGTAGGAACGACGTTTCTCCTCGAGGAGTTGGCCACCCTCCTCCATCAGCCGGTAGGGTTCCCCTTCAGCCGTGCGCAGATGATCCAGCGGGGATTCCTGGTGCGGGTCGCCCAGTGGCAGGTGGTACGCGCCGCGCACCGCGCGCAACTGCCGCTGCTGCACCAGGATGTCCAACAGGTCGGCGCCCACCGGGCCGAACAGCCGCGCCCATTCGCCGGAAAGCGGCCCCTCGCAGTTCTTGCTCGGCAGTGTGCTCATCTGCGACGCGCAACGCAGGTGGCTGGCGAGGAGGAGGGGGTTATCGGGGTTGGCGATCACCGGCTCGACCGTCTGACCGCCGAAGAGCTGATCGGGCCGCTCCAGATAGAACTGGTCGAAGGGGTCGCTTCGGTCGGCCAGGAAGATCGCGGCGCCCTCGCCTGCGCGCCCGGCACGACCGAACATCTGGCGCGCGTCCATCACCAGACCGGGAAAGTTCTTCACCACGGCAACGTCCAGGCTGCCGATGTCAATGCCGGCCATCAGGGCGTTGGTGGTGAAGAGGCAGCGCACTTCGCCCTGGCGCAATCGAACGAAGACATCTTGCTTGTCGGCCTTGTCGGCGTAGAAGTCAGCGACCGCCGCGGCCAGGTCGCCCCGTCGCTGGCGCTCCAGCATATCGCGCAACTGTTCGGTGGCGCGCTTGACCTCGTTGATCGAGCGCAAGAAGACGATGGTCCGCACAGGCCGGCGCTTGCCGTCGCGGGCATCCACGGTAGTCGCTTCCAACAACTCGCCTGCGACATCTACCACGTCGTGGACGTCCTGGGGCAAGATCAGAAAATGCCGCCGCGGCCGGGGTGCGCCGCTGCGATCCACCACCGCAAAGTCATCGGCAGGCAGCCCTGTGAGCTGGTGCGCCAGTCCCCGCGGGTCGCGTACGGTCGCCGACGAGATGATCACCTGGGGCAGCCTCGGGTTGCCTTCGCGCATCGAGCGGGCTAACAGCCGCCGCACGATGAGACCCATGTTGGCGCCGAATACGCCCTTGTAGACGTGCGCCTCATCCAGCACCACGTAGCGCAGGTTGCGGAAGAATGCCCGCCAATTGGGGTAGGGCTTGGGCAGGAGGATGTAGTGCAACGTCTCGGGCGTGGTCACGATGATGCGGTTGGCGCCGCGCAGGGTATCCCATTTCGCGTCGGCGTTGACGTTGCGGTTAAGGATGCCGATCTTCAATTGCCGGTCGGCCGGCAGCGTGGCGTTGAGCCGGTTCAGCCGGTCGGTCTGATCGAACCCCAGGGCAACCAGGGGGAACAGGTAGAGTGCAGTCGCCGCGGAATCGTTCAGGAGGGTCTCCAGGATGGTCGGGTTGTAGCTCTCGGTCTTGCCGCTGGCGGTCGGCGTCGCGATGACGACGTGTTTTCCGGCCAGCAGGTGTTTCCGCGTCTCGACCTGGTGCGAATAGAAGGTCGTGATCCCTTGTGCCTCTGCCAGAGCCTGGGCCACCGGCGGCGCAAGCGTCAGCAGTTGTAGCGGCGCGGTGGAGGCCTCGCTCTCTTCGATGAAATAGATGCCGCTGGCGTCCAGTCCATCCTGGGTCAGAGCGACCTGGGCATCACGCGCCAGGTTGCGCACGACTGCTGCGATGTCGTAGACTCCACCAACTCGCCCGGCGGCGGGGGCTTCGCGCAAGACCGTTGCCAGCGGTGGGGTAATCAGTGCGACCGGCTGATCCGCCGGCTGAAGCTCACCGCGCGGTACATCCAGGATGGTGCGAGGATCGCGAGCGAAGCGCACAGAGACGATTTCCGGCGCGGCCAGGACGACCGTGCCGGGGCCATGCCGGGGGTGAGCCACGCGCGTGCCGGGCGGAAACGGCTCGACTCGGGGTGGCGCCAGGCCCTTCTTGCGCTGGCGTTGCAGTTCCAGCGCCTCGGCGGCGGCTGCTCGGGTGGCAGCGGCCGTAGCGGTCGTGGGGCGGGGTGAAGTAGTGGCAGGCGGGCGCGGTAACTGCACTGGCTCTACCTGGAACGCCTCCATGCCCGCCTTGCCTCGGCGGGGGCGCGCCTGGAAGGCCAGACGTTGGCCCGGTACCGGTGCGAACCCTTGGGGCAGGGTGGTGAAATGGACGAAGTACTCTGCGCCATCGTCACCGATGATCACGCCGAAGCCGCGTTCCACGTTGTACCAGTCCACAGCGCCAGAGAGTTGAGGGTTGGTCATGCCGGCAAGTCCTGACCTGCTTTCTCACCCGATCCCCAATGCCTTCAACGCGGCCGCCAACGGCTCCGAGTAGAAGATCGGATCCACGCGCTCCAAGATGTCCGGCGGGCCGATCGTGCGTGCGACCGGATCATTCGGGAGTGCTTGTGCGAGCTTAACCACGCGCAGGGCAAGTTGCCTGGTACGTGCCTTGAACTCTTCCTGATCCACGCTGACCCCCAGACGATTGACGATTGTAGATTGACGATTCCGCGGCCGTCGGGTCCAATCGTCAATCGTAAATCGCCAATCGTAAATCCTCAGTCCACATACACTTTGGTGTGATAACTGCCTTGCCCCTCGTTCTCGGCGATCCCCATGAAACGCAGGCTGCTGCGCCCTTCGGTCGTGGCCGGCATGAACAGCACGCACGGCACCCGCGTGCGGCCCATCATCTTGTCAAGCAGAGTGGAGACACGGTACATGTTGGGCGCCAGTGCGTACAATGAAGGCGATATGGCGGCTTGGGTCGAGCTGGGCCAGTCGTTCCGCCAGGAGGTCAGGTAAGGGGCGAAAGAGCTCGTGCGACAGGTAGGTTTGGATTTGCTCTTGCGCCTTGTGGAAGCCATTGTCGCGCTCGTACTGGGCCACTGCCTCGATCCCTTCGCTTTCGTCCACCGCCTGCCAGAGCAGGTCCGCCAGCGAGATCATCTGGATGGTGCGCTCGGTAGTGTTCTCCAGCCGCGTTTGCAGCAAGCCGATCTCCGTCCGCATGGCCCACTCCTGTTCGGGCGGGTAGCAGAAGACGGCGAACGGCAGCCCCGTATTGTTGTAGTGCCGCATCGGCGAGGCCCTGAGATCAGCCTCCAGGGTGTTGATCCGCTCGCGCAAGGAGGACATGGGCATACTCCGTCAAGGATGTTGCCGGGAAGTCAATGCGGACCACCGAGCCGGCTGCATGGTACGTCAGCAGGTGCTCCTGGTGCGCCTCGATGAACAGGCGCTCGACACCCGCGACCGGCAGGAAGAACAGCTTCCAGTCGTCGCTTCGCAGCGTGCGATCACCGGAACCCTCGCGCCGGTGCAGCCAATGGGCGATCAGCGCGAAGGCCGGCGCCGGCAGGTAGACCGGCGCGATCCGCTTGTGCATCTTGCCCTGTAACACGCCGAAATCGCGCAGCGTAGCCATCATACCCTGGGCAACTCGCTCCATCGTGGCGTCGCCCCAACGAGAGGTTGTCTTGCCCTCGGCAACCCACTCACGGATCTGGCGTTCGACCACGTCAACCGGTGCATCGCTAAAACCGGCTTGCTGCCGGGGATAGAGCAAATCAACGACCACGTCACGCAACACGCAATCGTTTTGGGTAGCGAAAAAGTAAAGCAGCGGATCGAGCCAACCGGACGCCGCATCGCCCTGAGCCAGGGTCACCAACGCCGCGCCCACGTCAGGATCATCGAAGTACCGTTGGCGGAAGATCACCAGGATATCCTCGATCCGGCTGCGGGACGTCTTGCCGAAAACGTTCTGCCGGCGCAGGCGGTCCAGGTTCTCCGCCACCGGACGCGCGGGTTCCCACTCGGCCAGCAGCAGCCGGGTGTCGGCGATCAAGGCGCTGGCTTTGATGATACGGCTGGTATAGAGGGGAGCCGCCGTGGCGCTCGATGAGTCCTCAGTCAAAAGTGTTCACTCCGCAACAAAGGGGAAGACCGGCTGTCCCGGCGCCCCTTCGAGATAGGCCCAGGCAAAAGACCTCGCCCGGTGCAGCGGCGCCCAAACGCCGGCGGGGCAGGGCGGAATGGCGATCTGCAACGCGCCGCCGTTCCGGCGCTGGACGATCTTGACCTGCGCTGGTCGGCTAAGCAAAGCAATCAGGTGTTCCCGCAGCGCGTCCATGGTTGGTATCGGCGCTTCGGGATACGGTACCGGCAACAGCGGCACATCTCGCAGGGCCAAACCGTCCGCGTTGTCGGCGTCCGGCCGGTACAGGTGCAGTGCGCCACCGATCTCAGTACAGGCGCCTTCATGGCGCGCCAGCGCCGCGCGCAACGCCAGGCTGCGGGCAGCCAAAGGCGGCGCGACGGGGAAAAGGCGTTCCAGCAGGAAGCCCGCCGGCGCGGTCAGCGCTTCGTCATCCCACCAGGCCAGGCTGTCTCGGTTTGCGGCGCGAGCGATCAGCAGGCGCAGGCGGAGGATGGTGTGCCCATCTTCGTGGCTAAATCGGGGATTCTCTGCTCCGGCTGAGCTGCCCCTTATCATGGCTTGTGCCCCAACAGTCAGTGCCTTTCGTGGTGAGTGGCTAACTCAGTCGCGCCCCGCTGACACTCATGGATGAATGAACAGGCCGCAGCCCCTGAACCTTGAGGGCCGCGGCCTCATTTGCTCACCACGAACAACAGTGCTAAAATGATGGCAGCGATGCCCTGTCCTGGAACCCTCAGGATGTGGGCGTGAAGCCGGCCAGGTACGAACTGGTCGGCTTCACTGCTTAATTGCGCACATTATACCGGGATAACCGTCACAATGCAAGGTTGCTTGCGCACGGGCAGGAATTCCAGATGTACTCGCTGGCTTCGAGCAGCAAGGCCAAGTACTGCTCTAGCCGATATCGCTCAACGGTTACATTTCGAAATTCCTGCCTCCTTTCTTGCCGCGTCGCTAATCTCGTGATACCATGGTATCCATCTCCTGGCCTGGATCTGGTCTACCATGCGTCTGTATCTCACTCCCGCCGCGCTGGGCTATTTGAGCCAACTCATCCTGGCGCTGATGATCACGGGCTACTTCGTCGCCCGGCTGGCGTCGCGGCGCGCCAGCCGCCCGGCGCACATGCCCCTGCTGACCGGCTTCTTCGCCTGTATCACCCTCCTGATCCTGCTCTTCATCCTGGACGCGGCGTTCCCGCCCACCGTGCGCCTCTATGCCTTGTTCCTGGAGAACACCGTTCTGGCCCTGGGCATCGTCCTGCTGCTGCAATTCGCCTATCGCTTTCCTGAACCTTTTCCCCGCAAATGGGAGGCGCTG
>JAPLHB010000197.1 GCA_026389845.1 Chloroflexota bacterium
TTGAGCAAGGACTACGAAGTCCTGACCACGACCAGTGAAGCCTGGATCTACGCAGGCATGGTACAGCTCATGTTGCAGCGCCTTGCCCGTAATCCCGCCGTGTACCTGTGAAAGTGCAACAAAACTTCCGAGACACGCTCTTAGGTTCTCAGGTACAATTCGTGAACCATCTGCCGATCCTGCAAAGGGAGAAGCCAATGAACGCCACTCGTCTACTCACCCGACCAGAGAAGGACGGCGAATTGCTGCTGACGGGGCTGCCGATCGCCAAGGCGCAACTGTTCGAAGTCATCATCTTGTCTCAGGAAGCCGCAAAGGAAGAAGACCCGGTGCTTTCTTTGCTCCAACACGATCCAGGGTACGCTTTCCTGCGCGAAGCAGCCGAGGATCTCTACACCGTTGCTGACATCAAAGAGGCTGCCTGATGGTAAGGCGCGGTGATATCGTACTTGGGCAGTTTCCTTTTGGTCAGGTCTCCAGAGTTCCCTGAGTTTCCCCAAGTTCCTCCGAGTTTCCGTACTCCTCACCCCTTCATCCGCCCAACCAACCTCCGCCACCCCGTCCGAATCTCATTCCGCCGCATCTGCCACGTGCCCACGATCCCGTAGGGCACAAATAGCACCAGGGCGACGTAGATCACTCCCAGCAGGAAGCTCGAACTTTCCCCAAAGGCTTTGTTGAGGAAGAAGTCCAGCAGCCGGTAGGCCGCGGCGCCCACCAGCGCGCCGCTCAGCGTGCCCACGCCCCCGATCAGGATCATCAGCAGCGCCGCCACCGTGAAGCTCATCCCCGCTGCGTTGGGGCTGACGATCGGCTGGTAGAGGGCTTGCAGCGAGCCCGCCAGCGCGGCGGTGATGCCGGAGACAATCAGCGCAGCCAGCTTGAAATAGAACGTGTTGTAGCCCAACATCTTCGCCCGGTCCTCGTTCTCCCGGATGGCGGTGCACACCCGTCCCGTGGGTGAGTTGACGAAACGCCGGAAGACGAGGTAGACCAGGAAGGTGAGCAGCAAAGCGACGAAGTAGAAGGTCAGCCGTTGGACCGATGGATTGAGAAACGCGGGCTTGGGAATGCCCTGCAGGCCGACGTCGCCGCCGGTGAGCGGGTTCAGCTCGTGCGAGACGATGACGATGTGAAACACGGATGCCATGCCCAGTGTCACCAGGGCAAAGGTGATGCCCTTGACCCGCGGCAGGACGATGCTGAACAGCAACGCCTGCACGACCCCAGCCACAAGCACCAGCCCCAGCGTCGGCAGCAGCGACCAGTGGAGCGTCTTCAGCGCGATCCCGGTGACGTAGGCGCCGACCGCAAAGAACATCGCATGGCCGAACGACAGCATGCCCGTGACGCCAAACAGTAGGTCGTAGCTAATCGCGTAGATGGCCAGGATGAAGATCTCGATCAGCAGCCCCTGATAGAATTTGGAGTAGCCCTCCTTGCTGGCTAACATACCCCCGATGGACTGCCCGTCAACGAGCGCGATGACAAAAGGCAGGAGGATGAGCAGCCCCAGCACAATCAGGATGGCGGCGTTGTTCTTGATCCCTGCCAGCGGCCTGGCCTGGGGTTTGGCGGCGGTCGAGGCGGCCATGGCTTACTCCTTCCTGCCGAACAGGCCCTGGGGCAAGACCAGGAGGATGATCACCATCAATAGCACGGTGGAAGCCGGCACGATGGGCGGAGAGGGTTTGAACGGCGCCGCCAGGAACGGCAGATGAATGCCAATCTGGCCGTACTTGACGATGAACTGCTGCAACAGCGCCACGATCACCGAGCCGGCCGCCGCGCCCGGAAAGCTGGTCAGACCGCCGATAGCCAGTGCGATCAGCGCCATCAGCAGGAAGCTCTCCCCCATGTCGTCGGCTACAGACAACATTGGCCCGGCCAGCACACCGCCCAGGGCAGCCAGCGCCACGCCAAGCGCAAAGACCATGGTAAAGACCCGGCGCACGTTGATGCCCAACGCTTCCACCATCTGGCTATCTTGCACACCCGCCCGAATAATCATGCCCAGCCGTGTGCGCTGCAGCAGCAGCCACACGGCAATCAGCACCACCAGGCCGACGAGGATGATGAAGATCTCGTTGTAGCTGCGGATGCGGCTGCCCATGAAGCTGATGGTGGAGCATTGGTTGGCCAGCCATCCGCCGATGCTGGTCGCCGGACACCCCTTGCCGGAGCCGTTGAAGAGCGCGGGGTTCGGCATGGTCATGCCGGTGCGGCCCCAGATCGAGATCACCAATTCGCGGCCGATTACGCCCAGGCCCAGGGTCAGCAAGAGCTGGTAGATGGGGCGGGCATACAGCGGCCGGATCAGGGTTGATTCCATCAGCGCGCCGATGGCTCCCCCGCCCACTGTTGCCGCGACAACGGCGATCAGGAAGAGCCAGTTGGTGCCAGCGCGAACCAGGAAGTTGGTGAGAGGCGTGTTGACCAGGTGGAGGATAGTGCCCACCGCGATCAGCACCAGCGTAGCGGCAGCCGGCCGCCAGGGGAAAGGCCCGGTCACTTGTAGATCGGCCTGCCTGCGGCGGGCGAAGCCGGCCAGGCTGAGGGCGAGCAGAACGCCGCCTGCCAGCGCCCCCACCATGCCCAGGATGCTGGCCGCGGCGGTCCCTTCGGCCGGTTTGCCGATGCTGACCTGCCCCTGGTCGGCCATCAGGCCGAAGATCACGGGGCTTTTGTCATACGCGCGTGGGTCCCAGATCGAGATGGGGTACCGCTGCACGGCCAAAACCAAAATGGCCAGCGCCAAGATCAGCCCCAACCAGGGCCAGGCCCGCGCCACGCCGCCTGGCAGATGCACCCGCGCCAGCGCCCGGTTCAGCAACGGCGTCAGCACCAAGCCCGCGGCCAGCAACGCTGCCGGCGTCGCCAGGTCAATCGCAGTATCGGGACGGATGTAAACCGTCCATCCGATATAGGCGCCGATCATAAAGAGGGTGCCGTGCGCCAGGTTGAGCACATCCATCAGGCCAAAAATGAGCGAGAAGCCGGACGCGACCAGGAATGTCACCGCGCCCACGGATAGGCCGCGCAACAGGGTGATCACCCAATCCTGGGTGCTCATGCCGGTGGTCGTCAACAGGAACAGCGCCGCCAGGAGCGCAATGGTGAGCGTTGCTGCCCGGTTCTTGCCAAAGATGCCCTGGGTGCGGAGTCGGGCTAGAGCAGGCATGTCGTGTATCCCCCCGTTCAACAGGGACTAGGGACTAGGGATTAGGGATTGCCGACTATCCAATCCCCAATCCCCAATCCCCAATCCCGTCTACGCCGCGCCCAGGAAGCGTTGGATGGTCGCCTTGTCTTTGACCAGGTCGGCCATCTTGCCGTTCCTGACGGAGCGTCCCTCTTCGATGATGACGTAGTTCTCGGCCAATTGGCTGGCGACGATGAAGTTCTGCTCCACCAGCAACACCGTGGTTTTTGCAGAAAGGTGCCGGATGGCCGCCATCATCTGCTCGATGATGACCGGCGCCAGCCCTTCGCTGGGTTCGTCAATGAGGAGCAGCTTGTTATCGGCCACCAGGGCGCGCGCCACGGCCAGCATTTGCTGTTGCCCGCCGGAAAGATGCGTGCCCGGCAGGCCGTAGAGCCGCTTCAGATCGGGGAAGAGGCCGAAAATGAGATCGGCCTTGCGATCCAGGTCGCCCTTCGTGCGTTCGGCAATCTTGAGGTTCTCGACGACGCTGAGGTCGCGGAAAATCGCGCGGTGCTCCGGCACAAAGCCGATGCCCAGCGAGGCGATCTCGTAGCTGCGCCGCCCCTGAAGCTCGTGGCCGTCGAAGCGGATCCTGCCCTGGCGGGGGGGGGTCAAGCCCAGGATGGACTTAAGGGTCGTCGTTTTGCCTGCGCCGTTGCGGCCTAGCAGTGCCGTGATGCTGCCCTCGGGCACCTCCACCTTCACGCCCTGCAAAATGTGGAACTGGCCGATGTAGGTGTGGATGTCGTGGACTTCCAGGATGTTAGCCATGTGACACCCTCAATTCCGTGCCATCGTCGTCAAATCCCCGTACAGTGCGCCCAAATAGGCGCTCTGCACGACCTCGTTCGCGGTGATTTCGGCGGGGGTGCCCTCGGCCAGTACCTGTCCCTGGTGCATGACCGTGATGATATCGGAAACCCGCATGACGACATTCATATTATGCTCGACGAGCATGACGGTCTTGCGGCCGCTGCGCTGAACCTGCTGGATGATGCCAATCAGCTCCGGCACCTGCTCTGCTGCCAGGCCGGCGGTCGGCTCATCCAGCAGCAGCACTTCGGAATCGGGGCCTAGCAGCATGCCCAACTCCAGCTTGCGTTTGTCGCCGTGGGGCAAGGCCCGCGCGGGCAGCAGCGCGTGGTTTTTCAGCCCGACTTGCTCCATCACCTCCCACGCGCGTTCCTCGTATTGGCGGAAGCGGCGATGGTCGTTGAAGAAGCGGAAGTTGTCGTGGCCCAGGGCCTGGCAGGCCAGGCGGATGTTCTCCAGCACGGTCAGGTTTGGGAACAGGTTCGTGATCTGGAAGGAGCGGCCGATCCCCAGGTGGGCGGTACGATGCACGGGCAGGTTGGTGATGTCGCGGCCCTTGAAGATGACCTGCCCGCTCGTCGGATGGAGGTTGCGGCTCAGGAGGTTGAAAAACGTGGTCTTGCCCGCCCCATTCGGCCCGATGATCGAGTGCAGCGTGTTGGCTCGCACCCTGATGCTGACATCCGCGACGGCTACCAGCGCGCCGAACTGCTTGCGGAGCTTGTGGGTTTCCAGGATGATGTCGTTGTCCATGGGTTGCTCCGTGCTGGGGCGGTGGACGGTGGTACGTGATGCGTGTTGCGTGTTGCGTGTTGCGTGTTGCGTGTTGCGTGTTGCGGTGATCCGCGATCGGTGAGCGGTGATCCGTGACCGCTTGTCACTGACCACCGCTCACCGAATACCGAATACCGCTCACCGAATACAGGGTCTACTTGCCGCTCAGCGTGCCGTAGGGCAGCTTGCCGCAGCGGGCCTTGAGCGCCTCGGGCAGCAAGCACGGCGGCTCAGGCCGCGTCGTGCTCACCAATTCGAAGAACTTGTACTCCGGATCGGTGATGTTCAGGATCTTGAGGATGTACATGTCCTGGATGGCCACGTGATCTTCGGGCCGGATGTAGACCTTGCCCTTCGGCCCATCGAACTCCAGGCCTTCCATCGCCTTGATCAACGTGTCGGCGTCCACCTTGCCGCCCGTCTTGGTCAGCGCAGCCTTGATCATGATGGCGGCGTTCATAGCGTCCGCGTCGAACAGATCAGGCGGTTCCTTGTAGCGGGCCTTGACTTCTTTCACGAGCCAGTCGTTGATCGCGTTCTTGGGGGCCGTGTAGTGGTAAAGGATACCGCTGTTCTGGCCCAGCGCGCTGGCGTAGAACGGCGCTACCGTGGCGTTGTTGGCGATCGAGGAGCCCATCGCCAGCTTCTCGGTCACACCCACGTCTTTGGCGGCCTTGATCATAGAGATGAAGCCCGCTCCCGCCCAGGTGACGATCCAGGCCTCGGCGCCGGACTTCAGGATCTGCTCCATGTAGGGGGTGAATTCCTTGGTGTCCAGCGGCGCGAAGATGTCATCCATCACGAAGGTGCCGCCGAACTTGGTGCAGGCATCGCGGGCGGCGGCTGCACCGCCGCGGCCGAAGGCATAGTCGGGCGCGATCTGAACGAACTTCTTATACTTCTTGGTCAGTTCCTGGCACAGGTTGATGAAGTCCTGGTAGTTATTGCGGCTCGTTCGGAAGGTGTACTCGTTGAAGTTGATGCCGGTGATGTCGTTGGCCGCGGCCGGGGCGACGATCAAGGGTTTTTTGTTTTCCTTGGCGATGCCCTGAAGCGTGGCCGTACCGCCGGAGCTCACGGTGCCGACCAGGATGTCAACCTTGCTCACTTCGATCAGCTCGCGAGCGACCGTGGCGGTGGTCTCGACCACGCCCTTGTCGTCCTTGATGATGATTTGGATTTCGCAGTCACCGATTTTGAAGACGTTGTCCTTGCCCGGGGCGCCGGCCAGCCATTCCATGCCCAGCAGGAAGCTGCGCTGGACCGTGACCCCGTACACCGCCAGCGCACCCGATAGGTCGGTGATCAGGCCGACCTTGATCGGCTTGTCGCACTTGAGGCCGGCCGCAGCGGCCGGGGCCTTGGTTGGCTCGGGCGCTTTCGTGGGTTCGGGTGCCTTCGTCGGTTCAGGGGCTTTGGTCGCGGGCACGGCGGTCGGCGCGACTGTGGCCTTGGTCGGCTCGGGGGCCTTGGTGGGCGGCACAGGCGTCGGCGTAGGTTGCGCGCATGCTGAGAGCACGAAGCTGAGGATCAGCACGATAGAGAGGATCCAATGCAGGCGTTTCATGGTCTTTCTCGCTCCTTGTCTTCTTGGCTAGATGAAATGGGTTGGTTGCCGGGTGACAAGATCATCTGCTGGAGGTCACCTCCTTCTTCCGGGATCGGAATGCGGTATCTTCTCAATCATCCGGGGTAGGGGTATGGCCTTGCGCCTGCCCGCCAGGGCGACCGCAAGGGTGCGCCCCTACAAATTGAGAAGATACGAAATGCAGCAACGGGGAACTGGCGATACGGGTCGTGACCCGTACCATATTCCCACTATTATCACACGCGAGTTACGGCGCGGTTACATTACGCCTTGAACGCCAGGAAGGTCTTCTTCTGCTCGCCCTCGCCGCGGTCGAGGAATTCGACGCTCAGGGGCGTGCCGACCTGGATCGCCGCGGGGTTCCTGGCATCCACGCCCAAGATGCGGGCGCTGATCTTGACGCCCTCATCAAGCTCGACGACACCGGCAACGTAGGGGTTATCACGGCTGTAGCCTTCGGCGATCATGCCACTGGGGGCCACGAAGATCGAGGTGAATGCCGCCAGCCGGCCGTGGCCGGACAACTCGGTCCAGGCCAATGCGTCGCCCTGGCAGCGCGGACAGATGGCACGCGGCGGCAGGTAGAGCGCATCGCAGGCGGGACAGCGGGAGGCCATAAGCTTGTGCTCGGCCAGGTATCGGTTGAAGGCCGCGGCAGTGAATGGGCGGTTGGGTTGATCCGACATGGGTCCCTCCTTGTCTACTTTTTCTCAAACACATGCACCACGCACGTATTCCCCGTCGCGCCGACGTTGTGGGTCAGACCCAGAGAAAGATCGCCGGGGACCTGGCGCGGGCCGGCTTCCCCGCGCATCTGCTTCCAGATTTCGAATACCTGCGCCACACCCGACGCGCCGACGGGGTGCCCCTTCGACTTCAAGCCGCCGGAGCTGTTGATCGGCTTGGCGCCGGTGCGCGCGGTCACGCCGTCCTCGGCCATCTTGAAGCCTTCGCCGGGCGCAAAGAACCCCAGGTCCTCGGTAGCGACGATCTCGGCGATGGTGAAGCAGTCGTGCACCTCGGCCAGGCGGATGTCCTTGGCGGTGACGCCCGCCATCTCGTAGGCCTGCTGTGCGGCGAGGTGGGCGGCGGGCAGGGCGGTCAGGTCGGCGCGGTCGTGCAGGGGCGAGTCAGACGCCTGGCCCGTGCCCACGATGTAGATCGGTTTTTCGCTGAACTCATGCGCGCGCTCGGCGCTCACCAGCAGCAGGGCCGCCGCGCCGTCGCTGATGGGCGAGCAGTCGAAGAGGCGCAGCGGCCAGGCCACCAGCGGGTTGGCGCCGTCGTCGTGGAGGAAGTCCCAGACCGTCTGCCAGGCCGGCGCGGGCTTGCCCTTCTTGATCGCGGCGGCGACGCGGCCTTTCATCCAATCGGGGATAGTGACGCCGAACTGAGCGTTGGGGTTGAGGCTGCCGTTCTCGTGGTTCTTGATGGCGACGTTCATCAGGTGTTCGGGCGTCATGCCGTACTTGTGCATGTACGCGGTGGCGATGGCCGCATAGAAGCCGGGGAAGGTGAAACCGGCAGGGATCTCGAAGAGCGTGTCGGCCGCCGTGCCCAGGGTGTCGGTGACTTCGGCTGTGGGCAGGTTGGTCATCTTCTCGATGCCGCCCACCAGCACCATGTCGTACATGCCGGAGGCAATCGCCATCACCCCCTGGCGCAGGGCAACGCCGCCGCTGGCGCAGGCATCTTCGATCCGCACGGCCGGCGCCGGACAGAGGCCCACGGCATCGGCCATGATGGGCGCAGTGTGCCCCTGGCGCTCGAAGAGATCGCTGGAATAGTTGCCGATGTAGATAGTCTCGATGGCCTTGGGGTCGAATCCCTTGTCCACCGAGCGTCCCATCTCCTTGTAGGCTTCGACGAACAGATCGCGGCTGGCCTTTTCGGGGAACGCGCCGAACTTGCACATCCCCGCGCCGACCAGCGCAACCCCGCGGCCCAACTTACGAACAGACATGGTCACCTCCTTGTGGTGCCGGTTATTGGGTATTGGATATTGGGGCGCTCTGACTCAGATTCTGGTCAGGCCCGTCGCCACCTTGAGCGCTTCTTCCACTCGCTGCATCGTTTTCTCGCTCACCTTGCCATAACGCCCAACCAGGCGTTCCTTGTCCACCGAGCGCAGATGCATCAACATGATCTTGGATCGTGCAAGCAAGCCGCCGTCGGGCGGTTCGATCAAGGCCTCGAAGGGGTAGATGCGTTCGGTCGTCTGGCTGGTGATGGCCGCGATCAAGACAACAGGCGAGCGCTCGTTGATCAAATCCGGCGAAATCACCAGCGCAGGGCGTTCACCAGCCTGCTCTGAGCCGACCGCAGGGGCGAGGCGACCCCGCACGACTTCGCCGCGACTTGGGCTAGGCGTCACGGCCACGGTGCACCTCCTCGCCCAGCGGGTGATACTCCCGCTCGGTGGCCAGGTAGATGTCAGCCATCGCCTCGCAGCCCGCGATGACCTCTTGCCGCAATCGCTCGCGGTGTTGGCGATCTAGCCACTCACGCAGCAGGCTGTCAATCGTTGCGCTGCGCTGCCTGGACGGCATGACCTCCTCGAACTGAGACAGGGTGTCCTGGTGCAGGATGTAGGTGCGTTTCAGTAGAGCCATTCTGGCCCCCTCGCCATACAAAGTGTATGGCGATTCTACCATGCAATCGCTCGGCAATCAACCCCTCAGCCGTACAGGCCAAACCACCCAATACCCGATACCTTCCCTCTCCTACCGGCCGAATCGTTCCCTCAACTCCCGTTTGAGAATCTTGCCCATGCCAGATAGCGGCAGCGCATCCAGGAATTCGACGCGCTTTGGCACTTTGTAGCGCGCCAGGTGGCCGGCCAGGTGGGCCAGCAGCTCCTCGGCAGTGACAGCCGCGCCGGGCTTCAGCACCACGCACGCCAGGCCGACCTCGCCCCACTTTGGGTCGGGAATGCCGACCGCGGCGGCCATGTGGACGGCCGGGTGCTTGTAGAGCGCGCCCTCGATCTCCACCGGGTAGACGTTCTCGCCGCCGGAGATGAACATGTCCTTCTTGCGGTCGAGGACGTAGAAGTACCAATCCTCGTCGTACTTGACGATGTCGCCGGTGTGGAACCAGCCCTCTGCGTCGAGCGCCGCGGCCGACGCTTCGGAGTTGTTGAAGTAGCCGGAAGAGGCGCTTGGGCCTTTCAGCAGAAGCTCCCCCGGCTCGTTTGGCCCCACGGGGCGGTTGGCGTCGTCCACCACGCGCACATCCACGAAGAAGTTGGGGCGGCCGATGCTGCCCGCTTTGCGGATGGCATCCTCTGGCGAAAGCGCAAACAAGCCAGGGCCGAACTCGGTCATCCCAAAGCCCTGCTTGAAGCGGATGCCCTTTTCGCGCGTGTACTGCTCGATCAGCGGCACCGGCAGCGGCGCGCCACCGCAGGTGCAGAAGCGCAGGCTGCTAAGATCGGCCGCCGCCCAGTTAGGCGCCTGGGTCATCATCTGATACATGGTGGGGACACCGGCAAAGATGGTGACGCGATAGCGTTGGATCAAGTCGAGCACCTGGGTCGGGTCGAACTGGCGCATGAGTACCGAGGTGTTGCCGAAGACGACCTGGGATGACAGGTAGGCAAAAAGCCCGCCCGCGTGAAACAACGGGTAGACGTTGAGACAGATGTCATCATGGTGCAGATCGTGGGTGACCGTGTTCAGCACGTTCCAGCAGACCTGGCGATGGCTGATCTGGGCGGCTCTGGACAGGCCGGTGGTGCCGCCGGTGAAGAGCAGGCAGGCGATGTCCTCGGTGTCCAGCGTTTCGCAGGTGACGGGGAGGTCGGTAGATTGGTCCAGGGTAGATTGGTAGAGCAGGCTGCCGGGGATGCCCATGCCTTCGATGTGGACGAAGTGGCAAATAGCGAATGGCGAATGGCGAATGCCCGACTCGATTTCGGTGACTGAGGGCTTGAAGTCGTCGGAGTAGATCAGGACTTTGGGTTGCGTATTCTCGATCAGGCCGGCCAACTCGCGCCAATGGAGCCGCCAGTTCAGCCCCGTGTGGATGGCGCCCAGCTTGCCGCAGGCGTAGAACAGGTCCAGGTGCTCCACGCCGTCGCGGGCCAGGATCGCCACGCGGTCGCCCTTGCCGATGCCCGCCACATCAGCCAGCCAGTTCGCCAGCCGATTGACGCGGCGGTTCCACTGGCGATAGGTCAGCCGCAGCTCGGGGCTTTTGCCCACGTCTACGATCGCCAGCTTGTCGGGCGAGTAGATCTCGCGCCGGCCCAGGTAGTCGCCGATGTGCATAGGGGCCTCCTCTGCTGCGTGACGCGTGCTGCGTGATCGGTAGGTTGGCAAGTTGGTAGGTTGGTAGACAAGGAAACAAGTAGACAAGGGCGCTTCACGTTTCACGCCTCACGTTCTCACGTTTCACGCATCACCTTTTCTCCGCAAAGAAACTCCTCAGCGTCGGCCAAAAAATGTCCGGCCGCTCCATGTAGACCATGTGGCCGCTACCGGGCAGGATGATCTGGCGGGCGTTGGGCAGGATGTCGAGCAGCTTAGCCTGCTGCCAGGGCGGGATCGCGCGATCCTGGTCGCCGGTCAGGATCAGGGTCGGCGTCCGGGCGCAGCGATAGGCGTTGGGATCGGCGTCAATCAGCGCGAAGAACGAGTTTTGCGCTTCGGTCAGGCGGATCAGGCAGTACTCCTTACCGTGGTAGCTGTCGTAAAACCCCACTCGCATGCGCTCCATCTTGTCGCCGTAGATTTGCCGGGCGAAGGCTTCGCCGAAGATGCGCTCGTACATGAAGTGCGTGTAGATCTCGAAGGCAGGTTCCGGCGACCGGTAGAACAGGAGCGAGAGGTCCTGGTACATCTGGAATTGGGTCTCGCGGGTCAACAGGATGCCTGAGAGGGTCAGCGTGTGCAGCCGGTCGCCGAAAAGCCGTCCCAGGTCGGCGCCGATGAAACCGCCGTAGGAGACGCCTACCGGGTGGACACGCTCGATGGCTAACTCGTCCATGATGCGGATGAGGTACTCGGCGAACTTGGGGATGTAATATGGCTCGTCCTCCTGCGACGAACGCCCCTGGCCCAGGTAGTCGTAGAGCAGGACGTCGTAGTCGGGCAGCAACTCCGGGATGCTGCGGTACCAGCCGCGGGTAGACATGGCCACGCCGTTGAGCATGACCACGACCTCCCGCTCGCCCTTGCCGAAATACTCCCAATAGACGCGCCGCGTTTCGTTTTCCACGGGGGTGAAGCCGGTCTTATCAGGCGCCAGGCGCTGTTGTTCGGCCATGAGCTATGCTCCCCCTTTGTCTGCATCGCGAACGTAGCTGACGCTCAACACCATGCGCGCGCTGCCGATCACGGCGTCAAGCAGCGCCAACTGGCCTGCCTGTTCGATCGGATCAGTGAACTTGCGGACGACAAGATCGCGCAGGTGCCGGTCGGTGATGTTCATAATGGCCTGCATCTCCTCGGCACTGTAGCCCGCTTCCTTGCGCTCGTCACCCACCGCGGCCAAGAATCCCGCCATGATCTGGGGATCGTTCTGCCGGATGCTGTCGCCGAGGGCCTTCAGCCAGCGCTCCATGCGGCCCACAGTGACCCGAATGGGCGCGGCGTGGTACGCGGAAATCTGGCAGATCGCATCCTTGGCGACGTTATCCACCAGCTCGTCCCAGTGGTTGGTGATCAGTTCGTCCAGCGAGACTGCCATCTTTTCCTCCAGCTACTTGAGATGCGCGTGCAGCAGCGGGTTAAACTCCTCCGGCTTCTCGATGAAGGGAACGTGCCCGGCGTCCTGGATCACTACCTCGTGATACGAGCCGCCGGCCGCAGCGTACTTCTCCAGTACCGCGCGGGTCTGGCCCAGCATCGGCTGCGGTGGATAGATTTCCTTGCCCGGCCAGCCGGGGATCGCGCCCAACATGCCCAGGTAGCCCACGTCCGAAGCCGCGGTGTCGCCCACGGCCAGATCGTGGCTGCCGCGCACCCAGAGCACCCTCACCTTCAGCTCCGCCCGGTAGAGGCGGCTCACGTCGCTCGCGTACTTAGGCGAGAGGGCGTTGGCCGCGCCCCAGGCGCCGGGGGCCACGTAGGGCCAGTTCGTCGAGCGGACGAAGTCGCCGGGGTTGTCCTGCGGCCCCAGATGCGTGGTGAACATGGAGGTGAGCAGATCCTCTTCGCGCGCGGGGATGAAGGGCGGCTTCACCAGCAGCGTTCTGAGCGCCCTGCGCGGGGAGAAGGGGCTGTCCATGCCGCGGTCCCCCTCGGCCAGGCGTTTGATCAGTTCCGGGTTGGACAGCCCCCCGCCGGAGCCGGCGAAGTCGGCGTAGCACGGGGCACCGTCTACGTCCTTGGTGCCGCCGAAACCAAAGGGCGAGCCTGTGTCCACCAACGTCGCGGTCAGCAATCGCGCCGGGTAGTCCGTCAGCAGCCGCCACACCACCGCGCCGCCCAGCGAGTTGCCGATGACGTGCGCCTGCGCGATGCCCAGGTGATCGAGCAGCGCAACCGCGTCATCCACCCAGTCGCCGGGGCCGCGCGTAGCATCTACCTTCTTGTTGCGGTCGGCATCGCCGAAGCCGCGCTGATCGGGCGCGCTGCCGCGGTAGCCCGGCGGCAGCGCCACCATGTTTTCCTCCCACCACGTCGCCGACGAGGCGTTGCCGTGCAGGAAGAGCACCGGCACGCCGTCTTCCGGTCCCGTGAACAACACGCGCGTCGTGATGCGTTCGGTAGCGATCATCTTGGGCGTCACGCCCGCCAGCGTTGGCACGTTCATCTCCATCCTCCACAACACCTAATACCCGTCCTCACGGCATCCGTAGCGCCACCCCGGCGTAGTTGTAGCCCACGCCGGAGCCGACCAACGCCACCAGATCGCCGGATTTGATCTTGCCTTTCTCGATGGCGTCATCCAGGCACATAGGGATGCAAGCCGAACCCATGTAGCCCCACTCTTCCATGATCCAGTGGGTTTTGCTCAGCGGCAGGCCCAGGTCGGCCATCACCAGCTTGATGGATGGCAGCCGCACCTGGGTGAAGATGATCTGGTCGAGGTCCTGGAGCGCAAAGCCGCCGCGGTCGGCCAGGGCGCGGGCGATCTTGGGCCAGTTGATGTGGTTGATGTCGGGCGGATAGGGCTGGATCAGCCGCACGTTGGTGCGGCCCGCTTGCACCGCCTCGACGCTGGCCGGTTCCGCGGTGCCGCCGGAGTAGATGCCCCAGTTCTTGGCATAGGAGCCATTGGCCAGGAACGCGGAGGTGATAAAGCCGGGCTTGCTGTCGGCGGCCAGCACGGCGGCGCCGGCCCCGTCGCCGTAGAAGAACGAGGTGACGTCGTTGGGATCCACCAGCTTGCTCATCATGTAGACGCCAATCACCAGGACATACTTCATCCAGGAGTTGGTGGTCAACAGCCCCGCCGCTGAGGCGAGACCGGTGGGGAACGAGGCGCAGGCGCAGCCGATATCGTAGGTGCCCGCGTTGACCGCGCCCAGCTTGTGCTGTACGACCGTCGAGGTGGCCGGCGTGATGTAGTCGGGCGTGTCGGTGCCCAGCAGGATCATGTCCACCTGCTCGGGCTTGATCCCCGCGGCCGCCAACGCTTTTTGGCCAGCCAGCACGGCCAGGTCCGACGCGGCCCACTCTCGCGGCGCATACCAGCGACGCCGGATGCCGCTGCTGGCGTAGAATTTGTCAACGACCTCGACCAGGGCCGGGTTGACCTTCCCGACGCGCTCCTTCAGCATCTCGTTGGTTACTTCGATCTCTGGCAGGTATCGGCCGGTACCGATGATGGTGGCGTAGCGTGTCATGAATGAAGCTCCGTGGGTGGTAGATTGGTAGATTGGTTGGTCAGCATGGATGCTTGGCCAGGAAGCCGAGGATGACCGTATTGACCTCGGCGGCGCGTTCCAACACCACCACGTGGCCGGCGTTCGGGATCAGGTGGAACTCGGAGCCCGCGATGGCCCGGTGGATGATCTCACCGTAGCGTCGCGGTTTGAGCAGGTCAAGCTCGGCAGAGACGACGCACGTGGGCGCCGTGATCTTGGGCAGGTCGGCGGTGACGTTGAAGCGCTGAAAGCTCTCGATCAATCGCACGGCGGCCGGCAGGTCAAGCTGGGCGTAGCGCTGCTCGGCCGTCGGGATCAGCTCGGGGCGGCCGGTCAGGAAGTTCTCGGAGTAGACATCGGCGTAGATCAGCCGGAAGAAAAGCGGACCATCGCCCAGCAGCGCCGCCCGCCGCCAGCGCTCGATCATGGCCGCGGCCATCGCGTCGCTGTGCGACACAGAAGCGATGATGGTCAGGGTGTGGCAGCGTTCAGGGTAACGGATGCCCATCACCAGGTTCAGCTCGCCGCCGTAAGACGTGCCGACCATGTGCGCCTTCTTGAGTTCCAGCGCATCCATGAGCGCGACCAGATCTTCGGCGTGCAGTTCCAGCGAGTACTCGCTCTCCGGATGCTCGCTCTGCCCCTGCCCGCGCATGTCATAGGCCAGCACGCGATAGCGCTTCGTAAGCTCCGGCAGTTGAAACAGCCACGACGTCGTGTTCATAAAGACGCCGTTGTTGAGGATCAGCAACTCGCCGGTCTCGGGGCCAGAGAATTCGTAGTACAACTCGACGTTGTTGACTTGGATCTTTGGCATAGGGTTTCATCCGTCGGTTTGTTAGCCGGTTTGTTAGTTGGTTTGTTGGCTAGTCGGTTGGCTCGTCGGGATTATCTGAGACGGAGACAATGGTGTATTCAACACCTGGCTCCTTGACGAAACGGGTGCGCTGGAACTTGATGTAGGAGTTGATTTCCAGGCCCAGGCTCTCAAGTTCGGTAATCTGGGCATGGTAGAATTGTTCGGTGATCAAACGGCGGCTTGCGGCTCGACGGAGCCAGTAGCGCGTCTCGGAGAGCGAACCGCGCGCGTAGTAGAGAAAGCGAATCATGTCGTTGGGGTGAAAAGCGGCCCGCGCTCTCGGCGATATTCGCGCCGATCGAGTCGGTTGCCCTGGTCAGTTGCTTGCCCACCGTATCTAAGGCGAACGGCGGCCACTTGCCGACGACCTCCCAGACCCCGTCAGCAAGTTGCTCTGCTCGCTGGTACATCCTCGACTCACTGATGTCCTGAAACGCCACCTCGCACCTCCCAACCAACAAACCAACAAACTAACCAACAAACTGCTTTCGGAGCTTCGCCTTCTCCACCTTCCCATACGGCGAATACGGCAGCACATCCACCAGCACGACGCGCTTCGGAATCTTGAACTTCGCCAGCTTGCCCTGGCAGAAGGCCAGCAGATCCTGCTCGGTCGCGGCCTGGCCTGGCTTGAGCGCGACGATCAACAGGCCCACTTCGCCCCACTTTTCGTCGGGCTGGCCGACGAGCGCGGCGTCGGCGACCGCGGGATGCTCGCGGAAGATGGCTTCGACCTCGACCGCGTAGACGTTCTCGCCGCCACTCTTGATCATGTCCTTGTAGCGCCCGGCGATGTAGAAGAAGCCGTCCGCGTCCATGCGGGCCATGTCGCCGGTGTGGAACCAGCCGTCGCGGATCGCCTCGGCGGTGGCCTGGGGGTTGCGCCAGTAGCCCAGGCAGACGCACGGGCCGGAGATGAGTAGCTCGCCGGTCTGGCCGATGGGCACGTCCTGGCCCGTCTCGGGGTCGGCCAACCGCATGCGGCTGTGAAAGACCGGCTTGCCCACCGAGCCGGTCTTCGGCGCCGAGTCCTCGTCGGTCATGGCAAAACAGTTCGGGCCGACCTCCGTCAGCCCGTAGCCCTGGCGGAAGACGACCCCCTTGGCCGCCCGCCACGCCTCCATCAGCGGAATGGGGCAGGAAGCGCCGCCGTTGATGAAGAAGCGGACGTGGCCGAAGTCGGCCTGCGCGAAATACGGCGAGTTGTACCAGATTTGGAACAGGGTCGGCACGCCCAGGATGACGGTGCAGCGCTCTTCGATGATGGTGCGCAGGGACGCCTCCGGATCGAAGACCCGCGCCAGCACGATCCGGCCGCCGGTGTAGAAAAGGTTCATCAGGAACGCGCCCCACGCGCCCGCGTGGAAAAGCGGCGTGAAGACCGGCGCGACATCCCGATCGGAAAGCCCCCAACAGGCCGCGGTGTTGATGCAATTCCACAAGGTCTGCCGCTGTGGGATGACCGCGCCCTTCGGCTTGCCGGTCGTGCCCGAAGTGTAAAGGATGCAGTGGGGGTCGTCGCCATCCAGGGGCGGTCGCTCCGGCTCAGCGTCCGACGCGCGGGCCAGCTCGTCCTCGTACGACAGCGCACCCTCGATTTGCACACCCTCCGCGGCGATGATATGCGCCACCTTCACCTGGGGGCGCAGCTCCGCCAGGATGTCCGTGAACTCCGGCCCGCAGATCAGCACCTTCGGCTCGCAATCGTTGACGATGTAAGCCAGCTCGCGCGCAGTCAGCCGCCAGTTGAGCGGTGCAAAAATCGCCCCGATCTTCGCCAGCCCGTAGAACACGTCAATGTAGATTGGGCTGTTATGGGCCAGGATCGAGACCCGATCGCCCTTTTGCACCCCCAGGCGCTCCCGCAAGAAGTTCGCCAGCCGGTTTGCCCGCGCGTTCAACTGGCGATAGGTGAACCGCTCCCCCGTGTGCAGATACACCAGCGCCTCCCGGTCGGGGGTCAGGTAGGCGCGGGTGCTGAGCAGGTCGGCGATGTGCATGGTTGTCTCCTCACGAACCCCACCCCTGCACCGCGAGCCGCGGCACGATCCCCAGCCGCTCGACCTCCGCCCGAATCGAGTCGCGAAAGTCAGGGTGCGCGATCTTGATCAGCGCGTCGGTGCGCGCCTTCACCGATCTGCCCTTTAGCTCCGCCACGCCGAACTCGGTCACGATGGTGTCTACGTCCTGGCTCGGCACTGTGACCTCCGCGCCCTGGGCCAGCATGGGCACGATGGTGGAGACCGTACCGTTCTTGGCGGTGGAGCGCAGGGCGATGATGCCGCGGCCGCCGGGCGACATCTGCGCGCCGCGATGGGTGTCGAGCTGTCCGCCGGTGCCGCTGAAATGCCGCGGCCCGATGCTCTGCGAGCAGACCTGGCCGTAACAGTCCACCTGGAGCGCGGTGTTCACGCTGACCATCTTGTAGTTTTGGCCGATCACGTAGGGATCGTTGGTGATCCGACCCTGCTGCATCTCGACCGCCAGGTTTTTGTCGAGAAAGTCGTAAAGTCGCTGCGTGCCCAGCGCGAACGCGCCAACCATCTTGCCCCGCCACATCGTCTTCTTCCGTCCGGTGATGACGCCCGCCTCGTAGAGATCCACCATGCCACTGGTGAACATCTCGGTGTGGATGCCCAGGTCGCGGCGATCCATTAGAAACGCGGTGATGGCGTTCGGGATGCCGCCGATGCCCAGTTGGATCGTCGAGCCATCCTCGATCAGACCAGCGATGTGGCCGCCGATGGCCTGTTCCCATTCGGACGGGGGCGCGCTGGGCAACTCGAAGAGCGGGACGTGGTGCTCGACGACGTGATCCACCTCGGAGATGTGAATCTGCGTGTCGCCGAGCGTCAACGGCATCTGCTCGTTAACTTCCAGCACCACCAGGTCGGCTGCCTCCATGAGTTGCCTCTCGATCACCAGCGAGAGGGAGAGTGACATGTAACCGCGCTTGTCGGGCGGTGTGGCCGTGCCCCAGAAGACGTTGACGTGGTTGCCCGTGGCATGGAGCTTGTCGGTGGCGGCTTGGTGGAGGTTATTTGGGATGTACGAGACGCGACCCTGCGGATGTACCTCACGATCGGGCGCGCCGTAGAACCAGTTCTCCACGAAGAAGTGACCGGACATCTCCGGCTTCAGGATGAAGTCATACAGCCGCAGCGGCAGGCAGACCCACACTGAAACATCTTCCAGCCGGTCGCGATGCTGAGCCAACTCGGTCAGCAGGCCGTGTGGCTCGGCGGCGGCCATGGCCGTGCCGATGGTTTGATGCGAATGGACGAGCGCGACGGCTTCGGGCAGGGAGAGCAGCTTCTGGCGATAAAGTTCCTTCGGATCCATGCGTAGGCTCCTGGCGGCGGCGAGTGGAGATTGGGCATCAGGTATTGGATACTGGGTATTCGTGAGGAATGTAGCGGATGGAGGTTACAGGTGGGTTACAGTAGGGGCGGGTTTGGCCTGCATCAGAGGCGGTATCATCGTTGCGGCGAGACGGGGATGTGTCCACGTTGTCCTGTTGCAGCGATAAACCTGCCCCTGCGGACGTTGGGCGGGTCTTGCGTCCTTTGATGGGGTGTATGCCGCGGCCCATTTTCGTGCAGGTAATCTCGGTGCGTCGTTAAGCGGATAAACCCGCCTCTACGCGGCCATCTCGCCGGCGATCCGTCGGTGCAGCGCCGTAGTCTCGGCTGAGGGCGGCACGTCCAACTCGGCGCGGAGGATCTCGACGCAGCGCTGATAGGCGCGGTGCGCCTGGGGGCGGTTGCCCTGGCGGACGTGGGTGGTCATCATCAAGCGGTAGGCGTGCTCCCAGCAGGGGTCACGGGCCAGAATTGCCTCGCAGAGCTTCAGCCCATCGTCGTATTGGCCGCGTTCGATCAGGATTCCTGCCAGCTTGTCGGCGGCGCGCAGGTAGAGCGAGAGCAGCCGTTCGCGTTCCTCGCTGGCCCAATCCTCGTAGAGCGCATCGGGGAGATAATCGCCGCGGTAGAGCGCCAGGCCGGCGCGCAGCCGTTCGACAGCCTCGTCGGCTGCGCCCGCGGCCAGCAGATGCAACCCCGCCTCGCACGCTGTGCGGAAGGCCACTGCATCCAGCCATAAGTCGGCTTCCGGACGGAGGCGATAGGCAGAGCCTTCGCGGATGACGAAGGCGAAAGCCGCGTCGGGGGCTCGGGCCGGTTCGACGGCCTTGTTGAGCGCATTTAGCGCTACCTTGAAGTCGCGCATGGCCGCCTCGGGCGAGAGATCGGGCCAAAGGCGATCCACAAGCTCCTCCCGTTGCAGCCAGCGGCCGCGCTCGGTGATCAGCAATTGGAAAAGCTGACGGGCCTTGTCGCGTTGCCAGTCGCGCGAGGTGGCTTCCACGTCGCCGCGCCAGACGCGAAACGCGCCGAGGGTCTGCACGCGCAACTGATAGCCTGGGTGCACCTCGATGTCGGGCAGACCGAGCTGGGCGAGCAGGCGCGTGACGTAGGCCGGGCGGCAGCGCCGCGCGCGCGCTTCGAGCAGCAGCGGGACGATGCGCCGCGGGTCGGGCACGCCGACGAAGGTGGCCGATGTCAGCAGGCAGTCGTAGCCGTTGGCCTCGCACAACGCCAGCAGATCCTCCAGGCAGAGCGCCAGGCGTTCAGCCTGACGCAACTCGCGATAGGCCAGGGCCAGCCACAGCCGCGTGGCCGCGCGGCCGTAGACGTCGCCGCAGTTGCGGAACGCCACCAGCACGGCCGAGAGCAGTTCCACGGCTTCGCCTGGGCGGCCGGCCAGCACGTAGCTGGCACCCAGGGTCAACTCGGTGAGCGATGTGACCCACGGATCGCCCGCCCAACGCGCGATCTCGGTGCCCTCGGCCGCGGCGCGCTGCGCGCCGGCCAGGTCGCCGCCGAAGCCGTAGGCGCGCGTCAGCCCCCACATCGCCTCGGCCCGCGTCCGCCGCACCGCCAGCCGGTCGCCGATGGCGATGGCAGTCTGGTAGGAGCGGATGGCTTCGTCATAGACCTTCGAGGTCTCCGAGACCTCGAAGGTCTGCGTGCGCGCACATAGCTGCCACGCGTGGCCCAACCGCATCTGGCCGACGGCGGTGACGAAGGGGGAGTTGAGGCGCTCGCCCAGGGCGATGCCTTCCTGCGCCAGGGCGACTGCACGCTCGCCCAGGCCGCGCAGCGCGTGGATGAGCGAGAGCAGGAGCACGGTCTCACGGTGGGCGCGCGGCGGGTGGAATTGGCCGCGTTCGGCGTCGCGGCGCTCGGCCTCGGCCCAGGTTTCGAGGATGTGCTGCGCCTCCTCCAGCCGCCCCGTGCGAATTTTGGCCCGCACGCTGAGGGTGTCTTCGGTCGGCCCTTCTTCGCGCAGGGCGCGGCCCTCGGCGCGCAGCGCCTCGGCCTCGTCTGGGCGACCGGTGTTGAGCTTGTTTTCGGCCAGCAGTTCCAGCAGTCGCGCCTTGGCGAAACGATCCGGAATCCGTTCGAACAGGCGGACCGCTTCTTGCAGCAGGCTCTCGGCCTGGGCCGGGCGGACGGTGTCCAGATAGACCATCGCCTGCCCGTGCAGCGCGCGGCTGATGCCGGCCGGGTCGTTGCGGGCGCGCCAGATCTGTTCGGCTGCGGCGTACCAGCCCAACGCCTCGTCGAAACGGCTGCGCAGACGACATACGTCGCCCAGGTCGGCTTGCAGCAGCGGGTGATCGGCCAACACATCGGGCGGGATGGCGTCAATCCAGGTCGCCACGGCCTCCAGCCGGCCGGCGCGCAGGGCTGGCTCGCCGGCAATCTCGATCGCGGACGCGGCTTCCTCATGGGCTTGCGCCGCCAGCCAGTGGTAAATCGCCTCTTCGTGATCCTCCTGCTGCTTGCAGAACCGCGCCGCTCGCCGGTGTCGCTCGGCTACGCCCGCCGGATCAACTGCAGCCTGCTCGCGCAGGAAATCGTGGAACAGGTGGTGATACCGGTAATGTCGCTCGCCTAGCGCAACGACGAACAGGTCGAGGTCGTGGAGGGAATGGAGGACGGTAGATGACGAAGGACGAACGGCTAAGGACGAAGGACGAAGGACTAACGACGAAGACGCGTCTTCCATCATTCGTCGTTCGTCGTCCGTCGTTCGTCGTCCATCGTTCGTCGGTTGTTCGCCCCTCACCGCCTCGCAAGCCTCCGGCGTCAACTCCCGCAGCACCGCGGTCTCGCGCAGGAAGGCTGCGATTTCCGGCGGCTGGCGATCGAGCAATTCCCGCGCCAGGTAGTCAAACAGCGCGGTCAACGACGCGCCGCCATGCGCGCCCGTCAGCAGATCGGCGACGCTGCCCGCGGCGCCGCTGCGCAAGCCCTGCCAGGCCATCTGCAGGGCGATCGGCCAACCCTCCGTCTTGTCGGCCAAGGCGGCCACTTCGGCGGGGGCCAGCGCCATCCCGTAGGCATCGCGGAACAGCTCGGCGACCTCGGCCGGCCGGAATGCCAGCTCGCTCCGGCCGATATCGAGCATCTGGTTGCGGGCGCGCCAGATCACCATGCCGGGCAGGGTGAACGGGTGGCGCGTGGCGACGATGACGTGCAGATCGGCCGGTTGGTAGGTGATGAACCGCTCGATCAACGCGGCGACCTCCGGCGCGTGGGCGACGAAGTGGTAGTCGTCGAGCACCAGGAAGGCGGGGCCATCGAGCCGCTCGGCCAGCGCGTTGACCAGCGCATCCACGGCCAGCGACCATTGCCCCGCCATGCCGCCGCCGCTCAAGTCGCCGAGGACGACCAGCGGGGTATCCGACAAGTCGGGCAGCGCCAGCCGGAACGCGGTGATGAGGTAGGAGAGGAACTGCTGGGGGTCGGCGTCGGATTCGTCGAGGGTGTACCAGGCGAGGGTCTGCCCCCCCCGGCCCCCCAACAATGGGGGGAGCGGCGGCCCTTCCCATCTCCTCGAAATTTTGGGGAGCGGCGGCGCTTCCCGGCCCCCCAACATTTTGGGGAGCGGCGGCGCTTCCCAGCTCCCCGAAATTGGGGGGAGCGGCGGCGCTTCCCAGCTCCCCGAAATTGGGGGGAGCGGCGGCGCTTCCCATCCCCCCGAAACTTGGGGGAGCGGCGGCGCTTCCCGGCCCCCCGAAATTTTGGGGAGCGGCGGTGCTTCCCAGCTCCCCGAAACTTGGGGGAGCGGCGGCGCTTCCCAGCTCCGCGAAATTTTGGGGAGCGGCGGCGCTTCCCAGCTCCCCGAAACTTGGGGGAGCGGCGGCGCTTCCCGGCTCCCCGAAACTTGGGGGAGCGGCAGCGCTTCCCGTCCCCCCAACATTGGGGGGAGCGGCAGCGCTTCCCGTCCCCCCGAAATCGGGGGGGAAGGGGGGGCCATAGGCGGTTCAGCCAGCGTGGCGAGGGCGGTGGTCTTGCCATAGCCCGTGCCGGCCTGGACAACGGTCAGCCGGTAGTCGAGCGCCTCGCGCAGCCGCGCCACCAGCGCCGGTCGCGGCAAAACCCGCCGGTGCAATCGCGGCGGGGTCAGCTTGGCGCGGAGGAGGAGGTCGGTGTGGAGCATGATGCTGGATACTAGACATTATCGGCAATAAGCGGGCCATGCAAGAGTGTCACCCTGAGCGGGTTAACCCCGTGCGGTGCGTCACGGCGAG
>JAPLHB010000128.1 GCA_026389845.1 Chloroflexota bacterium
GGGTCGCATCGGGGCTGCCGAAAGCGATGTTCGCGCGCAGCGTGCGCGAGAAAAGGAACGGGTCCTGCTCGATGGTTGATATCTGCGAGCGCAGCGACTCCAGGCTCCACTCGCGCACGTCCACGCCATCCACCCGCACGCAGCCCTGGTCCGCGTCGAAAATGCGGTTGATCAGGCGGGTCAGCGTGGATTTGCCCGAGCCGGTCTGTCCGACGATGGCGATGGTCTCGACGGGGCGCGCGGTGAAGCTGATGTTACACAGGATCGGTCCCCCCTGGCCCCCCAATTCTGGGGGGAGTGCATCCACACTCTTGACCGCTGGCGCTCCCCCCGCAGTCGGGGGGCCGGGGGGGCGCTGATCGTAACCGAAACCGACGTTCTCGAAGACCACCTCCCCGCGAATCGGCGCGGCATAACCCGCTGGGTTCTCGTCCAGCTCGGTCTCGGTGTTGATCGTCTCCAGGATGCGTCCCGCGCTCGCGACGCCCAACTGCACCAGGTTGAACGTGAAGATCGAGATGAAGGTGGGAAAGCGCAGCGCGCCGACCAGGCCGAGGAACGCGACTGCCTGGCCGAGCGTCAGCGTACCCGCGCGCCACAGGATCACCCCATGCAAGAAGGCGCCGGCCCAGGCGACCGTGAAAACGAACGCCGGCCAGTAGAGCGCCTGGATCTCGCCCTGCTTGACGAAGTAGTCCCGCACCTTACGGGCGTCGCCGGTGAACTTGAGCCACTCGAAGCGCTCCTGGACGTTGGACTTCACCACCTCGATGCCCGAGATCGCTTCGGCCAAGCCGGCGTTCATCGCGCCGAACTGTTCGCGGATGGCGAAGCTGACCGGCTTGAGGCGGCGGTTGTATTCCCAAACGGTAAGCGCCAGCAAGACTAGAAAAATGCTCGGGACCAGAAGCAACTCCAGCCGCATCCGGCCGATCAGCGCAATCGGTACGACGACCGCCATCGCCGAGTCCAGGATCAACATCAGGCCGGGCGCGAACATCAGGTTGATCATGCGCACGTCGTTGGTGGCGCGCGCCATGATGTCGCCGACCCGTTGCCGGTTGTGGAAGGTCTGGCTCTTGCCCAGCAGGCTGACGTACAACTCATCCCGCGCGTCGCGCTCGATCCGCTGCGCCACGAACTCGACCGCCCAGTTGCGCGCCAGACCGGTGAGGGCCTGACCGGCCGCGAAGCCTGCCACGGTCAACGCCAGCCACAGCAGCGCCTCCACCGCCCAGCCGGGCGCAGTCAACAGATCCACCGCGCGGCCGACATAGATTTGGATCGAGCTGTAGAAAACGTTGTTCAGGATCGCGGCCAACAGCGCGGCCAGCGGGAAATGCGGATACCGCGCCAGGTGCGAGAGGATCCACCGCACTGGGCCGGAGCGATTGTAGGGGTATTCGTTTGCGAGACGAAATTCTTTTTTCGCCACTAAACTCTCCCCCAGCGCATCTCCGCGATAAACGGCTCGTACGCCGTCACGTCTTCATCCGACTGGCGGCGGCAGAAGTAATCCTGGACGATCTGCGCCTGCTGCTCGCGGTTGAAGTCGCGATAGCACTTGCCGACATCGCGCGCCCGGCATAAGCCCTCGGCGTCGCCGTAGTCGTAGCCGGCGGTCTGCTGGGCGCGGATCGCCTCGCCCATGTAGACGCTGCCGGCGCGCTCGTGCTGGTACACGTGCGTCAGCTCGTGGACCAGGATCGGCAGGTTGGCGCGACGGCCATAGCCCTCGGACGGCATCACCACGGTATGGAATACGGTAAAAGCACGGCCCCCATTGCGCGCGAAGATCAGCCGGAGCAACCCACCTTCGGCCACGCGGATGTCTTCCCACCGCAGCGCATCCGGCCCCAGCACCGAGGCGGCCGCGGCAGTCTCAGCCGGAGTCAGCGGCGTATCGTGCGAGATGGCGCGGAGGATCAACTCGACCAGCTCGGGCAGGCCGACCAGGTCAGCCAGCCGCGAGAACAGAGTGAGCAGCCAGGCGAGGATGCGCAGGACGGCCGCGACCAGCCAGGCGGTGACGGTTGGCGGGGTGGGTCCACGCCACCAGTGAACGGGATCGGTGAAAAACTTGACCGGCCCGCGCAGGGCGGCCCACAGCGTCGTCGCCAGCCGGCCGACGCGCAGCGGCAGATCGCGCAACAAGTTGACGGCCCAACGGGCCACGTCCGCCAGCCGATCAGAGAGCCATCCCGCAAGGGCCACCGCCGCGGACGCCAAAGCACGGGGAACAGAAGGTGAAGATCGAGTCATCTCTACCCACTCCACTGATTCGAGTGCTGCAAAAGCTGCTTTGTCACCCTGAGCGGGTTGGTTCCGTGAAGTCCGTTGCGGCGAAAATCCAGCGACGGGTCTCGTTGCAAGGTGAGAACCTGTCCTGAACGCAGTGAAGGATTCTTCGCTGGATGCTCGCCGTCGCGAGAAGCTAGGGTCAAACCCGCTCAGAATGACAGTCCCCTAAAAGGTTACTTTGTGACCGTGCCGAGTATACCACAAGTTCGGCGGCACGGGCACATTCTGGTATAATGACGGGCGTATCGTCAATCCACCACCACCGAGACTTTGCCATGCAAACCCTGCTCATGCACCCCGACGACAACGTCGCCCAGGCCGTCGCTGACCTGCCGGCCGGCCAGACGATCACGGTGGCCGGCGACGCAGTCGCGTTACGTCAAGCCATCCCCTCCGGCCACAAGCTGGCTCGCCGGCCGATTGTGCGGGGCGAGCTGGTGTTGAAATACGGTCAGCCCATCGGCCGCGCTACTGCTGAAATCGCGGCGGGCGATCATGTCCACGTGCACAATGTGGAAAGCCTGCGCGGCCGCGGTGACCTGGGATCAGGGGGCAGGGAGCAGGGGGCAGGGGGCAGGATTCAGGGAGCAGGCGTCGCAACTGGGGCCGGTCTCTCGACCGTGCCCCCGCACGCAGCCTTCCCCGGCCCGGTCGGAGATCAGCCTGAGCCTATTTCCCTTGCTGGGGCCGGTCTCCCGATCGTGCCCCCCACCCACGCCACCTTCCTCGGCTACCGGCGGCGGGATGGCCGCGTGGGGGTGCGCAACCACGTACTGGTGCTGGCGTCGGTCCAGTGCGCCAACGCGGTCGTGGACGCCATCGGCCGCGGCGTGCCCCAGGTGGTGGCGCTCTCGCATGTCTGGGGCTGCTCGCAGATCGGCGACGACCTCGCCCAGACGCAGCGCGTCCTGGAAGAGTTCGCCAGCCACCCCAACGTCGCCGCGACCCTGCTGATCGGGCTGGGCTGCGAGTCCATGCCGACGGTCGCGATGGGCGAAGCGTTGGCCGCGCGCGGCGTCACCATCCGGCGGCTGACCATCCAGGAGGAAGGCGGCAGCCGGGCGACGATCGGCCGCGGCATCGCGATCGCGCGGGAGCTATTGGCTGAGGCGGCGAAGGCGCAGCGAGAGCCGATTCCGCTCTCCGAACTGATCGTTGGGCTGGAGTGCGGCGGCTCCGACGCCTGGTCGGGCGTGACGGCCAACCCTGCGGTCGGCATTGCCAGCGACCTGCTCGTGCAGGCCGGCGGCACGGCCATCCTCTCCGAGGTTCCCGAGTTCATCGGCGCGGAGCATCTGCTGGCCGCGCGCGCCGCTTCGCCCGAGGTCGGCCGACGAATCGTGGCGGCCACCCTGGGCCACGAGGCCGCGGCGATGCGGATGGGGGTGGATCTGCGCGGCGCGCAGCCGACTCCCGGCAACATCGCGGGCGGGCTGACCACCATCGAGGAAAAGTCCATGGGGGCCATCGCCAAGGGCGGCAGCACGCCGGTGCAGGAGTTCCTGCCCTACGCACATCGGCCGACCCGCCGCGGGCTGGTGGTCATGGACACTCCGGGCAACGACACCGAGTCGGTGACCGCGATGGTAGCGGGCGGCAGCCAGGTGGTCGTCTTCACCACGGGCCGCGGCTCTCCCACCGGCTGCCCCATCGCGCCGGTGATCAAGGTCGCCACCAACAGCGCCATGTACCGGCGTCTGTCCGGCGACATGGACCTGGACGCGGGCACGATCATCGAAATGGGCGAGCCGCTGGCCGACGCTGGACGGCGCGTCTTCGCCGAGATCGTCGCAGTGGCGAACGGCCAGGAGACGGCCGCGGAGCTGCTCGGCGCGCGGGAGTTCGCGATCAACGTGATCGGGCCGCGGCTATAAATCAGCCACGTGCCAGGCACTTCGCAAGTGCCTGGCACGTAAACAGCCCAAGATGACGCCGCGCATAGTCAGCCGGTGTGACTTCGGCTACAATAGTCTGGCTGCCATGTTACTTACTGCTATGTGCCAGGCACTTCCGAAAGTGCCTGGCACATAATTGAGGCTCTTATGTCAAATACCCTTAACCGTCGCGAATTCATCAAACGCCTGCTGGCGTTTTCCGCCACCGGCGCCGCGCTGGGGCTGAGCGGGTGCGCGTCCAAGCCCGCAGCCGCGCCGACACCCATTCCGCCGCCCGCGGCAACGGCCACCGGAACCGCAGTTCCGGCTGCCGCCACCACGGTCCCGCCAACGTCCCCGCCAGCGCCAACCGCGACCGCGGTTCCGGCCGTCGCCACCGCGATCCCCGCCACCGCGACCGCCGTTCCTGCCACTGCCACCAAGATCCCTGCCACGCCCACGCCGGCCCCCGCGGCCGCGGCATACCTGGCTGTGGCCCGCGGCGCCAAGGCCGATCCGAAGGAACTCGTCCGCCGGGCCGTCGCCGCGTTGGGCGGCATCGAGCGGTTCGTCAAGAAGGGCGCGGACGTGATCGTCAAGCCCAACGTCTGCACCGCCTACCACGGCCCAGAGTACGCCAGCACCACCAACCCCGACGTGGTCGCGGCCATCGTGCAGATGTGTCTGGCCGCGGGGGCCAAGCGCGTGCGGGTGATGGACTTCCCGTTCGGCGGCACCCCGCAGGCCAGCTACGAGATCAGCGGCATCGCCGCGGCGGTGAAAGCCGCGGGCGGCGAGATGGAAGTAATGAGCCGCATGAAATACCGCGACGTCGAGATCCCCGACGGCAAGAGGCTCAAGAAATGGCAGGTCTACGGCGACATCGTGGACGCGGACCTGGTCATCAACGTGCCCATCGCCAAAGATCACAGCGCCACCCGCCTCACCTTGGGCATGAAAAACCTGATGGGCGTGGTATACGACCGCAACGGCATGCACTCGCGCGGGCTGGATCAGTGCATCGCCGACATCAACAGCGTCGTCAAGCCACAGCTCACCATCGTGGACGCCATCCGCATCCTGACCGCCAACGGCCCCACCGGCGGCAGCCTGGACGACGTCAAGCGGATGGACACCATCATCGCCAGCGCCGACGTGGTCGCAGCCGACGCCTACGCGACGTCCCTGTTCGGCATGAAGCCTGCCGACATCGGCTACATCAAATACGGCGCGGAAATGGGGCTGGGGAAGATGGATCTGAAGACGGTGAAGGTGGAGGAGATTGCGGTCTGAGCGTACTGCGTATTGCGTACTGCGTAAGGAAACTCACCACCAAGGCACGAAGACACCAAGAACAGACTGAAGAACTTCGTGCCTTCGTGTCTTCGTGGTTGAAAACTCACCTGGCTCCGGCTTTTGCGAGGTAAGGACATCAAGTTGATACGTGCTCATACGCTCCGTAAACTCCGCCCCTGGGTTCAGGCCCTCGCTTTCGCCCTGTTCATCGTGCTGCTGATCGGCGCGGGGAAGACCGCGTTCGTGCCGGCCGACCTTTTCTTCCGGCTCGATCCGCTGGCCGGGCTGGCGAACATACTTGCGGCGCGGCGGATCGTGCCCAGCCTGTTGGTCGGCGGTCTGATCGCGCTCGTGGCTGCACTGGCGCTCGGTCGCGCTTGGTGCGGATGGCTCTGCCCGCTCGGCACGCTGCTCGATTGGACGCCGGCGCGGCGGAGCAAGAAGTTCGAGCCGGACCCGTCGCCGCGGCTGCGCCAGGTCAAATACTTCCTGCTGATCGCGATCCTGCTCCTGGCCCTCCTGGGCAACCTGACCTTCCTCTTCCTCGACCCGATCACGCTGATCTATCGCACCGCGGCCACCGCGGCCTGGCCCGGGCTGATCGCGCTCATCACCGGCGTCGAGCCGCTGCTCTACAAGATTCCCTTCCTGCAAGGCGCGGTGAACTGGTTCGAGAGCAACGTGCGCGGCGGCATCGTGCCGATGACCCAGCCGCTCTACGGGCTGAACGTGCTGATCGGCCTGACCTTCATCGGCGTGTTGGCGCTCAACGCGATCCGCGACCGCTTCTGGTGTCGCTACCTGTGCCCACTGGGCGGGGTGCTGGGGCTGGTGAGCAAGGTCGCCTGGCTGCGGCGCACCGTCGGGGACGTCTGCATCGAATGCCAACGCTGCGCCCGCGCCTGCCCCACGGGGACGATTGACCCCGACCGCCACTTCGCCAGCGATCCGGCCGAGTGTACGATGTGCCTGGAATGCGTGCCCACCTGCTCCCGCGCCGGGCAGCACTTCGTCGGCCTCCTGAAGCCGGCTGCGTGGCGGCCCTACGACCCGACCCGCCGGCAGCTTCTCGCATCCGCGGGCGCGGCCATCGTGGCCGCGGGACTGTTCGGCGCGGAACGTGCGGCCGGCCGCGATCACGAGCGGCTGATCCGGCCGCCGGGCAGCCAGGGCCGCGAGTTCCTGTCGAAGTGTATCCGCTGCGGCATCTGCGTCAAGGTCTGCCCCACCGCGGGCCTGCAACCGACCCTCGACCGGGCCGGCTGGGGCGGCCTCTGGACGCCGGTGCTCGTCCCCCGCCTGGGCCACTGCGACTACGGCTGCAACGCCTGCGGTCAGGCCTGCCCCACCGAAGCGATTCCGCGGCTGAGCCTGGCCGACAAGCGCGTCGCGGTCATCGGCCACGCGTACGTGGATCGCAGCCGATGTCTGCCCTGGGCCAGCGACCGGAACTGCATCGTCTGCGAAGAAATGTGTCCCCTGCCCGAAAAAGCCATCGTTCTGGAAGAAGCCGAAGTGCAAAGCCCCCTGGGCGAGACGGTGGCCCTCAAGCGGCCCATCGTGATCCTCGAACGCTGCATCGGCTGCGGCATCTGCGAGAACCGCTGCCCGTTGGGCGGCGAGGCCGCCATCCGCGTCTTCGCGCCGACCGATTTGAGCGCGATCGGATAGAGCCATAGCCACGGATTGCACGGATTCACACGGATAGAATCATCTTCGATCGCCTGATTCGTGGGCTTCGTGCAATTCGTGGCAGGGTCTCCCCTGTTTTTCTCCCCTGCGTCCCAACGCCGAGAGGGCCTTTGGATCGCGAAGCCGGTCGCCGCGGACGGACTTTTGCTATACATCCGGCGGATGTTGGCCGGCGGCGATCCACAACCGGCGCGCGTTGACCAGCGCCGCCCGGTTAAGTTGCAGCACGTTGACAGTCGCCCGACCGGCTGGTGTCAGCCCGCTGATCAGCAGACCCTCCATTTGCCAGGCGAAATGCTCAAGCCACCGCTGCGTGTTGGGGTTGAAGATGCGCGTCACGGCGCCGCTGTGGGGGTCTATGCCGACGATCCGATCTCGTTTGATGAGGTTGCAGCCCCAACAGGCCAGGCAGAGGTTATCGAGGATGGTGCGGCCGCCCAGCGATTCGGGGATGATGTGGTCAACCGTGAACGCGACACCGGTGATGTCTTCGGGGGTCTGGCAATAGCTACAACGATAGTGTGACCGCTCGGCGACCGCCTGGCGCAGCGCGGACGGGATGCGGGTCTGGCTCATTAGACCCCTGCCATCGGTTGAGAGGACGTGACGTTGGCAGCGCGGGCTTTGAGCAACACAGTCGCCTGGGCGCGTACTAACATCGTGCGATCAGCGCGGTGCAGCAGGCGCTCTGCTTCGCGGGTCTCTTGCGGCTTCAGCCCTTCCCGCTGGCGCTTCAGCAGCAGAGCTTGCATCCGCTCCGCATCACGAACCGGCAAGGTGGTCTGGCTGACCTGTTGCAGTTCGGCGTCGGCCAGGTAGGCCAGTTGCGCCAGATCGCCGGCGATGTCGGCCGGCAGGTCTTCCACCGTGGGTAACACCGCCGTCACGACGTCCACCAATTCGTCTTCGACCGGCCGATGGGCCTTGCGGGCGCGTTGTTCGACTTGCCGGTAGAGGATAGTGGGCATGCGCAGGGTGATGGTTTGGAGCGTCATCTGACTTTGCCTCCTGGATGAGTTATGAGGTCATTATAGCATACCGACGATGGGCTGACAAACGCAGGCGAATAAGGCGCGCACGATCATGGCGCAGTCTGAAAACCTGCGAGATTCGCCGCAAACTTGTCGCGTCGCCGACGCCAAAACGTGGTATACTGTCGTTGTTGCACAATCAATTTACGTCAATCAGTTCGATCTTTTGTTTCGGCTAACCGGCGTCCAGACAGCGTGCTGCCCAGAAGGTATTGCGGCAGCACCGAGGGCCTCGCCAACTTGGCGAGGTCTCCGAAACGTGTTTTTACTTGTCTAACAGCCCTGAACAGGGCCTTACACCGGCGCCACCGAGCCTTTGATGCGTCGAAATAGGGCTGCAAGCCGCGATCCTGGCCCGCGGCGCGGCCGAATTCGAGGCCGCGCTGGCCGCGAGCGGTTGACGCGTTTGGCAACATCTGGTACGATCGCGCCATGTTCTGAGCACCGATGAGGCATCCGGCGCTTCACAAGCGCCGGTCATCCGGCTTCCACGGGGGCACGACCATGGTGCACACCTTCCTCTCCCGCCTGGGCCGGCTGGGGCTGGCCCTCGTCGTCACGTCGTCCCTGCTGGCCGCGTGCCTGGGGCTGGTGAGCTTTGCCGCGCAGCCGCCGAATGTGGCACGTGAAACGGCCGCCCCAGACCTTCGAGGTTTCGGAAACCCTTCGCTGCGCTCAGGGCAGGCTCTCGAAGGTCTCCAGGCCGCGCCCGCGGTGGACTTCGTCGCCGCCACTCTCTCCCCCGTCAAAGTCACCCAGGGCGTCTCCGTCACCTTCACCGTCAACGTCGTCAACACTGGCGAGCTGAGCGTCACGCTGGACACGACCACAGCCCTCGCATTCAGCGACGGCGCGGGCGGCGAGTTTTCTGCAACGCTGGCCGCGGCGACCAATGTCCCCACCTCGACCGCGCCGAGCTACGTCCAGGTTCCGCTCGCCTTCAGCCCGGCCGCGTTCCCTGCGGGCTTCGCGGCGGGCAGCTACCCTCCCATCCTGCGCCTGAGCGGGACCGATGGCGACGGCCAGCCCTATAGCGCCACCGTGACCTCCAGCGGCAACAGCGTCCAAGTGGTGGACTACGTCACGCCGACCCTGCCGATCGCAGTCGCCGCAGGCAGCCTGGATCCCGCGGACGTGATCCAGGGGGAGCCGGTCTCCTTCCGCCTGGGGCTGGTCAACCCGAACGCCATGGACATCACCCTGGGATCGGGCACGACGCTGGCGTTTACCGACAGCAACAGCCTGGTCTACGCCGCGGCGCTGCTGGATGCGCCGATCCTGCCCACCGGCGTGACCACGACCGTCGAGCTTCGCCTGACCCGCGTCGCCACCGAAACCGTGCCAGGGGTCTACACGCCGACGGTGGCGTTGGTGGGGACCGACCTGGGCGGCTTCCCAGTCTACCAGTCTACCGATCTACCAGATGCCGTCATCGTTTGGGAACCCACACCAGGCTTGGTGGAAGCTCAGGGGTCATTGCAGCCGACGCTCCCCGACCGTTATACGGGATTACTGGCGCGGATAGATGTCACAAACACACTGCCATGTACTGTGTCACTAGACGCGCGCTCGCGGGTTATGCTTACACTTGACAGCCAAGCAATGCTGTCGAGGAACCTCAACGGAACACAGGTTCTGCCCCCTGGCAAACGCAGACCTGTCTACTTCGCAAGCGCTTCTCTCGACAACCTGCCTGACGCCATCTACGAGTTGTACGTGACTCTCTTCGGAATCAACGTCTGCGACGGCAGCGTGCTTAGGAGCGCCTTCAAAGTATCAAACACTATGCAGCTCATACCGGTCCCACCTGTGGGTTCCTTCGTGGGCATTTCACCGGCAAGTCTTACCCTGTGGCTAACGCAGTATGGCGGTGCCATTCCCATGGAGGTAGCTGGTGGGCACCAGACCCTCCCGGAGGTGCAGAGGCTCTACAGCTTCGAACTCGGCAACACCTGCCGTCTCGCGGAGGGCTGTGGTTCGGTCATATTCATGCCCGATAATACGTTTCAGCGTCTGGAGCCTTACACATACCTTCGCACCGCCGAGGTTTACCAGAACTATATATACATCAAACCCAGCGAGGCGATGACGCGAGGTGTCCAGTATATCTTGGGTGCTCGCAACTGCACTGAAAGCGCGAGCTCGGGCGGCGGAATAGGTGGTGCATACTGTGCAGGAGCTGGCCTCGCATTCTACTTCGTGGATCGCGATGCTAAGGAGCGCGTGGTCAACTTCAGCGGCAATGATACGTTCTGGGTACGCGGTCAGCCAGGGTCCCTTCATTTGGATTCCATCAACCCCGAAACGGGCGGCGCATCAAGCACATTGACCGTTCAGGATGATCTTACTCTCCTAAGGATGCATCGAGCCGAGACAGACGTATCTGATGCCTTCGCCTCAAACATCAGTACGCCAGCGGTCTCGATCACGCCGCAGACCACGGCCACCCTTGAATTTGTGGTCACCCCGACGCTTGCCGCGCCACTTGGCCCCATCGAACTTGACGCCCAGGTAACCACGCGCGGCGAGTATCCCTATCTCATCGGCCCGTTCGTCAACTGTGATTTGATGCGTTGCGCTGGTTTGCCCTACGATGGACCATCCAGAATTGTAATGACCGGCACCGTCACCGCGACCGACTTCATCTCCCCCGCGCACATCTACGTCGTGGACGCGCTCCCGCTGTCCCTCGCGGCGGACAGCCTCACGCCGGCCGCGGTCGCGTGGGACGCGACCAGCCTGACGTTGACCGCGCGGGTCAGCAACACGTCGGACTTGAGCTTCACGATCTTCCCCACGTCGGAGCTTGAGATTCCGTTCCGGCCCATCGACAACGACCTGCTCATGGAGATAGGCGCTGGCCTACCAGTTGACAGCGGGAGTTGGGGCCGCGGGGTAGCACAGTCCTTCGTGGTCACCCAACCGGTTCGCCTCGGTGCAGCCACCTTTGAGACCCAACTGCCTCCATTAACACAGGCCCTATCCGTGCGGGTCGCCTCCTCGCTGAGCGGAGGGCCAGACACGGCGAGGACTTTGCGTCAGGTCACGATTGATCATCCGAGCTACACCTTGTACGAGACACAGGCATTCACGTCTCCTGATCTCAACGTCGAACTTCAACCCAATTGGACTTACTGGCTGATCGTGGAGCTTGTGGGCGGAGAGAGTGAGATGTGGGCACCCAGCTTTGGCGGAGACTTCTACCCAGCCGGAGAATTGCAGCAGTTCAGAAATGGGAGTTGGATGGCGGACTGGGGAAGAGACCTGAAACTGCGGCTGGCACGCATGGAAGTCTATCGCGGTCTGTTGGTAACCCCACTCGCTTTGTCGCCAGGTCAGGCGGTGACGGGGACGTTCGTTAACACAAACACCCTACCCGCACGCGCGGATGGCATCTACACTCCCACCCTGCTCCTGCGCGGACTGTTCACCGACACGGTCGGGACGTATGATTTCCACCAGCACCTCGACGGCAGCGGAAATCCGGTCATGGTGGATACTACACCGCCAATCGCCCAGGTGGCGCCGATCGGCGGGTTCAGCGACTTCCCCTCGTTCGTCGTGGGGTGGACGGGCAGCGACAACATCTCGGGCATTGCCGGCTACGACGTGCAGGTGCGCGAGCCGGGCGGCGCGTGGACCGGCTGGTTGACCGGCACAACCGCGCTCTCGGCCACCTTCGCGTCGCCCGACCCGCGACTGCCCTACGAGTTCCGCGTGCGTACGGCCGATCGCACGGGCAATGTCAGCGACTGGAGCACGGAAGTCACCGGCCCCAACGACGCCACGCCGCCGGAAGTCGCCATGACCGCTCTGATGGTCTACAACAACGCCGCCTTCACCGTCGGCTGGCAAGGAAGCGATGCGGTGGCCGGGCTGGCGAGGTTCGACGTGCAGATGCAAGCCGGCGGGAACGGCTGGACTGATTGGCTCACCACGACAAGCGCGCTCACAGCCACCTTCACCGGTGTTGACCTGACCACCTACGCCTTCCGCACCCGCGCGACCGATCGCGCTGGCAACGTGAGCGAGTGGACGCCGCTGGTCACGACCACCGTAGACACGTCTGCGCCGAGCGCGCTGGTGGATCCGCTGGCCGAATGGCAGCCAGAGACGTTCGCGGTATCGTGGGCCGGCAGCGATATCCTCTCCGGTGTGACGACTTTCGACGTGCAGACGCGGGTGGGGGACGGCGATTGGAGCGATTGGCTGCCTGGCGCGGCCGTCACCGCGTCGCTCTTCACCGGCAGCGACGGCCAGACTTACGCGTTCCGCGTCCGCGCCGCCGATGCAGCCGGCAACGTCGGCGCGTGGAGCCAGGAAGTTACCGTCATTATCGACGCGATCGGGCCGACCGCCGTGGTCAACGGGGACGGCTGGTGGCGACCGCTCATCTTCGACGTCTCCTGGTCCGGCAGCGATGATCGGTCGGGTGTTGCCTACTATAACGTTCAGTATTTCCGTTATGAGAACAATTGCTACTGCTGGGCAAGCTGGCTCGCGCATACCACCGCCACTTCTGCGACTTTCACAGTCACCGCAGGAGGTTTTGCCGGATTTATCGCCCAGGCCGTTGATGGCGCCGGCAACGTCGGCGCGTGGAGCGCGCAGAAGTGGTTCCAGGTGGATGCAACGCCGCCGACGGCAGCCATGACCGGGCTTCCTTCCGTACAGTACACACCTACGTTCACGCTCGCCTGGTCGGGCAGCGATGGAAGCGGTGGCTCGGGGATTGCCGTTTTCGATATTGAAGTGAAGGAGAGCGCAGGCGACTGGACCGGCTGGCTCACCCGAGTGACCTCTACCACTGCCACATTTTCGGGACAGGATGGTCAGGCCTATCGTTTTCGCGCCCGTGCGATTGATAGCGCCAGCAACGTAGGTGCCTGGAGCCAGGAGGTCACGACAACCGTTCACGTTGACTCTACACCCCCGACATCCACGTTGAGCGCCCTACCGTTGTACTCGATCCCCTATTTCACCGCGTCGTGGTCTGGCACCGATGACCTTTCAGGGGTGGCCAGTTACCAGGTCCAGTACCGCCAGTGTCTATGTTGGTCCTACGACACCTGTACATTGGATCAGCAGTCCATCTGGGAACAAACGTGTGGTGACTGGGCCGATTGGCTGGTTTGGACCCCTGCCACCTCAGCACTATTCAATGAGAACTGGCAGATCCTTCGCTTGCGCGTACGCGCCAAAGACCTGGTAGATAACATCGGGGAGTGGAGTCCAGAGCAGATCGTTTTCCTGGATCCTATTCCGCCTTGGGGATACATCTATGAATTGCCTTTCTGGAGTCGGCGGCCCTTGACTGTCTCCTGGTATCTGACAGACCTCGTGTCAGGTGTGGCCACCTTCGCAGTGCAGTATCGGGTCGCCGGAGGAGATTGGGGCACGTGGGTGGAGGGCACGACTGAACGGTCGGCCGCATTCTCTGGCGAAGACGGCCACACATACGAGTTCCGAGTGAGGCCAACGGATCTCGTAGGCAACGTCGGGGAGTGGAGTCCTGCCCGATCCACGACTGTTGATGCTACACCACCAACTGCGGCGCTTAATGCCCTTCCTGCGTTTCAGGCTACCGGAATCTTCACCGTTGCCTGGTCTGGCACGGATGCAACGGCCGGGGTGGCGAACTACGACGTGGAGTTCTCTGAGGATTCTGGAACCTGGAACGATTGGCAACGCAGTGTGGCTGTCACGTCCACCATTTTCGCTGGCACCGATGGTCATTCCTACGCGTTCCGCGCACGGGCCACGGATAACGCCGGCAACGTGAGCGACTGGACAACGCCCGTCACGACCACCGTGGTCACCTCGGCGCCGCCGGCTGCGATCATCACGCCGACCCGCGGCGGGGCGAGCGGCAGCGATCTCATCCTCGCCTGGTCGCGACCCGCGGGCATGGCCGCCTTCCAGGTCTGGCGCAGCGCGACGCCCTACTTCACGCCGGGTGTGGGCGGCTCGACGCTGATCGGCGACGAGACCTCGGCCAACTGCACGGTGGGCGAGACGACGGTCACCTGCACGGACGCGGGCGCGCTGGGAAGCGTGGGGAGCTATTTCTACGTGGTGCGGACGTTCAACGGGGCGGGGTTGTGGAGCGATTCGGCGGGGTCGGCCGCGTTCACGTTCGGGATCACGCCGGGCGGGCCGTGAAGGAGGTAGTTTTTCATGCCGCAGGCGGCGCCACGGTGGATGAAAATGTACCGCAAGCCGCTGGCTTGCACTTGTGGCGCAGCAAGCGGCAATCCAGCGGATTGCCCCACAGGGTCATTTGCAGGACAGGACAACGAATCCGAGGATTGCCCTATCGCGCTCGCCACAGAGACACAGTTTCGGCCCATCCGACCAATTCGTTATTCTATGCCTGTTCTCCGCGTCGTCCGCGCGGCTTGCCAGCGATCACCAGTGGACGTATAATGACGCGTACCTGGACGGGTCCAAAGAGGAAGGAGGCCGATAATGAAGCCCATCCGCATACTCCGGTTTGTCCTGATCCTGCTTGCGTTCGCCACAGCGGGCGCGCTCTCGGCCCTGGCCGCCCCGATGCAGAAGGACGCGCCCACCGCCACGGTCCAATACGACGTGGTCAACGTGCGCGGCGGCCCCGGTACCGACACCCCGATCCTGACCACCGCGGCCCGCGGCCAGACCTTTGCCGTCACCGGCCGCAACGCGACGGGCGACTGGCTCCAGGTCTGCTGCGTGAAGGGCGGCCCAGCCTGGATCTGGCAGCCGCTCCTGGCGACGCAGGCCAGCCTGGACAGCCTGCCGGTGATCCAGACGCCCGCCAAGTCAACGCCCACACCCGCGCCGCCGAGCGCCTGGCGGGGCGAGTATTTCGCCAACCGTGACCTGGCCGGACCGACCGTCCTGGTACGCACAGATCCCGAGCTCAACTTCCGCTGGGACAACACCTCACCCGACCCAAAGGTCCCGATCATGGATTTCTCCGCGCGCTGGACCCGCAGCGTCACCCTGGAGGCGGGCGACTACGACTTTATCGCCCAGGTTGACGACGGCGTGCGAGTCTATCTGGACAACTCGCTCGTCATTGACGCCTGGCGCGAACAACCGGCCACTACCTATCGCCAGACCGTCAGCCAGGTCAGCGCGGGCAGCCACAAGCTCACCGTGGAGTATTTTCAGGCCCGCGGCGTGGCGACGATCTTCGTGTGGTGGGAGAAGCTCGGCCAGTTCCCCGACTGGCGCGGCGAGTATTTCAACGACATCTCGCTGCAGCCGCCCCCGTTACTGATCCGCAACGATCCCGTGATTGACTTCAACTGGGGGCTGGGCGCTCCCGATGGCAGGGTTCCGGCGGATAACTTCAGCATCCGCTGGACCCGGCAGGTCGCGTTCGAGAGCGGCAATTACGACTTCTTCGCCCGCACCTCCGATGGCGTGCGCATCTACCTGGACGGCTGGCTGGCGTTGGACGAATGGCACGACACGACCGCTGGCTACGTCACCTACATCCGGCGGTTCAACAACGTGGTTGAAGGCACGCACACCGTCACCGTCGAATACTACGAGCGTGGCGGGATCGCGTATGCGACGGTCTGGTGGGAGAAACGGTAGTATCGTTCCTGTATATCACCCGAACCCGAACAAGTTCGGCACTCCGGAAGTTATAGAGGAGAACATCGTGGTCAATCGCATCCGCTTGATCGTCCTACCGAGAAGCGATCTCGATCTCGTGAGCTTCGGCGTGGCGTGGGCCGCGCCCGTTGACGAGGTCGAGGCGCCGTGCGCCCCGGCCCGTCTGGAGACCGGCGACGGCGAGACCCTCGACCTGGGCCTCCTCTGCGCGCCGACCGCGGCCACCTGGCGCAGCCAGCGCGTGGCGTCCCTGGCGAACCATCGCTATGCAGACGCCGACTCCTTCGCTGCCCGGCTCATCTGGGGCGAGGAGACAGCCACGGCCTCCGTGCAGCCTGGCCTGGTGTTCGCGGGCGTCGAGCCGTCTCGGCCCGAAGTCGCGCTGTTCGCCGTCAAAATGCCGCCTCACCAGCCGTTCCAGCGCACCGTCAGCGTAAAGCTCACCGGCCTGGCGCCGGATCAGCAAGTGCGCCTCGACGGCGGCGCGGGACAGGCGTATCGGCTGTCTGGCCGCGCCGGAGCCGAGCCGGCAGACGGGTGGACGCTGGACTACCCGAAGTCTGGCGGCTACACCGTCGCGCTGGACCTGCTGGACGCCGACGGCTTCTGGCTGGCGACCCTGGCCGAAACGCCGATCACGATCGCCGCGCCCGAGCTGTTGCCCCTGCCGGCAGCCGTCGAACCGTCCCCGACGCCCGCGCTCGCGGGCCAGCCCGCGCCGGCCGCCCGTCCCGCCGACGTCTCCACGGCAGCGGCCGAGGCGCAGCCCTGGCTGCCCTATCGTTATTGCCGTCCCACGGGCTGGACCTCAGCGCGGCTCTACCGCACACCGGGTGGCGGCGAGATCACGCGCGTCGTGGGCGCGGACACCTATCTGAGCATCCGCGCCGAGACCGCGTTGGGCGGCGGATTCTGGTACCAGACGGCCGGCGGCGATTGGGTCTCGGCCGAGGTGGTGACGCTGTTCGTGCCCTCCGAGTTGCGCGGGGTCATGGTGGGCGAGCCGGCTCCCCCACCACCGCCGCCCCCGCCGGAGCCGCCGGCCGACCGGCAAGGGATCGTGACCGCCGACGTGCTCAACGTGCGTGCGCAACCCGGCGCGCGGTCCGATAACCCGCCGGTGGATCGCCTGTCCAACGGCGCGACCGTCGGCATCTACGAAGAGGCGACCTATGCCGGGGAGGTCTGGTATCGCATCGGCGTGAATCGGTGGGTGCATAGCGGGTTCGTGAAGCTGGTCACTGCGTCGCCGACGCCACCGCCGACGCCGGAGCCACCCACGACCGAGCGCAGCGGCGTGGTCACAGCCGATGTGCTCAATGTGCGCGGTCAACCCGGTGTGCGGCCCGATAACCCGCCGGTGGATCGCCTGTCCAACGGCGCGACGGTGACGATCTACGAAGAGACCGCTTACGCTGGCGAGACCTGGTATCGGATCGGCGCCAGCCGGTGGGTGTATGGCGCTTACGTCACATTAGTCAGCACGCCTGCGACCCCAACGCCAACCCCAACACCCACACCCACGCCGGAGCCGACGCCTACGCCCACGCCGCCCGCGGCCGAGCGCCGCGGCGTGGTCACGGCCGATGTGCTCAACGTGCGCGGCCAGCCCGGCGTCAGCGCCGCCAACCCGCCGGTGGCGCAGTTGACCGCGGGCGCCGAGGTAGCCATCTACGAGGAAACGCAATCCGGCGGCGCGACGTGGTATCGAATCGGTGATGGGCAATGGGTGCATGGCGGGTGGGTCCGCGTGATCGAGGTGGCGACCCGCCGGGCCGCCGCCGGTCGTTCCCTGTCCGCGGCCGCAGCCGACGCGATCAGCCTGCCGGTCGGCTGGGTGGTGGCGTCATCGCTCAACGTCCGCGCCCGCCCTGGCGTCACCGACGACAACCCGCCCCTTGACCAGGTGCTCCATAACCAGGCTTTGCCTATCCTGGAGTCGCGCAGTGTTGACGGAGCGACGTGGTATCGCATCGGCGACGGCCGGTGGATCGAAGGCGCATCGGTCGGCGTGGCGCGCCTCAAGCCGCGGCCGTCCAGCATCGGCCCCGATGAACGCTGGGTGGGCGTCTGCCTGGCGGAGCAGACGGCCGTGTGTTACGAGGGGGATCGGCCGGTATATGCGGTGCTGGCTGCCACGGGGCTGCCTGGCACGCCAACGGTGCAGGGGATCTTCCGCACCTGGCGGCGGCTGGACACCGGCATCATGGCCGGCCCCGGTTACTACCTGGAGGACGTCGCCTGGACGAGCTACTTCTACAGCGGCTACGCGCTGCATATCGCCTACTGGCACGACGCCTTCGGCCGGCCGCGCAGCCACGGCTGCGTCAACCTCAGCCCCTACGATTCCTGGTGGATCTATCAATGGAGCGCGGCAGGCGGGGCGAATAGTCCGGCGGTGTACGTGTATTGGGCGTAGTGCGTACTGCGTGGGCCGTTCGATGGCGCCACGCAATACAATCGTAGATCGGCGGCGGTTGTTTTTGACACTGAATCGCTCCGCGGTTATAATCTTGTTTCGACACGGCCCACGTGGGCCGTGCCAACGCGTTATCGGACAAATGCATTGGCAGGCCGCCAAAATGAAGTCTCGCCCAAGAATCCACCCCGAAGTTGTGGCTGGATTTCGCTGGCGGGCGCGGCATGCGAGGGGACAAGGTTCAATGTATGCAGTTGTGGCATCCGGCGGGAAACAGTACCAGGCTACGCCGGGCGAGTTCATGGACGTTGACCGGCTGCCGGCGGAAGTCGGCGACCAGGTGACGCTGGAGCAAGTGCTTCTGATCGCCGACGGCGACGAGATCACCGTGGGTCAGCCGACCGTGGCTGGCGCGGCTGTGCTCGCCACCGTGGTGGCGCAGCGCCGGCATCGCAAGGTGACTTTCTTCCATTACGTACAGAAGAAGCGCGAGCGCAAAAAGCGCGGCCAGCGGCAACATTACACCCGCCTGCGGATCGAACAGATCCAGGTTGGATGAGGAGAGTAAGAGATGGCGCACAAAAAAGGTGGCGGTTCAAGCCGCAACGGTCGCGATAGCAACAGCCAACGCCTTGGCATCAAGCGGTTCGGCGGTGAGTTGGTCAGTTCCGGCAGCATCATCGTCCGCCAACACGGCACCAAGTTCCATCCGGGGCACAATGTCGGTCTGGGCAAGGACTACACCCTGTTCGCCACCATTGATGGGCACGTCACGTTCGAATCCCATCATGGCCGGCCGATCGTCAGTGTTTACCCGCCTGCGTGATACGTGAGGCGTGTTTCGTGGTGCGTGATTCGTGGTGCGAATGAGTTAGTCTGAAGATCAAACGCAATACGCAACACGCAATACGCAATACGTTGTACGCAACACGGTTGAAGGATAACTACCATGAAACCAAAAATTCACCCGAAATACTACTAACGACCGCCACCTGTGGCGCGAGATCAAGACCTTCATCAAGAACTACGGGGCCGACCTGTTCCACCCCCGGATGCTGTCGATTGGCAACCTGCGCGGCATCGTGCGGCGCTTGGGCTGGCAGTGGCGGGTGGACGCCTTCGTCGAGACCTTCCTCGCGCGCACCGA
>JAPLHB010000175.1 GCA_026389845.1 Chloroflexota bacterium
GCCACCAGCAACCGCGGCGCGTGCCACCTGCGCGGCTACACGCCGGCCGCCGAGATTGCCGGCAACGTGCTCGGCCCGTCCACCGTGGTTGACCCGCTGGCCTGGGAGGGCAAGGGCAACCTGATCATGATCTTCCAGAACGTGCATGCCCTCACCGACTGCCTGGACGTGTGCAAGTTCTCGACCTTCTCCGAATCCATGGACGGGTTCGCGGCGCAGTTTGCCGCCATCACCGGCGCGCCGTGCACCGCAGACTACCTGCTGAAGGTGGGCGAGCGGGTGTATAACCTGGAGCGCTACTATAACAACCTGAACGGCTTCCGCGAGGGCAGCGACACCCTGCCCCAGCGTTTCCTGGAGGAGCCCTCCACGATGCAAGGCTCCAAGGGCCACGTCTGCGAGTTGGACAAGATGCTGGAGGAATACTACAGGTTGCGCGGCTGGGTGAACGGCGTCGTGCCGGAGGCGAAACTGAAGGAATTGGAGATTCTGTAGGGATCAGCAGACAAGTAGACAGGTAGACAAGGCGCCGGGTGCTGTTGGAGGCATCCGGCGCCGCTGCTTAAATGCCCGCCGCTTGCGCTCGGGTCGGTCTCTGACCGAGCGTGCCTCTCCCGCTCAATGCCGAAATTGGGTTCTGCTCGTTTGCCACAACGCGCCGGCTGCGGTATTGTGCCATACTGTAGTGGCTTCTCACGTTGATATGGGCCAGGAGACCCTGCCGTGTTCGAGCGAAAAGCCGGTCGCCGACCTTGTTGGAGGATGGTTCGACAAAACGATGGATGAGGAGTAGAATACGGCCCAGACGAGAGAGCGCAAGGAGACAGGCTGATGACCGAATTGACATTGGTTTCCACCCGGCAATTGCCGCTTAGACCATTGGTTGAAAATGCGTTGGCTAACGAGGTGCGTTTGCTGGAAGTCGGCATCCGACGCACGGAGCGTCGCCTGCGCGAGTTCGAGACGGCCCATCGAATGCCCACCCGTGAGTTCGTGCGCCGCTTCGAGAACGATGAGCTAGGTGAGACATTGGAGCTTGCCGAGTGGATCGGTGAGTACCGACTGCTCCAAAGACTGCACGAAAAGACCGAGACCTTGCGAGGTGTGAGCTTTGCGAGTTGAGGCCTATTTCGACCAGCTTCGCCGTCTCATCGAGGCCAGCCTTCTGGTTGCGTCCTCCAATGTCGCGTACGACAAGCGCAGCACGCATGAGGGCTTTGTGCAGGGTGAGTTGTACTTTGTGGACGGCTCAGTTCTGCACGTCCGCGAATATGTGGACGTCGAAACGAGCAGGGATCGTCTGATGTATGTCTACCAGTACATGGATGCCGCAGGCTCGTTCGTGTTTCGTTACGACAATACCGGCCATCACAAGAAGCTGAGGATGTCTACCTATCCGCATCATAAGCACGAGGGCGACGAAAACAAAGTCATCGCCGCTTCGGCCCCAGACCTGGCAACGGTATTGGACGAAATCGAGCCGCTCATCCGGTTGGAATAGAAACCGCTTGACCGCCCCAAATTTCTGCGTGCGTCATTCCCTCCCACTTGCGCCGGTCTTCGACCGTACGCGCCTCACGGGGAATGAAGCTCGAACAGCTTCAGCAAACTATCTTCCTGGAAAACCTCGCGGCTTTGCCCTTCAACCACGACGACGGGCCGCAGGCGCCCTGCCACCGCGCCGGCGTCGGCCTGGGGCAGGGTGACGGCCACCAGCACATCGCGCAGCCGGCCGATGGGCAGGGATGGCGTCTCGACGCGGACCACCTCGCCCACGCGCCAGGTCGTCACCGGATAGAAGAGCGCGGTCGCGGTCCCCTCGGTGTAAGTCCCCACGATGGCGCCATCCATGCGGGTGAAAAAGAAAGCAAAACCGTATCCGGGGTTTAAAGGTCGCAGCGCCCGCCAGTACGTGGTCACGCGGGCCGGCAACTGCTGGGCGCTGACCTCGTTCATGATTTCGACATCGTAGCCGACCAGCTCCAGCACGTCGCCGAAACGTGCGCGTAGGGGATGGGGGATCGAACTCCCGCCGGCCTGCGCAAATGTGAAAAACGCTGCCGGCAGCTCTGTCCGCGTGCCGGATGATGATCGCCGCTTCAACAATAAATAGCCATCTCTCGCGTCCACCACCTCGAATTGGCTCGCCTGCAACAACCAGTCCACCTCACGCTTGAAATCCTGCGCGCCAATCGGATAGGTCGAGCCGGTCACGTCCAGGAAGATGTACTCCGCGTCGTTGACCGCTGGGAAGAGATACGCCCGCTCGCGGTGCGCCACGTGCGGGTAGAGGTTCGACTGGGCCGATAGCGACGCCTCAGGCGGGATCAGCGCGATGAACTCCTGAGCCAGCCGGTGGTGGGCGGTGATCTGCGGCCAGCGGAAGTCGCGGGCCAGCGGCGTCATGCCGATCTGCCAGTGATGGAAGCCGCTGCTCGCCAGCACGAGCAGCGCCAGCGCGTTTACCACCGCTCGCCCTCGCGGGCCGCCGACCCGCACCAGTTGCCGCGCCAGCCACTCCACCCCGTAGATGGCCGAGACGATCACGAGCGGCGCCAGCGACGCCGAATAGTGCGCCCCCTCCGAATAGGTCCAGTCCCACTTGCTGAAGACGTTGATCACGAGCACCGGCGAGCCGATCGCCAGGATCAGCGGGCTGAAAACCGACATGAACCCGCCGCTTGCCAGCAGCCCCCGCCCATAGGCCATGATCGCGGGTTGGCGCAGCCATTCGAGCACCAGAGCCGGCTCCCGCAGCGCACGGCGCACCGAGTCGGCCGCGGTGGGGCCGAAGATCGCCAGGCGGTCGAAGAAGGGTGACCGGGCCAGCCCGCTGTAATAGGGCAGGATCACCTGCGTGCAGACGAGGAACCAGCCCAGGCCCAACGCCACCGTCAGCGCGCCCACTTTGCGTTCGCGGCGCCAGAAGAAGAGGTAAAGGCCGAGCATTGCGACCAGCAGCGGCACATCCTCTTTCGCCAACATCGCGATCACGATGAACGCGAAGAAGAGCTTGTAGCGACGCTCTTCCACGAAGAAAAAGGCGAAGAGCAGCAGGCTCGCCGTGAGGGAGACCGCGTGGAAATCGGAGAGGATGGCGCCCTGCACGGCCGGCGCGAGCAGGTAGGCCAGGGCGAAGACCAGGCCGGCGAACGCGCTTCGCAGTCGCTTGCGTGCCAGCCAATAGGCCGGCAACGCGCCCATCCCGATGACCGCGGCCTGCAAGACCAGGAGCGTGACCGGGCTGTCGTAGATCAGGTAGAGCAGCGAGATGGGCGCCAGCAGCAGTTCGGCGTGATAGGCCAGCAGGATGTCGGTGCGGCGGAACCGGTCGAGCGGCAGGTCAATCGGGGCGTTCTCGTAGGTGGAAAACTGCATAAACCGGCCGTGCAGTGTGTTCCAGACGACCTGGTCGGTGTAGCCCAGGTCCATCGCGGCCGACCGGTAGGTCTCGTGCCGCATGATCGAAAGCCAGGAGAAGAAAATGATAAAGAGGGCGGTGAGGAGGTAGATGGCGCACGGCGCAGGACGAAGGACGAACAACGGATGACGGATCGCAGCCGTCTCTATCCGCTTATCCGTTTTCATCCGTTGCTCCGTTTCCATCCGCTGCCTCCCCTCACTCAACGCTGAAACACAAGCTGATGGCGTTCGGAAACCGGATCGGGGCGGCCCTCGACGCGCTCGAAAACCTTGAGGAAGAAGGTGTAGGACTGCCCCAGGTCGCTGAACTGGAGATCGTAGGGGTTGTCGTTGACCAGCGGCCGGCTCCACTCCACCGCCCAGAGGCCATCGCGCCAGCCGCCGGCAACTGAAAGGGTCGCGTCGCCGCCCTGCGGGATCGTCTCCGCGTTGGCGTAGGCGATGCGCCCCTGGTCATCCGCGAACGCGGTGTGGCAGGCCACGTCGCAGGCCCGAGCCGGCCGCCCCGCCGGCGCGGCGATCTGCCAATGGACGGTGAGTTTGTTGGCGACGGTATCGGGCTGATCGCCGGGCGCGACGCCGGGCCATTGCGCCAGGAAGTAGATCGCATCGGCGGTGTAGAGGCTGCGCACTTCGACGTCGAGCGCATGTTCCGTCCCGCGGATGCCCCAAGTAAGTGGCACGCGCAACGGCGTAGCCTCGGCCCAGACCGCGTCTACCACGCCACTCACGCCCGGCGGCGAGTCCGCCCGGCGCGCAATGAGGTCGCCTGTGACCTCACCACGAGTACCTTGACGATTCATGGCAGCGACTTCAGTCGCCCCAACCGCGGGCGGAACAACCGAAGTCGTCACGACGAAGGGTTGCGGAGCGCGCAACGGCGGCAGCGGCGCACCACTTACACATCCTGCCGCTAGAGAAAGCACCACACCGAACCCGATTACGCACCACGCACCACGCACCACGCAGTACGCACTACGCAACACGTTCCCCCCTCTCACTGCACCGTATACTTCACCTCCAGCACGTTGCTGGTGTTGCATTGGTGATCCACGACGAAGAAATACCAGGTGTGTGCGCCCTGCGCCAGGCCGGGCAGCGCCACTTGCAGTTGGTAACGGTCGCCACCGGCGTTGCGCAGGACGTAGGCCAGCCCCAACGTCGGGTTCAGGGCGAAGACCTGGTCTTCGGCCAGGTTAAGCGCGCCCTGTGGATCGGTGGCGGTGACGCTCAGAGTGACCGTCGCGTTGCCGGCCCCGCTGGCCGGGGTGATGGCCGCGTTGGCGACGGCCGGCGTCTGCCCGCCCGCGCTGGGGCCGGGCAGAGCGATAGCGGCATCGGCTGCACCGCCGGGCGCCAAATTGACGTGGACCTCGTGGTAGACCAGGCCGGCCGCATAGGCCTTCACTTGCAGCGCGGGCACGGCCGCCACATTCGGGATCGTGGCGCGGCCCGCGCTATCGGTGCGCACGCCCACCGGCGTATGGGCCGTCAGCACGGTGACGAACGCGCCCGGAATCGCCCGGCCCGCTTGATCGGTGACGGAGACCCGTACCGTGCCCGCCAGCCCCGCATCACGCACCGCCTGGGTTGCAAACGGCCAGGCATCCAGCCGGGAGAGGCGCACCATCTCGGCCGCCTTGGGCCAGGCCGCGGCAAACGAGCCTTGGCCGCGCGCCTGGTTGGCCTGGTCAATCACCGCGTTGGTCGCGTCAATCGTCTGACGGATCACGGCCTTGACGTTCTCGGCGGGGATTTCGTTCAGCGCCTGGTTGGCCTGCGCCAGGGCCGCCTGCCCCTCGCCGATGGCCTCCCCCGCGTACTGCTTCAACAGGGTCAGCCGGCCCGCGTCGTCAGCCGCCTGACGTTCGGGCAGGTCTTTGGCGAAGTCGGACTTGACCTTCATGTCGTTGACGTGCTGCCACATCGCCAGCAGCGCGGCGGTGGGATAGCTGGGCCGGGCGATGGGCGTGGGCTGTGCCTGCGGGGTCAGGCTGCGCAGCCAGGCGTAGATGTGCCGCAAGTCCTGATCGCTGATTTCGTCGGCGGTGAAGGCCGGCATCGGGTCTCCGCCGCGGCGCACCTGCAGTAACACCTGGTCGAAAGTCAGGCCGGTGCCTGCCAGCTTCGGCCCACGTTTGCCCTCGGCGGCAGGGCCGTGGCAGCGGACGCACGGCGCCTGCGCCCAAAGCTTCTCGCCCAAGGCCGCATCGGGTTTGGCCGCCGTAGGCGAAGCCGTAGCAGTCGGCGGCACGGACGTGGCCATGGGCGGCGCAGGGGTTGCGGTGGGCGGGATGGGCGTGGCCGTCGAGGGGATCGGCGTCGCGGTAGGCGGGATTGGCGTCGCGCTCGGCGGGATCGCGGTCGCCGGCGTCATCGTGGCGGTCGGGGCCGGCGCGGGCGTCGGCATGGCGGCCGGCGTGCATGCCGCCAGGATGACGGCGAAGAGGATCAAAAAGCTCAGCTTTTTCATGGGATTGTTCCTTTCGGGCGACGCAGCAGAATCCCTGCCAAGATTGTACAGGCGTTGATGATACCGCGCAAATAAGCGCTGAGTCGGTCAGCCAGGCGACAATACAAAACTCGTTTGACACAACTCACCGTAGCAGGGTATACTCATTGATCTGGAATCGAGGCTTCAGCCGGTTTTTTTCGTCAACAAGAACGACCGGCTAAAGTCTCGATTTCAGGAGATTATCTGAATGTCTATCGTTCGCCGCATACCAGCGTCCCACGGGAGCAACCTTGTCACAACCGATCACGCTGACACCGATCTCGCCATCGCCGGTGTTGCCCGAGCAAATGTTCCTGCCGGATGCCTATCGCCTGCCCGCGGGGACACCGCGCGGCCCAGTCATGACGACTACGCCCACGGTCGTCTTCATTGAGGTCACGAACCGCTGCAACCTGCTCTGCGAGACGTGCCCCCGCACCTTCTTCACGCGCGAGCCGCTGAGGTCGCTCACCTTCGACGAGTTCCGCGCCATCGCAGATCAATTCCCCGCCATGCGCCGGGCGGTGCTCCACGGCATCGGCGAGCCGCTGCTCAATCGCGAGCTGCCCCGGATGATCGGCTACCTGAAGGAGCGCGGGGTCGAGGTGCTGTTCAACTCCAACGGCACGCTGCTGACCCCGGCCTGGCAGGAAGCGTTGGTGCGCAGCGGGCTGGACGAGTATCGCTGCTCGATTGACGGCGCCCGGCCCGAAACATTTGCGCGCATCCGCGGGGCCGATCTGCTCGGTAAGGTCGTGGCCGGGCTGACCGGACTGGCCGCAACCAAAGCGCGATTGGGCGCTGCGGTCCCGCGCGTCTCGATTTGGTGTGTGGCGACGACCGAAAACCTGGCCGAGTTGCCCGACCTGGTACGGTTGGCCGCCCAGGTGGGCGTGCCGGAGGTCTACTTGCAGCGCATGGTCTATTTCGCGGGTCAGCCGGCGGCGCAGTACGGCATGGCGCGCGACGACCTGGCGATCTTCGGCGGCGACCACGTCCGTCAGGAGCAGGTGATCGCCGAGTGCGAAGCCCTAAGCACCGAACTGGGCATCGCGTTCCGCGCCTCGGGTGCGCGCGACCCGCGCGATAGCTTGGCGGCCCAGCGCGGCGCGGATGCCACGCCCTGGCAAGCGTGCATGAGGCCCTGGACGACCGCCTACGTCACCGCCAACGGCAACTGCCTGCCCTGCTGCATCTCGCCCTTCGCCACCGACGATTACAACAGCCTGATCCTGGGCAATCTGTTCGAGACGCCCTTCGCCGAGCTATGGAACGCGGCACCCTACCGGGCGTTCCGCACGGCCCTGTTGAGCGCGCGGCCGCACGGGGCGTGCGCCAGTTGTGGCGTATTTTGGAGTTTGTAGCGTGAGTCACAGCAACGCCTGGTCCAACCCGTCGGTCGTCAGCCCCGCGGACGCGGCCCAGATGGCCGCCTTCCTGGAAGACCGCTCCCGGCTCCCCGATCAGGCCGAAATCAACGCCGCCCTGTGCGATGTGTTGGTCCCGCGGCCGGGCGAGCGCATCCTGGAGGTCGGCAGCGGCAGCGGCGTGCTCTGCCGGTTGATCGCGCCCCGCGTGGCGCCCGGCGGCCTGGTCGTCGGGTTGGACATCGCACCCGACATGGCCGCGGCCGCGCGCCGGTACGCGGACGAGGAGGACCTGGGCGAGGCGGTCCGCTTCGACGTCGGCCCCGCCGAGGCGCTGCCCTATCCCGCTGCCAGTTTCGATGCCGTGGTCGCCGTCCGCCTGCTCCTCCACGCGGCCGATCCCGATGCCGCGGTGCGAGAGATGGCGCGGGTGACACGGCCTCGCGGCCGCGTGGAGGTGATGGATTGGGATTTCGACACCGTGGCCGTTGACCAGAGCGACCGCGCGTTGACCCGCCGCATCATCCACTGGCGCACCGATCACCACGGCGGGAACAACTGGAGCGGCCGGCAGTTGCGGGGCCGGTTGGCCGCGGCCGGGCTGTGCGATCTGCGGGTGACGCCCGTCGTCTCCGTAGCCAGCGATGAAACCTCGGCGCTCACCCAGTCCCTCTGGCGCGCCGCCGATCTCTGCCGCGCCGCCAGCGCGATCACCCCGGCCGAACACGACGCCTGGGTGGGCGAACTGCGAGCGCGCATCGCCGCCGGGCGCTTCTTTGCCAGCATTGTGTACTTTATCGTGCGCGGTGAGGTGGGTGCGTGAAACGTATTGCGTATTGCGTATTGCGTATTGCGTATTGCGTATTGCGTATTGCGTATTGCGTATTGCGTATTGCGTATTGCGGCATCCATTCTCGCGCTCAAACACGGACTACGCAGCACGCAGCACGCAGTACGCACCACGCATCACGCACCACGCATCACGCACCACGCATCACGTTTTCAAAGGAGCATCATGGGCTACTCCGTCGGCATCGGCCTGACCAACGACTGCAATCTGAACTGCGCGCACTGCTATCGCGACACCGGGCGGGTGGACGCGCTCAGCCTGGCGCAGGTGCAGCAGATTTGCGAGGCGATCCCCGTGGATGCGCTGGGCATGGGCACGGGCGAAAACGCGCTGCACCCCGAATTCGTCCCCATCGTGCGCTACCTGAGCGCGCGCGGGGTCAAGTTGAGCCTGGCATCCAACGGCTACAGCCTGACCACGATCGCCGATGACGTGCTGCGGGCATTCCACGACGTCGAGGTCTCGATTGACTTCGCGACCGAGGCCGAACAGGACACGTTCCGCGGGCCTGGCAACTGGGCCTTGGTGCATGGGGCCATGGCTCGGTGTCGCAGACTGGGGGTCGAGGCGTCCATCCTGGCGACGCTGATGCGCACCAACTACGACCAGATGGATCAACTCGTGGCGTTGGCGCGGCGCAACGGCGTCAATCTGCGGGTCAACGCCTACCAGGCGGTCAAGACCGACGCCTATCGCCTGACCTACGCCGAATTCTGGGAGGGCTACCGCCGGCTTTTTGCCGATGGGCTGGTGATCTCGTGCAGCGAGCCGGTGGTGCGGGCGGCAATGGGGCTTGACGCCGCGACCTCGCCCTGCGGCCAGCGCAGCCTCCGCTTCAACCCGCGCGGACAGATCGTCCCCTGCGTCTACTGGCCGCTGGATGGCGCGTCTGCGCCGAGCATCGCGGATTTGGCCCAGTCCGGCGCGGCGGTGATGGACAGCCCGGCATTCCAGGCCGCGCGCTTTCAACCGCCCGTCGCGGCCGATTGCGCCTGCCGGGGCGGTTGTGCCAGCCGCCGCGCGCTCAACCGAAACCTGGACGCGCATGACGACTACTGCCCGTGGGTGCGCGGCGAGACGATCGCGCTGGATTGGCGTCCGGCCCCTGCGAAAGATCTGATGCGCAGCGGCAACGTGTGTACCACAGTGGTTGTGTAGGCCTACGGTGGAAGCGATTTCTCGCACACCAACTTCGCGATCTGGATTCGAGGCTTCAGCCGGTCGCTCTCGTCTGCAAGAAAAACCGGCTAAAGCCTCGAATCCAGAAGATTGTCTGGACGTCTATAGCCCGTCCAAGCCCCGCCCCCGCGCTGCCAACGCCCTGATCGTCGTCGCCAAGCGCCCCGCGCCCGGCCAGACCAAGACGCGGCTCTCGCCGCCGTTGTCGCCGGAGCAGGCCGCGGCGCTCTACGAATGCTTCCTGCGCGACACCCTCGACCTGATCCGCCAGACGCCGGACGTGCAATCGGTCATCGCGTATCTGCCCGCCGATGCCCAGGCGTACTTCGCCAGCCTGGCGCCCGATTTCGAGTGTCTCCTCCAGGAAGGCCCCGACCTGGGCGCCCGGCTGGATCACGCGCTCACGCGCTATCTGGCGCTCGGCTACGAACGCGTCGCCATCATGAACAGCGACGGCCCCACCCTGCCGGTGGCGTGCCTGGCGGCCGCGTTCGACGCGCTGCGCGACGGCGCGGATGTCGCGCTCGGCCCCGCCGACGATGGCGGCTACTACCTGATCGGGCTGAAACGCCCCGCCCCGCGCCTGCTGCGCAAAGTGCGCATGAGCACCCCACACGTCGCCGCCGACACCCTAGCCCTGGCCGCCGCGGAAGGCCTGACCGTGGCGCTCCTACCGACCTGGTACGACGTGGACGACAGCGCCTCGCTGGCCCGGCTGGAAGCCGAGCTTGCCGCCGCGCCGCCCGAAGTCGCGCCGCACACGCGGGCCTTGTTGGGCGCGTGGCGGATGAGCGAATCGGCAAATGAACGAATGAGCGAATCAACGAATCACGCAACACGCAACACGCAATACGCAATACGCACCACCGTCATCATCCCCGCGCTGAACGAGGCCGGCAACATTGGCCGGCTGGTGGCGGAGGTGCTGGCGACCGCGGCGGTGGACGTGATCGTGGCCGACAACGGTTCGACCGACGCCACGGCCGCAGAGGCGCGAGCCGGCGGCGCGACCGTGGTGGCCGAGCCGCGGCGGGGTTACGGCTACGCCTGTGCGGCCGGCGTGGCCGCCGCGGGCGACGCCGACATCCTGGCCTTCCTCGACGGCGACTACAGCTTCCTCCCCGCCGAACTGCCGCGCCTCCTGGCCCCGATCCTGGCCGGCGAGGCTGACCTGGTGCTGGGGTCGCGCCCGGCCGGCCACATCGCGCGGGGCGCCATGCCGCCCCATCAACGCTTCGGCAACTGGCTGGTGGCCCGGCTGATGAACCGGCTCTACGGCCTGACCCTCACCGACCTGGGGCCATACCGCGCGATCCGCCGCTCGCTCCTGGCGCAACTCGACATGCAGGAGATGACCTACGGCTGGCCCACGGAGATGATCGTCAAAGCGGCTCGCCAGGGGGCGCGGATCGTCGAAGTACCCGTCAGCTATCATAGCCGCCGGGCCGGGCGCTCCAAGGTCAGCGGCACGGTGCGCGGCACGCTGTTGGCCGCGCGCTACATCCTCGGCGTCACGCTGCGCTACGCCTGGGGCGCGCGGCGCGGTTGAGAGGATAGGATTGTCCCCAAAAGGGTATGGGGCGATGAATTGCGAAAGGTAGTGCTACCTGGCGCGTTCCCCGGCCCACGCGTATGTCGCCCCGACCACCGCCGCATAGTTCGCGTCGAGCGCCGGCTCCAGCAGCATAAGCGCAGCGATGCGCCGGGCCATATGCGTCACTTCCTGCGCTTCCTCGATCGTCAGGCCCCGCCCCAGCAACGCCCGCTCCCGGTAACTGAGCCACTTCTTGATGACCTGGTAGCCGCCGATGGTGTAGTCCCAGACGCGGGCCGGCACGTTGCGCCAATAGGCCACGTCGTTGAGGTAGACGTCGTATGACGTGCCAGGCACCTCCGAGGTGCCTGGCACGTGAGCCGGCGCGTTGTTCCCCACCAGCCGCCCCCGCCCCGGCATGGTGACGCCCTCCTGGCCCGCGTGACCCCAGCCGGCCGTCACGTCCAGGTCGCCGGCCGCGGGATCGAGGCTGCCGCCGCCGACGCGAGCCAGCACGGCGATGGGCTTGAGTTCGGGGC
>JAPLHB010000105.1 GCA_026389845.1 Chloroflexota bacterium
CAGAACCGCCTGTTCTGGGGCGGTTAGTTCGCGCACGAATCGCAGGGACACGGCGACCTCCTTCTGCAGTTTGGTTTGGACTACCCGGCTAGTCTAGCCGCCATCGCCGTTCCTTGCAACCTTTCAATGGATTACATTAGTATGTATTTGATTTGAAGTACATTCCCCTAACGCCATTTGTTGACCACAAATACCAATTGTAGGACGTGATACCTGACACAACAGGCCGGTCCCGCACAGTGCTATAGAGATTCGTCATCCCAACCACCACAACCAAAGGAGGTTCACAGATGTCTCGACGCAAGACGGTTTTGTTCCTGACCCTTGTGACGCTCATCGCGAGTGTCGTGGGCGGCCCATTGGCGGCCAGCGCGCAAGCTCCCAGCGACGCGGCCAAGCCCCCGGCCGCGCTGGAGCAAATGGAGCAATTCTGGCAAGGCCTTTATGGCCGACCGAGCGATCCGGCTCGCATCAACCCCAGCTTTATGCCCCAGGCTACCCAACCCCTGCCGTTGGGCGGCAAGTTGTTAGCCAAGGCCCAGCCAGACGAGTGCTTCGACGGCATCGGCAGCCCCTATCCGCCCGGCCCCCCCTGCGCCACCGGCCGGGCCAAGGTCAACCAGTCCTACGTCTGGGGCTTGACCAAGACCGGCAATGACCTCTGGTTCGGCACGGCTACAAACGTCCAGTGCGCGGTCATCGGTCGTGGCCTGGGCGTGACGACCCCGTTCGAGACCAATTCTTGGGTTTGCGAGTTCGGTTCGGCGAGCTACCCGTCTTCGCTGCCCGCGGACCTCAAAGATTGGCGGCCGCCGCGCATCTATCAGTATAGCACGGCCTCCGAGACCCTGACGGAGAAGACGCCGCCCGACAGCCGCATCGCCGGCACAGGCGGCTTCCGCTTTGCTGCGAGCCACAACAACGTCGTGTTGCTCGGCGGCCCGGCCTTCGGCGGCAGCGTCAACCTGTTCGCCTACCAGGCCGACTCTGGCGCCTATCTCGGCTCCATCAACCTGCCGGCCTACGACAACATCCGCAAGTCCCTGGTGGTAAACGATGTCCTCTATCTGGGCGTCGGCGTCGCGGGCGGGATGGGCAGCGTGCTGCGCTGGACCGGCGACCCCGGCAACCCGTTCCAATTCGAGACGGTCGGCGACATCGGCGGCGACGTGGCCGATCTGGCCTTCTTCGAGGGCCGGATCTTCGCGTCCACCTGGCCGCGCTCCGGCGAACTGGCCGGCCTCTTCATGAGCCCGGTGCTCACGCCGGGCGGCCTCACCGCAGCCGATGCCGCGGGCTGGACCAAGGTCTGGCAGGTAGACGCTTACGAGCCGGATCCTGTGACCGCATCTACCTACTACAACGGCGCGTTGATGGCCTTCGACGGCTACCTGTACTGGGGCACCATGCACGTGCCCATGCAGGCCGCTGTGGCGCATTTCGACACCTACGGCATGCCATCCGACCCGAGCGAAATCCTGGCGACGATCTTGGGTACCCAGCGGGCAACTAACGTCTTTCGCGGGCGCCACCTCGGCGTAGCGTCCGAGATTCAACTGCTCTACGGTTACGCCAATCTCCCTGCCTATGACTCGACCCTGGGCTGGAAGTTCGTGCCGAACAACATGGGCCGGTTCCCGCTCTTCGGCCTCGGCGGGTTCAACAACTTCTTCAATAACTACACCTGGAGTATGGAGACCTTCGCCGACCAGCTCTTCGTCGGTACGATGGACTGGAGCTACGTGTTCGCCTCCATCGTCGAGAGCTATCTGACCTCCCTGGGCGTGGCGGATGCAAGCGCATTGGCCCACGCCATCCAACTTCCCACCTACTCCTACGGCGCGGATCTCTACCGCTTCGTGGATGAGTGGTGGCCGGCCATTGCCGTGAGCACCGCGGGCGTCGGCAACTACACTAACTATGGCGTCCGTAACATGGTCACGGGTGATGGCCTTTATCTGGGCATGGCGAACCCAATGAACCTCATGACCGATCCGGGGGACGCGAAGCCCGAAGGCGGCTGGGAACTGATTGGGCTGTACCAGGCGCCGGGGCCGATGGAGACCGGCTACGTGTACATTGACCAGAACGGCGACGGTTTCCGCCAGGACACGGAACAGACGGGGCTCTCGGGCGTCTGGCTGACCCTGGAGAAGACCGACCACTCTCTTGATGCCACCAAGTCGGTAAACGGCGATGGCTGGTATCAGTTCGACCTGGTGATGCCCGGCCAATACACGCTGAAGGCGCAAATCCCGCCGGACTACGTGCCGACCAGCCCCACCGAGGTGGCATTCGCCAAGTGGCCGCTCCTCGATAAGTCCGTCAACTTCGGCGTCCAGAAGAAATGGGCCAAGCTCGGCGATCACGTCTGGTACGATGCCAACGCCAACGGCATCATGGATGTGGACGAGCCAGGCATCGGCAACGTGACGGTGGCCCTGCTGGCCGACAACGCCGGCGCGCCCGGCGCGACGGTCGCCACGGTTACAACCGCGGACGACGGCTCATACCTCTTCGACGGTATCTTGCCCGGCACGTACTGGGTAAAGGTCACAGACACGAACGGCGCATTGGCGAACATGACTCTGACCGTCGGGCTGAACAGCCATCCATCGCCCTATGGTCCGCTCACGCTTGCCAACAAGCAGTCCTACACGGACGCCGACTTCGGCTACGCCTTCATCCCCGGCGCCGGCCAGACGGTCATTTCAGACCAGGTCTGGGTTGACACCAACGGCAATGGCGTCATGGATGGGGGCGAGAAGGGCCTGGCCGGTATCCGGGTCTGCGCCCAGCCGATGGGTAACACCATGTGGTACTGTGCGACCACCAACAGCAACGGCATCTACGGCATTCTCGCGTCGGCGCCGCGCACCTACCTGGTGGCGGTCATCAACCCGCCCGCCGGCATGACCTCGACACACGGCTTCTACGTGCCGCTCGTCCTGCACGCCGGCGAACGCCGGATTGATGTGGACTTCGGCTACCGGTAAGTAAGTTGCCTTGAAGCGCGCTCTGGCCGGTCTCCGACCGAGCCGGGGCAACTGGGCCAGACCCCCGAAGGCTTCCGAGCCTTCGGGGGTCTGGTTTCTGTTTATCAGACTTGCTGTGTAATGTCGTTCGTAACCTGTCCGTGCGATACTCTTTCCTAAAGTCGGTTGCATTCACGGGAGGAAACATGGCAGAGATCAGGAAGAAAGACAGCAGCGGGTTTCAGTCCGCAGAAGTCAAATTCGACACCCGCGACCCCATGGCGGAGCTTACCTCCGGCGTCGGTCAGGGCCGAAGCGCAAGCGGGTCAGGCTTCGATTCCGGCGTCGGCCAGGGCCAGAGCGCCAGCGCGCCCGACGTCGAACCGACCAAGAGCAGCCCCAGTTTGGCGCCGAGCGCGCCGGAACCGGCGCAGTCTCCTGTCCGGTCGGCTCAAGAGGAACCGAAGAAACGCTATTACAACCCGCAAGAGGTGATGAAGAAGAAGGGCTGCATCGGCTGTGGCGGCATGGTGTTAGCGGCTCCGATTATCGTCTCGGTCATCGCCCTGGCCGTCCATCTACTCTAAATCGCAAAGACCGCTCGGACTAATCTGCGATCCTACCCGCAGCGGTTCAGGCCACTTTTGAGAGGAGTTTTATATGCTCGGTGTACTCGGTTCACTCATCGTCACAATCGTCATCGTCGCCATCGTCGAAACGGTCTCGAAGACCAAACTGCCCTACGGCTGGCTGGGGAACATCGTCGTCGGCTTCATCGGCGGGCTGATCGGCCAGGTTGTCTTGGGGCAGTGGGGGCTTTCGATCTTCGGCGTCTACGTCATCCAGACCTTCATCGGGGCCTTGGCCTTCATCCTCGCCGCCAAGTTCATCATGGGCCAGATCGCCAAGTCCCGGCGCTAGACAGTCATCCATGCAGGATGCTTAAGGAGAATAAAACCATGTCCGAACCGAAATCCTTGTTTGATCGCATCGGCGATGCCCTACGCGGCGGCAAGCACGAGGCCGCACAGGCGGCCGAAAGCGCGCAGGAGGTTGCCCGCACCCTGCCCGATCGCGTCGAAGAAGCCATCCCCCAGATTTCGGAGGGCTTCCAGCCTCTCTTGACCGCCCCGAGCGCGGCTGTCAGCAAATCGGCCGAGGGCTTCCTGCCCCTCGTGACCGTCCCGAGCGCGGCTGTCAGCGAACCGGTCGTGGATGCCGCGGCCGAAGCCCGCGCCGAAATGGCCGCGATGAAACAGCAGATGAAAGAGCAGGAACTTGCCCTGCGCCGCCAACAATACGAGCTTGAAGAAGCTAAGCGGCAGGCTGAACAGCAGGTCGCCGCGGCCACCAGCCGCGCTGTGGTCGAACCGCGCACCTACACCGTCCAGTCTGGGGATACTCTCAGCGGCATCGCCTTGGAGGTCTACGGCAACGCCTCTCGCTGGCCCGAAATCTTCGAGGCCAACCGCGACCAGGTCAGCAACCCGAACATGATCTACGTCGGGCAGGTGCTCAAGATCCCTTGAGCCCGGCATAGCCGACGTCTCATTATGTGTACCCGAGGACTGGTTGAACGCCGACCAGTCCTTTTTTTGTTCCTCCGTCAAGACCCCACCCTGCTCCAACGCCTCGTCCACCAACCGCAGAATCCGCCCCTGGCGCAGCCCGACCCGCCCTTCCTGGGCCAACACCGTGGCATCGGCCGTCCCGCCATCCACCGTCAAGGTGACGATGACGCGATCCGTGTCCGTCAGCGGTGGGCCAAAGGGCACCCACAAACTGGCCGCCACCAGCCGCACTTGACCCAGGCGCATCTGTGCGCGCGGCTGATCCAGCCCGAGGTACTCCTGGGCCGTACTGACCACTTCCCGCGCCTCGCGCAGCGAGAGATTGAACTCATCTTGGAGCACGTGGAGGAAGCTGGCTTCGGGGGTCTTCTCCGCCAGCCGTTCGGGTGAATGCGGCTTGCATTCTACCGAAGGGGGCCTACCCGACAAATGTCGGAATTTTCAGTCCCCGGAGGGGATTCATGGGTTTTTCCACAATACCGCAAAACTCGCTATCGTCATTCTGAGCGGGTTAACCCCTAACCTTCGCAACGGCGAGATTCCAGCGAAGAATCCGTTCGCGGCGCTCAGACAGGGCCATGTGCGGCCACGGATTCTTCGCTGGTGTCATTGCGTTTTTCCACTGATCGACGCGGCCATCGTCTGGCGGCTGTGGTTCACAGACGTTTCAGTCCCCGGAGGGGATTCAAGGGTTTTTCCACTATGGGTGCGGTTTCGCTTCCAGATTGCTCGATTCTTCGTTTCAGTCCCCGGAGGGGATTCAAGGGTTTTTCCACGCCCGGAGTGTGCCAAGAAAGTACCCGCGCGGTTCATTTCGGTTTCAGTCCCCGGAGGGGATTCAAGGGTTTTTCCACGGGACCCCAAGCTCGTCGAAAAGCAGACCCGTGCCCTGGTTTCAGTCCCCGGAGGGGATTCAAGGGTTTTTCCACGACGCAGCCGAGGCGGCCATCGCGCTGCGCGCCTGCACGGGGGTTTCAGTCCCCGGAGGGGATTCAAGGGTTTTTCCACGCGCCGGGACGCGGTCAAGGAGATGGAAGCTCAGGGCTAGTTTCAGTCCCCGGAGGGGATTCAAGGGTTTTTCCACAGCCGACCCTTCCCAAAAGGAGGGAGTTCCAGGAGTTTTTGTTTGGTTTCAGTCCCCGGAGGGGATTCAAGGGTTTTTCCACTGTTTATGGCTGCGTGGGGCGCGATCGCTGGCATCTAAGGTTTCAGTCCCCGGAGGGGATTCAAGGGTTTTTCCACCCCATTTTTTCCTGACTAAACCGTCAGAATGGCCCTGGGGCTGACTTTTAGACCCGTCGCCGGCCCGTTTGGGGCTTCCAGGAGCCAAAACAACTTGATCGCGCTTGTTGCGAGGATCTCGACCGGCCCGGAAACCAGGGGGTTGCTCGATAACGCCTGTCAAGCGCTGCCCAGGCTGACAGCCACCTCTCGCGGCGCTCCCAGTTGCCCCCGCCAGACGGCGGTTACGCGGCCCCCCAACAGCCCGGACGCTCTTTTCATCCCCCGCGCGTCCCAACCGGGCGCCGGAGACGCTCGCACCACGCTTGTAACCTTAAAGAACCCCGCCAGTTACCCCTCAACCGCCCCCGGTTTGCGAGGATCCCAGGGGGGTGAGGCGGTTTGCGAGATCCTCGCAGGCGATTGCAGATCGCAGATTGCAGATTGCAGATTGCAGATTGCAAATTGCAAATTGCAAATTGCAGATTGCAGATTGCAGATTGCAGGAGCAATTATATCGCTCTCCTGTCCGCCGGTCAAATCAGCAACCACGCAATACGCACCACGCAATACGCAGCACGCACTTCACACCCCCTTCTGAACCGTCTTGCCCCTACGTCACCATTGAAACCCACCCTGGAACGGGACGACGCGCTGCTTCAGGCCGACCGTGCAGCTTTCCAGCCGCTTGATTATCGCCTGCCACTCGTCGGAGGTGCGGGCAGCCCGAAGCGTTGCCAGGTCGGCGGCCACGAAGCCGATGAGCCGGACGGGGTAGTTGCCGTAGGCCGTGTGCCAGGCGTCGGTCGGGACTATGCCGAGCGCCTGCGCCTGCGGCAGAAACTCCTCCATGAAGAAGCGCCGATAGGCGCTCTCGCTTCCGCTGCGGACGTTGTACGTGAGTATCAGCTTGACTTGGTCGGTTTCAGTCATATCCACGTCTTCATATCCAGATGTGAGCAGGAGGCATTATAGCTGACGCGTGACCGAAAAGCAAACCGACCGGCGAGCGAGCAGTAGTTTCCCAAAGTGCCCTGTCACCCTGAGCGGGTTCGCCCCGTGAAGTTCGTTGTGGCGAGAATCCAGCGAAGGGTCTCGTCGCGGCGAGGAGAACTTGTTCCTTCACTGTGTTCAGGACAGGCTCTGAGCGCAGCGAACGGATTCTTCGCTGGACGTTCGCCGTTGCGAGAGTTTAGGGGCAATACGGTACAGATAAGGCAGCAGAGGCGGCTCCCACGCCGCCGGGCCTGGGAGCCCGGCCTGCTAACTGAACCGTATTGAGTTTAGGGGCCAACCCGCTGCTGAGAAACTTGCAACGCCGGATGCTTCGCTGGATACTTGCCGCAGCAATCGTTGGCTGGTAGGCCCGCTCAGCATGACAAGCGCGGGAGTTTCTATCTTCAAGAATGCCGCCGCGCGGCATGGCAGTTCTCAGAATGACGTTTCACCCAATCCACATCTGGAACTGCTGTGAGTAGGCGCGCCATTTTGACACAAGTCAAGCCAGCAAGTATAATGATCTATCGGCAACGTGCATGTTGCCAAGCGTCTAATCTTCAAGGAGCGAGAAGATCGTGGGGCAGGAAGCAAGCACTCTCAACATCCCACCTCGGAAGGTCGTAAAGACCCTTGCTGTCGGCCAGGAGGTGGAGGGCCTGGTCAAGCGAGTGACCGAATTCGGCGCCTTCATTGACATCGGCGTCGGTCGCGATGGTCTGGTACACGTCTCGGAAATGGGCACGGGACGGGTAGCCAAGGCCTCCGATGTCGTCCAGGAAGGCGACAAGGTCAGGGTGTGGATCAAAGAACTCGACCGGGACAAAAACCGGATCAGCCTGAGCATGATCGAGCCGGGGACGTTGACCCTGCGCGAGCTAGACGAGGGCATGATTGTTCCGGGCACAGTCACCCGACTGGAGCGCTACGGCGCCTTTGTGGACATCGGCGTGGGCCGTGACGGTATGTTGCACGTCAAGGAGATGGGCCACGGCTACGTCGAGAAGCCCGAAGACGTCGTCAAGGTCGGGGACAGCCTCCAGGTGCAGATCGTCGGCATAGATCGGCGACGGGGTCGCGTAGACCTCAGCATCAAAGAGCTGCTCCCCAAGCCCCCAGAAGCGCCTGCTCTGGCAGTGGCCGCCGTTCAACCGCATGCCGCGGCAGAACCCGTCATCGCCGAGGAAGCGTTTGTTTCGCCGTTCGAGTTGGCGTTCCAGCAAGCGCGGGAAGGAGACGGGGACAGCGAGCGGAGCGAAAAACGCCGCGAACGCCGGAAGAAAGTCCGCACCTGGGACTACGAAGAGGACGACGAGGATGGCATCATCAGCCGCACCATAGCCCATCATCGCAAGAGCAAGGGCATGTGATGTGCGGTCGCCGCGGCGGGCGTTGTCGTTCTCCGCTCGCCACGCGCTTTACCCAGTTCTTATAACCACATTCACCCGGCGGCGCAGGCTTGTCGCTTGCGCCGTCTTTGCGCGCCTGCCGCCCGGCTCGGTCGGAGACCGGCCTCAGCAAATATCCGGATAGGCGCTTACGCCCCCTCGGCCGCTTCGGGCGACCAGCGAATCGGCACCTCGTCCGCGGCCTCTCGGCCCCGCTGTGCCGAGCGCAGGCCCTTGTCCGGCCTGGTTTCCAATGAGAGGACGCCCCCAAAGCAGGAGCCTGCGGCGCTTTGCCGGCACACCGGTCCGGCTGACTGCACCTGCAGCAGGATCGCGCGGCCATCGCACGCCAAAAACGCAGCGGTGAGCATCTGGAGTGGCCCGGCCGCCGCGCAGCCGCCCGCCGTGCCATCATCGGGCACCCAGTAAGTCGCCTGGCCCGTGGCGAGGGTGGCCGCCAGACCGACCCGATCCATCGTGTCCAGCGCTAACACCGCCCCGCTGCCGGCATCCTGCACCACTACCGGCACGTGGCCGCCGGCATCCCAGACAACATCTTGCAGCCCCTTCATGCGTTTCCTCCCATCGGCAGCGTAAAGGTAAATGTCGAACCGGCCCCCACTTGGCTCTCGACTCGAATGCTGCCGCAATGCGCCTCCACAATCCGCTTCACGATCGCCAGGCCCAACCCGGTGCTCTTCTCGCCGGCCGTCGGCCGGGTGCTCGTCTTGCCGAACTCGGTGAACACTTTCGGCAATTCTTCGGCCGGAATCCCTTGTCCCTGATCCTTCACGCCAATCTCCACGGCGTTGTCGGTCGCGCGCGCTCGCAAGGTAATGGTTGTTTCCGGGTACGAGAACTTGATAGCATTGGTGATCAGGTTGTTGATGACCTGAGCGATGCGGTCGGGGTCCATCGAGATGGTCGGTAGGCCGGCCGGCAGGTCGAGGTCCAAGCGAATAGATTTCGCACGGGCCAACACCTCGTTCGACCGAAAGCATTCCCGCAAATAGCCCTCCAGCGCCAGCGGGCGCACGCGCAGATCGAGCCGGCCGGCCTCGATGGCGTTGTAGTCGAGCAGGTCGTTGATGAGGGCGAGCATCCGGTCGCACGCCTGGTCCATCAGATCCACGAATTCCCGCTGCTCGTTCGCGATCTCGCCCAGATCGCCGTCCAGGAATAGCTCCAGGTAGCCTTTGACCACGCCGATCGGGTTGCGCAGGTCGTGAGCCGCGATGCCCAAGAACCGGTTCTTGAGTTGGTTCAGCTCGATCAACTGCTGGTAGAGCCGGCTCTTCTCGACGATGGCGGCCAACTGCCCGGCAATCTGCTGAAAAAGCTCGACGTGCTGGCCGGCATAGGTGTCGGGCTTCGTGCTGGAGAAGAACATGAAACCGATCGGTTTGCCCAGGGCGATCAACGGGCAGGTGAGGCTGGAACGCATGCCTTCTTCGATGATCCGGTGGGTAGAGTCAGAGTCTGGGTGCTGCCTCAGGTAATCCAGCAGGTTGTTGAGGATGCGCGGTTGTCTCGTCTCTATGATTCGCTGGAGGCTGCTCCCCTGCATCGCCGCGGAATAGCCGCGGCCGATCTGCATGATCGGCGCGTCGGAGCGCGCCCAACGCGCCCGGACGACCTGCCCGTCCTCTTCCAGCAGGGAGAAGCCGATCCGGTCGTAAGGGATCAGCGGCCGGAACGTCTCGAAGACCAGGTTCAGCACCTCATCCAGGATCAGCCCCGCGTTGATCCGTTCGGTGACACGGGAAAGAGCCTGGAGTTGCGCGAATTGCTGCTCCATCTCTTTGCCCAAGTCCACCAGGGCCTGGCCGAGTTGACCGACCTCGTCTGGCGTGCCCGTGGGCACCTCAACGGCGAATTGGCGATGTTTCATCGCCAGCGCGGCCGCGCGATACTTGGGGATGCGGGGGTCAACCATAGCGGATTCTCCGATTGGGAATTGCCTCGAAACGCCTGGCTACTGTTTACACACTGGATTATACGCAGTACCGCAAAACTCGCTTTTGTCACCCCTTCGTTGCACTCAGGGCAAGCTCTGAGCGGGTTGTTCCCGTGACTCTCGTTGCGGCGAAAAATCAGCGCAGGGTCTCGTCGTGGGCAACAGATTCTTCGCTGGTGTCATTGGATTATACCCCAAGTGATGGAAGGAGTTCAAGTGGGGGAGAGTGGAAATTGGCGGAGCATGGCTCGGTCGGAGACCGGCCCGAGCCAGCGCGAATTGCCGCATCGCTCGACCCGGTCTCTGGTCGTGTGTACTGGCTCGGTCGGAGACCGGCTCGAGCTTTCGTCGCTGTTCGCCTACCGCGAGACGGCCGGCAGGAAGGTGCGATTGCTATAGGCAGGCGTGCTCGCGATCGGGCCGATCATGCCGCCCGACGGCAGCACCTGGAGCCGGTACCAGTAGATCCGGCCGACGGAGACGCCCAGTTGATCCAGGTAATCGTATTCGAACGCGCCCGGCGTGGCCGGGAGCAGCTCGGGCGTGATCCGTTTGTACGGCCCTTCGCCGCGTTCGGCGCGGTAGACCAGGAAGCCTTCCGGCAGCGCGCCAGGCCGCACTGTCCAGTGCAGGCGCACGCCGCCGCTCGCCGGTTCCGAGGCCGCGGCAAGACCCATGACGTCGGTCGCCGTGGGCATGGCATAGATGAAGTCCAGCCCCAGGTCCTGGCCGCCGCCGGTCGGCAACGTCGTCGTCAGGGTCGCCGTAGAGACCAGGCTGAAGTTGAAGTAGGCGGCCGGCGCGGTCACGGTGTAAGTCCCCGGCACCAGAGTGTTCACCAGGTAGTAGCCGGTGCCGGAGGTCGTCACCGTGATGTCCACGGCCGCACCCAGCACGTCCACGCCGGTGACGTGCAACGGCACGCTACCGATGCTGAAGTCACCCGCATCGCAGATGAGGTTCAGATTCGTGTCCGCGCAGGTGCGATCGCCGATCGTCACGTAAAGCAGGACGCGGGCGGTATCGCTGGCGCTCACGTCGGCCCCGCTGGGCGGCGTACCGACCACGGTGGCCGTGTTGGTGAAGTCGCTGCTGGCCGTCATGGCGCAGGTGTAACTCATGCTCGCACCGACGGTCAAAGTTGTGGTCAGCGGACTCCGGACGCAGGTCGGCGCCGCTGCATCGGTAACGACGACGTTGCTCAGCGTCACGTCGCCGGTGTTGGTCACCGCGATGGTGAACGTGATCATGTCCCCGTTGTGCACGACCTGGAGATCGGGGGTTTTGGTGACCACCAGGGCCGGGTGAATCACATCGGTGGACGCGGACGCGGTGTTGTTGCCCGGCGTCGGATCGGGCGCGCTACTGCCGACCTCCGCAGTGTTCACGATCTGATCCGGCGCGGCGGCCATGACGGTCACGACGACCGTGATCGTCGTGACCTCGCCGACGATCAGCGTGTCGTCGGAACAGGACACCACGCCAGCCGCTTCGTTGCAGGTCCAACTGCTGCCACTGGCCGAGTTAAAGGTCGTGCTCAAGGGTAGGGTGTCGGTGAGTGTAACGCCCGTAGCGGTCGAAGGCCCGTTGTTGGTGATGACCAGCGTGTAAGTGAGGGTCTCGCCCGCGGCCACCGGGTTCGGGCTGGCGGTCTTTGCCAGGGCCAGGTCGGCCTGCGGTTGCGGCGTGTTGGTGTCAGTGTAAACCAGGGTTCCTGTGATCGGCGAGGTCGCCGCGGCCTGCACGACGTTGGTCAACGTCTGCGTGGCGGCCGGGTCCACGTTCACCGTCAGGGTTAGCGTGGCGCTAGCCGAGGCCGCCAGGGTCCCCACGGCCCAGACGCCGGTCCCGGACGTGTAACTGCCCTGGCTGGCCGTGGCTGCGCTGTACGTCACGGACAGCGGCAGCGTATCGGTGACCAGAACCCCCTGCGCGGCCGACGGCCCGTTGTTGGTGATGACCACCGTATAGGTGAGCGGCTGGCCCGGCACGGCCGGAACCGGCCAGCTCGTCTTGACGAGACTCAGGTGAGCCGGTTGTACGTCCACGCTGGCACTGCTCGGCCCCGCGCTGATCGGTTGGCCGTAGCGGTCGGCGCCGGTGAGGGTCACGGTGTTGATGCAGCTTGTGTGCGGCGCCAGGGTCTGGAAGCCCAGGGTCAGACGCATGGCCTGGCCCGGCAGCAGCGGCGGCTGGGGTGGCACGAGCGTATTCCAGACCACCTGCCCTGTGGTCGTCTGCGTCGGCGTGATCGCGCCCCAGGCGGTCAGCGTCATGCACGCGCTGTTGTAGGTATCGGTCAGCACCAGCGAGGTGAACGCGTTAGGACCGGTGTTGGTAATGTGAACGGTGAAGGTGATCGTGTCGCCGATGGCCGCGATGCCCGAAGCCGGCGCGGTCAGGGTCTTGAGCAGTGCGATCTGCGGCGACTGGGCCGTGGTGGTGACGCTGGCGCTGCCCTGCACCGGCGGCGCCGGGTCGCCGTTGACGTCGGTGGCGCTATCCACCACCGCGGTGTTGAGCGCTGGGCTGCACGGCCCCTCCACGTGGAAGGTGATCACTACCGAGGTCGAGAGGCTAGCGGCCAGCGGTCCCAGGTTGTTCCACAGTGCGATACCGCCGCCCCAGCCGTCGGCCGCAGGAGTGGCCGACTGATACTCGATGCAGGATGCGCTGTAGTAGTCTTGCAGCGGCAGATTGGTGATATTCGTGCTGCCGGTGTTGGTGATGTTGATGCGATAAGTCAGCGTGTCGCTGACCACCGGCGTACCGGAAATCAGCGCCTTGCCGAGCGCCAGTTGCGGCTGGGTGGTGATCACGGCGGCGGTGACCGGGCCGGCCGCCACCGAAACGTTGTTCTGGTCCTTGGCGCTGCCCGAAACCGAGTTGGTGGCCGGACTACAGGCCGCGGTGACCAGGAAGTAAAGGCTGATCGTCGTGCTGCCGCCGGACGGGATGGGACCGACGTTGCTCCAGACGAGGGTCGGCGTCACCGCGCTGCTGGGCGTGACGCTGGCCGATTGGTAAGCCAGGCAGCTCGACGGGAAGGTATCGGTGATGGTGGCCGTTACCAGCGTCGTTGGGCCGGGGTTTGCCACCGCCACATCGAAGCGCACCAACTCGCCCACCACCGCGATGCCATCCGCGGGCTGGATCAGCGTCTTGCTGAGCGATAGCCGTGGGTTCGTGTCGCGGATCGAAGCCGCCGCGGTGCAGACGTCGAGCGGGTCATTGACGTCGGTATAACTGGCATTGATCGTGGCCCCGATCGGCGCGTTGAGCGTGCCGTCGCCTTGGGTCCCGCCCAGCGATATGTCCGATTGAATGCTGCCGGTAAACACGCCGGTGTTCGCGCCCGTCTCGTTCAGCGTCACCACCTCGCGGTCGCTGCTCGACGTGGTCAAGGTGACGGTGACGGCCTCGGCCACGCCGGCGTTCGTATTGCGATCCAAGTCCGCGCACTTGAGGTAAACTCTGGCACCCGTGGCGAAGCTATTGGTCACGACGCCGCTGGCGTCTATGAATTGTAGGGTGCAGGGCGTGCCCAAATCCTGGAAGGTCAGGTTGAAGGGCGTGCTGGCGGTGTCGCTGATTCCTTCGTAGCCTTCGTCCGCAGTCAGCGTGATCGTGTAGTTGCCTTGCGTGCCTGGCGTGACCCACGGATACTCCAGTGTGGTGGTCAGCGTCGTCGTATGCACCCGATAAGTCGGAATCAGCGCCACCGTGGTCAGGTTGTTGTTCGGATCGTAAATCCGCAGCGTCGCAGTGGGCACATCCGACCAGCCAAAGGGATCCGTCACCGCCGCCCGCACGTACACCGTGTCGCCGTTGGTCGCACCGGTGAGCAGCGTACCCCCAGGATACGCCGCGCTGTACAGCCCCAACGACACAACATCAATCACTGTCGTCGTCGGCAGTTGGATCTTGGACGGATAGGTGCTGCTGTCGTAACGGATCTGGAAAGTGTTGGTGACGCCGCTGGTCACAGTCAGGCTGATGGCCTGGCCCGCCGGCACGGTGGTGCTGACAGCGCTGCCCGTCCACACGAGCGTTCCCGTGCCGCTGTTGTACGTCCCGTTGGTCAGCGTGGCGAAGGCCGTGCCGTTGTATCTCAGCGTGGCCGTGATGGGCTTGGTCCCGTTGGCGCCCAGGCTGCCGCTGATGTAGTTGGTTACGGTGATCGCACCGCCCGCAGGCATGACGAAGTCAGAGGCCATCGTCGGCGTTTGGGTGAAGGTAGCCGTGTTGACGGCGGTTGCCGGCTTGATGGGCACAGCAATCATGGCCCAAGCCTGGCCTGTGTCCCCCGTAGTCCAAGACATAGCCACACTGGCGGCGCCTGGTTCCGTACTGGCCCCCCCCGTAGTCGCCTCAGCCCCGGTTCCAGCGGCCAAATCCCATAGTTGGGTCTGGCCAGCACCCACGGTTAAGCTGGCAGAGTCATCCCGCGCCACCACATCGAACACCAGTTCATCCGTCGCTGAGTTGACGGATACGCTCGGATGCCCAGCGCCAGCGCCATCAGAAGCGGAAGCGACCCCCTCTGTTCCCAGGGGCGTAGATTGGTTGACGCCTGTGAATGTTGTGGCGCCTACGACGATGCTCTCTGGGTTGCTGGGTCCGCCCATGGTCACCGTGATGGTGGCCGTACCGCTGGGCGGACCTACTAGCTTCCAGATCTCAGCCCGATCCTCGCCATCTGAGCCTTCATTGTCTCGCACCTTCGTCAGGCTTTGGCTGCCATATGCGACGGAGTTCACCTGGCGGCCGGCGACTCCGTTCTTCTGAAAGCTGATGCCGACCAATAAGAGACGATTGGAAGCCGTCCCAGTCGTGTGGGAGAGGGTAACTGTTCCCGTACCGGTCGTCTTCTGGGTGAAATTCTTCGCATCTACGACGATGGTGCCGTTGCCACCCAGCACCGCGCTCAACGCCGTGGTCGCGTCGGCGGTCGCCACGGGATCCATGCGATCCAATGCCTGGCTCGGATCGCTCAGATAAAGCACCTTGGTCCCGGACGGCGTGTTGATCGTCGCGTTGGCGCTGCACGTATCCGGCGCAAAGATCGTGTCGCTGAAGGTCGCCAGGAGTGTGTCGCCGGTCTTGGCGTAGAGCGTGCCGTCCTCCGGTCCCTGACCACCGGTGATCGAGGAGGGGAGGCTGCCGGCGAAGATGCCGGTGGCGACCCCGGTCTCGGTCAGGAGCAGTGTCTCGTAGTCGCCCGTCGTCGTATCGCGTACTTGCGCCGCGATCGTCTCGATCGCGGCGGCGTTGAAGTTCTGGTCCGCGTCGGTCACTTGGACGTAGACCGCGCCGTTCTGCAGGTAAGCGCTGACAATAGCGCCGCCAGAGTCGGTGAAGTGCAGCGCACAGGCGGTGATGGCGCCGATGCTGACCGGCGTCGCCACCGTCACGGTAAAGGTTCCTTCGCTGGTCTCGACGATGGCCGTGTTGGTGATGGCCGAATAGACCGGCGGGAAGAGATTGAGCTGCAAGCCGTAGGTGATCACGGCCGTATTGCCGACTGCCAGCGTGCCGACGTTGATTCCCCCCTCGTCCAGAGGGAAGAGCGTGCTCCCGCTATCCGCGATCGGCGATCCGTTCAGTGTGGTGCTGCTGGTCACGTAGGTGGTGTTCAGGGGTACCGTTTCACTGACTACCGTCCCGAAGAGCGTCACGGCCCCCGAGTTTCTGACGGTGATCGTGTAGGCTAACGTGTCGCCGGGATCAGTCTGGCCGTTGCTGTTGACATCGGTCCGCAAGCCGGCCGCTTTGCTCACCACCATCTGCGGCAGCGGCGGGATGGTGTAGCCTACATCCAGGTAGGGGCTGCCGGGGCTGGCATTGATCGGATCCTCACCCCAGGCGCCCGTGAGCTGCGTACCGTCTGCGGTGTAGACGCGCATGCCGGTCTGGTTCTTGTCGGGGTCGTAAATCTGTTTGGACTCGAACGCGGCCAACGTGTAGAACACGTCGTACTTCAAGCCGTTCGGCGCGGTATTGGGGCCGTTGTTCACATCGCCGTCGTACTTCACGTAGATGGTGGTCGGCCTGACTGCTGTGACCCACACGGGGCTGCCGTTGCAGGTGCCGGTGGTACATCCCGCGGCGGTGCCCGGCGCCCAGCCAACGACCATGGCGGTTGTGAGCCACGCCTCTGGCACCAGGGTGTAGCCCCAGTCGAAGGTCTGATTCTGGGGATCGGTGGTGCTGGTGCCGCTATCCATGGTGCCCACCGCCAGGAAGGATTCGCCGTTGGGCGTCCAGAAGTGCGCGCCGGAGAGGGACGGCATCAGATACCGGTAGGTGCCCTGCGCCGCCACACCGAAGCTGCCTGTGCCCGCCTTGGTCTGGTAGTTCACCGTGATGGCGGCCGTCTGGCTGGGGTTGTAGACCCACACGTTGGCCGGATAGGTGGCATTGGTGGTGCCCACCGGCGTGTAGTAGCTGGGCCCCCATTGCTCCGTGGGCGGAATGGTGAACCACCGCGACTCGTAGGTGGAGCCGACGTCGCCGGTGATCACGTCTATCTGCACCGGCTTGGACGCGGTGATGCTGGCATTGCTGCTGATGCCTCCGCTGATCTGATAAGAGTCGCCTTGGTTGATCGTGGTGGTGACGTCCACCGTGCCGTTGCCATCCTTGTCAATCTGTACGACGGCGCCATCTTGGTTAGCCATCAGCAACAGCGAAGTGTACTGGAACATGGAGTTAGAACTGAGGTTCTGGCCGACGGGTATCCGAAAGCTCGTGCCCCAACGGGTGGTATCGTACACCTCGATGGCATCGGCCAGCAACGTGCCCGGCCCGGTTGACCATAGAGAGCGGGTCACCGCCACCGCCTTGGTGGCGGCGAGCTTGTCCCGCCCATCGTACAGCACCGTTGCCGGGTTGCGCGGCAACGCCACGTCGTTCTCCAGGATAATCACGTTGCCCGCCGCCAGCACGTCATTGCCGTTCGTACAGGTCACCGGTGTGCCGTTGAGATTGGGCGGACAGCCGTTCGCCGCATTGCCGTCGCCCCAGATTTGCGTATTGGCCTGCGTCGGGTTGGCAATGTCCAGCTCGTAGCCGTTCTCCCACTGGTCATAGTAGATCATCGTGCCATTGCCCGTGATCGAGACGCCCGTGACACTGTGCATCGTCTGATTGGTGGCTGTGGCAATGGCGTACAGTGAGGTGCGCACTTGGTCTTCCGGCAGCGGCAGGAAGAACACTTGGATGGGCTGCGCGTTCGCGGCCAACGCAACCGGAGCGAACACGGCCCAGGTCACGATCAGCAACGTCGTCAGCACGAAAGTCCACGAAGTCGCCGTCGCACTACGGGTTTGAGAGAGTAGGTGTTGCTTCATGAAAGCGTCCTCCGATGGGTCAGGCCGATAGACCAGAATAGCTCTGTGATGGTGTTTCAGAAGATGATAGACCTGGGTGGCTTGTGTGGCCGTGTTGTTGCCCGGCGTTGAGGCGGCCTGCTGCTGCCGAACTTACGCCGCACAAAGATAACGGCCAATAGGCGTCAAATATTCGCAATAGCGCAAAACTCGCTACCCGTTGCCTGTCATTCTGAGCGGGTCTGCCCCTGAACTCTCGTTACGGCGTGACGCCAGCGAAGAATCCGTTCGCTGCGCTCAGAGCCTGTCCTGAACACAGTGAAGGAACAAGTTCTCTGCAACGAAGGGGTGACAAAAGCGAGTTTTGCGGTACTGCCAATATTCATATACTTCGCCCAGTATATCATAGTCGGATTACGTTACATCTTACTTTACGGGAATATCCCATAACTGCCATAGTACCTTCGACTCATTCGGGGTTGCCGTGGAAGCGAACGGCGTCGCTCGTCGCTTTGACAGATCACCTATGTTCGTGCTATACTGATCGTGAAATACCATTTCATGATGTGAAACAGTACAGACACAAGATCCACCCGCTGTGGAGGCCGCGATGGCGCTGTTGCCGGTCAAACAAGAAGCCTACCAGGTGCGCTGTCTCAAGCGTGCCCTCGGCATTCTGGGCTGTTTCTCTCTCGTCAGACAAGAGCTTTCCCTCAGCGAGCTCTGCGGGCTGACCGCACTCCCCAAACCGACCGTCTTCCGCCTGCTGTCGTCGCTAGAGCGGGCGCGCCTGGTAGAACGCACGCCGGACGGGCAGCGTTACCAGGTCGGCATCCGCGCCTTCGAGCTTGGCAATGTCTTCCTGGCGCATCTGTCCATCGAGACCGTTGCCCGCCCCATTATGGAGAGCCTCACTGAGCGGTTGGGCGTCACCAGCAACCTGGCGATTCTCGACGATGGGCAGGTCGTCTACATCGCGACGACCGACCCACCCGGCCAGTTGCGCTACAGATTCATCATCGGCTATCGCCACTACGTGCACTGCTCTGCGCTGGGCAAGGCGCTGATTTCCGAGTTGTCGCCCGAGGACGTCAGACGCATCTTGCAGCAGCATGGTATGCCCGCGCGCGCGCCGGGTACCCTCACGGACCCGGAATCGCTGCTCCAAGACCTGCAGAACACGCGCGACAGGGGCTATGCGCTGGACGACCAGGAGGGCGCGGTCGGTTTTCGCTGTCTGGGTGTGCCCATCCGGGATCACGCCGGCAAAATCGTGGCGGCGCTGAGCGTTTCGGCAGCCAGCCCCCGAATCACCCCGGAAACGATCCCGGCGCTGGCCGGCGATCTGAGGGGGTGCGCCGACGAAATCTCAAGACGCCTCGGCTGGAGCGAGAATCGAGGGTAGTAGGGGCGAGCCCTTGCGGTCGCCCGCATGGGCAGGCGCAAGGCCGTGCCCCTACACGTTGAGAGGATACCTGGAGAAAGGAGGTGCTGCAAGCCGTAACAGCGCTGTTCCGCCAATGTCGGGTTCACAGGTAACTTTTATCAGGTTCCAAAGGAGGATCCCATGTCGCATCGTTTGCACAAGAGTGTTGCGTTTGCCGTGTTGTGTGCGCTGTTGCTCTCCATGCTCGCGGCCTGCGCCCAGCCCACGCCCGCTACCGTAGTGGTCAAGGAGACCGTTCAGGTCAAGGAGACCGTCCAGGTCGAGAAGATCGTGGAAAAGCCGGTCGAGAAGATCGTCGAGAAGCCGGTCGAGAAGATCGTCGAGAAGGTCGTGACCGCCACACCCCCGCCGCTGCCCATCAAGAAGAGCGGGCCGGTGTTCATCGGGTCCGGCGGCATGACGGGCAAGCACTACAACCCGATCTGGATGACGAGCAATCCCCAGTTCTTGACGTTTCCCCTGATCCTGCCGGCGCTGACCTGGTTCAACGACAAGGTCCAGCCGGTGCCTGACCTGGCGACCAAGATCGAGGTCAACGCCAACGCGACCGTATACACCTTTACCTTGCCGGAAAAGGGCGTCTGGAGCGACGGCACACCGATCACCGCCCAGGACGTCGTGTTCACCTATAAGATGGCAGTTCACCCGGCCATCGGCCAGTCCGTGTGGTCGAACAACTTCTCGGCCGTCAAGGGACTGGCTGCCTACCAGAAGGGCGAGGCGCAGGAGATCGAAGGCATCCAGGCAGTGGATGCGCACACCGTGCGCTTCGAGTTGGCGCAGCCCAATGCCTCCTTCCTCTACAACACCTACCTGGGGATCTTGCCTTCGCATATCCTGAGCAAGGTCAAGCCCGAGGAGCTGGAGAAGAACCCCTACGTGGATGCGCCCACTGTGACCTCTGGCCCCTACGACTTCGTCAAATACGAGCCTGGGCAGTATATCCAACTCAAGAAGAAGGCCAACTACTGGGGCAAGAAGGTCAATGTGGAGGAGATCTACGTGAAGACCTTCGAGTCCACCGCGACCATGCTGGCCCAGCTCGAAGCGGGTGAGCTGCACCTGGCGACCATTCCGGCCGAGGAAGTCGCCCGCTTCCGCACGCTCAAGCACATGGACGTGTTGGCGGTGCCGGGCATCGGCTACTACGTGACCCACTTCGACTTCCGCACGGCGGAGATCATCGCCCTGCACAACAAGCCGAAGGATCAGGGCGGCAAGGGCTTCGCGATCACAGATGAACCGAAGGTGTATCTGCAGGACAAGCGGTTCCGCCAGGCGCTGATGTACGCGGTGGATCGCGCGGCCGTGATCAAGGTGGTGGCGGGCGGCGAAGCGACCCCGATCTATAGCTCGATCTTCGGCCCGGACTGGGCGATCAACCCGAACCTCAACAAGTACGAGCGGAACCTGGACAAGGCCAAGCAGTTGATGAAGGACGTCGGCGTCACCTTCGACGATAAGGGCACGGCGCTTTGGGACAAGAAGCCGATCACGTTGGTGTATCTCTCGAACACCAGCGAGGAGGCGCGCAAGCTGGGTGAGGTGCTGCAACAGCAGTTCGGCCAGGTGGGCGTTCGCCTGGACATCAAGTTGGTGACGAGCGCGGCCTTCCTCCAGGCGGCCTATAACGGCGAAGGCGACCTGATCCGCAATGCGGGCGGACGTTTCGGCGCCGATCCCAGCGTCACCTCGCTTTACTACACCTGCAAGGCGGGCTGGGCCGAGTCGGTCATCGGCTACTGCAACCCCAAGTTCGACGAGTTGATGGCCAAGGGTGTGACGACCAGCAAGCAGGACGAGCGGCAGAAGATCTACTGGGAAGCCAGCGCGATCCTCAACGACGAGCTGCCGAGCCTGTTCTACTACACCGCCAGCTCGTTCGTGGGCATCAACAAGGGTCTGACAGGCATGAAGCCAAGCTCCGATCCAGGCTACCTGACCTGGAACATCGAAGAGTGGAACTTCAGCAAGTAACAGTAGCACTCTCCTCTTCCCCGCGTCGCGGGGAAGAGGAGAGAACAGGACTTGCGCAGTCAGCTCGGTTTTCGGCTTCGGCCTACACTGCGTAACTCCTGTCAAGGTAAGGGGCGGCCGTGGGTACGTACATCCTCAAACGACTCCTGATTTCACTCCCGGTGCTGGTCGGCATCACGATCATCATCTTCATCCTGATCAACGTGGCGCCGGGCGATCCGGTGACGGGCATGATTGACCCCACGTTGGGCGACTTTAGCCCGGAACTCATCGTCAGGGAGCGCGCCAAGCTGGGGCTGGATAAACCACTGCCCGTGCAATACGTCCTGTGGCTGGGGCGGGTCGTGCGGGGCGACCTGGGGTACTCGCTCATCAGCCGCAAACCGGTTGCGGAGCTGATCGGTCATCGCATCTGGCCCACCATCCGGTTGACGTTGGCCGCGCTGCTTCTCAGCGTGATTACCGGCATCGGCCTGGGGGTGTTTACGGCGGTGCGCCAATACTCCTGGGCGGACTACCTTTTGACTTTCCTATCCTTCGGGGCCGTGAGTGTTCCTGGTTTCTTCCTGGGGCTGGCCTTTATCTACATATTCGCGCTCAAGCTGCACTGGCTGCCCACGTCGGGCATGGAGACGTTGGGCCAGCCTGCCTCGATGTGGGATTCGCTCCGCTACATGATTATGCCGGTCACAGTGCTGGGCATCGGCAGCGCCGCGCCTCTCCTGCGTTATGCGCGTTCGTCCATGTTGGAGGTGCTCCACCAGGAGTACATCAACACCGCGCGCGCAAAAGGCCTGAAGGACTGGGTCGTCATCCTGCGCCACGCCTTCCCCAATGCCCTGATTCCGCTCATCACCGTGGTGGGGTTGCGGCTTCCTGCGCTCTTCGCCGGCTCGGTCATCGTGGAGCAAATCTTTCATTGGGAAGGCATGGGCACGCTCAACATCACGGCCGTAATGAACCAGGACTACACACTGCTGATGGGCCTCAACATGATCTCCGGCATCCTGGTGCTCTCGGCTAACCTGCTGGCCGACATCGCTTATGCGCTGGTAGACCCGCGCATCCGGTTCGAGTGAGGAAGGGCCGATGATCACCCGCGAAACTACGTCTGCAAGCCCTTCACGACGCATGGTGCGCCGTTTCTTCCGCTACCGCCCTGCCATCGTGGGCGCGGTCGGGATCCTCATCCTTATCATCATGGCGCTGGCCGCGCCGACGATTTCCGGGCAAAGCCCGCTGTTCCAGGACTACGAGCTTATCAAGTCCGCGCCCAGCGGCGCACACATCCTGGGCACCGACCCGCTGGGGCGTGACGTCTGGGCGCGGCTGGTGTATGCCACCCGGGTCTCGCTGTCGGTAGGCCTGATCGCCGTCGCCATCTATACCCTGATCGGCACGATCCTGGGCGCGATTGCCGGCTATTACGGCGGCCTGGTGGACAGCCTCATCATGCGTCTCTCGGATGTCGTCATGTGTTTCCCGACGCTCATCATCGTCATCACTGTGGTGGCCCTGATCGGCCCCAGCCTCTACAACATCATGATCGTCATCGGCCTGATCAGTTGGCCCAGCATCAGCCGCCTGGTGCGCGCGCAGTTTCTCACCCTGCGCGCGCTGGAGTTCACCACCGCGGCCCGCTGCGTCGGCGTTCCCAACCATCGCATCATTGTGCGCCATCTGTTGCCGAACTGCGTGGGGCCGATCACGGTGGCCGCGACGTTCGGCATCGCGGGCGCGATCCTCACCGAGGCGAGCCTGAGCTTCTTGGGCCTGGGCGTGCCGCCGCCGCAACCGAGCTGGGGCCAGATGCTGACGGATGCGCAGAAGCTCTCCATTTTGGCCGAGATGCCCTGGCTGTGGATCCCGCCCGGCATCATGATCGCGGCAACGGTGTTGTGCGTCAACTTCGTCGGCGACGGCCTGCGCGATGCGCTCGATCCGCGCATGGTGTTGGATTGAGCGTCAGCAGGAAAGTACACTGTATGAAAATGCAACATCACATCGTCTATCGTGACCCCCTGGCCTATTCCTGCTTTCCGGCAATCGTGCGCCGGCAGAACGGCGAGTTGTGGGTGTCGTTTCGCCGCGCGGGCGGCTTCAGCGTGGAGGCGCTGCGCCGCGGTCACTACGACCACGTGGACAAAGGCGCGCGCATCGCCCTGACGCGGTCGCTGGACGGCGGCATCACGTGGGAGGCGCCCCGCGTGCTCGCGGCCTTCGATCCCGAGTGCGGTGAGCAGGATCCTTCCATCACCGAGTTGAGGGGCGGGGTGACCCCGCCCGTTCTGACCGTCAATTTTTTCCAGTGGCGGGTGGTTCCGGCCGCGGAGAAGGCCCGCCTCTTCTACCCGACCCGACAGCAGTACGATGGCTCCTGGTCCGACGTCGAGGGGCCGCGGGTGATCCGCTCCTATGATGGCGGCGTCACCTGGGAACGGCCGCCGGCGCCGGTCGCCAGCGCCCCGCTGCCGCGCGCGGGCACCTCCGATGCGATCCTCGAACTGCCGGGCGGAGAGTTGCTGATGGGCATCTACGGCGCAGACCCCGGCAGCCGCGTCTGTCGCGCCTATGTGGTGCGCTCGTCGGACGGCGGCGCGACCTGGGGCCAGCCGGCCCTGATCGCGCGTGATCCCGCGGGCCGCGTCAGTTTCGAGGAGCCGGCGCTGGCCCGATTGGCCGACGGCTGCCTGCTGGCGATCCTCCGCAGCGGCGAGCCGGGCGACTACCGATACCTTTACCAGGCGGTGTCGCGCGATCGCGGGCAGACGTGGGACGACTTGCAGCCGACGCCGATGTGGGGGCATCCGGCCCACGTGCTCATGCTGGCCGATGGACGCCTGCTCTGCAGCTACGGCTACCGCCGCCCGCCCTACGGCGTGCGAGCCTGCGCGAGCCGCGATGGCGGCCGCACGTGGGACATCGAGCGCGAGATCGTGTTGCGCGACGATGGCGGCAGCCGCGACCTGGGCTATCCTTGCAGCGCGGAGCTGCCTGACGGGACGTTGGTGACCGTCTACTACATCCACGGCGAAGACGGCGTCCGCCACATCGCGGCCACGCGATGGCGGTTGCGCTAGGAAACCTTCCTCACAGCTTAGACATCCTCTCCGAAATACGCTATAATGCCTCCTGTACCATCCTTCAGGGAGGCGACCCGTGTACCAAACACTTCGCGGCATGCAGGACATCCTGCCGGCCGACCGACCCTATTGGCGTTACGTCACCGAGCAGATGCACGCCACGGCTGCGCTGTTCGGCTTCGGCCAGATTGACACGCCCATCATCGAGCAGGCCAGCCTGTTCGTCCGCGGCGTCGGCGAGGGCACCGACATCGTGGACAAGGAGATGTACAACTTCGAGGACAAGGACGGCGACCAGGTGTCGCTGCGCCCCGAGTTCACCGCGAGTGTGATGCGCGCCTATATCCAACACGGGATGCACGTCCTGCCCAGGCCGGTCAAGCTCTTCTCTATCGGCCCCATCTTCCGCCACGAGGCGCCCCAGGCCGGCCGCTTCCGTCAGCATCACCAGTTCAACGTGGAGGCGCTGGGCGAGCTGGACCCGGCCGTGGATCTTGAGGTCATGTCGGTGGCGTGGACCCTGCTGACGCGGCTCGGCTTCCGCGGGCTGAGCTTCCAGCTCAACTCCACCGGCTGCCCCGCGTGTCGCCCGGCCTATCGCAAGGCGTTGATCGCGTATTTTGCGGCGTACGAAGACCGACTGAACGAAACCGACTGTCGCCGGCTGGCGATCAACCCGCTGCGGCTGCTGGATTCCAAAGAAACCGGCGCGCAGCCATTGCTCGATGCCGCGCCCCACAGCGCCGACTATCTCTGCGGCGAATGCGCAAGCCACCTGGCAACGCTCCGCGGCTACCTGGACGCGCTGGCGATGCCCCACACCATCAACTTCCGGCTGGTGCGCGGGCTGGATTACTACACCAAGACCGTCTTCGAGGTGTGGGCGCAAGGGATCGGCGCACAGTCGGCCGTCTGCGGCGGCGGACGCTACGACGGGCTGGTCGAGTTGCTCGGCGGCCCGTCCACCCCCGGCATCGGCTTCGGCATGGGTATCGAGCGGGTCATTCTGGCGTTCAAGCAGCAGGAGATTACTCCGCCGCCGCTGCCCGCGCCGGTGGTGCAGGTTTCGCCGTTGGGCGAGGCCGGCCGCGTACCGGCCCTCAAGCTCGTGCGTGACCTGCGGCTGGCCGGCATCGGCGCACTGCTGGCGTTCGGCGGACGCAGCCTCAAGGCCCAGCTCAAAGCCGCGGACAAGGCCGCCGTGGCCTACACCCTCATCCTCGGCGACGCCGAGCTGGCCCAGGGCGTCGTCATCGCACGAGATATGGCGAACAGCGAACAAGCGACGGTGCCGTCAAGCGATGTGGTCGCATGGCTCCAGAGCCGGTTGTGAACGTTCTACGTCGAGACGGGGTGCGCCGGTGGGGCGCCATTGCCCTGCTGCTGGTGTTGCCCTGCCTGTTGTTCTGGCAGACCTGGTGGCCCGACCCCGGCCATCGCCGCGTTTTCGCCTATGGCGACTTCGTCGAGCAGTACTATCCCATGCGCGCTTTCGTCGCCGCCGAGTGGCGAGCCGGCCGTCTGCCGCTGTGGGACCCCTATACCTTCAGCGGCGAGCCGGCGGCGGCGACCAGTCTGTTCGCGCCGTTCTATCCGTTGGGGCTTTGGCAGGTGGTCTTCCCGCCGCCTTTCCCCTTCGAGGCGCTGCAGGCGGAGGCGATCCTTCATCTGGGGTTGGCTGGCGTTTTCACCTATCTTTTCGTCAGGCGCTTGACGGGGCGGCCCGGCGCGGGGCTGATTGCGGGCGTGGCCTTCAGTCTCGGCGGCTTCCTCAGCTCCTATCCCGTGGTGCAACTGGGCATTCTGGAGACCGCGATCTGGCTGCCCCTGGCGCTCTGGTTGCTGGAGCTTGCCTTCGAGCGCCGGTCGCTGAAGTGGAGTGTGGCCGCAGGCGCAGCCCTGGGCTGTAGCCTTCTGGCGGGCCATCCTCAGACCTTCCTTTACATTGCCTATTTGACCGCGGCGTACCTGCTGGTGCGCGGATGGCAACTGCGGCTGCCGTGGCGGTTCCTGGCAACGACCGCGTTGACCCTGGGTGGCGTGGCCGCAGGGTTGAGCGCGCCGCACTGGTTGCCGAGCCTGGAGTTGGCGCGCCTGTCGCCGCGCGCCCATCTGAGCTACGCCGATGTCGCCAACGGCTTCCAGGTCGCCGAGCTGTGGGGGCTGTTCCGCCCCAACGCCGGCCAATGGTCGCCGCTCTACATCGGCCTCGTGCCGCTGGCGCTGGCGTTGATCGGGCTTTGTCTGCCCGCAAAGACCGGCGCCGCCCTGCGGCGCGTGACGCCCTGGTTCTGGGCGGGTGTGATCCTCGTGGCGCTCCTCATGGCGCTCGGCCAGAATGGCTTTCTCTATCCGCTGGCCTACCGCTGGGCGCCCGGTTTCGCTTTTTTCCGCAACCAGGAGCGGGCCGCCTACCTGGTGAGCTTTGCCCTCGCCGTGCTGGCGGGCCTCGGCTATGCGCGCCTGGCCGGGCAACGCTGGTGGCCGCGGGCCGCTCTGGCGCTCCTGCTGGCCCTGACGTTTGCTGATCTGTTCCACGCCAACAGCGGCATCCTCCTCCAGGCGCGGCCGGCCGGCGGTTACTTCGCGGTCACGCCGGCCGTCGCGCACTTGCAGACCGTCAGCCGCCCCGAATGGCGTACCAGCACAGAGGGGTTGCTGCCCGGCGATGGCAATGCGGGGCTGGTGTTCGGCCTCCGCGACGTCAGCGGTAACAGCCCGTTGCACCTGGAGCCTTATGACCGCTTCCTGGCCGCGGTGCCCGAGCTGCGCTGGTGGCAGATGCTCGACGTGCAGCACGTCTTCACCAGTCGCCGCCTCGAACATGGCGCGCTCATGTTAGTGCTGGAGGAGGGCGACCGGCGGCTGTACCAGGTCTTCCAGGGCGGCAAGCCGGCCTGGATCGTTCACGCCTTCCAGTCGGCCGCCGATCAGGCCGCGGCCATCACCCAAACCGGTGATCCGGGGTTGAACCCCTTCGACCTGGCCGTATTGGAGGAGGCTCCCGCGCCGCTGCCCGCGCCGCCGATCGCCGGGGAGAAAGCCGAGCTGGTGGCTTTTGCGCCGCAACGGCTCGCCTTCGACGTTGAACTCAGCGCGCCGGGCATCCTCGTGTCGAGCGAGATTGCCTATCCCGGCTGGACGGTGGCCGCGAACGGGCAGCGGCTGCCGGCGTTGCGCGCCTACGGGTTGTTGCGGGCGGTCGCTTTGCCGGCCGGTCGCTGGCAGGTTGAATGGCGCTACGAGCCGACCACCGTGTGGATCGGGCTGGCGGTGAGCCTGTTGACGCTGCTCCTCGCGGGTTGGCGCTTAAAGTGTTATCCGCGATATTTGCGTTGATCGCGAGAATCATTCGCACCGTCATTGCGAGCAGAGTCCCGCATGTTTTCTGCGGGACGGAGCGAAGCAATCTCCCGCATATGGGGAGGATTGCTTCGTCGCAAAACCCGCTCCTCGCAATGACTCGCTTGTTCGGTTGCGGCAGGAGGCCGCGCTATGCATGACCCAAGTTGATCCGGGTACCCGCCGGCCGCCACGGCGCAGCCGGCGGGCCTTTCTGAACGCGCTGGGCGCGGTGGGCGTGTTGACCCTGGCGGCCGGGTGCCGGGCGCGACACTTTACCGTCACGTCCACGCCCACGCCGACCCGCACCCCACGGCCCGCGACCGACACGCCGCGGCCCGCGACCGACACGCCGCGGCCCGCGCCATCGAGTACGGGCGGGGTCACCCCGCCCCCACCGACCCCGACGGCGACCGCCACGGGCACGGCAACGTCAGCCGCGACCGCGACCGCCACGCCGCCCCCGCGACCCACCGCCACTCCCACGGCGACCCCGTTCCCGCCCGGACCGCCGACGAAGCTGGGGCTGTTCATCGGCCGCAACGATCCCCGCGTCTTCGAGCTGCTGCGGACGCGCAACGTCGCGCTGGTCAAAACGCTGGAGTATGACCCCAACTTCGCCACGGAAATCAAGGCCACGGCGCCGCAGACGTTGCTGATCGGCCGGCTGGATATCCCCCAGCTCGATCTCGACTCGCTCACCGATCCCGCGGGGGCGGCGCGTGCGTTCGCCGAGAAGCTGCTGCCCATCGCCACCGAGCCGCGGCGGTTGGCCGCCTTCGACGGTTGGGAGGCTTACAACGAGCCGACCCCTTCGAGCCCGGAGCAGATGGCGCGGCTGGCGCGCTTCGAGGTCGAGCGGACGCGCCTGCTGGCCGAGGCCGGGGTGCGTTCGGTGATCGGCAACTTCGGCACCGGGCTGCCGCCGCTGGAATGGTGGCCCGATTTCCGGCCGGCCCTGGAAGCCGCGTTGAAATATGACGGCTACCTGGGGCTGCACGAATACTCCGCGCCCACCATGCAATTCAACACGCCTCAAGACCCGTTGGGCTGGGGTACCGATCCTGCCCAGGAGGGGTGGCTGACGCTCCGCTATCGCAAGGTCTACCGCGGCTACCTCCAGCCCAACGGCCTGGCCGTGCCGCTGCTGCTGACCGAGGTCGGGATTGACGGCTACGTTACCAACCGCCCCGGCCCGCCAGGCATGGGTTGGAAGGACTTCGCCGGCTATTGGGACACGTTGGGCATGGGCACGGATGCACCTGGCAACTACATGGAGCAGTTGGCCTGGTACGACGCCTCGCTGCAACAGGATGCCTACGTGCGCGGCGCAGCGATCTTCGCGGCCGCAGCCTCGCCCGGTTGGGAAAGTTTCGAGCTGCTCGACGCGGTCTATCCGTTCCTGCGCCAGTACCTCAGCGTCCACCCGCCGCACTAAAACCACCTTAGACATTTGGCCCGGAATCGGTTATAATGGGCGAAGTTCGTGACCGGGCAATGGCCCCGGCGTCTGAAAACCGCAGTGTGTCCCGACTCGGGAGGAGGTGAGACATGGAACTACGTGATTATCCGCGTCCCAAAGGTGATACCGGCATCGGGGTTCACTGGAACGCCGGTTTTCCGTGCGCGGTTGGTCTCGGGCGCATTCAGGACTACTGGCTGCCCGAGCTGTTCGCCCTGGGCGTCAAGTGGGTGAAGCTCTCCCGCTACGACGGCGGCCTGGACTTGGCCGGGTTGCTGCTGAAAAACGACATCATGCCGATCGTGCGGCTGTACCGCTTCCATCCCAACCCCGGCACCCTGGACGACAATGCGTTGGCCGCGGTCAAGGACTACGTGGCGGCTGGCGTGCGCTACTTCGAGTTCAACAACGAGCCTGATCTCGGTGTGGAGTGGCAAAGTACGGAAGTGCCCCCCGATGCCCTGCAGATCGTGGCCCGTAACGCCATCGTGGACATCGAGGCCATCCTCAAACTGGGCGTCTATCCGGCCATTCCGGCCGTAGCGCCCGGCACGAAATGGGATCTGGTCGGCGAAATCTGCAAGCTGGGCCGCCGCGATCTGCTGGCCGAGCCGGTTTGGCAGGCGCTGCACAACTACAGCCTGAACCACCCCCTCGACTACCCCTACGACCCCGGCAATCAGGCGGGCGCGCCCTACACCCAGGAGTTCTACGATCAAGTGGCGATGGAGCGGTGGAATGGCGACGCCTGGGGCGGCTGGAACCTGGAACGGGTGAACGTCGAGCGCCGCGATCACAGCAACCCTGGCGCCACTGCCTTCGATGATCCTTCCTGCTGGCGCGCCTATGAGCGTTATGATCAATTGATCCGCGACCAGATCGGCCGCTCCTTGCCCATCCTGACGACCGAGAACGGCTACATCGTCGGTGAGCGGCCCGACCCGCGCTATCCCTACACCACGCCCCAGCTCCACGCGGCGCAGACGCTCGAAGCGTGCCGGATCATGATGGGAACCAGCAGCCGCTTCGATCACGCGCCCGATTACTACTTCTGCACCGCGTTCTGGCTGCTGGGCAACTACACCCTGGGTCATTGGTCAGCCGACTGGGAGAGCCAGGCGTGGTACAGCAGCCGTTGGCCGAACAACCAACTGCCGATCGTGGCCGCGCTCAAGGCCGAGCCGAAGCAGTCGCGGCCCTGGCGGGGCGACAACGGGCTGGGCGGCCGGGTGACCGGACTGGCCAAGGGCGGCGTAGGACTAACTGTGCGCCTGAACCGGGCCGATGGTTGGTCGCTAACCGCGCACATCGGCGCGGACGGCCGCTACGAGTTCGGCGATGTGCCTTTGGACAGCTACCGCGTGACCGTCGTTGAGGCGGCGCGCGATCTGGCCGTGACTCTCACCCGCGAACGCCCGGCGGCCACGGCCAACTTCGACCTGACCGGCATCGAGCTGAACCTGACGAACAGCATAGTGAGCGGCAAGGTGAGCGGGGGCGCGGGAATGACCGTGGGGCTGGCCCGTCCCGCCGATGGTTGGAGCCAACAGCAGCCGGTTGCGGCCGACGGCGGCTATCGCTTCACCAACCTGCCCGCGGGAACCTACGTGCTGGCGCTGATCGGCACGGACGTCGCCCACGCCGGCATCGTCGTGGATGGCCGGAACGAGGTCACGGTGGACCTGGCCGCGCCCGGCTGGGGTTGGGAGGTCCAGGACGGCGGCACCAGCCCCGGCTTCGGCGTGGTGCGCTGCCGGGTGAAGGATGGCAAGGACGTCGCCGTGCGGCTGTGGACGGTCGGCTGGCAGGGCATGACGCAGCGCACCGGCCGCAAGCCCGAATACGGCTCCGACGTCTGCGAATTTGCCCCGTTGGGCGCAGGCACCTACTCGGTGCAGCCGGAGGGTGTGGAAGCCGTGGCCCAGGTGACGGTGAACGGCAGCCGCATCCTGTGGGTGAACTTTGCCAAGACGGCCATCCAGCCCACGGCCGGCAGCACTGTGGCCGGCCGGGTGCGCAACGGCGCCGGCCGCACCCTGACCCTGAGCGGCCCCAAAGATGAGCACACGACCCAGGCCGGCGCCGACGGGGCCTATCGCTTCGGAAGCCTGACCGCGGGCATCTACCGCGTGGCGGTAGCCGGCAGCGACGTGGCCCAGGATGGCATCGTGCTGGACGGCCACAACCAGGTTACAGTGAACCTGGCGTTGCCCGACCTGACCGCGGGCGCGATCTTTGGCACGGTCGCCAACGGCGCCGACCGGACGATACGGTTGCTGCGGCCGCCTGAATCGGTCGCGGTGGCTCAGGCGCAAGTTGGCTCCGATGGCGGCTATCGTTTCGAGGGGCTGTCCGCCGGCGTCTATACCGTCCAGGTGGCCGGCGAGACGGCCGACGCCGCGCCGGCCACCGAGCGCAGCGGGATTGCCGTGGATGGCGTCGCCCGTGTTCAGGTGGATCTCAGCTTGCCAACTCAGCCGTCCACCGGGCGCTGGGTGGTGGAAGACGGTGGGCCAGGCCCTGGATTCTCGGTGGTGCGCTGCCAGGTGACGCCCCCCCCGTCGGGACGGGGGGGGGACGGGGGGCGGGAAGTGCGACTCTGGACGCCGGGCTGGGGGGGCATCACCCAGCGCGCCGGCAGCAAAGCGGAATATGGCCCCGACGTCTGCGAATTCGCGCCGTTGGGCGTGGGAACGTATTTCCTGGAAGCTACGGACATCCCGTTGCGCGCCGAGGTGCCGGTGACAGCCAAGCGCGTGACCTGGGTACGCTACAAGCCGCCGACCCAGTCGGAGAGCCGGAGCCAGGTGAGCGGGACCGTAACCAACGGCGAAGGGCGGGCGGTGGTGTTGACCGGTCCGGGCGGGGAACGCCGCACCACGGTGACGGCTGGCCGCTATCACTTCGAGAACCTGGCGGCCGGCGCGTATCGCGTCGCCATCCTGGCCGCCGATGCCGCCCTGGGCGAGCTGGCCGTTCGCAAGGACATCGCGGTAGACGGGACGAATGCAGCCACGGCCGATTTCGACTTGCCCGCGCCCATCCGCGCCGAGAGCGTGCTCAAGGGCCGGGTGAAGGGCGGCGCCGGCCGCCAGGTCGTCCTGGAAGGGCCGGACAAGCCGCGCCAGACCACCACCGCGGCCGATGACGAAAGTTACAGCTTCACCAGCCTGCCCGCGGGCGTCTACAGCGCCACCGTGCCCGACATCGAGCCGCCGACTGGCGCCACGCAGACCCAGGCCGGCATCGCACTGGACGGCACGAACACTGTCACGGTGGACTTCGACCTGACTGGGCTGGGGCCGGACAAGACACTCGACCACTACCTGCTGGTGGGCAATCTGGCCCGCTCGAAGGAGGACTTTGTGGCCGTCGTGCGCTACGCGGCCCGCTTCCAGCCGGTTGTCGGCGGCGACGAAGCCGAGGCGCGCAAGGCCAGGCACGTCACCATCCTGGGCAACACGAGCGCGGTCAGCGCCCTCGTCGAGTATGGCCTTCGTCAGAGCGGTTGTCAGATGCAGCGGATCGAAAGTGAGTACGCGGCCAGGTTGGGCAAGTTGATTGATGAAGGTAGACCGTATTGATGCCAATACCTCCTCACTCTATCGGCCTCCTCACCCACCCCAAAAAGCCGGACTCACTCATCCTGGCCGAGCGGATGGGGGCATATCTGTGCGAACGCGGGTGTGACGTGTGGACCGGCAACGCCTGGGACGAGCCGGAGGCGCTGGCGCACGTCGCGGGCCTCGACCTGCTCATTACCCTGGGCGGCGACGGCACGATGCTGCGCGCCGCGCGCGTCGGCAGCTCCTATGGCGTGCCGATCCTGGGGGTTAAGCTGGGCCGCGTCAGTTTTCTGGCCGAGATACAGCCGGACGACTGGCAGACTCCGCTTGACGCCCTGTTGGCCGGCCGCTGTTGGCTGGAGGAGCGCATGCTGCTCGACGTGGCCGTGGCGCGGAATCACAACTCTACCTCCGGGCATTCCTTCACTGCGTTCAGGGCAGGCTCTGAGCGGAGCGCAGCGGAGTTGAAGGAGGGATGTCATCCTGAGCGGAGCGCAGCGGAGTCGAAGGATCACCGGCTGCCCGATCATTGCTACACCGCATTAAATGACGTCGTCATCGCCCGCGGCGGTCTGGCACGGCTGATCACCGTGGAAGCATGGGTAGACGAAGGCTATCTGGCCCGCTACCGGGCTGACGGCATGATCGTCTCCACTCCAACCGGCAGCACCGGCTACGCCCTGGCGGCCGGTGGACCGATTCTGCCGCCCGAGCTCAAGAATATCCTGCTGATTCCCATCTGCCCGCACTTGAGCCTCGATCGTCCCATCGTCCTCTCGCAAGGTGCGACGGTGCGGCTGGAAGTCCACGCCGACTACCCGGCCATCCTTACCGTGGACGGCCAGTTCGAGATCACTCTGGTCGAAGGCGACCGCGTCGAGGTCCGCGCCAGCCAGCACATCAGCCAGTTCGTGCACGTGCAGGAGCGGGCATACTTCTATCGGACGCTGATGGAGCGATTGCGCTGGTGAACAGGCATCAGGAGTCAGAGGTCAGGAGTCAGGAAGCGCATCGCCTCCCATCCCCTGTCCCCTGATCCCTGATCCCTGATCCCTGACTCCTGGAGTTCTCATGCCCGACAACGCTGTACCGACCCTTACCTGCGCCAACCACCCTGACCGCGAGACGATGCTCCGCTGTAACAAGTGCGAGAAACCGATCTGTCTCCAGTGCGCGGTGCTCACCGAAGTCGGCTACCGCTGCAAAGAGTGTGTGCGCGGCCAGCAGGCGATCTACTTCAACGCTGAGCCGACCGATCTGCCGATCGCGGCCGTCATCGCCGCGATCCTGGGCGCGCTGGTCGGCGCGCTGGCTTATGCCGTGCTGGGGCGCTTCGGCCTCTATAGCTTCCTGCTGGCTCTCTTTGTCGGGCCGTTCGTCGGCGGCATCATCGCCGAGGCGGTGCGCCGCGGGGTGAGGCGACGGCGGGGTCGCCACTTGAAGCTGGTTGCCGCAGGCGCATGCGTCGGCGGCATGTTGCTGGGCGGGCTGTTGCTCTACGGCGGGACGGCGATCCTCGCGGGCGCACCGCTGGGCTACCTGCTCGCCGCGTTGCCCGCAGTCTTCTTTCGGCTGGACGTGCTGCTTTTCGCCGGGCTGGCCGCCAGTGCAATTTACGCGCGGCTGATCTGAAGGATGAAGGACCGCGAAGTACCTCATCCTTCCGTTTTCCCAAAGGAACGGGCATGACCCAACGATCCCTGGTTCCCGGCTTTCGGATGCCGTCTACCTTCACCGCGCTGCGCTATCCCAACTACCGCCGTTGGTTTATCGGCCAGGCCCTGTCACTGATGGGTACCTGGATGCAGTCGGTGGCCCAGGGCTGGCTGGTTTACGCGTTGACTGGCTCCAAGCTGGCGCTGGGCCTGATCTCCTTTGCTGGTTCGATCCCGACCCTGTTTCTGATGCTGCCGGCCGGCGTGGTGGCTGACCGCGTGTCGCGGCGCAAGCTGATGATGGTCACGCAGACCAGCATGATGCTCTTTGCCTTCGCCCTCGCCGCGCTGGCCGCGGCCAACGTCTTGCAGGTCTGGCACATCGCGGTGTTGGCCTTCCTCGGCGGCGTTGCCAACTCGTTCGACGCGCCTGCCCGCCTGGCGCTGGCGGTCGAGATGGTGGAGGACCGTCGCGATCTGCAAAACGCCATCGCGCTCAACTCCACCATGTTCAACTTGGCGCGCATCGTCGGCCCGGCCATCGGCGGTGTCGTGTTGGCCGGGCTGGGCGCGACCTGGTGTTTTGCACTCAACGGCCTGAGCTTCGTGGCCGTGCTAATTGCCCTCTTCGGCATGCGCTTGAACGACACCATGCGGCCGGCCGGCAAGGAGCCGATGGGCCAGCAGATTAAGATCGGCCTGCGCTACGTGTGGGATCACAGGGCGGTGCGCACCCTCATGTTCCTCGTGGGGATGACTTCGCTGTTCGGCTTTTCCTACTCGGTGCTGATGCCGGCCTATGCCGTGGACATCCTCAACGTCGGCGAAGCGGGGCTGGGCGGGCTGAACGCGGCCGTGGGCATCGGCGCGCTGGCCGGCTCGCTGGTGGTCGCGTCCCTCACGCGGTCGCGGCGCAAGGGGATCCAACTGACTATCGGCAGCCTGCTCTTTCCGGCCGCGGTCATCGTCTTTGCGTTTTCGCGCTCTTTCTCGGTCTCGCTGGCATTCCTGGCCGTCATTGGCTTCGCATTCATCAGCCAGAACGCTACCAGCAACACCCTGATCCAGGCCATCGTGCCCGACGAGCTACGCGGTCGGGTAATGAGCGTCTATTCGTTCATGTTCTTCGGCGCGGCGCCCTTCGGCGCGCTGCTCGTCGGCGCATTGGCCCAGGCCCTTGGCCCCACGATGGCGGTTGCCATCTGTGCGGCCATCACCCTGGTCGCCGCACTGCTGGTATTCCTGGGTGTGCCCGAAGTGCGCAGGCTTGAGATGTGATGAACGACCGATGACGAACGACGAACGACGAACGACGAACGATGAACGACGAACTAACGTACCAATGCACTAACGCACTAACCATGCTAACCGAACTCCGCATCCGTGATCTGGCTATCATTGACCGGCTCGATCTGACTTTCGGGCCGGGGTTCAACGTGCTGACGGGCGAAACCGGCGCCGGCAAGTCCATCATCATTGACGCCGTCAACCTGCTGCTGGGCGATCGCGCCTCGACCGAGATCGTGCGCGCCGGCGCCGACCGCACCGAAGTCGAAGGCACGTTCCAACTCAGCCCGGCCGGCATCGAACGCTTGGCCCCCAGCCTGGCCGAGCACGGCCTGGAAGGGGACGCGACCGACGTGCTCGTGCTGGCGCGCGAGGTGCGCGCGGGCGGCCGGTCGGTCGCGCGCGTCAACGGCCGGGCTGTCACCACCGCGCTGCTGGGCGAGATCGGCGGCCGGCTGGTGGACGTCCACGGCCAGGGCGAACACCTCTCGCTGCTGCACGAGCGCGAGCACGTGGGCCTGCTCGACCGCTATGCAGGGCTGGACGGCCAGACAGCCGAGGTCGCTGGACTGGTGCGCAGGCTGCGCCAGGTGCGTCGCGATCTGGAGGCGCTACGCCAGGACGAGCGCGAGCGCGCCCGGCGCATTGACCTGTTGGCCTACCAAGTGGAGGAAATCCGCTCGGCCCGGCTGAAGGAAGACGAAGAAGATGAGCTGGAAGCCGAGCGCCGTCGCCTGGCGAACGCCGAGCAGTTGGCGCTGCTCAGTTCCGAAGCGTTGAGCGCGCTGCAAGAAAGCGACGGCGAGCGCATGGCTGCCTTGGCTGCCTTGGGCGCGGCCGAGCAGGCCCTCGGTCGCCTGGCGCGCATTGACCCGACGGCCGCAGCGTTGGTCGAACAGGTCGGCGAAGCGCTGGCCGTAGCCGACGACCTGGCCCGCGAGCTGGGTCGCTATCGCGACGAGATCGAATTCAACCCGAAGCGACTGGAACAGGTGGAGGACCGGCTGGCGTTGATCCACGGCCTCCAGCGCAAATACGGCGACACCGTGACCGAGGTGGTGGCCTACGCCGACCGCGCCGCGGCCGAGCTGGAAACGATCACCCACGCCGGGGAGCGCATCGCCGAGCTGGAGGCTGAAGAAATGCGCTTGCTGGCCGAGGTCGGCCGGCTGGGCGCCGCTCTGTCTGCGGCGCGGCGAGTGGCCGGCGAGCGCATGGCCCGCGCCATCGAGACCGAGCTGGCCGATTTGCAGATGGCCCGTGCCCGCTTCGCCGTGCAGATCGCGTGGACGCCCGATCCCGCCGGCGCATTCGTGGCCGCTGACGATGCAAAGCTCGCGGGTGAACAGGGGGGGCGCTACGCCTTCGACAATCATGGTCTCGACGCGGTCGCCTTCCTCGTCTCCGCAAACCCCGGCGAGCCGCTGCGCCCGCTGGTGAAGGTCGCTTCCGGCGGCGAAACCTCGCGGCTGATGCTGGCTCTCAAGACCGTCCTTGGCCGCGCCGACGAGACCCCGACGCTGATTTTCGACGAGATTGACCAGGGGATCGGCGGACGGGTGGGTGGGACAGTGGGGCGAAAGTTGTGGGGATTGACGGTGGACGACAGACGAACGACGAACGACGAAGGACGCACCGCGACGGCTGTTGGTCTTTCGTCATTGGTCGTTGGTCACGCTGTTCACCAGGTTCTCTGCATTACTCACCTGCCGCAGTTGGCTGCCTATGGCGACCTGCACTATCACGTCACCAAACGCATCGAGGGTGGGCGCACCCTTACCGCCGTGATGCCGTTGACCGGCGAGGCGCGCGTGGCCGAACTGGCGCGCATGATGGGCGCGGATTCGGAGATGGGGCGGGGCAGCGCGGCGGAGATGGTGGCGGAGGTGGAGGACGTGAAGCGTAATGCGTGAAGCGCAGGAGATCTACCCCTTAAATGCACGATTCCCCGGTCCACCCAACCGGGGAATCGCACTTGCTGTTTGGAGGAGGAATCTGCGCCAGGGGTTGAGTTGTCCCGTACCCGTACCCTTGATGCATTGACATCATGCCACGACAACATTAATGCCAGATTAGAATGGGTTAAGCGGTAGCTCAGAGTTTGACGAAAATTTCTCACCACTATTTCTTTCAGGAGGCAACCATGTCCAAGCTACTTCGACTCGTGCTGTTACTCGTATTGCTGGCCGGCAGTGGCATCGCCGCCCGCCCAGCCCAGGCCGCGCCGCCCACCGGCTGCCAGACCGGCGTCTTTGCGGACACGGGCGCGCTGTGGATGATCTGCATTCCGAAAATCTGGAACGGCTCGTTGGTGGTCTACGCCCACGGCTACACCGCGTACAACGAGCCGCTTGACTTCCAGCACCTGGAACTACCCGACGGGACGTATCTGCCCGACGTCATCACGAGCCTCGGCTTCGCGTTCACCACCACCAGCTATCGGGCGAACGGCCTGGTGGCCCTGGATGCCGTCGAGGATATCGCCCAGTTGACCCAGTTTTTCCCGACTTACGCCGGCCGGGCGCCGCGCTACACCTACGTGAGCGGTGTTTCGGAGGGCGGGCTGGTGACGACGTTATCCATCGAGCGCCATCCTGAGCTTTACAGCGGCGGGCTGGCGACCTGCGGTCCCATCGGTGACTTCAAGCGCCAGATGGACTACATGGCCGACTATCGCACTCTGTTCGACTACTTCTTCCCCGGCGTCCTGCCGGGCAGCCCGGTCAGCATTCCCCAGGACGCGATTGACAACTGGGACGCAGTCTACGAGCCGGCTGTCGAAGCAGCGGTAGCAGGCGACACGACCGCTGCCAAGCAGTTGATCCGCACCGCGAAGGCGGCGATTGACCCGGCCGTGCCGGACACGCTGGTCACCACCAGCACCGACGTCCTGTGGTACAACGTCTATGCGACCAACGACGCGGTGACCAAGCTGGGCGGCAATCCCTACGGCAACAAGGGGAAGTGGTACTGGGGATCGAGCAACGACGTGAAGCTGAACCGGAACGTGCAGCGCTTTACGGCCGATCAGGCCGCGCTCGATGCCCTGGCGAACTACCAGACCTCCGGCAGCCTGACCAAACCGCTCGTCACCCTCCACACGACCGGCGACGACGTGGTGCCGTATTGGCACGAGGCGCTCTACCAGCAAAAGGCGGGCGCTTATGACTCCGGTCAACTGACCCAGATTCCAGTCTTCAGCTACGGGCACTGCAACTTTACCACCGGCCAGGCGCTGGCCGCGTTCGGCATCCTCGTCCTCAAGGTGACCGGCAGCCAGCCGGCTGGCCTGCCGATGTACTTCAGCCCCGAGCAGGTGCAGGCTGACGCAGCGCGGGCGCAGGCGGAGTACGGACAGTAACACGCCTTTGGGAAAAAGGCAGTACCGCAAAACTCGCTTTTGTCACCCCTTCGTTGCACTCAGGGCAGGCTCTGAGCGGGTTGGTCCCGTGAGGTCCGGCACGGCGAGATTCCAGCGAAGGGTCTCGTTGCGACACCGGATTCTTCGCTGGACGCTCGATAGGCGATGACGCGTACCGTCATGTCCAGATACGTGTTGCCGCGCAGCCGGCCCGTCCAGACGATCGAATCCCCCATCTTGCGATACGGATAACCGCTGACGCCGCCCAGTTGCGCGCCGTCGTTGGCCTTGTCCTGGTAGGTGATCAGCGTACCGGGAATCATCGCGCCGCGCTTGACGTTATAGGTCACGGCCACCTTGTAACTGTAGAGCGGCTTATCGGGGAACTGCGCCGACGCCGGCTCGACGTTGTGCACCGCGATCTTCACCGTGCCCACGGTCTGTAGCCGTTGCTGGTTGATCAGCAGGACGCGTTGGGTCAGCGCCACGTCCACGCCTGTGACCGGCGTGCCTTTCCAATCCAGCGAATCGCCGGCCTTCTTGAGCGCCTGTTGCCCGCCGATGGTCACTTCGGCCCCGCGGTCGCTGTAGGCCACATAGCGGATGTCGGTGCCGGGCATCGCCTCGCCCATCGCGATAGACTGCTCGGCCGGACCGTTGTACTCCAGGATCGGCCCGCCCCCGGCGCCAGGCAGACAACCTGTCAGGGTCAACAAGACGATGAAAACCGCCGCAAATGATTTTAGCACGTGACCTCCTCTTCTAACTGCCTGACTCAAAAATCTCAAACTACCTCCAATACGTTCAAGACCCCGCTGAGTTCCCCTGAGTTCCTCCAAGTTCCCCCAAACTCCTCCGAATTCCCGTCATTTCCTCCCCAGCAGTTCCCTCAGAATCACCGTCGCCGCCTTCTTGTCCAATGGCTCGTTGAAGTTGCCGCACTTCGGGCTTTGTACGCAGCTCGGACAGCCGCTCGGACAGGGACACTTTTCGATCACGTCCAGCGTGGCCGACCACAGCTCCGGCAGGAGATCGAACCCCTTCTCTGCGATGCCTACGCCGCCGGGAAAGCCGTCGTAGATGAAGACCTGCGCCGCGTCGGTGTCGGGGTGGTTCGGAGTGCTCAGCCCGCCGATGTCCCACCGGTCGCACATGGCGAAGAGCGGCAGGATGCCGATGGCCGCGTGCTCGACTGCATGGATGCCGCCAAGGAAATCCAGCCCGCGGCGGGCCAGCTCGTAGGGCGCGCCCTCCGGCAGGTCCCACCAAAGCGCGACCGTCTCGAACTCGGTCATCGGCATCTCCAGCGGCGTGTCGTCGAGTACCGCTTCGCTGAATTGCTGTAGCCGCCGATAGCCGATCACCTGGCTGCGGACCCGCACCCGGCCCAGGTAGGCGTGCGCCGTGGGCAGCTCGCGGTGGCGGAGCGAGCGGACGATCCGCACGTCGTTCAGCTCGCGCGGTTGGGTATAATAGTCGGCCGTCACGGGCGTGACAATGGCGTGGCGCAGGGCCGGGTTGTATTCGGTGACCTGGTACGATTCGCCCTGGTGCAGGTAGATCGCGCCCGGATGGACGCGGAAGGGCGCGGTGGTGGCGCTGATCTCCTCGATCATCCGAAAGGTGTTCGACGCATCGAGGATCGCGAAGCGTGCACCTTCGGCGTCCCGCAGGCTCACGTCCTGGGCCGGGTAGTCGCCGCGGGTGTAGACCCAGCGGTCGCCGGTGAAACGCAGCAGGCCGTTATTTTCCAGCGCGACCATTGCGTCCACGAAGCCGGGGCCGAAGAGCGCCTCGTCGTCGGCCAGACCTTCGAGGTCTCGTAGACCTTGAAGGTCTTCATCGGATACCCGCAGCGGGGCCTCGTGCGCCGCGCACGGCAGATGGCGGTAAAGGATGTAAACGTTGTCGGGGTCGAGCAGCGCGTTCTCGTGCGGTTTGCCGAGCAGCTCGGGGCCGTGGCGCATGTAGTATTGATCCAGTGGGTTGTCCAGCCCGATCAGCACGGCCAGCGATGGGTCTTCCCCGCGGCCGGCGCGGCCCGCCTGCTGCCACAGGCTGGCGACGGTACCCGGAAAGCCCACCAGCACCGCCGCGTCCAGCCCGCCCACGTCAATTCCTAGCTCCAGCGCGCTCGTGGCCGTCACCCCGATCAGCTTGCCGCCGAACAGGTCGCGCTCGATCCGCCGGCGGTCTTCGGCCAGGTAGCCGGCGCGGTAGGCGGCGACCCGGTTGACCAGATCGGGCGCGGTTTTCCGGAGTTGGTCGCGGGCATAGCGCAGCAGCAGCTCCGCGATCACGCGGGCGCGGGTGAACGCGATGGTGCGCACCCCCGCGCTCACCAGCCCCGTGAACAGATCGCTGGCCTCGCCGTTGGCGCTGCGGCGGGCCGTTCGGGCGCGATCCACAAACGGCGGGTTCCACAGGGCGAACGTGCGCGGCCCGGTTGGCGAACCGTCGTCGCTGACGACGGTCGCGGCCAGGCCGGTGAGCAGCTCGAAATGCTCGGCGGGGTTGGCGATGGTGGCCGAGGTGGCGATGAAGACGGGGGACGACGGACGACGGACGACGAACGACGGACCACCGGAGACGCCGCGTTGCACGTCTTCGTCTTTGGTCGTTCGTCCTTCGTCCGCCCGATACACCGCGCACACCCGCCGCAATCGTCGCAGCACGCACGCCACCTGCGACCCGAAGACGCCGCGGTAGGAGTGCGCCTCGTCAATGACGACGTATTTCAGATGGCGGAAGAACTCGGCCCAGAGAGGGTGGTTGGGCAGGATGCCGGTGTGCAGCATATCGGGATTGGTCAACAGCACGCGGGCGGTCTTGCGGATGCGACCGCGGGCGGCCTGGGGGGTGTCACCGTCGTAGGTGGCGGCCTGCGGGTTGACGAGACCGTCCCCCGCGCCCGCGATCAGCGCCCGCCACTTGCCTAGTTGATCCTGCGCCAGCGCCTTCGTCGGGTAGAGGTAGAGCGCCCGCGCCAGCGGATCGCGTGCCAGCGCCTCCAGCACCGGCGCGTTGAAGCAGAGCGTCTTGCCGCTGGCCGTCGAGGTGGCGACCACCACGTTCTGCCCGGCCAGCGCAGCGTTGATCGCCTCAGCCTGGTGCGTGTAGAGCCGCTCCGCGCCGGCCGCGCGGAGCGCCTGTGTCACCGCGGGATGGAGCCGAAGGCGCAACGATCCGTAGCGCGCTCGCCGGGCCGGCAGGGTCTGCACGTGCGCCAGTTGGCCGGCGTAGTCGCGGCGACGGCGGAGGTCGTCCAGGAAGGTGGTGGGGTTGAAAGGCATGACAGCCAATCGCAACGACAGAAATCTACTGGCTACCCGCCAGACCGGCCGCCTGTCACCTGGGACATCAGGGACAAAGCCATCTCTTGAAATTGCCGTTTGAGCACTACTGCATCAAATGGCTTCAGCATTTTTACCGGCCAACGTTCGGCTTCGTCTGGAAAATCAGCAGCTCGGTTCAGCGCCACCGCAAACCAGTAGAGGTCGAAGCCAGGATCTTTTTCAGCAGCCAACGCCAACAAGGGATCGAGCGGCTCCTGCTGAAGGATGAAGTAGAGATCAATCGCATCGCGGGGTTCAGCACGGCCATAGTAGGCCAGGAGCTTATCCACCTTGAGATCATCGAAGTCATTGACCAGAGTGCCGCTCTCGGTTAACAATGGCGCACCGAAGCGAAATGGCGACTCCAAAGCCAGATCCACCTTGAGCCTGCTGTCTCCCTGAGCCAGCAGGAACTCCACAAACGTAGCGAACCTCCGTCTTACGGAGACGTGCAGACCGTGACGCGGCCCAGCAGCCTCGATCTGATACGAGACGGGGATAATCAGCGCCTCCTGGGACGTGAAGATGTCCAGATCATACGATAGCCGGTGTCCCAAGTAGTATTCAGCCAGGGCCGTTCCTCCGACCAGGCAGAATTGCGCTTGATCTGGGAGTTCGGCGAAGGCCGACAGGAAGGTTTTCTGGATAGGAGTCAGCAGCCCGTTACCCTGCAACACTGCGCACCTCCAAGAAGCGACTCCACAGGCGATAAAGATGGGGCGGCAAGTTGAGGTCATCCAACAGATGAGTAACCTCGATCAGATCCAAAGCGCGAACGTCCTGTGCCCTCCCATGTAGCAGCACTTGGCGGATGTACCACTTGCGCTGGAAAGGGTCGGCCAGGTCGAGTGTATCAGTGCTCCAGACGATGTGGGGCGGAGGATGAAGCAGCATCTTAACAGCGCTCCTCGATGATGGCCCGCGACAGTGGTTCACCTGCGACTTGAATCGGAGCACGATTGTCAGTCGAAGCGACCAGATACGGGGTCTTGACTTCCCTCAGCAAGCCGATTTTTAGCAGCCTTTTCTTGAACAGGTCTTCGCGCTCGACGGGTTTGGGCTGCGCGAGTTTGGACGAAGGCAATCGTACTTCTGTCTCAATCTGCATGGTCTGTACCCTTCAGCAATGGAGGCTCATGCGGCCACAAGCTCCGGCAGCGGCGGCATCTGCCGCGAAAAGGCCAGGCCGATGTCCAGGAAATCGCTCACCGGCGGCGTTGTGACGACGGCCAGGGTTGCCTGCCAGAGGTCATCGGGCAAATTGCGCAAGTGCGCCAGCGGCACGTTAAGGGGCCGATCGCCATGAAACGCCATCATCCGTTCGAAACTGACAAAGGTCAGTCCGACCGCGCGCGGGGTTGCGCCGGTAGCCTTGCGGTATCCAGCCGCAGCATAATGTTGTCAGCCAACTCCACCCCAGTAACGTGTTCGCTCCGGCCGAAGGAAACGCACAAAACATCGGCTTCGGAGTCGTAGTTTATCTTTGTCTCGCCCATGATTCACTCCTTGTCCAGGCGGTACTGGTCGAAGGTGGTGGTGGGGCGGAGTTTAGTGATGGTCATCTCTTTCCTCAAGGTGTTAGGGCGCAGGCCATCGCGGCGTATCTGACCGTCAGGCGCCGCCTCCGTTGCCCATTTGTTTCTCAAGCGACTGCCGTACCAGCCCTATCACGTAGGGCAAGTCATCCAATGAAGCCAGACCCACTTCCACGTCGCCGTTCCCCCATCGGCCGAGTCCAGATACATCTTTGCAGATGCCTTTGGGGTCATTGATCTCCGAGAAAGTCATGTTGAGCGAGAGTCGCAAGCGCTTCGCCTGCGGTACGACATCGACGAAATTCGTCTCCGCCTTGTAGGCGACATACAGTTTCAGGAACTCCTCCGTCACGCAGGGATCGAGCGCCAGCACCTCTTTACGGAACGCCTCGAACACGTCGCGCAGCGGACCCGCTGCCAGGTACGGATGGTCTGCGATACTATTTCCGGTCATCGCCGCTTTCGGTTTGTACGCATCCAGAATCGCAGCCGCCAACTTCGGCGCGGCCCACACACCTACAGCCTGGGCCGCCAACTTCTGGGCACGTTGGTGGATCGCCTTCTCGTCCCAATGCTCCATGGCACCAAGCCCCTGGTTCAGGTGCAGTGGACTCTCCTTGAAACCACATACCATGTCCCGCTTCTCAGCAAACGGCCGGTCGCCATACGGCGAGTTGTAGGCTGTCAGAGTAAGATTGCCCAAGGTGTGCAGATAGGTCTCGTGGACGCGCTCCCACTCCGGCCCCAACTCTGTTCGCCACGCCGCAGATAGCTTCTCGTTCTGCGGCATGATGTGTTCGATGGTGTATTCGTTCATGGCCACGCGTTCCTTGCGGCCGTGGTTTTCCAGCCGACGCAGCCAATAGCTGCGGCTGCGGAAGTTGTACAGATCTTTGGTCTGGATCTCTCGCTTGAACTCGTCGTCGGTCGGGAAGCGACGGTAGGACTGCAACAGCAAGAAGCTGGCCTCGATGCTCTCCAGGTATCGGTACTTCTTCAACCCTCCCTTGAAGGTCGCAAAGGTCTTGTTCAGCGTATTCGTTGGGATCCCATACACTGCCCGCCGGAAGACGTAGCTCTCCACCAGCCGCACTGCCTGCAGGAGTTCCTGGGCAGGCAAGATACCCGACACATAGTCGTGATACAGCTCCAACAGCAGAGGATACGCCACATCGACCTTCAACTCGCGCAAGTCCTGGAATGCGGCCCTGAGGACCGCGATCTTCTCCATTCCTAGCGCCATGGCACAGTAGTAACCGGCATACATGCGAATATCGGCCACCAGCGTCTCGACCCCCTCCCCCTTCACCACGAGCGACTGAGCGTGACGTTTGAAAGCCTCATAGACCTTGTCAATGTTGGGGATTTCCCCCTTCTCTGACTTCATGGTCAGGTAGTGCCGCATGAAGCTGTCGAAGTGCGTCACATACGCTTCCTGTCCGAAGTCCACCTCCATCGGCCGCCAATACTGTTCGTAAAGCCTTGTCTGCAGCCTCGGCTCCAGCCCCATCAGGATGAAGTTTCGGATGAGATCTGCCTCACTCAGTTCCCGCCCTGTGGAGTTGAGGCTCTCGAAGATGAGTTGTGGATTGTCCTGGTTCCGGTCGAGCGAAATGTCCACGATCACCAGCTTGGCCAAGCCCTTGCAGACTGCCTCCAATTCGCCCTTGGCCTCATCCACCCACTGTTTGAAGAGCTCGAAGTTCGCCTCTACCCGGATCGAGTGCTCCTTCGGTTTGGCGCGTTGTTCCAACAAGGCGATCAACGACGCCTTGTCAGTCTGGGTCAGAATCAGTTTGTAGTAACGCTCGCCGCGCTCTAAAGGATTGAGCAGGTAGTAGCTGCGTAGCTTCACTGCCGAGAAATCATCCAGCAGTTCCTTGTCGCCTAGGCGTCGCGCCAATGCCTCGATGAGTAGTGCCATCGTGGTCAGCCGTTGCTGCCCATCGATCACATATGACGGCGGCCGAAGGGTGATCGAACCCACCTCCTCCACATAGACGATGGACCCGACGAAGTGCACCGACACCCTATCATTACGACCGGCACTCAGGATGTCATCCCACAACTGGCGGCATTCATCCTTTCCCCAGCTATAAGTGCGCTGGTAGATCGGGATGACGAACTGCGGCGACTTTCTGAGAAACTCCAAGAGACTGGTTGCAATGGCGTTCATAGTTGTTTACCCTTCAAGTGGGAAAATAGTATGGCAATAATCGTCAGGGTTCCCTCATCCAGCCATTCCGGCGGCGATTCTTTCCCCTACTCAACGTCATCGCCGAAATCATCAAAGTACTGTCGGAAGCGGACCTCCGCACCCTGGCTAGCCGCATGTGCGTACGCGCGGTACGAAGTGCACGAGAAGCGGGCATCGCAGCGCCGGCAGATCTTAGAGGCAAGGGTGCGCTTGGTTGTATTCTAACGCAATTCAGGGGGCTGTCAAGCGCCCAAAACACTTTGCCCCAAATTCGCTCCCCCGTCGAGGCGTGGTATAATCGCCGTCGAGAAAAGTTCTTTTGGAGAGATCATGGATCGTGTTCAAACCATCATCGCGGCCCAGCGCGACCGCTTCTTGGCCGAATTCTGCGAGTTCCTGGCGTTCCGCAGCATGAAGGGAGACGCGGCGGGACTGGCCGGCGCGGCCGAGTGGACCGCTGCGCGACTGCGGCAGATCGGCGCGGCGGTGCAAATGTGGGCCACCGACGGGCCGCCGGTCGTCTTTGCCGAGATCGGGCAGGGGGCGACCCGCCTGCTCAGCTACAGCCATTACGACGTGCAGCCCCCTGACCCGCTCGACCTGTGGGAGTCGCCCCCGTTCGAGGCGACCGTGCGGGACGGCAAGCTGTTTGCCCGCGGCGCCAGCGATGACAAGGGCGACACACTGGCCCGTATCCAGGCCGTCGAGGTCTATCAGCAGGCTTATGGCGACCTGCCGCTGCGACTTAAGTTCTTCGTCGAGGGCGAGGAGGAAGTCGGCAGCCCGCATCTGGCTCCGCTGGCCGCGCAGCACGCTGACCTGCTCCGCGCCGACGGCGTGTTGTGGGAGGGCGGCGGGTTCGACGAGGCCGAGCGATACACCTTCTACTGCGGGCTGAAGGGGATCGCCTACCTGGAGCTGCGCGTGCGCGGGGCCAGCCACGATCTGCATTCCTCGTTTGCGCCGATGGCCCCCAACCCGGCCTGGCGACTCGTCCAGGCGCTCAATACGCTGAAAGACGATCGGGACAACATCACCGTTGATGGCTTCATGGCACACGTTCGGCCGCCCACCACGGCCGAGCTGGCGTACATTCGGGCCATTCCCTTCGATGGCGCGGCCGTCAAGGCCAATTGGGGCATTCCGGCCTTTGTCAACGCTATGAGCGATGAGGCCGCGCTCCTCCGTTTTCTCACGCAACCTACCTGCACCATCTGCGGGCTGCGGAGCGGCTTCATTGAAGAGGGCGAGAAGACCGTGCTGCCCAGCAACGCGCTGGTCAAGCTGGACTTCCGATTGGTTCCCGACCTGACCCCGGGTCTCGTCATCAAGCTCTTGCGCGGACATCTCGACCGGCGGGGCTACAGCGACATCGAGATTGTGCCATCGGCCGGTATGATCGGCGCACGATCCGATGTGACCGCTCCCGTGGTGCAGACCGCGGTCGCGGCCGCCCGGCAGGTCTACGGCCACGAGCCGGTGGTCTACCCTTCGCACGGCGGCTCCGGGCCGATGTACGCACTGGTGCAGGCGCTTGGCTCCAACGGCATCATGGCCGGCGTCTGCTATCCGGACGTTCGGATGCACTCGCCTAACGAGAACATCCGCATGGACGATTACTTCCAGCACATCGAATTTCTGGTTGAATTTATGAGACGGTTCGCGGAGAACAACTAACACTCACAAAGGAGATTTCCATGAGAAACAACGGCACCGACGAAGAACTCGAGAGCGTTGACGAGGTCTCGGAAGACGAGCTGTATACCGAGCTGGACGATGACCGCCGCGCGGAACTGGATGACATGGTCGGCCTCAAGGTCGTGGGCCTGGAGCTGTGGGAAGAATCCATCGGCGACGAGGAAGAGGGCGAGACGGTGGTTTCCGAAGAGCGCGCCTTCTTCGACTGTGACCTCTACCTGGAAGACAACCTGGCGCTGGAGCTTTACGTCGCCTCAGCTTACCCCGATCCCAAGAGCGATGAGCCGGTCACCGGCATGGACGCCATCTACGAGGCCGTGGGCAAACTGGCCGACGAGAAAATGGAGTTGATGGACTTCGACCAGGCCGACGACGAGGGCGGTCTCTACGTGGCCTTCGGCGCCGCCGACGAGGTTAAGCTCGTCCTGGTCGCCAGCGCGTGGATGATCAGCGAGTGGGAAGAAGAGGAAGAGGGCGCGGGGGACGAGGAAGCGGCTTGAGGTTACGTCTCGCCGTCCTCGACGTTGACGGCACGCTCAAACAGGCCGAGTCGCCCTATCAGTATGTGCATGGGCGGCTCGGCTGCGCGCACCTGGCGCGAGTCAATCGTGAGCTGGCGCTGGCCGTGCAGATCAGCTATGGCGAGTGGCTGCGCCGCGACGTGCGGCTGTGGGCCGGGCAGCCCGTGGCGCACATCCGCCGCTTGCTGGCCGAAAATCCCTTTCTGCCCGGCGCGCCTGAGTTGCTGCGGGCGCTGAAACGGGCCGGTGTGGTCGTCGCTCTGGTGAGCGCCGGCTTCACCCTCAACACCGACCCGATCATGGCCGAGTTCGGGTTGGATTACTGTCTGGCGAACGAGTTGACCGCTACAGATGGTGTGTTCGACGGCGGCTCGATCAATCACGTGCCCGAGGGTGGCAAAGCCGCCTTCGCCTGCGACCTGATGGCCCGGTTGGGCATCCCGCCTGCACAAACTCTGGCGGTCGGCGACACGGCTGGCGATCTTGAGTTATTCGCGTGCGCCGGCCTACGCCTCGCCGTCAACCCAACCTCACCGGCTCTCCGCGCCGCCGCCGATGCCGTCTTCGAGCCGGACCTGACCGGGGCGGTGGCGTGGCTGGTGGCGCGGGAGTATTTATGGACCTCATAGACTGGCCTTTCGTCGCCCGTAACGCTCTGTGGATCCTGGGGTTGAGCGTCGCGTTTGCCGCGTGGAGCTACATCAGTTGGTGGGCGTCCACGCGGCATGTGCGTTTGCGCCACGCGCTCGATACTCCGCGCTTTCAATTGCCCTTCTCCGCGGGCTTGACCCTTTTCAGCATCAGCCTGGCCTGGGGCGCGACGCGCTGGTGGGAACGGGGCCTCTGGATCCTCCTCGGTCTGGCCTTTCTGTGGCAGACGATCGTCCACTGGCGCGCGGGAACGATGCGCGGTTGGGATGGCAAAACGTAGGGCAAATTGCCAATTTGCCCGACAGTCATTTTCGGAGCAAGGAGGTACACCTCATGACCGCAATCCGAGCAGAGCCAGCCAGCGCGGAAGGGAAGTGGCCCTTTGAAACGCCTCCGCCGCCGATTCCCCAGGCCGACATCAAGAAAACGCTGGTCGCCGACATCATTGTCGTAGGCGCGGGACTCAGCGGAATGTGCGCGGCGCTGTCGGCCGTGCAGGCCGGGGCCACGGTCATCGTGATCGAAAAAGGGCCGCGTTGCACCTTTCACGGTGGCTGGAATGGCGTCGTCGGCAGCCGGTTGCAGAAGAAGCTGGGGCTTGAGTTCGACAAGGCCGAGGTAGTCGCCGAGCTTATGCGCTGGTCGGCTTACCAGGCCGATCAACGGCTGCTCCGGCTGTGGGCCGACGAGAGCGGCCCGGCAATGGACTGGCTCCTGGATATGGCCGACGGAGCCGGCATCCCGGTGGAGATCGAGGCCGACCTCAAGCAGGACGACTTCTACAAGCACTACCCCACCAGCCACCTCTTCCCCAGACCACAAGGCACGATGGCGCCGCGCAACGCCACGCTGCTGCACCTGCTGGAGAGCCACGCGCGCGCGGCCGGCGTGACGATCCACTTCGAGACGCCCGCCGTGCAACTGCTGAAGGAGGAGCGGGGGCGCGTCGCCGGCGTGATTGCCCGAACCGCGGACGGCTACGTGCAACTCGACGCTCGCGCGATCGTGCTCTGCACGGGCGGGTATGAGCACGACCCCGAAATGTTGAAACGCTATGTTCCCCGCGCGCTGAACGTGACCGTGAACTCGTACCTGCCTCCACTTACAACCGGGGACGGCCACAAGATGGCGCTGTGGATCGGCGCGGTGATGGACGATGCCGGACATTGCCCGCTGCTCTTCGACGGCGGAATGCCCGGGACGATCATCCCCCTGGCGCTGGCGCGGCAGCCGTTCTTGAACGTGAACCTGGCCGGCGAGCGGTACATGAACGAAGACGCGCCCTATGGCTACATCGCCAACGCGGACCTATTGCAGCCCGGTCACGTCAAGTGGACGGTCTGGGACGGTAAGGCCGAAGCCGACGCCGCCAGGTTCCACAGCACCTACTGCAAACGGATGGTTCCGCCTTTGCACAGCCCCGAAATCGTGCGCTGGGCCATTGAGAAGGGCTACGTCCTACAGGCCGATACGCTGGAGGAGCTGGGCCAGAAGATGGTCCTCCCCGAGGAAACGTTCCTGGCGACAGTCCGGCGCTACAACGAGTTGGCGCGGTTGGGGCAAGACCTGGACTTCGGCAAGCCGTCCAGCCGGTTGAGCACGATCGAGTTGCCGCCGTTTTTTGCAGCCAAGACGGGCGCGGCCCTGCTCGGAACCCTCACCGGCTTGAAGGTCAACACGCGGCTCCAGGTATTGGACACGGCCGGCGCGGTGATTCCCGGTCTGTATGCAGCCGGCAACGCCTCCGGCGGCTTCTTCGCCAATGACTACCCCATCACGATGGCCGGTATCAGCCACGGCCGCGCCCTTACCTTCGGCCGGCTCGCCGGCCTGAACGCGGCAACCGAGCGGTAAGAAAAGGCATGTTCGGATCAGTTCTTGTGAGGAGACAACCTTGAAACTGCGTAACCAATCCTTTGCTTGGGCGGCCTTCCTGTTCCTCGCCGGCGTGTTCCTGCTGCTGAAAAACCTGGCCGTCTTCGGCATCTGGGGCGAGGCGGCCTGGGGTGGGCTGTTTGCGCTGGCCGGGCTGGGCTTCCTGGTCTGGTTCGTCTTCGACAGCGGACGCTGGTGGCGGGCGATCCCCGGCTTCACCTTGGCGAGCATCGGCGCGGAGATCCTGCTTTCCTGGCAACACGTCAACCTGGGCGACTGGCGCGGCGCGCTGGTGATGTTCGGCCTGGCGCTGGGTTTCTGGACGGTGTTGATCGTCCACCGCGACAACTGGTGGGCGGTGATGCCGGGGGGCATCCTGACGCTGCTAGGGGTCTTGAATGGTGTGAACGGCCTGCAGGGGCGCTTAAGCCAGGAGGGCTGGCTGGCGCTCTTTTTCCTTGGCCTGGGGCTGGTCTTTGCGCTGCTCTATCTCGTCCGCTTCGGCCAGGAAGATACGCATTGGGCGGGCGTGCCGGCCGCGGCGCTGCTGCTGTTGGGCGTCGTCACGTTGTTCGGCGCGTTCGCCGTGCCGGCGATCATCGCGCAATGGTGGCCGCTGCTGCTGATCGTGGCCGGGGTGGGGCTGGCGCTCGGTTCGCTGACTCGCACCCATCCCCCGGCCACGCCGACCGTCGCGCCGGTCGAGGACTTCGCGGCCATCCCACCAGCCGCGGGAACGTCGGTCGTTGCCACCTTGCCCGAGGCGGGCAGCTTACCGGAGAAAGCCGCACCGCCCGCGATCGCAGCCACGCTGCCTGAAGCACCCAAGACCTCGGCTACTTTGGCAAAGGAAGACGCGCCGGCCGACATCTACGCACTGCTGAAACAGCAACCCGGTGATGGTGACAAGGTGACAAAATGACAGGGTGACGCGGTGACACGGTGATGGGCGCATCCCATCACCGTGTCACCGCGTCAGCGTATCTCATTGTCACCCTGAGCGGGTTGACCCTGTGTGGTGTGTTGCAGCGTGACACCAGCGAAGAGTCTCGCTATGCGGGTGGAGATTCTTCGCTGGTGTCACGCCATCGCGAGAGGCTCGGTACAGACCCGCTCGGAATGACAGCGTGTCATCAATTCAGTGGGCAGAGATCCTGCGCCGTGAAGGCCGGATTGGCGTAGCCCCAGGCGGCCAGGAAGTTCCAACTGGCGGGGTTCGCCACGGCGTAAGTCGTCACGTCGCGACAGGCCTGGATGACACTGCCCGAGCCGTGGTAGCTGGTCAAAAACGTATCGGCTGCGCCCGTCAAGGCCTGATCGGTCATCTGCGCCTTCATCGCCGCGGTCAACGGCGACTTGCCCCCGCCGACCAGCGCCACGATCAGCCGGAAGCGGGCGAAATCGCGTAGGGTCGCTGCTTCGTCCTTGATGCTCCCGCACGCTTCCAGCGCCGTATCGTTGATGGCGGCCTGGTACGCCTTGATCGCCGGCTCGAAACCCGCGCTCGTCCATTGCCCAAACGCCTTGTTGGCGTCCAGGACGTGGTGATAGAGGCACTTCGAGTCGTCGTATACCTGGTTGAACAGCTCGTATGGGCCGCCTTTCGGTGAGACGTAGGTTTCCGTCCAGGCGCGCTGCGGTCCGGCGCCGGCCGAGGCGATGACGCCGCCGTGGACGAGGATTTCGTCGCCGCTGCCGGCCGGCAAGGTGTCCGTGAAGGCGTACTCGCCGTAGGCGATGGTCGGCTCGCCGACGATCCAGTCCTGGTACGCCTTGCCGTCCCACGATTCCACGAACAGCGTGCTGAAGCAGGTGTGCGCGCCGCAGGTCGTGTCCGTCCAGATGCGATCGGGCTTGCCGTCGGTGTTGACGTCGCCAGCCTTCAGCAGCGCGATCGGGCCGGCGCCTTCGACTTTGCGGGCCAACGCATAACCTTTCGCGCTGGCGTGGTAAACCAGCAGTAGGCCGCGGGGCGTCACCTGGTCGGTCGCCGGATCACGCAGCGCCACGATCACGTCCTTGCTGGTCGGACCGGTGATCGGCGCGACTGTGACGCTGCCCTGCTTATCCTGGATCGCGCCACAGCCTTTCAGCCACGCGGTCAGATCGGTTGGCGCGGTGTTGGGCTGGTTGAGCCGGGCCGCGATGGCGTCGGCGTAGGCGGCCATGCCCGCGGGGCAGCCAGACGGGACGGCCGCCGGCTTGACGCCAGCCGCCGACGCCGTGGGCGAAACCGGCACCGTGGCCGTGACGGCGGTCGCCGCCGGTTTTGTGGCGGTGACAACGGCCGTGGCAGCCGGCTTCGTCACCGTGAGCGCTGTGGTGACGGTTGCCGTGGGCTGGACGACCGGTTTTGTCGGCGTGACCGTGAGCGTGGGCAACGGGGTGACCTGGGTCGCGGTGAGCGCGACCGTCAGCGTGACCACGCGCGTGGGGGTGAGGGTACGTGTCGCCGTCACGACGGGCGCAGCGGTGGCCGCAGGTGCAATCGGTGTGACGGCCGGCGCGGGCGTGGCAGCGTTCGGGATCCATAGCCACTGGCCGGCGTAGAGCCAACCGTTGGCCCGCAACTGCATCGGGTTGGCGTGCCACAGATCGAGCACCGAGACGTCGCTATCGCGGGCCACGATCTGCCAATTGTCGCCCGCCTTCACCTGGTACCAAATTCCGGCCGATGCGGCGTCGGGGGCTGGGGTCGCGCCAGGCACCGCGCCGGGCGGCAGGGTGGGTTTGGCGGGGATGAACAGGCGTTCCCCTTTCCACAGCCAATCGCGCGGGTGGAGCGCTGTGGGGTTGGCGGCTTTGAGGTCGGCCACGGGAATGCCGGTGCGCCACGACAGGCTCAACCAGGAATCTCCGGGCTGAACGGTGTAGTAGTAACCGCCGGAGGATGGGGCGCCGCCCTGAGCCAGGGCCACGGTGACGGTCAGGGCCAGGGCCAGGATGAGGCTCAGGCCGACGGTCAAAGTCAAACGGCGAACGGTGCGTGCAGTCATTACAGTCTCCTTTGATTTGGAAGAGACGCTCTGGCCGGTCTCTGATCGAGCCATGGGGCACGGTCAGAATCCGGCCCCAGCGCGTTGCATTATACACCATCTGCCCAGCCTAGAGAAACTCTCGAAGTCTTCAGAGACCTCGAAAGTTAGCTCTACCTTCGTGGAGGAGCTTATGTCGAAGCAACTGGTGGTTTATATGTCGCCGTGGTGCGGAAACAGCCTCGACGCCCAGTGCGCGTTGAACGAATGGGGTGTGGCCTGTCGCTTCATTAACGTCAAAGAAGACCGGGCCGCGTCCGGCCGTGTGAAGGCGTGGACCGGCTTCGAGAGCGTGCCGACGCTGGTTATCGCCGAGGGAGATAGCGTGGAACCGGCCACGCCACCTGTGTCCTTGTCCCCCGGCCGCAGCCCGCGCGGGGTAGATCGCGGTTCCATGCTCACCGAGCCGACCCGCACCGAGCTGCGCGCATGGCTGGTGAAAAACGGATTGCTGGGGAAATAGGGGTGCCACGTGCCAGGCACTTCGAAAGTGCCTGGCACGTTATAGGTAGGATACGTCACGGTCCTCTTTTGGCAAACCTCGCGCCTTGTGCTAAAATCCCCTTGTCCAATGCCCCCGTAGCTCAGGTGGATAGAGCGAGGCACTCCTAACGCCTAGGCCACTGGTTCGAATCCAGTCGGGGGTACTCACCAAATTCCGCATTCAACGGAGGAGGTCTCGATGATTAAGCTTGTGCTGCTCCGTCACGGTGAGAGCACCTGGAACAAGGAAAACCTCTACACCGGTTGGACCGACGTAGATTTGTCGGAGAAGGGCGTCGCCGAGGCGCACGAGGGCGGCCGGTTGCTGCGTGAGGGCGGCTACGTCTTCGACGTGGCGTATACGTCCGTCCTCAAGCGCGCCATCCGCACGCTCTGGATCGCGTTGGACGAGTTGGATCAGATGTGGATCCCGGTCTACAACACCTGGCGGCTCAACGAGCGCATGTACGGCGCCTTGCAGGGCCTCAACAAGGCGCAGACGGCCGAACAGTACGGCGAGAAGCAGGTGAAGCTGTGGCGGCGCTCCTATGACGTGCAGCCCCCTGCGCTGACGAGGGACGACCCGCGCTGGCCGGGTCACGACCCGCGCTACAAAGATCTGGCCGCGGACGAGATTCCCGTCACCGAATGCCTCAAGGACACGGTGGCGCGCTTCCTGCCCTTCTGGCACGCGACGGTCGTACCGGCGCTCAAGGCGGGCCAGCGGGTCATCATCGCAGCTCACGGCAACAGCCTGCGTGCGTTGGTCAAATACCTGGACAACATCTCCGAGGCCGACATCGTCGAGCTGAACATCCCGACCGGCATCCCGTTGGTCTACGAATTGAACGACGACCTGCGTCCGCTCCGCCACTACTATCTGGGGGATGCCGAAGCTGTTGCTAAGGCGGCCGCCGCGGTTGCGGCCCAGGCGCAGCGCAAGAGCTAGAGATGATACTTTAGGAACAAAAAAGGGAGGGAAAAACATCCCCTCCCTTTTTCTTTAAGCCCATGAGCACGGTCAGAGACCGGCTCAGGCGAACGGCTTACTGGAACACGTCCAGCGTCTTTTCGGTCTGCGGATCGAACAGGTGCATGTTGTCCATGTTGACCACCAGGTCAATCTGCTCGCCGGGGCGGACGTGGGTGCGCGGATCCACGCGGGCGATGAACTGCTTCGTGCCGGTCAACAGGTAGAGGAAGATTTCATTGCCCATCAACTCGGTCACATCCACGTCGGCGGTCATCCTGGCCGGGATGATCCCGGGCGCAGGATACTGGGCCGTGTAGACATCCTCGGGCCGGGTGCCGAAGATGATTTTCTTGCCCTTGTGCGGCAGATAGTCGGCCTTCTTGGTCTCGGGCACCTGGAGCTTGAAGGTGCCGCCGTCCACGAACAGCTTGCCGTCCTGGTCCACCAGGGTCGCGTCGAAGAAGTTCATGGAGGGGCTGCCGATGAAGCCGGCAACGAAGACGTTGTTCGGATGGTCGTAGAGGTGCTGCGGTGTGTCAATCTGCTGCAGAATGCCGTCTTTGATCACCGCGATGCGGCTGGCCATGGTCATCGCCTCCACCTGGTCGTGGGTCACGTAGATGAAGGTGGTGCCCAGGCGTTGCCACAGCTTGCTGATCTCGGCGCGGGTCGCCACGCGCAGCTTGGCGTCCAGGTTGGAGAGCGGCTCGTCGAAGAGGAAGACCTTCGGGCTGCGCACGATGGCACGGCCGACGGCAACGCGTTGGCGCTGGCCGCCGGAGAGTTGTTTGGGCTTGCGGTCGAGCAGTTGGCCGATGCCCAGGAGGTCCGCGGCTTCCTTGACCTTCTTGTCAATCTCGGCTTTGGGCACCTTGCGCAGCTTGAGGCCGAACGCCATGTTGTCGTACACGCTCATGTGCGGATAAAGCGCGTAGCTCTGGAACACCATCGCGATGTCGCGATCCTTGGGCGGGACGTCGTTGACCACGCGGTCACCGATCTTGATCTGTCCATCCGAGATCTCTTCCAGGCCTGCCAGACAACGCAGGGCGGTGGTCTTGCCGCAGCCCGATGGGCCGACGAAGACGAGGAATTCTTTGTCCGCGATCTTGATGTCCAGGTCGTTGACCGCGATGACGTCGCCGAAGCGTTTGTAGACGTGTTCGAAGGTTACACTGGCCATGGGTGCAAAGTCTCCTTGTTAGGATATGGTGTTTGAGCCTATCTCAGCACGCTGGAACACGGTCGGAGACCGGTCTGAGCGTCTCCCGATAGACTGGCAGCAACCTGGCAGACAGAACTCTTCGGTCGAGTGTGCGACGCCCCCGATTGGATGGCTAGGCCAGGCCTCTGCGCGTCCAATGGCCAAGACCGGGTTGTGTCGGGCACTGCGGGCAACCTGCCATAACCGCTCTGCCACGGCTGCGATGATTGGATAGTTGAGATTGGAGATTAGAGATTGGATAACAGGTCTTCGAGCGTTGCACCTCCTGGAAAAGAGGGGTGCCGTCCCGCCGGGGGGAAGGACGGGTAGTCGGCCTGCGACCGATGCCTGGCCAGCATCGTCGAAAGTGGCCGCAAGCAACTGAGTTGATTCTACTACAGGTCTTCCTCAAGTGCCAAATTGCAAATTGGCCGCGCGAGGCGCCGCGGCTGGCTCGGCCGGCGGCCGGTGCAAGCGGAAAGTCGTGCTTGGATAGGCTCTAAGACATCGGCAATCTGGCGCGTAATTAGTGACAGAAATGGATTTGCGACGCGCCTCTACCTGAGGTATAATAGCCGCGGTGAATGTAGGTGTCTGACGCTTTTTCAAGACCCGGGCAGGCGCTCCTTTGCGGGAGCTGCGATAAGACCTGCCCCACCCGATCATCTGTTGTAGAGGCGCATCCTTGTGGTCGCCTCTCCTGGCGGTCGCTCCTATTGCCGGTGGAAAGGGGGTGATAACCCGTTCGATGGCAGGGACGATGGCCCCGTGCGGGGCACGTGAGATCAGGGCGAGCACAATGACGTCTTTGCCGGGCAGTCCAACAAACTGGTTCTCTCATCATTTCGCCCACAGCTACCTGAGGAGGAGACTCAAGATGCGTAACCGCAAGTTCTTCGTGATCCTGACGCTGGTCATGGTGCTGGCGATGGTGCTGAGCGCCTGCGCCGGAACTGCTGGCACCAGCAAGAAGAAGATCGGTCTGGTGACCGACACCGGCGGCGTGAACGACAAGTCGTTCAACCAGTCGGCCTGGACCGGTGTGCAGAAGGCCGCCAAGGAATTTGGCTTCGACGCCAAGTTCATCGAGTCCAAGCAGCCGACGGACTACGAGAAGAACATTGACCAGTTCGCCACCGAGAAGTACGACGTGATCGTCACCGTCGGTTTCCTGATGGGCGATGCCACCGCGGCCAAGGCCGTGCAATATCCGAACATCAAGTTCGCGATCATTGACAACGCCTACTACCCGACCAAGGGCGCCAAGCCGTGCGATGACACCAAGAAGGACTGCTACAGCGACGGCGGCCTCAAGAACGTGACCAGTCTGATGTTCCAAGAAGATGAAGTTGGCTTCCTGGCGGGCGTGGTGGCTGCTGGCATGAGCAAGACCGGCACCGTCTGCACCGTCTCCGGCATGGAAATCCCGCCCGTGGTGCGCTTCGTGGTGGGCTATCAGAGCGGCGCGCAGTGGATGAAGGCCGGCACGAAGGCCTTGAATGTCTACATTCCGTCGTTCGTAGACCCCGCCAAGGGCAAGGAAACGGGCCAAAGCATGATCGGCCAGGGCTGTGACGTGGTCTTCGGCGTGGGTGGCAACACCGGCAACGGTGGCTTGCTGGCCGCGAAGGAAAAGGGCCTGATGGCGATCGGCGTGGACGTGGATCAGTACAACACGTATCCTGAAGTCAAGGACGCCCTGCTCACCAGCGCGGCCAAGAACGTGGATGCGGCTGTCTACGAATACCTCAAGACCGTCAACGGCAAGACCGACAAGGCCGGCATCTTCACCGCCAACCTCAAGAACGGCGGCGTGGGTCTGGCCGCCTATCACGACTGGGACAGCAAGATCCCCCAGACCGTGAAGGACAAGGTCAAGGCAGCGACTGACGGCTTGAAGGGCGGCAGTATCGTCACCGGTTACAAGCCGTAAATCGTATGGGCGGGTTTGCTGTGCTTATTGCAGGCTTGTCTCAACACGGGGAAACCCGCCCCTACCCGCAAATCGTGAAGGCGCGAAGGGTGCTGTGTTCCAGCCAGGAGTGCAGCACCCTTTGTTAGTTAGGGGGAAATATGCCTCCAGCCCTCCAAGCCACCGATATCACCAAGCATTTTCCGGGCGTGCTTGCCAACGACCACGTGAGCTTCACCCTGGAGCAGGGAGAGATCCACGCGCTCTTGGGCGAGAACGGCGCGGGCAAGTCCACGCTGATGAACATCCTGTACGGGCTGTACCAGCCCGACGAAGGGCAAATCGTCGTCAACGGGCAGCCGGTGCGCATCGTCAGCCCGCACGACGCTATCGGTCGCGGCATCGGCATGGTGCACCAGCACTTCATGCTCGTCCCGCCGCTCACCGTCACCGAGAACATCATGCTGGGGCAGGAGTCATTGGTAGGCGCGACAAAGGCCCTGGGCGGGCTGGCCGTGCTTGACCGACGGAGCGCCGCAGCCCGCATCCTTCAGCTCAGCCAGCAGTACGGCCTGGCGGTGGACCCCGACGCCTACATCAAAGACCTGACCGTGGGCGCACAGCAGCGGGTGGAGATCGTCAAGGCCCTCTATCGCGCCGCCGATATCCTCATCCTGGACGAGCCGACTGCGGTGCTCACGCCGCAAGAGGCCGACGAGCTGTTCGTTATCATGCGCGGCATGGTCAAGCAAGGCAAATCCATCGTCTTCATCACCCACAAACTGCGCGAAGTCTTCGCCGTCGCCGACAGCATCAGTGTCATGCGCGCCGGCCAGATGGTGGGCACGGTTAAGCCGGCGCAGGCCACGCCCGAGATGCTGGCCGAGATGATGGTGGGCCGTAAGGTCATCCTGCAAATTGACAAGGCTGCCGCGCAGCCGGGCGAGCCGGTACTCCAGGTTGAAGCTCTGCAAGTGATGGACGATCGCAAGCAACTGACCGTGAATGGCGTCTCCCTATCGGTCCGGTCAGGTGAGATCCTCGGTATCGCGGGGGTGCAGGGCAACGGCCAGACCGAATTGGCCGAGGCGCTGACGGGGTTGCGTAAGGTCGCCGGCGGCAAGATGACGTTGCACGGCCACGACGTGACCCACGCCACGACCCGACAACTCGTGGAGGACGGCGTCGCGCACGTGCCCGAAGACCGCCACAAGCACGGGCTGGTGCTCTCGTTCCCTGTGCGCGATAACATCGTGTTGTGCACCTATTACCGGCCGCCGTTTGCACACGGGATCGAGTTAGACTACGACGTGATCGGCCGCGAGGCCGAGGAACTCGTCCGCATTTTCGACATCCGCACGCCGGGCATCGAGACGAAGGCCAGCTCCCTCTCCGGCGGCAACCAGCAGAAAGTAATCGTAGCGCGCGAGTTGTCGCGGATCGGGAAGGTCGGGGCAGCCAGTCGGTCGCCCCTGTTGATTGCCAGCCAGCCCACGCGCGGCCTGGATGTAGGCAGCATCGAGTTCATCCACCGGCGCATCATCGAGGCGCGCGACCGCAGCGCGGCCGTGTTGCTCATCAGCGCCGAGTTGGATGAGATCATGAGCCTGTCGGACCGTATCGCTGTGATGTACAAGGGCCGCATCCTGGACACGGTGGACGCGAAGACCGCGACGCGCGAACAATTGGGCCTGCTGATGGCCGGTGTGACACCCGCCTCCGGCAAGGAGGACGCGCATGGCTAAGCCTGATAGAAACTCTTCGGTAAGCTCAGGGCAAGCCCTGGTTTCTCCGCTCCAACACATCATTGACCTGTTCAGCATGCCCGCGCTGGCGATCCTGACCGCGTTCGTCTTGGGTGCGCTCGTCATCTGGATCACCAGCGGGCAACTGGAGACGGTGGGCCAGGCCTACGGGGGGCTGGTGCGCGGCGCATTCATCAAGCAGCGCGGCTTCTCCGAGTCACTGGTCGCCACCGTGCCCTACATTTTCCTGAGCCTGGGGCTGGCATTGGGCTTCAAGGCTGGGCTGTTCAACATCGGCGTCGAAGGGCAGTTCTACATCGGCGCGATCAGCGCGGCGTGGGCCGGACAGGCGGTCAGCGGCCTGCCCGCGATCATTCACCTGCCGCTGACGTTGTTGGCGGGGGCCATCGGCGGTGCGATCTGGGCGGGCATCCCCGGCTATCTCAAAGCCAAGACCGGCGCGCACGAGGTCATCAGCACCATGATGATGAACTACGTCGCGTTCCGCCTGGCCGAGTTCCTCATCAGCGGGCCGTTGCGCGCCCAGGGCGGCAGCAGCACCATTCAGACCCCGCGTATCTCGCCGGAGGCCGAGTTGTGGTCGCTGTGGGACATCCCCAACCGGCTGGCCGACCCGCTCAACGCATTGGGCGTCGCCCTGCTGCTGGGGTTCCTGGCGTGGGTGATCGCGCGGGCGATACAGGGCAGGCGGCAAACTGCAAATGGCAAATTGCAGACCGACGGCGCGCAAGACGCGATACGCAGTACGCAATACGCAGTACGCAGTACGCAGCTCGTTACTCGTTACTCGTCACTCGTTATCGGCGTTGCGGTCGCCCTGGTTGCCTTTGTGGCTCTGCCCCCCCTCACCCGCCTCTGGTGGCCGTTCGGCGACCAGTACGACCGGCTGCACATCGGCGTCTTCTTGGCGGTGCTGGCCGCGGTATTCGTCTGGTGGTTGTTGTGGAAGACCACGATCGGCTTCGAGCTGCGCACGGTCGGCGCGAACCCGAACGCGGCGCGTTACGCGGGCATCAATATCACTCGCAACGTCGTGCTGGCGATGGCGATCTCCGGCGCGCTGGCGGGCATCGCGGGCACGGTGGAGGTACTGGGCGTCTCGATCTGCCGCTGCCTGCCGCTCTTCTTCTCCAGCGGTTACGGCTTCGACAGCATCGCTATCGCTCTGCTGGGGCGGAACAACCCGTTCGGCATCCTGGCGTCGGCGTTCCTGTTCGGCGCCATGCGCAACGGCGCCGACCTGATGGAGCTGACCTCCGGCGTCTCCAAGTACATCATCTCGTTGATTCAGGCGTTGGTGCTGCTGTTCGTGGCGGCGCCGGCCGTGGTGCGCTGGATCTATCGTATCCGGCGCCGGGCGGAAGACGAAGGGCCGCTCACGCGCGGCTGGGGAGGGTGAGCCATGAGCACTGCGACAAATACCCTGGGACGGCGCTCGGCCAGCGTGCGCGGAAGCTGGTGGGTGACGGGCCTGGTAAGCGCGTTTGGGTTGGTGGCGGCCTGGTGGCTGCTCAACCTGGTCATCGGTGGCCAGTGTGACGGCAAGTGCGTGACAGACACCCTGGCGCAGACGTTGCGTGTGGCAACTCCCATCGCCTTCGCCGCGTTCTGCGGTGTGATGTGCGAGCGCGCCGGCGTGGTGGACATCGGCATCGAGGGCAAGATGCTGACGGCCGCGATGGTCGCCTACGCGGTCAACCTGTTCAGCTTTCAGGCGCTCCAGGCCTCGATGGGGGTGGTCGCGGCCGGCAACCTGAGCCGCTGGCTGGCGCTCCTGGCAGGCATGATCGCCGCGATGCTGCTGGCGGGGCTGCACGCCGTGGTCTCCATCCGCTTCAAGGCCGATCAGATCATCAGCGGCACGGTGATCAACATCCTGGCAATCGGCCTCACCGGCTACTTTTACCGGCAATTCCTGGCCGAAAACCTGCCGGCCGGGCCGGGCACCTTCCCGATCGCGCCGATCCCGCTGCTGGCGCAGATTCCGGTCATCGGCCCGATCTTCTTCCAGCAGAAGCCGCTGACCTACATCCTGCTGCTGACCACACTCGCCATCCAGTTCGTGCTTTTCTCCACCCGCTGGGGGCTGCGGACACGAGCCGTGGGCGAGCACCCGCGCGCGGCCGACACGCTGGGGATTGACGTGTTCCGCGTGCGTTACGTCAACGTGCTCGTCGGTGGGCTGATCGCGGGACTGGGCGGCGCTTGGTTCACACTGGAGGCCGTGGACGTCTTTAACCCGATGATGACCAACGGCCTGGGATTCATCGGGCTGGCCGCAATGATCTTCGGTAAGTGGAGCCCGTTCGGCGCGTTGATCGGCGCGCTGATCTTCGGCCTGGGCAACAGCGTGACCGCGACGATCAGCATCTTCCGGCCCGACATCCCGTCGCAGATTCCGCAGATGCTGCCCTACCTGTTGACCATCATCGTCCTCACCGGCGTCGTAGGCCGGGCCATCCCGCCTGCGGCCGATGGGCAGGCGTACGAGAAGAACTAAGTTGCAACCGTCCATTAACCCTCCCGCGGGCTGACAACACCAGCCGCGGGAGGGCGCTTTGTCTCTTTACGGCCGCTGTCGAGGAATTGCAGGAGAGTGCACTCGATTTGCAGAATCGTGTATTGGAAAAGCGACACGTTGATTCTATGTCGAAGATGAATAAGTACCGCGCGGCTCGGACGCTTGATGCGATCTCCAATCCGCAAGACCTGAGCTACAAAGTGCCAGGGCTGTTGACCTGGCTTTTGGTGATTGTGGCGATTGTTGGCCTCTGGGCATTCCCGCGCCCCGTTTTGTATGGGGCGCGGGTCGTGGCGTTTTATACGTTGATCCGCTATGTCATCATTGTCTTTTTCTACCTCGTCGGCCTGATCCGCGTTCGTCGCTGGGAGACTCGCGTCAAGCTCGGCGCTGACCCTGGCACCCCGCCCCATGGCGCGCTCCGTTACGACGATATCCATCACGTTGTCTTCGTCTGCAATTACAAGGAACCGGCGGAGATCCTGACCCGCACGCTCACCGCCCTGGCGGAGCAAGAAAATGCCCGGCATCGGTTGACGGTTGTGCTGGCGATGGAGGAAGCGGAAGCGGGCGCCCGCGCCAAGGGCCAGAAGCTACAAGAGGCCTTCGCCGGGCGCTTTGCCCGTTTCCTGGTGACGGTTCATCCGGCCAATGTGCCGGGCGAAATCGCCGGCAAAGGCCCTAACCAGGGGTGGGCCGCGCGTCAGGCAAAGCGGGAACTGGTAGATCGGCTGAAACTTCCCATCGAAAATCTGGTGCTGACCACCTGTGACGCTGACTCGATCTTGCACCTGCACTATTTTTCCGAGTTGACGCGGCTGTTTGCCGCAGATGAGCGCCGCTATGAGCGGTTCTGGCAGGCGCCTCTGCTGTTCGATAACAACGTCTGGCAGGTCCAGTTCCCGATCCGGCTGCTGACCTACTTCGCCAACGCCGTGCAGTTATCCGAGTTGGCGAATCCGGTGTCGCTGACCCTGCCGCTGAGCACCTTCTCCCTCAGTTACAAGCTCGCCAATTCGGTTGGCTATTGGGATCGCAGCATCACCGCGGACGATGCCCACATGTTTTTGCGCTGCCTGTTCGGCACACAAGGAAGAGCCAGCTTGGTGCGGATCTTCTTGCCAACCCGAGGCGACACGATCACCGGTGCGACGGTGTGGCAGGCCATGGTCAACTTCTACCGGCAGAAGGTGCGCCACGGCTGGGGCTGCGAAGATGTGGGTTATGTGCTCCAACAATGGACGCGGCCCAGCATGCCCTTTTACAAAAAACTGCCCTACCTGATCAAGGTCCTGCACGACCACTTGATCTTTAGCATCGGTAGCCTCGCGGTGATCGTGGGGACGCTCTTGGCGTACAAGTACGAAGGTACGTGGCTCATCACCTTGCCGCCGAACTTCGCCTATCCGCTCCTGTTGCACGTGATTAACGTGATCGGCGCGCTGGGCACATGGACTATCTGGCTGGTGGAACGCTTCCGCACGGCGAGAGGCTGGCGCCACTGGGGGCTGCTGACGTTGATCACTGAAATCGTTGCCTGGGCCGCTTTCCCGGTGCTCAGCGTGGTGTTGGTGGGACTGCCCGCGCTCCAGGCGCAGACGCAGATGATGCTGGGGATGCCGCTGAATCACTTCCGAACGCCCAAACAGGCCGAATCGCCGGTGGGGCAGTGAGAACGATTTTAGCGCCGCGAACCTGTCACTCGGCGCTCGATCCCCTGCGCAGCCTGCCCTAGCGTATAGTTCACCCCGAAGTAGATCACCGCAATCACGAACAACGTCTCCATCGGATTCCGATTGAACTGGTAGAGGATCTGCCCGCGAAAAGGGTGTTTGACAAGCCCGCTGTCCTGACATACAATCGCCTTGAAATTCCTGAAGATCATGGAAGGTAAGACATGGCTTATCGCGACCTGCGCGAATTCATCGCCCGGCTGGAAGCGGCCGGCGAGTTGATCCGTGTCAAAGCACCCGTCAGCGCGCAGTTGGAGATCACCGAGATCGTTGATCGAATCAGCAAGGGGCCGGCCGGGCAGAACAAGGCGCTGCTGTTCGAGAATGTGCGCGGCTGCGAAGTGCCGGTGCTGATCAACGCGTTCGGCTCGGCGCAGCGCATGGCATGGGCGCTGGGCGTGGACGACCTGAACGAGCTGGCGACCCGCCTGGGCCGCCTGCTGCGACCGGAGTTGCCGCATGGCCTGGGCCCGATGTTCGACAAGGCGGGCGAGTTGTGGGGCGCGCTGCGCAGCGTGGGCTTGGGGCCGAGCTTGGTGCGCCATGCGGCCGTGCAAGAGATCGTGCTCGCAGGCGAGGACGCGAGCCTCGACCGCTTGCCTATCCTCCAGTGCTGGCCGAAAGACGGCGGTCGCTACGTCACCCTGCCGGCCGTCATCACCCGCGACCCCGTCCGCGGCACGCGCAACGTCGGTATGTATCGCTTGCAGGTGTACGACAGCCGCACGCTGGGGATGCACTGGCAGCTCCATAAGGGCGGCGCCGAGCATCAGCGCGTCGCAGAACGCGCGGGTGCGGAGCGCATCCCCGTGGCAGTCAGCCTGGGCGGCGACCCGGCGGTGATGTGGTGCGCCTCGGCGCCACTGCCGCCGGACATAGATGAGTTCTTGTTGGCGGGCTGGCTGCGCGGGAAGCCCGTCCCGCTGGTCAAGTGCGTCACCCAGCCATTGGAAGTCCCCGCCGACGCCGAGATCGTTATCGAGGGCACCGTGGACCCGGCCGAATCGCGGCCCGAAGGCCCCTTCGGTGATCACACCGGCTATTATACCCCCGTCGCCGACTATCCGGTGATGCACGTCACCGCAATCACCCACCGCCGCGAGCCAATCTACCCCGCCACAGTCGTCGGCCGGCCGCCGATGGAAGATTACTGGATGGGCAAGGCCACCGAGCGGCTCTTTTTGCCCCTCATGCGCCTGTTCCTCAGCGAGATCGTGGACGTGGCGATGCCGGCCGAAGGGGTCTTCCACAATCTGGTGCTGGTGAGTATCCGCAAACGTTTCCCCGGCCACCCGCGCAAGGTCATCAACGGCCTGTGGGGGCTGGGGCTAATGATGCTGGCGAAGGCCATCGTCATCTTCGACGAGAACGTGGACGTGCAGAACAGCGCCGAAGCCTACTGGCAGATGTTCGGCAACGTGGACTGGGCGCACGACGTGGTCATCCAGGAAGGTCCAACCGATGCACTCGACCACGCGTCGTACCGCTTCGCGTTCGGGGGCAAGATCGGGATTGACGCCACCGCGAAAGGGCCGCTGGACGGCTACACGCGCGGCTGGCCGGAGTCGGTCGCAATGCCCGAGGTGGTGCGGAAGCTGGTGACGGAGCGGTGGGAGGAGTATATCGGGTGAGTTTTGTCGAGATTCTGCTGATTGCCGTGGGCCTGGCGATGGACGCGTTCGCCGTGTCGCTGGGGATCGGTACAACCGGCCGCGCGTCTGGCCCGCGGCCGATCTTCCGCCTGGCGTTCCATTTCGGCTTGTTCCAGGCGCTCATGCCCGTCCTGGGTTGGCTCGCCGGCACAGGCGTTGCCGGTTTCATCGAAGATTTCGATCACTGGGTCGCGCTGATCCTGCTGGCTTTCGTCGGCGTGCGGATGATTCGCTCCGGCCTCGATTCGAACGGCGAGTCGCACGCCAACGATCCCTCGCGCGGCGGCACCCTCATCATGCTGGCCGTGGCGACGAGCATAGATGCGTTCGCCATCGGCCTGAGCCTGGCGATGTTGCGCGTGAACATCCTGTATCCCGCGATCGTCATCGGCGTGGTGACGGGTGGCCTTTCGCTGGCAGCGTTGCTGGTCGGTGGCCGGCTGGGCAAGGTCTTCGGCAAGCGGATGGAGGTCCTGGGCGGGCTGATTTTGATCGGGATCGGGATAAGGGTAGTCATCTCACATTTGGTGTAGAGGATCGGTGGTATAATATCTGGGATGCGTGAAACGTGATACGTGAAGTGTGACGCGTAATCCACCTGGATGTAAGGTTGCGATGGATACCCGGCAACTGGTTGAGACACTCAAGGATTTCATGGCGCGGCAGCCGGAGGTGCGGCTGGCGTACCTGTTCGGCTCGCACGGACGAGGCACAGCCAATGCGTTGAGCGACGTGGATCTGGCGGTTCTCCTGGACGAGCGTCTGTCGCCCGCGGAGCAGGGGCAGGTCCACGTGCGGCTAATGGGCGACTTGATGGGCCTCTTGCACCGGGATGACGTAGACCTGGTCATCCTGAATCGGGCGCCGTTGCTGCTGCGCCATTGCGTGCTGCGCGATGGCAACCTGGTGTTCGCCGCCGACGAGCAAGAGCGGGCGCGCTTTGCGGCAGATACGCTCCAACGTTACCTGGATCATCGCTATATGTACGACGTGCTGGATGAAGCCATGCTTGCCCGGCTTCGGGAGGGGCGCTTTGGTCGTGGACAAATCGGCGATTCGCGCGCGCTTCGCCAGGCTCGAACGGTGCATCGCCAAACTGCGGGCGGCGACTGAAGACCTGGACTTCGACACCTACCTCGAAGATGAATTCTTGCAGGACGTGTTGGAGCATAACCTACAGATCGCCAGCCAGATCGTGCTGGATGTTAGCACGCACATCATCGCTGAGCAGGGCTGGGAGATACCCGACGACTACGAGCAGGCGGTGGTTATCCTGGCGCGTCACGGCGTCACCCCACAGGAGTTGACCGCGCAGTTGCGCGGCATGGCGGGCTTCCGCAACGTCCTCGTCCACGCCTACCTTGAGGTTGACCAGGACATCGTCTTTGCGGCGGCGACCGATCACCTGGCGGACTACGAGATGTTCGCACAGAGCGTGACGGCCTGGCTGGACAGCACCTCGGCGCAATGAGACAATTTCGCATCCTGCTCGACCTGGTCAAGTTCGAGCACACGATTTTCGCTCTGCCGTTCGCCTATTTGGGAATGGTGCTGGCAGCGGGCGGATGGCCCGGATGGGGCAAGTTCGCCTGGATCACGGTGGCGATGGCCGCGGCGCGCACGTTCGCCTTCGCGGTCAACCGGCTGGCCGACCGCTTTTATGATGCGCGCAACCCGCGCACGGCGGGTCGCTCTCTGCCGAGCGGGAAGATCGGCCCGCGGGCGGTTGTTGCTTTGGCGGTCGTGGCCCTGGCGTTGTTGATCCTGGCCGCGTGGCAACTCAACCGTTTCGTGCTGGCGTTGCTGCCCGGCGCGGTGCTCTTCCTGGCCGGTTACTCGTACACCAAGCGGTTCACGTGGCTCAGCCATTGGGTGCTCGGCTTCACCGACGGCATGGCCGTGGCTGGCGCGTGGGCTGCGGTGACAGGCTCGCTGGCGCATCCCACCCCTTGGCTGCTCTGGCTGGCGGTGACAGCCTGGATCGCGGGCTTCGACCTGATCTACGCATGCCAGGACACCGACTTCGACCGGGCCGAGGGGTTGCATTCCGTCCCCGCGGCCTTCGGCAACGCGGCGGCGCTGCGCTGGGCCAGGATCAACCATCTGTTGACCGTGCTGGCGCTGGCCGCGGCCGGATGGTCGCTGGGGCTGCGCTGGCCGTTTTGGGCCGGGCTGATCGCGATCGCTGGCTTGCTGTGGTACGAGAACAGCCTGGTCAAGTCCGACGACTTGAGCCGGGTGAACCTGGCGTTTTTCAACGTCAACGGGTACATCAGCGTGCTGGTGTTCGTGGCCGCCTGGGCGGGGCTGCGGGGCTAGAAGCTGGAAGCTGCAAACTAGAAACTGGAAGCTGGTCTGCAAACTTGGAGGAGAAAAACATGCGTGGAATTCTTGCCGGTCTGTTGGTTGCATCGCTGGTCTTGGTCCTGGCTCTGCTGATCGCCACCGTCGGCTCGGTCGGCGTGGCACTCATCGGACTGCTGCTGCACCACTGGTTCGATCTGACCCAGTGGCAGGGCAGCCTGATCGCCGTGGTTGTGGGCGGGGGCCTCAGCCTGGTGGTCTACAGAACCGTCGCCGCGGCGTCTGTCCCCACGACCTACAGCGATAATTGGGACGACGATGAGGAAGAGGAAGATGAAGAAGACGAGGAAGAGTACGAGCCGCCCATCGTCCCCTGGCGTCGCAGCCGGCCTACACCGGGCGAGTTGCCCGTGCAGAAGCCCACAAGTACACCGAGCAAGCCGGTGGGCAAGAAGAAGTGAAAATGAAGCAGCTAGCTCTACTCATTCTCATCGTCTTACTGGCGGCAGTCTTGACCGGCTGCGCGCCGGCCAAACCGGAAGATACCAGCCTCAAAATTGCATTGATCCCCGTGCTCGACGTGATCCCGGTGTTCATCGCCCAACAAAACGGCTATTTCGCTGAGCAGGGCATCCAGGTGGAGGGTATCCCGGTCAAAAGCGCGCAGGAGCGCGACGTGCTGATCCAGACCGGCCAAACCGATGGCATGCTGACCGATCTCATTTCCACTGGCCTGTTCAACAAAGACAGTGTCAAGGTCAAGGCCGTCTACACGACGCGGCGGTCCTACCCCAACGCGCCGGTGTTCCGTGTTCTGGCCGGGCCGAAGACCGATATCAAATCCCCGACCGACCTGAAGGGCGTGCCCATCGGCATCAGCCAGAACACCGTCATCGAATACTTGACCGACCGCATCCTGGAGGCCGAAGGCTTGCAGCGGAGCGACATTGCCGTGGTGGAGGTGAGCGCCATCCCCGTGCGCTACGAGCAGTTGCTGAACGGCAACCTCAAGGCCGCCACCCTGCCCGATCCACTGGCGCAGGCCGCGCTCACGGCCGGGGCAAAGTTGGTGGTGGATGACTCGAAGTACGCCAGCGAGTCGCAGTCGGTGCTCAGCTTCCGTTTGGAGACCCTCAAGGCCAAGCCGAACACCGTCAAGAAGTTCCTGGTCGCCTGGGAGAAGGCCGTCAAAGAGCTGAACGCGCACCCCGAGAAGTATCAGAGCGTCCTCATCGAGCAGGGCCGCGTGCCCAAGTCCATCGAGAACAGCTACAAGATGCCGCCCTTCCCCGAACGCGGCGTCCCCACGGCGGCTGAGGTCGCCGACGTAGTCAAATGGCTGCGGGAGAAGGGGCTGGTGGGGCGGGAGATTCCGTACGCGGATATGGTAGATAGCTCGTTTCTGCCGAAGTGAGTTCGTGATACGTGCTGCGTGATACGTGAATTCGACTATCCCATGGTCGTCATCGAATCCCTCACCTTCGCCTACCCCACCCAACCGCCCGTCTTCCAGGCCTTTTCCTGGCAGGCCGCGGCGGGCGAGGCGTGGGCGGTGATCGGGCCATCGGGGTGCGGCAAGAGCACGCTCCTCTACCTGATCGCGGGACTGCGGCAGCCGAGCGCAGGACGCGTGAGGGTGGATGGCCAGCCCGTCCCCCGTCCGCGGGCCGGCACCGGGCTGATCCTCCAGGACTACGGCTTGCTGCCCTGGGCGACGGTGTGGGACAACGTGGCGCTGGTGATGCGTATGGGGCATTTATATCGCGGCAAGACCGGCGCCCGCGACGAGCCACGTCCCTACCCGCGGCCCGACATCACCGCCGACCAGGTGGATCACTGGCTAGTGCGGTTGGGGATCGCGGAGCTACGGGACAAATACCCCGGCCAAATCAGCGGCGGCCAACGGCAACGGACGGCCATCGCCCGCAGCCTGCTTCAGCAGCCCAATCTGCTGCTGATGGACGAGCCATTCTCGTCGCTCGACGCGCTCACCCGCGAGGACTTGCAACGCCTCACCGTCGAGCTGCGGCAAGAGACCGGCGTGACCACCGTCGCGGTGACGCACAACATCGAAGAAGCGGTCTACCTGGGCCAGCGAATTCTCGTTTTGGGCCGGCCGCCGAACACCGATGCCCGCGTCATCGAGAACCCGGCGGCCGGTGATCCCGGCTACCGCGGCCAGCCGGCATACTGGCAGAAGTGCGCAGAACTACGCGAGGCGTTGGGAGGAGATGAAAGACGAAAGACGAAGGACGAACTGCTTTCGTCTACCGCCGTTCGTCCTTCGTCATGAGGCATCATGCGACGTCGCGATTTGGCCTTGGGAACGCTTGGTCTGCTGCTCGCCTGGCAACTTGTGGCGATCTTGCTGCGCGTAGATCTCTTGCCCGGGCCGTTGGCGGTGGGGCAGGCGCTCGTGCGCGAGGTGCCGCGCGCCCTAGGCCGGCACTTCCTGGTGAGTGGGTGGCGGGTAGTCGCCAGCATCGCCCTTTCCATGGTCACAGCGGTCCCGGCCGGCCTGGTGCTGGGCCAGAGCCAACGCCTCAACCGCCTCTTTTCGCCGGTCGTCTACATCGTCTACCCGATTCCCAAAATCGTCTTCCTTCCGATCATTTTGCTCTTCCTCGGCATCGGTGATTCTTCGAAGATCTTCATCATCTTCCTGATCCTGTTTTTCCAGATCCTGGTGGTGGTGCGAGATTCGGCCAGCGCGCTGCGGCCGGAGCTGATCTACTCGGTGCGCTCGTTGGGGGCCGGCCGGCGGGCGCTGTTTCGCTTCGTCTATCTGCCTGCGACCATCCCGGCCGCCCTCACCGCGCTGCGCGTGAGCGTGGGCACGGCCATCGCGGTGCTCTTCTTTGCAGAAACCTTCGCCACGACTTCGGGGCTGGGCTACTACATCATCGTAGAGAGCTGGGGCCGGCTGGCCTACCCGGAGATGTACGCCGGGGTGGTGGCGATGAGCCTGCTGGGGCTGCTGCTCTACTTCGTGGTAGATTGGCTGGAGCGCCGGCTGGCGCCGTGGATGTTCGTGCGTGATGCGTGATACGTGCTGCGTGTTGCGTGAAGGGGCGACCGACGACGACCGACGTCTTTCGTCGTTCGTCGTCGGTCGTTCGTCCATCGTCGTTCGGCGTCAAGCCATCTCGTGCAAGCACGCCAGGCAGTAGTCCACTTCCTCCTGTGTGTTGTAGTGCGCCAGGCCCGCGCGCACGACTCCACCCGTCTCCTCCAATCCCAGTCGCTCGGTGACGGCGAGCGCATAGAAATTGCCCGACCAGACGTAGATTCCGCGCCGTGCCAGGTGCTCGGCCACTTCGTCGGGCGAGCGGCCAACCAGCCGGAACGCGGCCGTCGGCGTGCGGTTGCCGAATCGCGCCGGGTCGCTGATGCCGTAGAAGCTGAGGCCGGGGATCGCCCGCAGCCCGGCGACGAAATGCTCGAACAGCGGTCGCTCGTAGGCGCGGATGGCCGCCATCGCCTGCTTCAGCGCCAGCCGCCGGCCCGTGAAGCCCCCGAACTCCGCCGCGAACCCCTGCCCATAAGTTTTGCCCAGCTCCGCCAGATACTCGATCGCGGCCAGCACCCCGGCCTGTGTCTCGTGGCTTTGCGTGCCGGTTTCGAACTTGTCCGGCGGCAGATTCCCGGCCGGCCGTACCTTGTAGGCTCGCAACTGCTCCAGTAACTCGCGGCGGCCCCAGGCCGTGCCGGAATGCGGCCCAAAGAACTTGTAGGGCGAGCAAACCAGAAAGTCGCAACCGAGCGCCTGCACGTCAATCGGCCCGTGCGGCGCGTAGTGGACTGCATCCACCCACAGCCACGCGCCGACCGAGTGCGCCATCTCCGCGATCCTGGCGATCGGATTGATCGTCCCGACGGCATTGGACGCATAGCCGACGGCCACCAACCGCGTGCGCGGGTTGAGCTTGGCGGCGAGATCGTCTAGTCGTAGCGTGCAGTCGGCGGGTTCGAAGTCCACCTCGTGGACGATCACGCCCCGTTCCTGCAGGGCCAGCCAGGGCGCGCGATTGGCATCGTGGTCGAGCCGGGTGACTAGGATCTCGTCGCCGGCCGCCAGCCCGCGGCCGATGGCCCGGCTGAACGCGAAGGTCAGCGTGGTCATGTTCGCGCCGAACGCGACCTCCTGGGCCGAGGCCGCGTTGAGGAAGTCGGCCATCGCCTCGTGCGCGGCGACGAGGATCGCGTCGCTCTCGCGGCTGGTGCGGAACGCGCCGCCGTGGTTGGCGTTCGTGTGGATCAGGTAGCGGCTCATCGCGTCCACCACGCGCTGCGGTACCTGCGTGCCACCGGGGCCATCGAAATAGACGGCTGGGCGGCCGGCGTCGGTCAGGGCCAGCGCCGGGAACTGGGCGCGGACGGGGGAAAGGTCAGGAATCATGGTTGATGTGCCTCCTTGATGACGGATGGGTGACGAACGACGAACAAGGATTTCGGCTTCTTGATCTGGTATAGAGGCTTCAGCCGGTTTCGTGGTCAACGAGAGCAACCGGCTAAAGCCTCAAGTCCAGAGAATTATCAGAACATCTATACAATAGGGCGAGGCCGTCTGGCGCGGCTACGGCGACGCCAGGGCAAAGGGCAAGAACTGGAGCGCCGTAGTGACCATCACCGCCTGTGGCGCCGACCATGCGCCGGTGTTGCCGGCCAGGTCATGCGCGCGGACGCGGAAACGCACCACGCCGGACGCAGGAGCCGGGTAGCTGCCGTAGGTCGCCGTCGTCTCCCTCAGCCAATCCTGCCATACCTCGGATGACGTGCCAGGCACTTCGAAAGTGCCTGGCACGTTGCTGCTGCTCACCTGCACGTCGAACGTCGCCAACCCGGCCACGCCATCCCACCCAAACCATTGCACGGTGAACGACCTGCCGGCCGTGGCCCAGCGAGGAGCCGCCAGCGTCACCGCCGGCGGCGTTACGTCCACCCGCACGGGCCAAGCCGGGCCGGTCGCGATCAGCCCTACGTTATCGCTCGCCTGGAACTGCACCCGGTTCGCCCCGCTCCCCTCGCCTCCCGGCCAATCCCAAACCAACTCCGCCGAGCCGTCGAGCTTGGTCGTGGCGCTCACCGGCAGCCACGCGCTCCAACTCACCCCCGCGTCGGTCGTGAACCGGGCCACCGCGCTGCTGGGAGCGATGCCAGTCAGATCATCGGCGATGAAGGCGCGGATGGTGGGGCGCAGGGTCGTGGTGACCCAGCCGGTGGGGGCCAGCAGTTGCCAGGCGCCGGGCGGCGCGGTGTCCACCAGTTGTGTCGTGCCGCTGACCTCGGCCGAGGGATTGCCGGCCGCGTCCAGCACCTTGACGACCACCGGCTGCGGCCCGGCGCGGTGTTCCAGGCGATGCGGTGCATCCGTCCCGAACGACGTCGGTCCGTGCAGGATCTGCACGCGGTCGAAGAAGATTGCAGATTGGAGATTGGAGATTGGAGATTGGATTCTCTGCGCAAGCGAGTCGGCGGTGATGAGCCTGATCCCTACCCCACCGTTGGCCTGGGGGGAGAGCCAGAAGTCAATGGGAAACTCCTGGTAGACGCCAGCTTGCCGGAAGTCGCCGGGGCGCAGATCGGCGAAGCCGAGAAGCTCGTTGGAGGTGGGGTCGTAGAGCTCGACGCGCCCCCACGTGCCAGGCACTTCCGAAGTGCCTGGCACGTTACTGGCGGTTCGTACACGCACATAGGCCTGGTAAATCTGGTTGGTCGCGAGGGATTGCGGCAGCGTGGCCTCCCAACGGCTGGCGACGTCTGCCGGCAGGGCGAGCGCGTGGCCGCCCAGGGCGTCTGGGTCGGCGACCAGGGTTCCTGCGCCGGATAGGAAGATGAAATCGGCCGCCACCGCCTGCCAGTCTCCGCCCGCGGCCACCCCGGCCAGCCCGCTCGCCCCGGCATCGGTGGCCGAGATGTGCAGCGTGATCGTAAGGGATGGCGCGCTGGTGGGCAGGGTAAGTCGGTGGATTGCGGGCGGCGAGCGGTCTTCACCGGCCAGGGTCAGCGCATGGGTGAAGGTGATGGTCTGTGTCGGCGCGCCGGTCGGGGACAATATCGCAGCGCTCGCCGTGATCGTCACCGGCCGCGTCAATGTCGCCGGCAACGGCCACTCCGCCGACCAGAGGCCGGAGAGACTTCCGAAGTCTCCGAGACTTTGGAAGCCTGGCGCGGCGAACGTCATCGTAACGGTCGCGGTCGGCGCAAAGCTGGCGTGGGCGGTCAGATAGGCGGTCGAGCCGGTCAGCCAACTGCTTGGGCCACGCGGAGCGGTCAGCAGGCTGAGGGATGGGTTGCCGCCGAGCGGATCTACGACCTGCACGCCGGTGTAGTAGTGCGTCAGGATTTGCGTTGCGTTCCAGCCGCGCTGGCTGGCCCACCGTTGCGCGCCCCATTGCGAAAGGCCGTGGCCGTGTCCGTATCGCGTCCGCCCCAGGCTCACCGGGTCGAGCACCGGCTTGAGATAGGGGAGGCCGCCATCCAGGGTCGGATGACCGTTCTCCGCGGAATACTGGGCCAGGATGATCTCGCCTCCGTAGGCCAGGTAGCGACCGGCTGTGGCCGCGGTCGCCGCGTCGGTGGCCGGGTAGCGGGCGTCGCACATCACCTGATCCACAGCCCAATCGCTGATATCATAAGTCGCGTCTGGCGGAGCCAACAGCACCTTACGCCAGGCGAAGGTGCGCACCGCGATCGCCTGCGCCTGGAGGGTCGCCGCGGGCCAGGAGGTGTACACCTCGGCAGGCAGCACGCGGGCAACGTACTCCTCGAAGGGGATGACCGTCACCGCCCAGTCGGGTAGGTTGCGACAACTGTTGGCGGGATGGTGGGCGACGCGGATGGAGGGGGGCGGAACGATTGCAGATTGCGGATTGCAGATTGCAGATTGAGAACTGCCACTACCACCTGGTGCAGCGAGAATCGAGGATCGGGATTCAGGCAGTGGTCCGATCCACTCTGGTGGAATGGAGGCCTGGTGCGCGGCGCCGTCTCCTGCGGTGTCCGCCACCCACCAGCGGCCCAGGGCAGCGGTCTCCGTCCCGGTGGAGACGGCCAATACGGCGACCTGACTCCCGTCGGGCGACCAAATAGGCGTGCTGAAGTGCTCAGATTCGCCGGCCAAGACCAACCGCGGCGGCTCGTCCCGCACGGCCAGCCACAGCTCCGGCGCGGGGCCGGGGGTCAGCCAGGCGGTGGCGTGGCCGACGGGGGCAGCGAAGGCGCGGGCGGCGGGAGGTTGGAAACTGGAAGCTGGAAACTGGAATCCAGACGCACAGCCGGGCGACACAAGAAGGGACAGCCAGAGGCAGGCCATTGCCAAACGCCAGGCCGTCCGGATGAAGATAGAGATCATCGCAACATACCACGCAATATGTGCTACGCCAGTCTACCACACGTTTTCATTTGCCGTGATGCCGCGCCCGGCATGAGAAATCCGGTTGTAGATCGGCGAGGTGTCAATGACGAAAGAGATCGTACAGGACTATTCTACACCCAACACACGCTGGGTCAAGTCAGCACCCAAGTCATGGCCGTCCGAAGCGGTCAAGCTTGTCATCAGTCGCCCTATCCTGGCGGCTTCGACGGCCTTGAAGTGACCCTACGCCGGTTCAGTGGCCATGTTGACACAGCCTGGGTGTCGCTGTAGAATCAGCAGCAATCGGGTTTGGGGCTGGATGGCCGTATTAGCCACGCGTGGGCGAATGTCGCCGAGAGGGTAGTTCGACCACAAATGCGTGTGAATCGTATATCCGAGCCGGCCAAATGCGACCGAGACGAGTCTGTCACCACTCGGCTGGAGCTCGCTGCCGTACGACCAGGACCTCAGATGAGCATCACTATCCACCAACTTACTGCCGACAATCAAGCCGACCTTAACCGCTGCGACAACGCGTTCACCGTGGACGCCGAGCTCTGCCTGCACGCAGAGGACGGCCGGATCAGCTACACCGTGCGCAGCGTGGCGCCTTACGTCAAACGCTACGGCCCCGAGGTCTATGACCCCCAGGCCTACATCGGCCAGCCCGATCATGTCGCCTGGCTGGCGTACGTTGACGGTCAGCTCGCCGGGCAAATCCTGGTCCACGAAAACTGGAACCGCTTTGCCCTCATCTGGGATATCGTGGTGGACCCGCCTTTCCGCCGCCGGGGCGTCGGTCGCCGGCTGATCGAGCAGGCGATCCGGTGGGCCAGGAACCGGGGGTTGCCCGGCGCGATGCTGGAGACACAGAACATCAACGTCGGGGCGTGCCGGCTCTACGGGTCCTGCGGCTTCGTCCTGGGCGGTTTCGACGCCTACCTGTACCGCGGCATCACGCCGGATACGCGGGAGATCGCCCTGTTCTGGTACCTGCTGTTCTCGTAGGAGCGATCAGGAGCAAGCCCCATGGTCATCACTCGCGACATCCACCTGCGGATGCAGGGTCACACCGATGTAGAAGACATCACTGCGCTCGTTCAGGCTGTGGTCGCCGAGTCGGGCCTGGCGGCGGGCATCGTGACCGTCTTCTACCCCGGCTCTACCGCCGGTCTGACCACGCTGGAATACGAGGACGGCGTCGTGGCTGACCTTCAGCGCGTCTTCGACGAGATTGTGCCGCCGCAGCGCGCCTACCAACATCATCTCCGCTGGGGCGACGACAACGGCAGCGCCCACGTCCGCGCCGCGCTCATTGGTCCGTCGCTCACCGTACCCTTCGTGGCTGGCCGGCTGACGCTGGGCACGTGGCAGCAGATTGTCTTCCTCGACTTCGACACCGGCCCGCGGGCGCGGCGACTGGTGGTGCAGGTCATGGGTGAATGAGCTCACGCGATGAAGACCGGACCAAGGGCGCCTGACCCACTACGCCGCGATCCCATTCCCGCGCTCCTGTCGGCCGGCGATGCGGCGCTGGCCTATTTCGTGCGCCGCGACCTGCTGGCCGAAGGGGAGCCTGGGCCAGTCTCCGCGCTGTGGGAGCTGCCCGAAGCTCGGCGACTCCTGCGCAAGCAGCAGGCTGACGGCTCGTGGCGCTACCCTGGCGGCAACCCGGAGTCAACGCCGGGCAGCAACTACGCGGTGCTGGAGACCTTTCGCAACCTGGGCCTTCTGGTCGAGATGTACGGCTTCGATCGCGGCCACCCGGCGTTGCGAGCAGCCGCGGAGTACCTCCTCTCCTGTCGTACGGCCGCGGGGGACATCCGCGGCATCCTGGGCAACCAGTACATGCCTTACTATCACGCCGCGATCCTCGAGCTGCTGATCACAGCCGGCTATGCCGACGATCCGCGGGTGGTGGCTGGTCTGGAGTGGCTCCTGTCGGTGCGCCAGGCGGATGGGGCCTGGATCGTGCCGATGCAGGCCGTGCCATCCAGGGAACGCCCCCGTAACATCTGGTCGGGACCGGCCGTGCCGCCGGACCGGGCGCGACCTTTCTCGCATCTGGCGACCGGCATGGTGCTGCGGGCATTTGCGGCGCATCCCACCTACCGGGGCCATCCCCACGCGTTGGCAGCCGCGGCCTTGCTCAAGGGCCGTTTCTTCCTGGCCGACAAGTACAACGACCGCAAAGGACCCGCGTACTGGCTGAAGTTCCAGTACCCCTTCTGGTGGGCCAACCTGCTGACCAGCCTCGACACTCTGGCGCGGATGGCATTTCCGATGGACGATGGCGACGTCCGCCGCGGCCTGGATTGGTTCGTCGCCCATCAGGACCAGGACGGCCTGTGGCCGCATGGGTATGGCGCCGGGAAGGGGGCGCACGCGACGCAGCTTTGGGTTGCCCTGGCGGTCTGCCGCGTTTTCCGGCGGTTCCAGGAACATGACGCCGAGGAAGCAGGAGCGCCATGATGCAGCAACGAGACTTTACCGAGCAGATTGCGCAGGCCGACCTGGCGCTCGATCACTTGACGGTGATCTATCCCGGCGACCGGCTCTATCCCCTGGCCGACCGCGCGTCGGTCCCGCCTCTGACAGTCATCGCGACCGGTGCGTTGGTGCTGGAGGCACCGGAACCCCGCCTGGAATAAGGAGAGACTCTATGCAATATCTATTCCATACCGCGATCCCCGTACCCTGGCTGCTGGCCGATATCCTGACGCTCCTGATCACCCTGGTCGTCGTGGGGCCACTGATCGCCAAGAGCAAGCACCCGGTTCCGATGCTGCTGGAGGGGTTTGGGTTCGTTTTTCTCTACGCCGGCATCTTTGAGAACTTTGCGGTGGTTAACGGCTGGTATGTCTATGGCCGCTCCCTGCTGATGTTCGGCGATGTGCCCCTCGCGGTGCCGCTGATCGAAATGGATGTGCTCATTGTCGGGCTATGGCTGTTGCAAAAGATGGCGGTCCCGGATTGGTGCAAACCGTTCATCGTCGGCCTGTTCGGCATGCTGCAGGACTTCTCGCTTGACCCAGTGGCCGTGCGACAGGTCTTTACCTCGCAAGGAGTCGCAAGCGGCCGGTGGAGCTGGTTGTTTGACCCCCGCATGGTCAACATCCACAACATCCCGGTCTACAACTTTCCGGGCTGGATGTTGATCATGCTGTATGCCACGGTCTATATCCTGATCGGGCGGCGCTGGTTCCGGCATTCCGGGTATAACCCGCTGGTGGGATGGGTCTATCCGCTTGGCGCGGCCTTCCTGGCCCTGTTGACCATGGTGTCGCCGCTGTCACAGTTCTTGCTCTGGCTGGGGCCTTTCGCGGTCAAAGGCAGCTCGGCCGAGTGGGTGATGCTCGGTTTTCATCTGCTCTTCCCGACCCTGCTGCTCCTGATCTTCTGGCGCGGCCGGATGCGTTATCGGCTTTCGCTGGCCGCGGATTTCCCGATCTTGGCGGTGGTGATTGGCTTCCATCTCGCCGACATCCTTTTTGCCCTGGCCGGCGGCTACCACGAGGTGCTGGGGCTGGTCCTGGGGGTCAGCGGCGTGCACGTTGCGCTGCTGGGGCTGATTTTCTACTTGAGCCAACGGAGACCGCTGCAGGCGGGACAAGAGGAGTTTTCTGTCGGAGTCTGAAACGCAAAAACGCCGAGGAAAGACCCCGCAAGAGATCCAGCTTCTTGTGGATACATACCCATGCTTGAAAAAACTGATCTCCAAGACGAAAGAATCGTCGCCTGTTTGCGGGATGAATATGGATTGCGTGTCGTTCAGGTCGCCTTTCTTCCTCTCGGCGCCGATCTGAACACGGCTGTCTATCGCGTCGTTGCAGACGATGGAACGCCGTACTTCCTGAAGTTGAGAGGAGGCGTCTTTGACGAAACCTCCGTGGCGTTGCCCAAATTCCTCAGCGACCAGGGGATCGCGCAGACCTTCAGGAGTTGCGATGGGTGTTCGCGAGGCGTATAACCAGTGGGCGCCAACCTATGACGCGGACCGCAATCTGACCCGCGATCTCGATGCGCTGGTCACCCGGACGACCGTGGCCGCGGTGCCATGCACCCGCATCCTGGAGCTGGGGTGTGGGACCGGCAAGAATACGGCCTTTCTCGCCCAACTTGGTGCCCACGTCCATGCGCTTGACTTTGCGGACGCCATGCTCGCGCGGGCGAGGGCGAAAGTACCCCACGCCCACGTCACCTTCATCGTTGCCGATCTCACCGCGCCGTGGCCGTGTGGCGATCAGGCGGTGGATCTCGTCGTCTGCAACCTGGTGCTTGAGCACATCGCCGATCTGCACTTCATCTTCGCCGAAGCGTACCGGTGTATGGCGGCACACGGGCACCTATTCGCGTGTGAACTGCATCCCTTCAGACAGTATCTCGGCGCCCAGGCGATGTTCCAGCGCGAGCAGGCCCAGATCGCCATTCCCGCCTGCGTGCATCACATCTCCGATTTCCTCCATGCGGCCACGCATGCCGGATTCAGGCTCACCGCACTCAAGGAGTGGTGGCATTGCGACGACCAGAACGCGCCGCCCCGGCTCGTATCGTTCCTGTGGGAGAAGTAAATGCCCCTACTGTTGAAGAACCTGCTCTTTACCCTGCTCGTGCCGGGTACCGTCGCCGTGTATGTCCCGCTGCTCATCGCCCGCGGCAGAAGCGTCACTTCACAGCCCCCCTTGCTGGCGGCTGCGGTCGCGCTGATCGGCCTGGGCGCAGGCATCTACGCCTGGTGTCTGTGGGATTTTGCGTCGTTCGGGCGAGGGACGCCGCTCCCGCTCGATGCGCCGAAGAAGCTGGTCGTGCGCGGGCTGTACCGTTTTACGCGCAATCCGATGTACATCGGCGTGCTGAGTGTCGTATTGGGTTGGACAGCCCTCTTCGCCACGGGCGCGCTTCTCATCTACGCAGCCGTTGTCGCCATCGTCGTCCACACCTTTGTCGTCCGCTATGAAGAGCCCAAGCTGCGTGCGTTGTTCGGTACCGAATACGACGCCTACGCGGCGCAGGTAGATCGCTGGCTGCCTCGGCAGATCTGGCAGAAGCCGGCCTGACAACTCGTACTCGTCCCGGCACGCCTCGGCCAGCGGGAGGCCACCGGCCACGTCCGCCTGGGTCAGCGTGGTGAGCCGGCTTGAGGCTAAGGTTGAGTTTAACCTCGATCTTAGGGTCTGTAAAAGAATAACTTCGCGGGAAGTTATTCTTTGCCAAACCCTTACCGCCGATGGCGGCGTCCGGATAGGCGCGGCAGATGAACTGCCGGGTGCGCCGCACGACCACTTCCTCCAGGAGGACGTCGGCCAGCCGGTGTTCGATGTTGTCAATGACGCAGGGGATACGCGTCATAGCTGAGACCATTCGGCGAGGACTTGCGCCGGCGTGTGCGCCGGGACGGCTGACGGTGCGCGCTCGCGCTGCTGCCCATCCAGCGTGATCAGGACCGCTTGCTCCGTATACGCCAGGGCCACGTAGACAGCATCGCAGCCGCGGATGCGCTGCTTCGCAGCGATTTCGGCCGCGAGATCTCCCAGCGCCACATTCACTGCAACCCGCTGCAAGTCCGGGCGCATCCCGTATTCCGCAACGACTGCCAACGCCAACCGTTCATCCCCGACGCCACGGGCAATCGCAGCCGCAACTTCGGCCAAGGCAATGGCCGGAAGATAGAGGATAGCTTGCTCGGCCATCAGGCGCTCCATGACGGCCTTCGCATCGGTGTGAAACGGCTCGTTTGGGAGCGCGGCCGCTACCAAAACACTTGCGTCCAGCACAAAGGCGTCTGCTAACATCGCTCACCGCCTCTGCTCTGCGATCAGTTCCACAGCGGTCTTGTCGCTTTGCCACTTGGCCGCGATCTCTGTGCCCAGCGCCGCCAGCCTATCCCAGAAATCGGCATTGGCGCGAGTCGTGGCGACCGCACGATCGGCTTCGGCCTCTTGCCAACCTTCGGCCATCGGGAGGATCAGGGCCACCGGACGGCCCCGCAGCGTGACCACATATTCGGCCCGATCCTCGCGCACCGCGCGGATGATCTCCGAAGCCTCGTTTTTCAACTCGCGGATGCCCACTTGCGGCATAGTCGCTGTCTCCTTCGGCTTGTAGCCAACGATGTGGCTACATTGTACAACGGGCCGCCGTAGATTACAAGTATTGCAGGATGCCGAGAATGTAGGGCCCGGGTTGCGAACCTGCTGATTGCGGGAAGCCCAGGCCGGACCGGAATCCGGCTCGCCATTGAGTCAGATTGGCCGGCAATCCGGGCCTCTACCTTTTCAGCGTCAAGGGCAGGTAGACTTGCATGCCCGTGTGGCCTGGACTGGCCCACACGTTGCCCACGGCCAGGCTGACTGGAACCGTGATGGCTTGCGCCGGCCCGCCTTCGTCGTCCGTGCCCTGCACCTCCAGGCTCGCCTTCCTGAGCGTGCCATCGGCTGCGCCGGCCGGGTCGGCGGTCAGGGTAATTGCCGCGGGTGCAACTCCGCTGGTCGGGCTGACCGTCAACCATGCCGCGCTGCTGCTGACGGCATAGGTCAGGACGCCGCTGCCGGCGTTGCTGATACTCAGCGTCGCGGTCTGAGGCTGCGTCGTCCCAAGCGCGACGTGCCAGCCGACCTGGCTGGGGCCGACCGATAGGGTGGGGCCGGGCAGGTCCAAATCATCGTCCACCGTGACCGTCACGCTGGCGCTGGCCGAGAGGCCGGCCGTGTTGGTGGCCGTCAGCGTGATCCAATTGACGCCCACCGCCAGATCGGTCAGCGCCAGGAAGCCCCCGCTGCCCAGGAAGCCCCGCTGGTTGGCCCAAACCAGGCCGCCCCCACTGACGCCTTCATCCTGAAGATCGAGGGCTTCACCGCTCAGGTTAAGCAACTGACCGTAGTGAACCTGGGCCCCATCGGCCGGCGAGATGATGCGCACCTGGGGCGGCTTGTTCGCCATTCGGAAGGCCGAGCTGTCCGCGTAGGCGCTTTGGGAACCATCGCTGGCGACAACCCGCAAGATGGCCTGGGTGCTGCCGGCCAACAGGGTCGTGTCAACCGGGATGCTGGCGCCGGTGACGTTCACGTGGATCTGCTGGAAGGAGGTTCCACCATCGCGGCTGTAGAGCACCTCGAAGCGCAACGGATCGCCGTCGAGATCGCTGGCCTCCCAACCCAGGGTGACGCTGCCGGTGACGGGGTCGGGCGCGGCCTGGAGCGCCACATTGCTGACCACCGGCGGATGGGGACTGATCGGCTGGCTGTCCATCTCTCGACCTGCGGCGTCTACGATCCGTACGGTGGTCGTGCCTGCCGCAAAGGGGATGACCTGGCTGAAATTCAACTGGGCCGGGCCGCCGTTCTGCGGCTTATAGGCGGTAAAGGGATAGTCGCTCAACACCGCGCCGCCAGCATCGAGCAACTGGATTCGGTAGGGGCCGGGTAGGCGCGGTGGGATGGTCGCGACGCTGCTCAACCGGCGCAGGTAGCTGATGTTCGCCTGCCCCGTGTCGGTCATGATCAGGCCGAACAGGTTCAGCCAATCACCGGCAATCGGCGCGGCCGGGATACTGTTGGCCGCCGCGAGCGTTGAATACCCGGTCGCCTGGCCGGACGAACACTGGCCGGTGTTTTGCCCGGTCATGAGGAACTGGTAGATGCACTCATAGTTGTGATCGCTGATCCACTGATAGTCGCAGTAACTCATCAGATCGGTCCAGAGGTTATCCGGGTAGACGGCTCGCGGAATCCCGAAATACGGATCGCCCGCATCGAAGCCCTCCACGCTGCCGTCCCCCGGGCCAATGCGAGCGCCCCAATAGGGGAAATTGAGGTCATCGGCGCTCTGCCCGCACCAATTGCCTTGCGCGGGATGCGACCGGCCCACAGTGTGGCCGACCTCATGTGCGGCATACCAGTCGGCGTACGAGCCGTCGGTGTCCCAAGAGTATTTTCCTGGAATACCCGCCGGCCCACTGGAAATTCCCGGCCCATCGGCCTGGCCGCGCGGAAACTTCAGCCCATCAGAGATCATGCCATACATGAAGACGCCGGCCGGGAGACCCCATTCGGTGCGCAGCGCGTACAACTGTGCGTTGGTGTAGTAGCTGGCGCAGAACTCCAGCAGATCGGCGTGGCCCTTGGCAGTGTAGTTGTCGTAGCAGAACTGCGAAGTCTGGTTCACGTGCCCACCCAACGCATCATCAAAAACGTACCAGTACGGATAGGGACGGAAGCCGGGTGAAGGGTCGCCGGCCAACCCCCACGGGCTGGCCAGCGGGTAGACACGCTGGATCCACGAATAGGCCTGCCCCAGGTCCTTTTCGAGACGTGGCCAGTATTCCACCCCGTTCCAAGAATAACCGAACATGACGAATTGCGCTTCGAGACGTGGCGACGGTCGGAACCAGAAGACGCTATCGAGCAACTTCGTGTTGTCCGTGTAGTCGGGTTCGGGCGGCACGTGATAGGGGTTCAACTCAACCCGAAAGGCCAGGAGTTGGTGCAGCGTCCAGTCCAGGGGCAGCTCGAACAGGAAGCTGTCGTTCAGGTTGTTCGGGTCGGGGGACTGGCGGACGGTGATCGTCTTGCCGCTGTCGTTGATCGGCTCCACGGGGCCGGCCGAAACGACGGGGTACCACCACCAACCGTACAGATGGGCCGTCACGCCGGATACGTCAATCGGCCCGTCGGAGGCCACGAAGACCCGCACAAAGGTGCGCCGATTCTCGATGAGTGGAACGGTCTCATAACGATTCTGGACGCCCTGGGTGACCAACATGCCGGTGATGCGCAGGTTGGTCAGGGACAGCCAATCCGGGGCTTTGTTCGCCATCTCCAACGCGTCCGCGTAGATCCAGTAGATGAGATTGCCGGCGACCTCCAGAGAGTCGGCCGCGTGGACTTTGTCGGCGCCGATGCTGTGGAGCAAACGCGTCTCGCCGCCGAGCCGCGGAGTGCGGATCACGAGGTCGGTGCGGCCCGGCGTCGGGTCTTCCTCCAGGCCGAACACGTGGTTCTCATCGCTGGTGAGGTCGTAGATCTCGGCGTCGAGCACGCCGCTGGTGTAGATGGGGGCGCTGGTGGAGTCGTCCACGTTGTTGTAGTGCACCACCTGCCGGCCCTGGGCGATGAACACGTACTTCGTCACGCAGCCGCCCGCCCCCGTTGGGCAAGGCCGCGTGCCCTCGGCGTGGTAGCCGGTGACGCCGGACGCCAGGGTCGCCAGCACGCCCTGGGCGAGATGGTGGCGCTGCAGACGGCCACCCGTCACCCAGTAAAGGTACTCTCCGTCTGCTGAGAGATGCGAGGCGCCGCCTGCAACCGTGCGTAGCAAAGCGGCGGCTCCGTCCGCTTTTCGCACGCGATAAATCTGGGCCGGATCGCCGAGGAGATCCACATAGATGTTCGCACTGTCCTGGGCCAGCTCTGCCGCGTCCCTGACGGCGTTGCTGAGCAAGCCGGGCGGGTCGCCGGGGTTCGCGTCCGTGGCAAGCCGCATCAGGCCGGTGTCGCTGGTCCAGTAGATGTAGCGAGCGTCCGCGACGATATTGGAGCGGACGTCGCCTGGATCGGCGCACCCTCGCGCTTCGCGGCGCAGATAGCGCGTCGGGCTGCCGTATACGGCCACGCGGCCGATCGCCTCGAAGCCGACCGGCGGCGCGGCAGCGCCGGACGCGCCCCCACAACCCGGTCGCGTGTGAGTGAAGATCTTGGGCGCGGCCACTGCATAGCTGACCAGGCCGTCGGTGACCAGCCGTAACGGCGGCTCCACGACAAGCGTGGCCTGGGTGGCGGTATTGTTCGCCGGTATGGGATCGCGTTCGTTGGCGTCCACGCTCACCGTGTTGGTGATGATCCCCGAGCTGGTCGGCGCCGTGACGACGAGCGTGGCCTCGATGCGGTGCCCGCCTGCCAGGTCGCCCAGGCGGCAGGTGACTACGCCGCCGCCTTGTGCGCAGCCGGGGGAGGCCGAGGCGAAGGTCACACCCTGCGGCAGCCGATCCGTCAAGCGCACGTCGGTGGCGCCGGTGCGCGAGTTATTGATCACCGTGATCGTGTAGGTCAGGGGGCGGCTCACCTCCACCGGATCGGGCACGTCGGCCTTGCTCACCGACAGATCGGCCTCCGACGCAGGCCCCGTCGGCGAGGCGGTTGGGCTGGCGGTCGGCGGGAGAGTCGGCGTCCTTGTCCGGGTGGCTGTTGCCGTCGCCGTGCGCGTCGGCGTCGGTGTGATGGTCGGCGCGATGTGGTAGATCACGGCCAGGCGCGGCCACGCCTCGCCTTCGCTGCTTCGGAAAGCCCGCGCATAGCTCAACCCATCTTCGGGGCCGCGCAACTCCAGGCCGTGGTCCCCTTGGCTCAGCCAGGCGCGGGCAAGCTCGGTCACGTCCCACGTGGTGTCCACGGTGCTCGTGCCGACGACAGCGCTGGCAGACGGCAAGCCCGTGGCCGGCCGGCTGTTCCAGGTCACGCGGCCCTCGCTCCATTCACCGGACACAGTGTATGCGCCGATGGTAACGGACGTCAGCCCGGCGGCCTCGGCCAGGCGCAGCGTCAAGCTGGCCGAGTCAACGACCGCGCCCGCGGGCAACTGGCCGGCCAGGTTGAATCGCAAGAGGGCGTGCTGCATCGTGGCCGGTCTGCCGGCCGTATACGCCACCTTCAGCCGGGGGTCGCTGCCATAGTTGGTGTCGGGCGCCGCGGAGTCAATCGTGGCGTCCTCTGTGGCCTGGAGGGTGACGCTGGCTTGAGGGATGGCGAGCGCCGGGCGGGGATCATCCGGCGGGGCGGAGACTGGGCTTTGGGCGCCGGTCGCCGCCGTCCCAAGCAGGCCGATCAGAAGTAAAAGCAGGGCGAGGATAGCGAATACAATGACCGAACGGCTGCGCTTCATGACGTACCTCCTGGGTTGTTGCTGTGTCCACAACCCATCATCGCGCCTTTTCGGGCTGATGTCAACTCAAATCTTGGGCCGCTCGGCCGGTTCGAGTTGCAGAAACCAGAGATGCACGGATAATCGAATGTGTGGAACCCGGCCGCTGCCTATTCGACCTCGGTGGCTTGCATCATCTTTAGATCGTCGGCGCGGTCAATGACGACGACGTCCACCTGGTTCTTGCACACGGCCTGCCGCAGGCGCACCAACTGCGGCCGCTGTTTGTTGCGGCCCGAGCGCGCCGGGTCCGCGAACGCCTCGATCAGCTCCTGGCTCCGCTCCCACAAGCCCCACTCGTAGATGCATGTTTCCCAGGATTCTCAAGATTGGCGAGATGGAGTATAATCGTGCTCGGAACCTACAGAAGGGGTGAACATGACGCCGATTCCGTTTCCCACTATTTCGACAACCCCATACTATCGAACAGAGCAAGGTGAAGCTTACTTGGGCGACAGTCTCAGCCTTACGGCTGAACTGCCGGCAAAATGCGTCAATCTCATTGTGACCTCTCCCCCATTTGCACTCACCCGAAAAAAGGAATACGGCAACAAGAGCGCAGAGGAATATGTAAACTGGTTCATGGACTTTGCTCGGCAGTTCAAGAGAATCTTGAAGGACGATGGGTCCCTAGTCATTGATCTGGGCGGCGCGTATCTACCAGGTACGCCCGTTCGCGCCATTTATCAGTTCGAGCTCTTGGTGAGGCTCTGCAAGGAGTTAGGATTCTTCCTTGCTCAAGAGTTTTTTCACTACAACCCTTCTCGCCTTCCGGCTCCCGCAGAGTGGGTGAATGTGCGTCGAATCCGTGTCAAGGACTCCGTCAACGTTGTCTGGTGGCTCTCCGTTACCGAATGGCCCAAGGCCGACAATCGAAAAGTATTGAAGCCTTACAGTGACAGCATGCGCCAGCTACTAGCGAACGGATACAAGCCTATGAAGCGCCCCAGTGGGTGGGACATATCTGATAAGTTTTCCAAAGATAATGAAGGAGCGATTCCGCCCAACCTCATGACGCTGGCTAACACTGAGTCGAATAGTGCCTATCTGCGACGGTGCAAAGAGGCTGGCATCAAAGCACATCCGGCCCGTTTTCCTGTTGATTTTCCGCGCTTTTTCATTGACTTCCTGACGGATGAAAACGACCTTGTTCTTGACCCGTTTGCGGGTTCTAACTCGACGGGCCAAGCAGCAGAAATGGCCAGGCGCCGTTGGCTTGCTTTTGAGATTGACGAGACCTACCTGAAGGGCAGCATTTACCGTTTTCAGGAAGTGAATGACATCTTCCCTCTGAGGAGCAACGATGCCCCTACTATCGAAGAGCGAACTCCTTGACACCATCGTCTCTGCCATCGTCGACTCCGGCTGGAATGTGCTCTACTTGTCTGGCCCAGAGCATCCCTTTCAGCTTCAAGTCTACCGGCAAGGTGAGAGCTACCGAATCCTGGTTTACATTTGGAACATCTCGCACGGTGGTGGCGCAGCGCGCCCGGCGGATGAATATCGTATTCAGGTGACGGGCACCAACCACTTCCAGCAGCAGCCAGGAGTGAAAACGCTTGTTCTGGGCTGGTGGCAGGAAATAGGCGTCTTTGCCGGCTTCGATGTTCGGAAGCACAGCGGCGTCCTCGGCTTCTCGCCATCACTTCAGATTCGCAAACCCAGCCTGGAGCAGGCCGCACAAACTGGTTTTGCGCCCTACGACAAGGGAAACCAGGAGATTGCTATTGCCTTCCGCCCGGACTTCTTCGGAGAGTATGTCCGCAGCCTGGAATCCTTGCATGACTTCGGACAATCCTCACAGGACTTGGCCGCCCTGGAAACCGTATCTCAGCAGCCTGACGTGAATACGGCGGAGCTACCCGTTACCTCACAGGCACGCAGGACAACCGTCACATCTGTCAGCCGGAAGCTGCGTGACGCCAAGTTCAGAAAATCCGTGCTCGCCGCATATAGCTATCGGTGTGCGTTTTGTGGCTTGCAGTTGAATCTCACTGACGCGGCACATATCGTGCCGGTTACGCACGAAAGCAGCGTGGACAGAACATTCAATGGACTGGCATTGTGTGCCCTTCATCATCGTGCTTTTGACCAAAGCCTGGTAACGTTGTGGGAAGACTACTCAGTGCGATGTAGTGAGGAACAAGTAGCACGGCTTACCGCTTCGGCTCGCCACGGTGGATTGCAGGGTTTCAAGGAAGGACTTTATCAGACGATTGCTCTGCCGAACATCGTCTCCGACCGACCTCATGTTGACTGCATCAAGCTGGGTAACGAGATTCGCGGCTGGCTGACTCGCGCGACTTAAGTCTATCTGACAGGAGTTACGCAAAGGGCCGCTGCGCATCCTGAGCGGAGGGTCAGCGGGGTTGGCTGGCCCGTAGTCGAAGGATGCTGCGCTGGCCGAATAGCACTCCGGCGTGCTTCGACTGCGTCCGACACACCCCGTCGGACTCCGCTCAGTATGCCTCCGCTGGGGTGACTGCGTAAGCCCTGCAAGTTAAGCCGTCTCCGGCAGCCGTGCTATACTCCCACCACACCGACAAACAGGCTGTGAAGCGCAGGAAGTTCCAACATGAACGAAAGTAACCACGCAGACGCCATGCTGGCCCAGTTGTTCGCGCTGTCCAAAGCACAGTTCGGGAACGCCGTGAAAGGCTTCTGGTTCTACGATGGCGATCCCTGTCCCAGTTGCGGGTTCCCGGTTGACGCCATGAAGTACAAGGGCGAGGACGCGTTGTCGCTCAACGCTTTCATCTATCGCCCGCGCGGCGTGTTGATCGGATACGTGCTGTGCGGCCGCTGCGCTCAGCAGATCTTCCAGGCGGCGCAGCAGAACCCCCGCGTCCAAACGCCCCTGCACGCGGTGATCGAGCAGAATTTGACCAAGGCCTATCAGTGCTACCTGGCCTCGCAGGATGCCTGATCGAATCAACGGAGGCCGCCATGAACCATCCCGAAGCCACCCAACAAGCCCTCGACATCCTGCGCAGCGGGGAGCCGTTCCAGTGGTACGTCATCACCCTGCTGGCGCTGGTGGTCTACGTCTACTTCAACGAGGCCGCCAAGAAGAACTGGCGGGGTATCGCCGCGGGCCTGTCGCTCTACGCGGTCCACTGGCTCTACGAGATCGCCAACGCCCTGATCCAGCCGGAGCGTCGGGCATGGGAGCCCGACCCGCTTCGCCGCGACAGACCCGTCAGCGCCGCCGTCACGCGCCTTTGACGGCAATCGGGGCGAGGTGTATACTGGGGTGGAGGCAACCCCTTGGCTATGTATGGCACAGCAGTAGCGAGACGATGTGGATCAAGACACAGGCACGAGGTGAAGCATGATATTAGCAGTTGAAGCGCTGATTGATACGGTGGGTAACGTCAAGGTTCTCCGACCGATCTCGATTCCAGACACGCGTCGCGCGCTCGTTGTGATTTTTGACGAGCCTTCGCTTCCTGTCGCCGAAACCGCTTTGCTCAGCGAAGCCGCGCTGGCCGAAGATTGGTTGCGCCCAGAGGAGGATGCCGCATGGTCATACCTGCAGCGGGCAACATCGTAATCGTGCCATTTCCCTTCACCGATCTATCTGCGAACAAGATTCGCCCCGCTGTAGTGTTGGCGAGCGCGGGAAAGAAAGACTGGGTGCTGTGTCAGATCACGAGTAACCCCTACAGCGACTCGCGGGCTGTGACGCTCGATGCTGCCGCTTTTGCGTCGGGCGCGTTGCAGGTGACGAGTTATGCGCGCCCTGGAAAGCTGTTCACTCTAAACGAGGGCGTGATGATCGGCAAGGAAGCCACACTCAAGCCAGAGAGGTTAAGGCAAGTGATTGAGGCTGTGATCAAGTTGCTGAGATCAGGCACGACGACATAGTATCTCACCGATGAGATGCTTGCACAGGGAGTAAGGATCTCCTGTCTACCCGCACATCATCCACGAACATCCATGTCCGTCCTTCCGCTCAGGTTGCGTTCGATCCGCCCCACATCCACCGGCCGCGAGAGATAGCCGTAGCTCGCCTTCGCGCCTCCACGACCTTGAAAATCTCGCTTGACACACGGGATTTTCAAGATCGCAGCCCGCGCATTCTGCCCCGATCTCCGCACACAGACCAGAAGATAGTTCCGTCCGAGATAGTATCTCAGATGGAACTATTTTACTTGTGACAAATTACGTGGTATACTGACGTCAGTGCCGATAAACCGTACCAGGAGTCTGTGTATGACCTTCGTCGGTCGCGAGCGTGAGCTGGCCGCCCTGGAGCAGTTCTGGCGCTCCGGCCGCGCGGAGTGCATTCCGGTCACGGGTCGCCGCCGCGTCGGCAAGACCTATCTGCTGGAGCACTTCGCCCAGGGTAAACGCGCCGTCTACTATCGCTGCCTGCTGACGGGAACGGCCGAGCAGTTGCCCGTGCTGGGTCAGGCCCTGGCCGATCTGGCAGGGGATCCCGTGCTGCAGGCGCAGCCGCCGGCGACCTGGCCGGCGGTCCTCGCGCTCATCGAGCAGTTGGCCCGCCACGAACGCCTGCTGCTCGTCCTCGACGAAGTCCCCTATTGGGCCGCGCGCGATGCCAGTCTGCCATCCGTGCTGCAGAACTGGTGGGATGGCCGCGGGCGCACGCTCAATCTCATGCTCGTGCTGTGCGGATCGGCCGTGCAGATGATGGAAGGCCTCCTCACCGGGCCGGCGCCGCTGGCGGGCTGTATCACCGGGCGTATGCCGGTGCGGCCGCTCGACTTCCGGGCAGCAGCCGACCTGCTGGGCTTTGCGGATCCGGTCACAACGCTGGCGGCCTACGGCATTCTCGGCGGCGTGCCGCTTTATCTCACCTTCTTTCGACCGGAGCGTTCCCTGCGCGACAACATTTTGACCGCCATCGTCTCGCCGGCATCACGCCTGTACGTCGAGCCGCAAGCTGTCTTCGCTGCCCACCACCAGGCCTACGACGCACGCAGCGCCCTGGCCGTGCTGCGCGTCGTCGCCCAGGGTCACCATCGCTGGTCCGACATCGCGGAGGCCGCCGGTGTGAATACGTCATCGCTGACGCGGGTCATGGAGCCATTGATCGGCGATTTGGGCCTGATCGAGCGCGTGTTACCGGTCACCGAGACGCACCCGACGCGGACTTACTACACCCAGTATCATCTGACCGACAACTTCTTCCGGTTCTGGTTCCGCTTCATCGAGCCGAACCAGGGTCACATCGAGTTCGGGGACGTCGAACGGATCACCGACCTGATCCTGGCCCAGCTCCCCGACTACATGGGCCTGCCCTTTGAGGCGATGTGCCGCGATTGGGTGCGCATGGCCAGTGCGGCCGGCGGCCTGCCCAGGCGCGTCGGCAGGGTCGGTACGTGGTGGAGTCCCGATCATCAGGTTGACGTCGTGGGCCTGGACGAGGAGGGCCGCGCCGCCATCCTCGGCGAAGCCAAATGGCACGCCCAGCCCTTCGACTACCAGGAATTGGAGCGCTACCTGGGGCACGTGCGCGCCCTGGGCAGCCTGCCGCGTCCCGATGTATTGCACCTGCTCTTTGCCAGAGCTGGCTTCACCGAGGACGTGCGGCGTTGGGCCGCGGCGAGCAACGCCCGGTTGCTGACGCCGGAGATGATGCTGTGAATTCAACGGAGGCGCATCCATGAACCATCCCGAAGCCACCCAACAAGCCCTCGCCATTCTGCGCCGCGGCGAGCCGTTCCAGTGGTACGTCATCACCCTGCTGGCGCTGGTCGTCTACGTCTACTTCAACGAGGCCGCCAAACGCAACTGGCGGGGGATTGCGGCCGGTCTGTCGCTCTACGCGGTCCATTGGCTCTACGAGATCGCCAACGCCCTGATCCAGCACTTCACCGGCCACGCGCTCTGGACCGTCCCCACCGGCACGGCGTTCCTGCTCCTGGTCGGCGTGGGGATCGAGCTGAGCTTCATGTTCGCCATCGCGGGCCTGGTCTTCTCCAAGCTCTTGCCCGCCGATCCCAAGCTGAAGATCCTCGGCGTCAACAACCGATTGCTGATCGCGGTCGGCAATGCGGCGTTCTTCGCCATCTTCGAGATCTTCCTGGCCCGGACGCCGGCGTTCGTCTGGGTCTATCCCTGGTGGGGTGCGCTGCCGGTGTTCGTCACGGTCTACGTCCCATTCTTTGTCGTCTCGATGTATAGCTACGACTGGCGGCCGCGGACCCAGGTGCGCGTGATCGGCGGCCTCTTTGCGCTCGACACGCTGCTCTTGATCGTCTGCGCCGGCGTGCTGCGCTGGATTTAGCATGGACGTCATCATCCACCAGCTCGCTGCCGCCAACCAGGCCGACCTGAACCGCTGCAACAACTCATTCACCGTGGACGCCGAGTTGTGCGCCGGCCACGGCGTTGGGACATCGGCTTCATCCGACGTTTCATGCTGACCTTCCGAACGCCTTCCTGGTCGCGATTGCCGGCATCGTGGGCGTGTATCTGGTGTCGGCTGAGTTGGTCAAGGCCTGGTTCTATGGCCGCATCGAAAGGCACGATAGTGATGAAAGGCCGACCGCGCGTGCGGGCGCGTAATCTGCGGTGGGTCGCCGCCGTGGCGCTGCTGGTTCTGCTCGCCGGCGTCGCGCAGCTCAACCGACCCGGCCCGGCGCTTCAACCGCCTGGGGGGTTCAACGCACCTGAATTGTCCTTCAGCGCCGCTGACCGCATTCTGATCCTGGCGCCGCACCCGGATGACGAAACCATCGCCTGCGGCGGCGTCATCCAGAAAGCGATCGCCATGGGCCTGCCGGTGCGCGTGGTTTTCCTGACCTACGGCGACAACAACGAGTGGTCCTTTGCGCTTTACCGCAGGCGACCGGAGTTGCTGCCCGGCCAGGTTGAGGCGATGGGCCTGGTCCGCCATGACGAGGCGCTCGCGGCCGCCGGCGTCCTGGGGCTGCGGCCCGAGCAACTCACCTTCCTCGGCTACCCCGATTTCGGCACGTTGAGGGTCTGGACGTCGCATTGGGGCGCTCAGCCGCCGCTGCGCAGCATGCTCACGCGCGTCACGCAGGTCCCCTACGCAAACGCCTATCGCCCCGGCGCGGCGTACAAAGGCGAAGAAGTCCTGGCCGATCTGGAAACGATCCTGAAGGATTTTCAGCCCACCAAGGTGTTCCTCTCGCACCCCGCGGATCACAACCCGGACCACCTGGCGCTGTATACCTTTACCCGCGTCGCGCTGTGGGACCTGGGGATGACGCCGGAGCTCTACCCGTACCTGGTGCACGCCCCGCCCTGGCCCGAGCCGCGCGGCCAGGCGCCGGCTCGTCCGCTGGCGCCGCCGGCCTCCCTCACGGGGGCAGTCTCGTGGTGGACTTCTCCGCTGAGCAGCGAGGAGATCGGCCGTAAGCTGATAGCCCTGGAGGCGCACCGCACCCAATATGAAGCCAACCCGCGCTACCTGCCCTCTTTCATCCGCGCCAACGAGTTGTTCGGCGACTTCCCGGAGACTACCTTACATGCAGAGAGTGCTGACATAGGCCTGGTGGCGGGCGAGCCCGGCACGGAGGCGCCGGAGGAGCTCACCGACGCGGAACGGGCGGCGTTCGTGGGCCTGGAGTGGCATACCGTACGCCGCGCAGGCAACGCCCTGGTGCTTTCGGTTGCGCTGTCGAAGCCGCTGGCGGAGGGCGTGGCGTTGTCGGCCTATCTCTTCGGCTACCGGCCGGACAAACCGTTCGCCGCGATGCCCAAGATCCGCGTCAAGGTAGGCACGCTGTCCCAGGTGGTCTACGACCAGGACCGCGCGCTGGGGGACACAGGGGTGCAGGTGAGTCGCGACGCCCACGACATCGTGCTGCGCGTGCCGCTGGCCTTGCTGGGTGATCCGGACCGGGCGCTCGTCTACGCTCGCACCTACCTGGGTGACCTGCCGCTCGACTCGGCCGCCTGGCGGGTGCTTGACCTTCCGGGGGATTGACTATGGCAACACCCGCGCGACTCGATGCTATTGACAAGTTCCGGGGCTGCGCCATCCTGCTGATGGTGCTGGCGGACTACCTGGCGGACGTGAACCGGGCGCCGGCCTGGCTGAAGCACGCGCCCGACGTGGGGTACACGGTCACAGACCTGATCGCGCCGCTGTTTGTGGTTGCGATTGGTCTGACGTATGGCCTCTCGTTTCGGCGGCGGCTGGCGCGCGATGGCGCTCGAAAGACCTACGAGCACGCGATCGTCCGCAACCTGGCGCTCATCGGGCTGGGGTTCCTGATGACGGTAGGGGGAAACCTGTTGGGGGTCTACCCCAGCACGATCAACTGGGGACTGTTGCAGGCCCTGGGCGCCGCGGGGTTGCTGACTCTGCTGGTCATCCGCCTGCCGGCCGGTTGGCGCGCCGGCGTGGGCCTGGGACTGCTGGCTATCTACCAGGCGCGGCTGGATTGCTGCTGGCTGGACGCGGTGCGGAGCGCGCCGCAAAACGGGCCGTGGGGTGCGCTGAGCTGGGGTGCGCTGCTGATCCTGGCGACTGTACTGGCGGACTGGTATCACGATCCTGCCCGGCGCTGGAGATGGGCGCCGTGGGCCAGCCTGGCGATGCTCCTGGCCGGCCTGGCGGCCAGCCTGGTGATCCCGGTCAGCAAAGCGCGCGCGTCTGCCAGCTACATCCTGATCAGCCTGGGTCTCAGCGCCCTCATCTTCCTGGGCTTCCACGTTCTCGGCGAGCGGGGACTGCGCGCGCCGCTCCTGTCGGCGTGGGGCCGCAATCCCCTCCTGCTGTATGTGCTGCACGGCGTCTTGTTGGGCGTCTTTGCGCTGCCGCCGATTCCCGGCTGGTATGTTGAGGCCCCGCTTTGGCTGGCGGGCCTTCAGGCGACGGCTCTCGTGGTCGCCTTGAGCTGGATTGCGTGGTGGCTCGATAAGCGACAGTGGTATATCGCGTTGTGATCGGGTCTTGTCGCAGGTTGCCACTGCCAGCCGACCTGGTCGCCGGGCTGTTGTGGCCGCGATGGGCCAGCCGACCGGCCATGAGGGCCACGGACAGCTCCTGACCCGGGATAGATGTTCCAGTTGGGGGGACTGTCTGAAGTCTAGGAAGCTCGGCGCGATTCTCGACCTGAGCCGAGGCAGCACCCCCCTGAGACTCGCAATGCACGGTGACCGATGCGTTCAAGCGTCTGGCTTAGTGCAGTTGCGGATCGAGCAAGCGGTGTGTTATCATGTTGTAAAGCAAAAGCGAAGCATTCTTTTTTGGGGAGAATTTATGTCTCATATCTCTTTGCTCCACAGTTCACCACTCCCGCGTATCCCGTGGGAGGCCCGGCCTCAGCACAACGACGATGTTGTTTGGCGCTACAGTGGCAATCCGATCATCCCACGCGACGCCACGCCGACCGCGAACAGCGTCTTCAACAGCGCCGTGGTGCCTTTTCGTGAGGGCTTTGCCGGGGTCTTCCGGTGCGACGACCGCACGCGCACGATGAATATCCACAGCGGGTTCAGCCCGGACGGCCTGCACTGGAGCATCACGCCGCAACCGATCAGCTTTACTTGCGACGACCCGGAGGTCCGCCGGTTCGCTTACCGCTATGATCCCCGCGTGTGCTGGATCGAAGACCGTTACTATGTCTCCTGGTGCAACGGCTACCACGGCCCCACGATCGGCCTGGGCTACACGCACGATTTCGTGACGTTCGTTCAGTTGGAGAACGCGTTTCTGCCGTACAACCGCAACGGTGTGCTCTTCCCGCGCCGGATCCATGGCCGCTACGCGATGCTGAGCCGGCCGAGCGATCAGGGCCACACGCCGTTCGGCGACATCTTCTACAGCGAAAGCCCCGACCTGACCTACTGGGGCAAACACCGCTTCGTCATGGCGCCCACGGGCGGCTGGCAAAGCACCAAGATCGGCCCCGGCCCGACGCCCATCGAGACCAGTGAGGGCTGGCTCCTTTTCTACCACGGCGTGTTGACCTCGTGCAACGGTTTCGTGTATAGTTTCGGGGCAGCCTTGCTGGATCTGGATCAACCGTGGCGGGTGATGTATCGGACGGCGCCGTACCTGTTGTCGCCCCAGACGCTGTATGAGTGTGTGGGCGATGTGCCCAACGTGGCCTTCCCGTGCGCTGCGTTGTGCGATGCGGACACGGGCCGGATCGCCATCTACTACGGATGCGCCGACACCGTCACGGGGCTGGCGTTTGCCAGGGCCGATGAAGTCATAGCGTACATCAAGGCCAATGCGGTCCAGTAACAGAGGGAAGTGAGCATGACAGCGATTCGATCTCACTCAGAGTGGGCCCAACGCATCGAGACTGAGCTGCGGGGGAACATCCTGCCGTTTTGGATAGCGCACACGGTTGATGGGGCCAATGGCGGCTTTTATGGCGCGCTGACCAACGATCTGACCGTTGACAACGAGGTGGAGCGCTCGGCGGTGCTGTGCGGCCGCGTCCTGTGGACCTATGCTGCCGCCTATCGGCGCTACGGCGATCCCGCCTACTTGCAGATGGCCCGCCACGCCCTTGCCTACCTGACCGGCCCCTTCCTGGATCGCGAGCACGGCGGCATCTATTGGTCGGTGGATCGGCGCGGAACGCTGCTGCTCGACCGCAAGCACATCTATGCCCAGGCGTTTGCGATCTACGGACTGTCGGAGTTCCACCGGGCGACCGGTGAGCCGGACGCGTTGCAGTCGGCCCAGGAACTGTTCCGCCTGATCGAGGCTCACGGCGCTGATCCGGATAACCGGGGCTACATCGAGTGCCTGAGCCGCGAGTGGGGGGCGTTGGACGACATGCGGCTGAGCGCGGTGGACATCAACTCGCGCAAGTCAATGAACACGCTGTTGCACGTCATGGAGGCGTATAGCAACCTGCTGCGCGCCTGGGATGATGCCGGGTTGCGCGCCAGGCTGGCTGATTTGATCCGAGTCTTCTTCGATCATGTGATTGACCCGGGCACGCACCACCTGCGGCTCTTCTTCGATGACCGCTGGAACTGGCGCCACCTGAGCGAGACGGTCTCCTACGGCCATGACATCGAGGCAAGCTGGCTGCTGGTGGAGGCAGCCGAAGTGCTGGGCGACGCCGGGTTGCTGGCGCGCACCCGTGCTGAGGCGGTGGCGATGGCCGGGCGGGTCTATGCCGAGGCGTTGGAGCCCGACGGCAGCCTGCTGTACGAGTCGGGGGCGCCGGGCGAGGAAAATGCGCGCGCAGCCGAGAAACATTGGTGGCCGCACGCCGAGGCGGTAGTCGGTTTCTACAATGCGTATCAGATTTCGGGAGAGGCGCACTTTGCCGCGGCCGCGGTCGGCGCCTGGGCGTACATCGAAGCCAAGTTCGTGGATCGCGTCCACGGCGATTGGTTCAAAGTGCTCGACCGGCAGGGAACGCCCGATCCGAAGCGCTTCAAGGTAGGCCCCTGGGAGTGCCCCTATCACCAAAGCCGGGTCTGCCTTGAGATGCTGGCCCGGCTCTGAGCCGCCGGCGCATCCCAGCCGCGGTAAGGGGTGCGTTTCACGTTTGGGGCGCGTCTGTCACCCTGCGCGGGTCTACCAGCCGAAGTATGCAGCGGCGAGACGCCAGCGAAGAGCCTGCCCTGAGCGCAGTCGAAGGGGTCTCGCGTCGGCAAGCGAGATGCTTCGGCCCAAACGACGGGCCTCAGCATGACAAGGCAAACGGCGTGCCCCAAGAATGAAATGCACCCCCGCGGTAAGGCCCCAAGAACGCCTCCCGTTGGTTGGCAGTGAGGAAACGGCCTTATCATATGAGTAACTATTCATGCTTGTGAGTGAATCTTGCGCAGTGGGACCAGGGTCATGAAGATCGTTGCCGAGGAGCATCGCCGGCGAGGCGCCCAACCGGAGGGCCTGGGTGGGGTTGAGCGCTGCGAACACACTGACGCCGACGCAGCCAATGTGCGTGCCGTGCAGGCGCAACTCATCGAGCCGGAGATCGCGCGGACGCTGGCCGGCGTTTTCAAATCGCTGAGCGACCCCACCCGCTTGCGCATCATCTCGGCGCTGTCCCAGCGCGAGTTCTGCGTGGGTGACCTGGCCGCGGCGCTGGAGATGGAGCAATCAACCATCTCGCACCAACTCCGCGACATGCGCGCCCAGCGGTTGGTGAACTTCCGCCGTGAGGGGCGGCACGTCTTCTATCGCCTGGATGATCCACACGTGCGCGATCTCTATTGCCAGGGCCTGGCGCACACACAAGACGAGTAAGACGAGGACGGCGTGCTATCGGTCAGCGAGGAGTTCCTCGATCCTGATTGCCCCCTGGCCGCGGAGACCATCCACCGGGTCGAGGCCGCGGGCTTCCGGCTGGCTGAACGGCACGGCAACTTTTGGCTCTACACGCTGAACTTCCGCAAACTGGAGGGAATATGAGCTTCTTCCAGCTTTGGCTGACCTGCTATCTACATCCCGGGCGCGCATTCGAGGCGCTGCGTGACAAACCGGCTCCGCTGTGGGGCCTGTATGGCATGCTTCTGCGCGGGCTGATCGTGGGGGCGGTGTGGTATCTGCCGCGCGCGCTCATGGGTCTACGACCGGCGATGGCTCCTACCCTGCCCTTCCCGCCCATCGAGAGCTACTACTGGCACTCCCTCTGGTACTTCCCCGTATTTGAGGTTGCCAAATGGCTGTTGCTGAGTGGGGTCATGCACCTGGTGTTGCGGCTGGCAAGGCTGCCCCATGACTACGACGCTATCCTCAACGTCGCGGGCATCGCTACGATCGTCATTGACCCGGCCATCCGCATCTGGGACTGGATCTGCTACGCGGCGGGGTGGAGCGAGAACACGGTGCTGATGGGCGCGGCCCACGCCCTGGTCTTCTGGCCCTGGGGCATCGTGCTGGCCGTCATCGGGTTGAGGAAGCTGCTGGGGCTGCCGGCCCGCGTGGTGGCGCCGCTGCAACTACTGGCGAGCGCCCTCTTCATCCCGCTGGCGGCGATCTTCCTGCGGCCGTGATGAATGAGTCGGGGCCGGCAGTTTGGCCTCTTCTTTTTCGCTCATACACATGAACAATCATTCAACCGTAGCGAGATCCTGATGAGGACTGGATGAACAACCTGCGCAAGCAACTCTGATCGGCAGGTGGGGGCCGGACGCAGGGAAGCCCAACGGTTACACATTCCGAGGCAGCATCGCCCCGATCTACTCATGAGCAACACCGTGAAGAAGAATCAATCCAGCCTGACCGCCGCCAGCATCGCGATTGTGCGCGCCCTGGAATCCGAGAAGCCGGCCGGAGAGCGGGTCTGCTACGACCCCTACGCACGGCGCTTCGTGAGCGCCGGCCTCTACACCATGGTCAAGTTCTTCGCCGCGTTGGGATATGCCGACTGGAAAGGCCCAGGGGTGTGGGAGTTCCTGGCCGTGCGCGAGCGGTACATTGATGACTTCCTGGAAACCTGTCTGAGCGAAGGACTGGAACAACTGGTGATCCTGGGCGCCGGCTACGACGCCAGGGCTTACCGTTTCGAGGAGCTGAAGCGCGAGGTCAAGGTGTTCGAGGTGGACCACCCCGCGACTCAGGCAGCCAAGCTCAGGAAGCTGGCTGCCATCTTCGGCGCGCGGCCGGCGCACGTCACCTATGTCCCGATCGACTTCAACCGCGAGACCCTCGCGGGTCGGCTTTTCGAATGCAGCTATTAATGAGAGGCTCAAGACCCTGTTCATCTGGCAGGGCGTGACGCCGTATCTGACCCCGCAGGCGGTGGATGACACCCTGGCCTTCGTAGCGGAGCATTCCGGGCGGGGCAGCAGCATCATCTTCGACTACATGAATACTACCCTGTTGAGCGGTGCGCCGCGCCACGGGGAGATCAGCAACATGCGGCGCATGCGGCGACTGAGCGGGGAGGGCCTGGCCTTCGGCATCCCGATTGACTCAATCCAGGCGTTCCTGGAGGAGCGCGGCTTCACGCAGGTCAAAAACGCCGATCACGTCGCCCTGGAGAAAGCTTACTTCAGTGGCGGCAGCCGCCCGCGCAAGGTGGCGGACGGGTATGCGATTGCCTCGGCGGTCGTCCGACCGCGTTGAGGCGAAGGGAGGTTTCACATGACACAGGGCAACGAGAAACGTTCGAGCACCGCAGCGGGCGTCGCCATGCGGGCCGGAACGATCGCGTTCGTCCTCGTTTTGCAGGCGGCGCTCCTGTTCGGCGGCGCGGGCCGGCTTGATTGGTCCTGGGCGTGGGTCTACTTTGGGATTTCACTGGCGACTTTGGCGGTCGGCGGAGCGATCATGCTCCGCACCAGCCCCGAGACGATCGCGGAGCGCGGCCGCCCCAAGGGGATACGGGGCTGGGACAAGGCTGTGAGCGGTGTTTTGGTTTCCGCCGGGTATGTAGCGCCTTCGCTGGCGGCGGCTCTGGATGTGCGCTTCGGCTGGACCGCGGCGCTCAGCGCGAGCTGGCACGCGGCAGGCGCGGTCGCCTTGACGCTGGGATTCGGGCTGACCGTATGGGCGATGCACGCCAACGCGTACTTCTTCACGGCCGTCCGCATCCAGAGCGAGCGCGGGCATACCGTGTGCCGCTCCGGCCCTTACCGGTGCGTGCGCCACCCGGGATACGTGGGGTACGCGCTCCAGTCGCTGGCTGTGCCCTTCCTGCTGGGCTCGTTGTGGGCGCTCCTGCCGGCGCTCGCGGCCGTCGTCGCGATGGTGATCCGCACTGCGTTGGAGGACCGTATGCTGCAGGCTGAGCTGCCCGGTTACCGGGAGTACGCCGAGGAAGTCCGCTACCGCCTCATACCTGGCATCTGGTGAGGAGGGTGACATGGCTGAATCCATCTTTCGCGCCGCCTTCTGGCTGCTGCTCGGCAGCATCTTCGTGATGCGCGCCTACTTCTCTTACCGCGTGCACCGGGCTGGCGAGCGATTGCTCCCTGACCGTGCGGCGGTCGAACGCGAGGGCCGCGGCGCGTTCGCCGTTCGCTTCGTCTTGTTCTTTGTCTTGCTGGCTTTCCTGGCACTCTACACGCTCGATGTGCCGTGGCTCCGGGTTCTCGCCATTCCGTTGCCATCCTGGTTGCGGTGGTTGGGGTTTGCCTTGGGGGTAGCCAGCGTGATCCTGTGGACCTGGACCCAGGCCACACTGGGTACGCAGTGGTCGGCGCAGTTGCAGCTCCGCGAAGATCATCGCCTGGTCACGACCGGCCCTTATGCCCGCGTGCGCCACCCGCTCTACACCGCCATGTTCGGGGTCAGCGTCGCGTTTGCCCTGGTGACGGCGAACTGGGCCTTCGTTCTCTTCGGCGTCCTGTGTATCGTCGGAATGCTCGTCCGGGTCCCGCGGGAGGAGTGCATGATGCTGGACGAGTTCGGGGCGGAGTATGCATCATACATGCAGCAGACGGGCCGGTTTTTCCCGCGCGTCTCGCGCTCAGGAAGGTGAACATGCCCAAAATCAGATGGATGAATGCTTCTCGCACTCTTTATGTCACCCGTGAGGTCCTGGGCCTCGTCGGCATGGGCGTGGCGCTGTTCTGGTCCGCCGGCCGGCTGGACTGGTGGCCGGCCTGGGCCGCGCTCGCGGTGATGGCCATCTGGACCGCGGCGACCGCCTTCATCGTCCTCCACTACAACCCTGACCTGCTGGCCGAGCGCCTGGGGCCGCGCAAGGGGGAAAAACGATGGGACGCGGCCATTGTCCCCCTCATGGGCCTGATCACCCTGGTGCGCTACATCCTCGCCGGACTGGATCAGCGTTACGGCTGGACGGGCGGTCTGCCGGCAGCGGTGCAGCTTGCCGCGCTGGCCCTGTGTACCCTGGGCTATGATGTCCTGTTCGTCTGGGCGATAGCTGCCAACGCTTTCTTCTCGCGGATCGTGCGCATCCAGCCCGAGCGCGGCCACACGGTCGCGACCGGCGGCCCATACCGCTATGTGCGCCATCCCGCTTACGCCGGCGCGATCCTGTATGAATTGGCCGTGCCCTTCCTGCTCGCTTCCTGGCCGGCTTTGATCGCCAGCGGCTTGAGCATCCTCTTGCTCGTCCTCCGCACCGCACTCGAAGACCGCACCTTGCGGGCGGAGCTGACCGGCTATGCCGACTATGCGCGCCAGGTGCGTTATCGTCTATTGCCGGGCATCTGGTAAGCGAGGAAACATGGCTGCGATCCGAATCGAAAGGCCCGAAGACATTCCCCAGGTACGCATCGTCAACGAGTTGGCGTTTGGGCGGCCCGCAGATGGAGGTGATACATGAGAAATCGTTTTTTGACACAGGCCAAGCGAGAGTACAGTCCCCGGCAGCGACTGGCGGCGTTGTTGGTCGAGGCCATCTTCTTCATGGTGATCTTTCCGTTCGCACTCCTGCTCCTGGGCGGGCTGCTTGACCGCTGGCTGGGTTGGTCGAAGCTGATGCAAGAGCCGATCAACGCCCTCATTGGCTGGCTGCTGATCGTGGGCGGCTGGCTCTTCTCCATGTGGTCAATCTATGTCCAGTTCACCCTGGGCCGGGGCACGCCCGTGCCACTGATGGCGACGCAGAAGCTGATTATCCGCCCCCCCTACGCCTACTGCCGCAACCCGATGAGCCTGGGCGCCATCGTGCTCTACCTGGGCGTGAGCGCGGCCGCCTCCTCGCCGGGCGCGGCCGTACTGGTCGTTCTGGGCGCGGTCGCACTGCTGACTTATATCAAGCTCGCGGAAGAGAAGGAGATGATCGCGCGTTTCGGCGAGGAGTACCTGGCGTATCGCCGCCGGGTACCGTTCCTCATTCCGAGGCTGAGAGGGGGCGGATGATGGAGATCGGCGCCTATCTCTTTGTGGCCGGGATCATCTGGCTTATTTGGCTGGCTCTGCGGCCACGAGTCCGGCGTAAGCTGGGCGCCTACGCCGGACTCTCCCTGCTGCTCGCACTGAGCGACCTGATCCTCTTCTACCTGCTCTCAACCCGGGCGGGTCTGCTGCGCATCGGCGTCATGGGCAGCTTGAGCATCGTACGACCGGGACCTGCCGGAGGTGATCGCCCTGCGCCGGCAACTGATCGCCGAAGCGCCGCGATGCCACTTCCTCGGCTGTTCAGCACTCGATAGCGCCTGGCTGCTCGATGAACGGTTCCCCTTCCAGTACCCTGAGCCGCGTCTGGACCGTGCTCTATTGGTGCGCCATATTCCATTTTTCACCAAGACGATAGACATTTTCCAATACCAACTTCGAGGAGGCCAACATGTCCGAGACTACTAACCAAAACCTGAGCGGCGTGGCTGAAACGCTGCTCATGACGCTCTACATCCGGGCAATGGAATCGCAGCGCCCGGACGCGATGATCAAAGACGAGAAAGCCGTAGCTCTGGTCACGCAGATGAGTTATGACTTCGACCGGGTCAAGCAGATCAAGATGGACGAGGATGACAAGGTGACGGTGATCTTGCGCAACTTGGAATTCGACCGCTACGCGCGGGATTTCCTGACCCGCCACCCGGAGGCGGTTGTGGTCCACATCGGCTGCGGCCTCGATTCGCGCTTCGAGCGCGTGGACAATGGCCAGGTCGAATGGTACGACCTGGATTTGCCGGACGTCATCGAGCTGCGCCGGAAATTCATCGGCGGCGAGGGGAAACGCTATCACTTGCTGGGCTGCTCGGCGTTCCACAGCGCCTGGCTGGACGCAGTGAGCGCACATCGCCAGTGCCCCTTCCTATTTCTGGCCGAAGGTGTCTTGATGTACTTTGAGGAAGCACAGGTCAAGTCGTTGGTGCTCATGCTGCGTGACCATTTTCCCGGCGCGGAGCTGGTCATCGATGCCTTTTCGCCGTACAGCGTCTGGGCGAACAACCTCCGCCTGTCCATCACCAAGTTCGGCGTCCGCTATCACTGGGGGCTCAAACATGGCCAGGAGATCGAAAGCTGGGGTGACGGCATCCACCTGCTCGATGAGTGGGGCTACTTTGACCGGCCTGAACCGCGGCTGGATCACATTCGATGGATGCGCCACATCCCGCTCCTGGCCAGGGTGTTGCGTATCTACCACTACCGCCTTGGAAAGGCAGCAGAGTGAAAAGGCCTTCCATTTTTTATAGGCAAAAAGGGGGCCAACATGTCCGAGACATCTCATCAAGACCTGAGCGGCGTGGCGGAAGGGTAATGAAGCCCGCACTATTTTGAGAGGAGGGCCAAATGCCCACACATACTATCCGCAACCTGAACGCAGTCTCCCAGACGCTCCTGATACCAGTGTATTTTCGGGCGATGGAGAGCCAACGCCCCGATGCATTGGTGCGAGATTCCAAGGCAGTGGAGCTGGTCGGCCAGCTCGACTATGACTTCTCCGGCGTCCAGAGGCTGAAGGACGAACAGGTCAATTACCTGCTGCGCATGAGAGAGTTCGACCGCCTGGCGTGGGCGTTCCTGGCAGAGCACCCCGAGGGGGTGATCGTCGACCTGGGCTGCGGGCTCGACACCCGCTTCGAGCGGGTCGATAACGGGCAAGTAGAGTGGTACGGCCTCGATCTGCCGGAGGTGATGGAGCTGAGGAAAGAGCTGCTCGAAGAGACACCGCGTAGTCATTTCATTGGGTGTTCGGTGCTCGATTTCTCGTGGATGGATGCCCTGAGCGGCCAGGCGGGCAAGCATATCCTCTTTCTGGCTGAGGCTATGCTGGTTTATCTGGAAGAGGCCGACGTCAAGCGGTTGGTGCAGGCGCTCGCTGAGCGCTTCCCCGGCGCGGAGCTGGTGTGCGACGCGTACTCGCCGGTGGTGGTTCGCTTTCATCCGCGCCCGTCGGCTGTGGCCCGGCCGCGCTGGGGACTGAAGGATGATCGGGATGTGGAAGCATGGGCGCCCGGCATTCGCCTGCTCAGCCAGTGGTATTACTTCGACAAGCCAGAGCCGCGCCTGGGTGCCTTCCAGCTCATGCGGTACATCCCATTCGTCGCCAGGGTGGTGCGTATCGTGCATTACCGGCTTGGAGAGGCAGCAGGGTGAGAAGAGCTTTTATTGCGGACAATGAGGAGGACCTATGCAAGCAAAACCCAATTTCATAGTGTCTCTCTCCGATCGCGCGCTGCCACCGTGGCGACGACTTAGTGGCTGCGCTCGAAGGCTTGATGCGCCAATCTGGCTCGCTCTTTCCTCCTTCGGAGAGTGTCAAATGCTGACCTATCGTCCCGCCACTGCAGAGCAAATAGCCTTGCACCTGGATCGCAAGAGGTGTAGCATGAACACGTCTACTGAAAACAGTTTGCTCTCTGCCACACTCGTCTTCGCCGCCATCGTGGCGCTGGTTCTTGCCCTCCACACAGCGCACGTGGAGGGCGCGCCCTTTGCCCCCGCACAAGAGGGCGTGACACCCAAGGCGTCGCCCCCGGCGGGCGTTGATCTGGATGTCACCTTCATCAACCGCGCCCCGCTGTACAAGGCGTACTGCGTCGAGTACCCGTGGGATGTCCCCAATCAGCCGGGCATCCCCTTCCTCTGCCCCGACACCGAAAACGACCGGCGCTGGCCCGAGCCCGGCGAAATCGTCACCTTCACTGCCCACATCATCAACAAGGGGACGGTCGCCAGTCCCCCCTTCGACTTCGCCTGGTACATCGACGGCGCCGAGGTCGCTCGCGGCACGCTGCCCTCGCTGGCCTCGGCGGCCGAGGTCACCACCATCTACCGTTGGCCCTGGGCGCACGGCCTGTCGCCCGACGGGCAGCGGGCGCTAGGCGAGCACACGGTGCGCTTTACCGCCGATCCAGCCGATGCTGTCGCCGAGACCTTCGAGAGCAACAACGCGTTGGAAGACCGCACGGATGCCATGAGCTTCAGCATCTACCTCCCGCCGGACGTGTACGACGCCTATGACGTGCCGGCTGACCCGCGGTGGCCCTGGTCGGCGGAGGACTGGCTCCAGAAGCAGATCGCGACCATGAACGCCGCCTTTGCCAACTCGATCTACCCCGTGACGCCGCAGGGGGCGACAGTGCGGGTGCGCATCAACACCATTGGCGTCACCGCCACCCATCCCGGGCCGGACGGCGCGCACGATGGCAGTTGGTACCTCACGGACGACGTCCGGTGTGATGGCTGCGGCTATTATGACGCCGCGACCGACATTGACTGGGGGCTGGTGCACGAGCTGAGCCATCAGGGGGCGATCATTGACATGTATGCCATTGGCGTCTATGCGGCCAACGTCACCGTGCTGAACAAGGACGGGCTGCCGGCCAACGTGGGCTTCGGCTGGAACAACGGGGGGCTCATGGGCGGCGGCGACACCGCACCCCACAACGATCCGCACCTCTACGACAGCCACTCGGCGGGGGGCGCTTCGACCTTCAGCGGCTACCGCAACGGCTACTTCGGCGCCTACCTGTTCGATATCCCCCTTGACAACTACGTACGCGTCCTCGATAGCACAGGGAACCCCGCGCCTGGCGTCACAGTGGCGCTCTACCAGCGCACCGGCCCCTGGGATCCGACCGGGCACATGGAGGTGGACAACATTCCCGAGATCAGCGGCATCACCGACGCCAACGGCGTCTTCCGCTTGCCAAATCGCTCGGCCAACGGCGGCACAGTGACCGCCAACGGCCACGTGATGCACGACAACCCCTTTGGCGTGGTGGACATCATCGGCAACCAGGGCCTCTTTCTGATGCGGCTGGCCACGGACGGCCACGAGGAGTTCCACTGGCTGGACATCACGCAGTTCAACCTGGCCTACTGGTCGGGAGACACCATCAGCCACACCTTCACCATCGCGTCCCACGTGCCGCCGCCGGCAGGCCCGGCCGCGCCGGAGTTGCTGAGCGTCCGCATCGAGGGCCTGCGGGCCAGGCTGGATTGGCTGCCCAGCCCCTCCCCTGGGGTGGTCGGCTACCGGGTGTACCGCGCCGCGGCGCCCCAGTATCGCTACGTCGCTGCCAGTGGCGTACTGACAGCCACCCACTTCGAGGAGGACTCGGCTGGGTTCGGCGACGGTGAGCATCGGATCTACGCGGTGACCGCGGTGGACGGCCAGGGCCGGGAGAGCGGCTTCGGCGAGCTAGCCTACGCGCCCGGCCTGGAGGTCCCGGCCGCCGTGGCCCTGGCGCCCGATGGGTCGCGAACGGTGCTCAACAACTGGAACATGTATCCTCTACTCCGCCAGCGCACGGACGGCCGCTTCACCCACCGGCTGGTCAACGTGCACTACGACCTGGGCAACGTCGGCTTCCTGGCCTACGACCCGGCGGGCTTGCTGCTGGTCAGCGGCTTTGGCGAGTCGCCATTTGGCCGCCACGCGGTGCGCGTCTACGACTCCGATCTGCGCCCGCTGACGGCTTTCGGCGACGAGGGCACGGCGCCCGGCCAGTTCCAGGCGCCGGCCGGGGTGGCCAGTTGGGGCCAGACCTGCACCTACGGAGGCCCGTACCAGGCAGACGCGCACACGTTGCTCCTGCTACACCTGGACGGCACCGTCACAGGCGCGCAAGGCGAGCCGGGCACGGCGCATGGCGCCAGCTTTGCCGCAAGCCGCTACGGCCAGGGGGTGCTGGTAGACGATGGCGACACCCTCACCTACGCCGCCGCAGGAAACATCGATGCCACGCAGGGAGCCGTCGAATTCTGGCTGCGCCCCGATTGGGCTGGTGATGACGGCAGCAACCACACGCTCTTCTGGTGGGGAGAAGGCTCCGAGTTTCTGCATCTGCGCAAGGACGGCATCAGCAACCTGGTCTTCGATCGCTTTTATGCCGACGGGAGTTGTGGCGCACCGCACCACGTGGCGGATTGGCGGGCCGGTGAGTGGCATCACTTGGCTTTCACCTGGCAGGGGACCGAAATGCGCCTGTATGAGGACGGTCAGGAGGTGGCACGGACGGAGTGTGGAGGGATCGCCCGGCCAACGGCGAGCATCTTCTACGTCGGCTCGGGCATGGGCGGTGAGTTGGCCGTCGATGCCCTCATCGACGAGTTGCGCATCAGCGACATGCCGCGGCTGGGCAACAGCGAGACGTGCAACCGCCTCCTGGTCGCCGACAGCGGCAACCATCGCGTGCAGGCGTTCGACAGCCTGGGACGCTTTGTCAGCGCATTCGGCACGTTCGGGAGCGGGCCTGGTCGCTTCAACAATCCACAGGGCCTGGTCGTGGATTCCAACGGCCGGGTGATCGTGGTCGACCAGGGCAACAACCGGCTGGTGGTCTTGGGCTTCGACGGGCAGGCCTTCGGCTTTTTAGACAGCTTCATTGCCGGGTTCAACGCGCCTACCGGCGTAGCGGCCGATGCGTGGGGTAACCTGGCCGTGGCCGACACGGGCAACCACCGCGTCGTCGTGCTCAGCCCTGAGGGCGACTTTTTGGCCCAATTCACTGCGCCCAATGACGGTTACAGCGGAACCTTCAACACACCGCGCGGGGTGGCGGTGGAGCCGGATGGCAACTTGGTCGTCGCTGACACAGGCAATCACCGCGTCGTCACGGTGCGCGACGCTCTGCCGGGATGTTGGCGGATCTGGCTTCCCGTGATCATTCGGCGTTAGAGAGGCCGAGGAAGCGGGGCGATGTAGTACACAGGTGGCCTGAGGCGCAGGGGCTTCGCTCATGGAAGAGCCTGCCTGGCCTGGCAAGGTGGCAAGGGCCTGATCATCCTGCTCCTGCTGGTCGCGTCGTGCGTCGCGTTGCCCCCAAGGCCGACACCCTCCCCTCCGACGGCCGCCGTCACGACGACAAATGCGCCCCAAAGGGGGGCTGCGCTCTTGGCCGAGAAGACCGCCCGGCTGCGCCGGTTGGCGGCGGCCGGCGATGAAGAGGCGCTCGCCGAAGCACTGGACCACAGCACAGTTCCCATACCGGCCGGAGAGTTCACCATGGGCAGCGAGACCGGCCGCGACGACGAACGGCCAGTGCATCGCGTCTATCTCGACGCCTACGAGCTAGACCGCTACGAAGTGACCAACGCGCAATACCGCCGCTTCCTGCTGGCCGCCGGCGGTCGGTCGCCCGCTTATTGGACCGGAGACGCATATCCACCCGGCCAGGCCGACTACCCCGTGGTCGGCGTGAGCTGGGACGACGCGGACGCGTATTGCCGGTGGGCGGGCAAGCGGCTGCCGACCGAGGCCGAGTGGGAGAAAGCCTGTCGCGGCGCGGATGGCCGCGTTCTATCCCTGGGGCAACACGTGGGCGTCGAGCCGGGCCAACGTGGACGCGGTGGGCTGGCGCCCCACCGCTGCGACGCAAGACGCGGCCGCCGAGACCGTCTGGGATGTCGCCTGACGCCAGTTGGCGCTGCCGCCCCGCTCCGCCGGTCCGACGCTACAGCCGATCGGCTCGCACCCCGACGGCGTCAGCCCCTACGGCATCCTGGACATGGTGGGCAACGCCTTGGAGTGGGTGACGGACTGGTACAACTGGTCCGACTACTCCAAGCTGCCGGCGCGCCATCCCCTTGTGGCCGGACCGCCCTGGAACCACTGCCGGCGCGGCTCGTCCTGGTACGATCCAGTGGGCACACCGGCCTGGACGCAGACGCCCAGCCGCTGTGCTGCGCGCAACTCCAGCCACGAGATGCGCGATCCGCGCGGCGGCTTCCGCTGCGCGCGCCCGGGAAGGATTGAATGAGCGCCGCTGCAAATGTGAGCATCTCACTCAAACAATCAAATCAGAATCCAGCTCGAACAGGAGAGGAGGTCCTATGAGCACTGAAACAGTTCGCATGACGCAGACGGTACGCGCGCCCGCTGCGGAGGCTTATCGCGCCTTTACGCGGTCGGGGGTCCTCCGCGAGTGGATGTGCGACGGCGCAGTGGTGGATGCCCGGCTGGGCGGCCGCCTCTACGTCTGGTGGCACAGCGGCTACTATGCCGCGGGCGAGTTCACCGCGTTCGATCCCGAACGCCGCGTCGCCTTCACCTGGCAGGGTCGGGGCGAGCCGGGGGTGACGCAGGTGGAAGTCATTCTCACGCCATCGGGCGACGATGTGGAAGTCACCCTGACGCATGAGGGGTTTGGCGCGGGAGACGCGTGGCACAAGACCCGCAGCGAAAGCCAGGACGGCTGGACACAGGGCATGGAGAACCTGAAATCGGTCCTGGAAACCGGCCAGGACTTACGCTACATGTTGCGACCCATGCTCGGCATCTACGTGGATGAATTCAATGCCGACATCGCCTCCCGTCTCGGCGTGCCCGTGGGCGAGGGCACGCGGTTGGGTGGCGTGGTCGAAGGCCTGGGCGCGGAGCAGGCCGGCCTGCGGCGAGATGACGTGATCGTGTCCCTCGCAGGGCGACCGACCAACGACTACCCGGGCCTCGTGGCGGCATTGGGTTCGCATCGCGCCGGCGATCGGGTGGACGTGGCATTCTACCGCGGAGGCGAACGCCGCATGACCGAAATGATGCTCTCGCGACGGCTCATCCCCGAGGTGCCGGCAACGCCGGCTGAACTGGCCGACGCCGTCCGCCAGGCCAATGCGTCCGCCTTGACCGAGCTGGCGCGCGGCCTGGAGGGAGTGGGGGACGACCGGGCCGCCCACCGGCCTGCGCCGGGCGAGTGGAACGCGCTGGAAGTGCTGGCGCACCTGATCGCCCACGAGCGCGAGCAGCAGACCTGGATCACGGACCTGCTCTGCGATGATGAGCGCTGGTCGGATCGTTTCGAGAACACTGAGGTCGTGCCGGCCCGCATCGCGGCCAGCGCCCGCGCCTATCCCCGGCTCGCCGATATGGCCGACGCGCTGCGGCGCAGCCAGGGTGAGACGGCCAACATGCTGGCCGCGCTGCCCGCGGAGTTCGTGGCGCACCGGGGAACGTATTGGCGTCTGGGCCGCTCGATGTTGGAAGGCGTTCGTCCGCCCAACCACGTCCAGGAGCACACCGCCCAGATCCGGGCGGCCATCTCCGCGCCGTAACGAGGATGCTGCCCTGGAAATGGGACGCGGATTACGCGGACGACGCGGAGAACGCAGATAAGCCCTGAACGTGTCCGCGTCGTCCGCAGTCTCCGCGTCCAGCTGCGTTCCGTTTTCATGGGCCGGGGCGCCGCGCCCGACATGGAAAACTGGGCGGCGATCAGTGCCCCAGCGCCTTCAACATCGGCACGGTGCGGGCCACCCACGTCAGGGCCGGATCTTCGGATGCCGCCTGAACACGCTGCTCGCCGGCCATGAACCAGAGGAAGTAGCAGGTGTAGCCCGGCGCGCAGTTGTTCGTGTGATAGCCGTTAGGCGCCATCATGACGGTGTTGTCCTTGATGATGTAGCCCGCGTCAATCTCGCTGTTGTAGTAGCGCACCATGCCGAACCCGTCGGGCGGGTTCACCTTGAAGAAGTACATCTCCTCCTGGAAGGCCTCGCGCGGCAGATCGTCCACTTCGTGCTTGTGGGGCGGGTAGGTGGCCCAGTTGCCGGAGGGTACATAGGTCTCACCCGCGACCAAGCGTCGCGCGGGCAGGTCGGGCTGGCCCGCCACGGTGAGGATCTGCTGGTAGCTGCGGCTGAAGTTCGCCGCGCCCCACACGCCCGATGTCACCCGGTCGGGCGAGATGACATAAGGCGCGAGCGCCAGGTCGCTGGGTGCGCTGAGCAGTCCCACCTCCAGGTGGCCGCGAGCGGTGATGACAGTGTCTGTGCCGCAGGGCAGATAGACCGAATACGGCTTGCCCGCAAAGACGTTGGGCCGGCCGCCTACGCCCCGGAACTCGTGACCCGCGGCGGAGAAATCGCCCTTGCCGCCGAAGATCACCGCGAGAACTTCACGGTCGCCGGTGGCGGTGGCGTAGCGCTCGCTGTCGTTCAGGGTCAGATAGGCGAAGTCGAGCAGCTTGCAAGGGTTGGTCGGCAGCCGGTTGAGACCGAGTGCGGTGGAGATCGCGGTGAAGTATGACACGGGATTGCCTCCTTTGGTCTGTTGGGGTATATCGAAAACTGTCCGAGCACGTCACCCTGAGCGAGTTGGTCCCGTGAATTACGTTGCGGCGCGCCACCAGCGAAGGGTCTCGTCGCGGAATGAGATTCTTGTCCTGAAAATCCTGTGCCCGACCTGTGCCATGCGGCACAAACCAGGATTTTCATGCGCCGTGGCGCCGCCCGCGGCATGAGAACTTCGCTAGATGCTCGCCGTCGCGAGAAGTCAGGGGCAACCCCGCTCAGAATGACAGATGCCTAAAAGCGCACTTTGCGACCGTACCGTGTATATGTTACGCGTCCTGCAGGTCCATCACGATCTTGATCGTGCCGGGGTCTTCCCCGTCCACTTGTGCGAACGCCTGCGTGACATCTCGCAGGGACAGGCGATGGGTCACGAGCAGCTCGGGGTGCAGCAGCCCTTTGCTCATCATCTGGATGGCGCGCGGAAATTCGCCCAACGTCACCCGCGAAGCGATGATCTGCGCTTCCTTGATGACCAGCGTCTTGAAGTGAACCGCCGAGAGCTGCTCGCCCAGCCCGGTGGTGACGATGCGGCCGGCCGTGCGGATCATCTTGACCGCCTGGGCCAGCGGCGCCTCGCGGCCTGCGATCTCGTGGAAGTGGCCGATGCACTCGATGACGCAGTCCGCGCCGAGGCCGCGAGTCAGCTCCATCGCGCGCTCGACCGGGTCTTCGTACTCGGCGTTGATGACAGCGTCCGCACCGAGCTTGCGCGCCGTTTCCAGCCGGAAGGGCTGCACGTCGGTGATGATGGTGAGGCCGGGGGTGATGCGGTGGCAGAGCACATCCAGCACGGACAGTCCCAGCTTGCCCGCGCCCAGGATCACGACCGTCTCGCCGGGCTGAACCCCGCCGCGCCAGAGGATGTGATGGCCCAGGCCATACATCTCCACCATCGGCGCGTACTCCATCGGTACATTGTCGGGCAGGGGATAGAGGTGGCTGGCCGGGACGGCCACGTATTGCCCGAAACCGCCGTCCAGGTCCACACCGAGCAGCTTGAGCGTGCGGCAGGCGTTCAGGTGGCCCGTCAGACACGCCGGGCAATTGTGGCACGAGATGATCGGATCCACCGCCACGCGGTCGTCAAGCTTGAACCCGTGCACCGCCTTGCCGACTTCGCGAATGATGCCGCCGAACTCGTGGCCCAGGATCGCGGGTGCCTTGACCCGGCTGTGAAACTCCCCACGGTAGATGTGCAGGTCGGTGCCGCAGATACCGGCGTGACCGGTCTCCACCAGCACCTCATCCGGGCGGATGCGGGGGTCTGGCGCTTCGCCCAAGCGAATGTCGAGGTCGTCGTAGAGGATGGCTGCCTTCATTGGAGCTGTTGTCCTTTCGCTTGCAAGGCTCGGTTCCCATGTTGACACTGCGGGACGATCTGTGCTATATCATAGCATGTCGGACGACATTGTCGAAAAGGGGGCAGTCATGAAGACCATTCGTTGGGGCATCGTCGGCTGCGGCAATGTGACCGAGGTGAAGAGCGGGCCGGGCTTCCAGAAGGCCAGAAACTCAGTGCTGGTGGCGGTGATGCGGCGGGACGCGGCGCTGGCCAAGGACTATGCGCGGCGTCACGGCGTGCCGCGCTGGTACGCTGACGCCGATGCGCTGATCCACGACCCCGAGGTGGACGCGGTCTACATCGCCACGCCGCCGGCCTCGCACCGCGAGTACGTGCTGGCGTGTGCGCGTGCCGGCAAGCCGGTCTACGTCGAGAAGCCGATGGCGCTGGATTTCGCAGAGTGCCAGGAGATGATCGCGGCGTGCCAGACAGCCGGTGTGCCGCTTTTCGTGGCCTACTACCGCCGCGCCCTGCCGCGCTTTCTGAAGGTGAAGGAACTGGTCGAGTCGGGCGCGATCGGCGATGTGCGCTTTGTCCGGGTGTTGCTCCAGAAGGTGGCAACGCCGGAGGAAGCCGATCCGGCCACGCGACCCTGGCGCCTGGTGCCCGCTGTCTCTGGCGGCGGCCATTTCCTGGACATGGGCAGCCACATGCTGGACCTGCTGGACTACATCTTCGGCCCCATCCAGCGGGTGCAGGGTTTCGCGATCAACCAGGGCCGACTCTACGAGGCCGAGGACGCGGTGACCGCGACGTTCGAGTTCGCGTCGGGCGTCCAGGGCGTGGGGGTCTGGAACTCCGTCACCTTCGGCAATGCCGACCAGATCGAGTTCGTGGGCAGCCAGGGCCAGCTCTCCTTCTCGTGCTTTGGTGTCGAGCTTATCGTGCTCACCACTCCAGCGGGAGTCACCCATTTGCCCGTGGAAACCCCCGCCCACGTCCAGCAGCCGCTCATCCAGACGGTGGTGGATGAGCTGAACGGCATCGGCGCGTGCCCCAGCACCGGCGTCAGCGCCGCGCGAACTACGTGGGTGATGGATCAACTGCTCAGGGAGTTCCGTTGATTTCACCCCAGTAGCCGCAGGTTGCGACGCAGCCGCGGGAAGTTGTACTTGCGGCCTGGGAACGGCTGGAGGCCTTCTTCCCACACCTCGGTCGCAAAGATGGCGGTGACGTCCTCGTACTGCCGATCGGTCAGGTCAAGCTCAAACGCAGCGAGGGTGTCTTCGAGCTGGCTCAGCCGGCTCGCGCCGACAATCGGCGCGGTGACGCCGGCTGAATAGCGCACCCAGGCCAGGGCCAGGGTGGCGGGGGCGACGCCCAGCTCGGCCGCATACCGGTTGAAGCGGGCAATGCTCGCACCATGCTGCGCCAGCCAGGTGATCGCCGGGCCGCTGGTTTCTCCGCGCGCGGCCGCAGGGAACGCGCCACCCACCTGATACCGCCCGGCCAGCACGCCTTCGGCCAGCGGCCGGTAGACCGTGATGGCGATCCGCTCGGCCACGGCCTGCGGCAGGATTTCGACCTCGATGCCGCGTTCGAACAGGTTGTAGGCCACCTGGTTGTTCACCAGGCGGGGCCAGCCGTGCTCGGCGGCGATGGCGTTGCAGTGCGCCAGCAGCCAGGCCGGAAAGTTGGAGCAGCCCACGTAGCGCGTCTTGCCCGCGGCCACCACCTGGGCCAGCGCGGCCATGATCTCGACGGGGCGCATCCCCGGCAGCGGCCAATGCAGCAGGTAGAGATCCACAGCGTCCGTTTTCAGGCGCGCCAGGCTCTCGTCAATGCTGGTGAGAATGCTCGCTGAGTCCAGCCCCCGATGCACCTTGGTCGCCAGGAACACCCGATCGCGGCGTCCGCGCAACAGTCGCCCCAGGATCTCCTCGGTGCCGCCGGCCGCATACATGGCGGCCGTATCAACGAAGGTAACGCCCCGTTCCAGCGCCGCGCTCAGGATGCGATCGGCCTCGGCCTCGTCGCAGCGGGCGCCGAACATCATGGTGCCCAGGCAGAACTCCGAAACCTGCTCGCCCGTGTTTCCCAATGGAACCAGCTTCATTACGACCTCTCTCCTTGTCCTACGCGACCGCCGGCAGTGTCACGCCGATGCGAGCCAGTTGTTCGACAATCTGCGGGTGGATCGGCACCCCTTCGATCAGGTTGCGGTCGCGGGCCTGCCAGCCGCGTTCGCCGGGCGCGAGGAACGCCTGCCCGCCATCCACACCCGCGCTGACGAGTGACAACAGGTCCTCGACGCGCTCGGCGAAACGCTCCGGCTCGATGAACCTGGCGATGTCCACCGCCAGGAAGAACTTGCTGCCTTCCGAGTCCAGCCCCGATGGATCGGCCTGAACCACCTCGTGGCTGAGCAGGCCGCCCGACAGCACGCCGGTGAAGATCTCCATCATCAGTGCCAGACCCGCGCCCTTGTGATCGCCCATCGGCAACACCAGCCCGGATGCCAAAATGGCCGCGGGGTCGCTGGTGGGTTGGCCCGCGGCATCGAGGCCCCAGCCGGCCGGCACAGCCTTGCCTTCCCGCAGGTAGGTGCCGATCTTGCCCACCGCCGCCTGGCTCATGGCGAAGTGTGGACCGGCTATCTGCACCCGGGCCGCGCCTTCGAAGCGCTGAGTGACAAGCCTGCGCCATTGCGGGGATTGTACTGAGTTCAGCTTCGAATGGATGAGTTGGATCAGATCAGCTTCTTGTGGATGATGTACCGCTCGGGGTGGGCCATCAAGCCGGGTTAAGAGCCCTTTTCACCCGCAAGCGGAATCCTTCCTGCCCGATGACCACCACCCGCTCGTCGGCGGCAATCGGCCCACCGTCGGCCTCAGCGCGCCATAGCTCGCCGTGTACCAGCACCATGCCGGCAGGGGTGAGCGGCTGGCGCACCTCGCCCACCTCGCCGATCATTCCCTCCATGCCGGTCGTCGGCCGGCGGCGTTGGGCCGCAAGGGCCTTGCCGATGGCGAAGGCGAAGAAACCGCCGGTCGCCAGCGCCAGGGCGATGATCGTCGCCCACGGTACATCCAGTTCCGCAGTGTTGAAAAGCATATAGGCTCCAAAGATAAAGCTCACAATCCCACCGATAGTCAGTGCGCCGTGGGTCGGCGCTTTGATGTCCAGCACGAACAGCACGAACGCGATGCCGACGAACCCCAGCCCGACCCAGTTCGCCTCCAACTGGCCCAGGGCATAGAGCGCCATCAGCAAACACACCACGCCAATCACGCCGGAAACGTAGCCGCCGGGGCTGGATAGCTCGAACAAGATCGCGTTCAGCCCGATGGTCAGCAAGATCGCGGCTAGGGTCGGATTGGTGATCGTGTTCAGGAAGCCCTGGATGGGACTGAGCGGCGTCTGCTCGATAGGCTGATCACGAAGCTGGAGCTTAATCTCCTTGCCCGCGACCGTCACCGTCTTTCCATCCAACTGGCGCAACAGATCGGGCACGTCCTGCGCCACGGCGTCAATCACGCCCAGCGCCAGCGCCTCGTCGGCCGTGGCTGCGGCGGCCTCGGCGACCGCCTTCTCGGCCCAGGCGACGGCCTTGTCGCCCCGGCGGGCGGCCAGGTTCTTGATGTCGGCGACCAGGACGTTCGTCTCCTTGGCCTTGATCGTCTCTGGCAGGTCGGCGCCCTCGCTGCCCACCGGGCTGGCTGCGCCGATACTGCTGCCGGGCGCCATGCCGGCCAGGTGGCCCGCCAGGGTGATAAACGTGCCGGCCGACGCCGCGTGTGCCCCGCGCGGGGCCACGTAGACGATCACCGGCACGGTTGCGCTGGTCATGCGCTGTGTGATCTGCTTGGTGATGTCCACCGAGCCGCCGGGCGTGTCCAATTGGAGCACTACGGCCGCCGCGCCGCTCGCCTCGGCGTCGCTGATCGTCCGGTCAATGTACTCGGCCAGGATCGGCGTCACCGGCCCCTTGAAGACCGCCAGCTTGATCGCGCCCGGCGCCTGCGCGTTCGCCTGTCCCGCGATCAACACGGCCGCCAGCAACGCCAGTAGCCAGAGGTTCAGTTTGACCCGTGTGTTTCGTCGTCTCATCTCACACTCTCCTTGACGTGACAAGGTGACAAAGTGACAAGGTGAAGGGGTGACAAGGTGATCGCTGCAAATGCGGCGCTCTGTCACCGAGTCACCTTGTCACTTTGTCATCGCTTGTATCGTCCCATGAGTTGCGCCTCCGCTACCACGTGCCCCTTCATCGCCGTTTGCACGTCTTTAGCGGTGGCGTTGTTGCCCAGGTTGAGTTGACCGTCCAGCGCGTACAGCTTGAAGAAATAGCGGTGCGTGCCGGAGGGCGGACAGGGACCACCGTAGCCGATTTTGCGCCAACTGTTCGTCCCGTGTGTGCCGCCGATCTTCGGCGCTTTGTCCGGCAGCACGGCTTCCGGCAGACCGGTCAACGCTGGCGGCAGGTTAAAGAGCACCCAATGCACCCACGTGCCCGCGGGTGCGTCCGGGTCATCGCAGATCAGCGCCAGCGACTTCGCGGCAGTCGGCACGTCACTCCACGCCAGCGGCGGCGAGGCGTCGTTGCCGTCGCAGGTGTACTTCCCGGGGATCATGCCTCCTTCGGTGAAGGCAGAGCTGGTGAGCTTCATCGTCATACCTCCTGGTTGCGAAGCCGGGGTTGGCGGCGCCGCGGGCTGCGGCGCAGTGGTGCAGGCGGCGAGCAGGGCCAATCCGCAGAGCAAGACACCCGTCATCCATCGCATCTTATCATACTCCTGCTCCAATTACTCGTGGGTAAGCACCCACAAATCTCGGACGCTCTCTTGCAGATCGCCAAGTGTTACTTGCGTCATCGGATGGATTTCCTCCGTTCCGCGTTTTGCAGGTCATACTCGATCCACTTCTCCACCGACCAGTCCTCGACCAATTCGATACGCTCCGTCGCCCACCGGCAATACTCCGGGGAGACATCGCAGCCCTGCCATTTGCGCTTGAGTTGCTCTGCAACCACCGCGGTCGTACCGGAACCGAGAAACGGGTCAATCACCAGGTCGCCAGGGTTGGAGGACGCCAAAACGATTTTTCGCACCAACTCCTCGGGCTTCTGGGTCGGGTGCGGCGTCTTTTCATGCATCCCGTTGCACGTCGTTGGGATTTCGATGACGTCCTTCGGCTTGGCGCCTTTGGGGTTGGGCTGCCAGAGCCGCCCGCCGCCGTTTCCCTTGCCGTACTGGCTGGTCTCGGCCTGCGGGTGCTCCGGGTACTTCAAGGTGTGATCGCCGTAAGGGATGCGCACGTCGTCCGTGTTAAACGCAAACTCCCGACTCTTGCGGAAGTGCAGGATGCTCTCGTGCGAACGCCCCCAGTCGTTACCCAAGTTGGCCTTATTTTTGTAGTGCCAGACCAGCCAACGACAGCCCTGGAAAAATCGTGACGCCGGTAGCCTCAAGTCCGCCAGGATTTCGGAGAAGCCGCAGATGTAAAGCGTACCGGTTGGCTTCAACACCCGCGCTGCTTGCTCGATCCACTGCAACGACCATTCGACGTATTGCTGCTGCGACTCGAAGGTATCCCACTCGGCCTTGCCGATGTTGTACGGCGGATCGGCAAAGACGAGATCAGCGGACCCGGCGGGCAATGAGCGCAGCCAGGCGACGGCGTCCCCTGTCCAGATTTTCCCGTTCGGATGCGAGTAGAAAAGGGCTAGCGTCTTTGGATCTGACCGCGTCGCGTCGAGGTCAGCATACGCGCCTTTGAGCATCGGCTGGCCGAAGAAGGTTGGAACTTCTGTGTTGCGAGCGAAAGCGACAGATGGCTCGCGGACTGCCTGTGTCGTCATCAGTGGGTCACTTTGGGCCAGAATTGTCTCACGCGCGATATTTCGCGGCCACCGGCATCCGCCGCCCCATGCCGAACGCCTTCGAGGTGACTTTCAGCCCTGGCGCGGCCTGCCAGCGTTTGTATTCGTTGCGGTCTACCGTGCGCAGCACCCAGGCCACCGTCTGTGGCTCGAAGCCCGCGGCCACGATGTCGGCCTTCGAGCGCCCTTCGTCCACGTAGAGCTTCAGGATGCCGTCCAGCACGTCGTAGGGCGGCAACGTGTCCTGGTCGGTCTGGTTCGGCCGCAGCTCGGCCGAGGGAGCTTTGGTCAGGCAGACGTCGGGGATGATCTCGCCATTCCGGTTGATGTATCGCGCCACTTCGTAGACCATCGTCTTCGGCACGTCCGCGATGACGGCCAGGCCGCCGCTCATGTCGCCGTAGAGGGTGCAATAGCCCACGGCCAACTCGCTCTTGTTGCCCGTAGTCAACACCAGGTAGCCGAATTTGTTAGAGAGCGCCATCAGATAGTTGCCGCGGATGCGGGCCTGGATGTTTTCCTCGGCCACATCGGCCGGCCGGCCCTCGAAGAAGGGCATCAGCACATCCAGGTAAGCCGCATGGACTCCGCCGATCGGAATCGCCAGGAAACGGATGCCGAGGTTCGCAGCCAACTGCCGCGAATCCGCCACGCTGCCCTCCGACGAGAAGCTGGACGGCATGGTCACGCCCAGCACGTTCTCGCGCCCCAACGCGGCCACGGCCAGCGCGCAGACCACGGCCGAGTCAATCCCGCCGGAGAGGCCCAGCACTACTTGGCGGAAGCCGGTCTTGCGCGTATAATCTCTGATCCCTAATAGCAGCGCTTCGTAAACTGATTTGATGAGCGGCTGGGGCGCATATCCGTTTCCGGCCGCTGGCGCGTCGGTCTCCACGGTTTCGACATGTTCCGTAAACGTCGGGAAGACGCTCACCGGCCGGCCCTGACGGTCACAGAACAGCGTGCAGCCATCGAAGATTAGTTCGTCGTTGGCCCCCACCTGATTGACGAAGATGAACGGCACGCCGTGCTTGCGAGCGTGATGGCTCACCAGGCGGTAGCGGATCGGTTCCTTGCCGGCCCAGAACGGCGACGCCGCGATGTTGACCATCAGCGTCGCGCCTGCGGCCGCCAGGGTTGCGATCGGGTCAGTGTCGTACAGCCGCCGCGGCCACAGCTCGGGATCGTTCCAGGCGTCCTCGCAAATACTAATACCTAATACCTGATCTCGGAAGGGGACAACATTGATCTGAGTAGCTGGGGCGAAGTACCGCGCTTCGTCGAACACGTCGTAGGTGGGCAGCAGCGACTTGTTCTGGCGGAACAGGAGCCGGCCGTTCTCGATCAGCAGCGCGGTGTTGTTCAGACCGTTGCCCACGGGCCGGTCGGCCGGCAGCGGCGCGCCCGCGATGATACCGACGCGGGGGAAGCGCCGGGAGAGGACGAGCAGCTTCTCGACCGCCTCCTGCGCCTGGGCGATGAACCACGCCCGCTCCAGCAGATCGCGGGGCGGATAGCCAGTCAGGAAGAGTTCCGGGAAGACGACCAGGTCGGGACGCTCCGCCGCGACTGCGGCCAGCGTCTCCTCGATCTTCGCCAGGTTGCCGGCGAAATCGCCGATGATGGGGTTGCGTTGGGCGAGTGTGACACGCATGGGAATGGCAGCTCCGATAAGAGATCAAGTCGGTGGCAAGACGTAAGATTTCCGTCATTGATTTCCCTCTCATCATAGCATACACTGTGCGCGGCGTCAACGCGTTCCCACACAGCACGCAGCACGCCACACGACCGCGGAAGCGAGTACCTCCATGAGTCTCATCATAGATGGCCACAATCTGATCGGCGTCATGCCGGACATTCGGCTGGGCGACCGCGACGACGAGCTGCGGTTGCTCATCGCCCTGCGCGCCTACCGCGCCCGCGCCGGCGGCCAACCGATGATCGTCTTTTTCGACAGCGGCGACCCTTCGATGCGCCCAGGGCAAGCTATGCCGGCCAGTACCCCTGATCTTTCCACGCCCGGTGTGCAGGTGCGTTTTTCGGCCCCTGGCGAGATCGCCGATGACGCTATCGTTGCCTATCTGCAAAGCCGCGCGCAACCCGGCCAATACGCTGTCGTGACCAACGACCAGGAGCTATCCTGGCGCGCTCGTAGCGCCGGGGCCAGTGTGATCCGCGCCAGCGACTTCGTCGCCAGGCTCATCCCGCCGCGCGCGCCGGCGCCCAAGCCGGATGCGCCGGCCCTCGATCCGCACGATCCAGCCTTTGCCGATATTTACCGGGGCTTTATCGAAGCGGAGAAGGGGCGCGGACGCCCCCGAGGCCAACCGGCCGCCGGGGACGCGGCGTTATGGATTGAGAGACTGTACGGGGACGACGTGGAGCAGGCGCAACAGGCCGCGCGCTGGCTCGGTCAATTCGGCGGGCCGGATGCGTTGGACGATTTGCGCAACGCGCTGACGCATCCGGACGTGCGGGTGCGGGCCGCAGCGTTGCTGGCAATGGGCGCCCTGGGCAATCGCGCGGCCCTGTCCGATCTGCGCGACCGGCTCGCTCATGACCCCGGCAGCATGGCCCGCGAGGCCGCCGCCCAAAGCCTGGGCCGTCTTGGCGACCGCGCCGCGGAATTCGCGCTGGAAGCCGCCGCCAAAAACGACCCGAAGGGCAAAGTCCGCAGAGCGGCTCAGGCGGCGCTGGCGGAGATCCGGGCCAGGAGGGGGAATTAAGGGAACTGAGGGAGATGAGGGAACTGAGGGGAGCTTTAGGGAATTCATTTCCTCCTACGTACCACGTACCACGTACCACGTACCACGTACCACGTACCACGTACCACGTACCACGTACCACGTACCACGCTTTACGTTTTGCGTTTTGCCCTGTAGTGCGGTAAGATGAACCGAACGCAATATTCTTACTCGTCACTCGTCAGGATCGCTATGCAAACACGCCTGAGCCGCATCTGCGACGGGGTCATCGAGGCCGGCTGGCTGGCCGCGCTGGTGGTGACGCCGCTCTTCTTCAACACCTTCTCCAACCGCGTCTTCGAGCCGGACAAACTGCACTTACTGCGCTCGATCGCCCTGGTCATGGCCGCAGTCTGGATCATCCAACTGCTCGACGTGGGATTGGGCCGGGCCAGCAAGGAGGGCGGGCTGTGGGCGCACATGCGCAGGACGCCGCTGGTGCTGCCAGCCTTGATTCTGGTCGTCGCCTACCTGGTCAGCACCGCGCTCTCCGTGACCCCGCGCATCAGCTTCCTCGGTTCCTACGTGCGGATGCAAGGGACGTTCACCTTCCTCAGCTACGTGGCGGTCTTCGCCATGATGCTGACGCATTTGCGCACGCGCAGCCAGGTCAACCGGCTGATCTACACGGTCGTCATCAGCAGCCTGCCCATCAGCATCTACGCGATCATCCAGCACGTCGGGCTGGATCCACTGCCGTGGGGCGGCGACGTCAAGGAGCGCGTGGCGGCCAACATGGGCAACGCCATCTTCGTCGCCGCGTACCTCATCATCGCCGTCTTTCTGACCTTGGAGCGGCTGATCGAGAGCGTGGCTTCCCTCTTGAGCGAGGAGCAGGGGAGCACCGCCGACGCGCTGCGGGCTGGCGCTTACCTGTTCATTCTGGCCGTGCAGATGATCGCCATCGTCTTCACCCAGAGCCGCGGGCCGTGGCTGGGGCTGGCGGCTGGGTTTTATGTTTTCCTCATGCTGGGTCTCTTGCTCCTGGGCCGCTGGGTGACGGGACAGCGTCGCGCCCCGCGTTGGTTGCGCAGTGTGGTGCGCCCGGCCTGGCTCTTTTTGCTCGGTTTGACGATCGTTGTGCTCGTCTTCATCGGTACCCTGAATGTGCCGCAAGGGCCGTTCTCCACCAACCTTTGCCAGCAGCGTTACATCGGCCGCGTCTGTACCCTGACGAGTCTCAGCGAAGGCACCAATGCCGTGCGCGTGCTGATCTGGGAAGGCGCGGTGGACATGATGCTGAAGCCCCATGCGGCTATCGAGTATCCCGACGGCTCGCCGGATACCCTGAACGCCATCCGGCCGCTGATCGGCTACGGGCCGGAATCCATGTGGGTGGCCTACAACAGCTTTTATCCGCCCGACCTGGCCCACTATGAGGCGCGCAATGCGTCGCCCGACCGGTCGCATAACGAGACGTTCGATGCGCTCGTGCGCACCGGCCTGGTGGGACTGCTGGCCCAGCTCTTCCTCTACGGCAGCGTCTTCTACTATGCGCTGCGCTGGCTGGGGCTGATGCAGGGGCGCGGCCGACGCAACCTATTCCTGGCGCTGCTAATCGGCGGCGCGATCTTGGGCGTGATCATCCCCTGGGTGGCCGACCACAGCCTGCGACTGGCGGGCCTGGGCCTACCGGTGGGCTTGATCCTCGGCATGATGCTCTACGTCACCGTGGATTTGCTCTTGACGCCGGCGGTGGCTCGGTCGGAGACCGGCGAGAGCGAACAGGGAGGGGCGGAGGCTCGGTCGAAGACCGGCCAGAGCGAACGGGGAGGGGCGCTGGCCGGGGGGCGACGGCAATTGCTGATCCTGGCCCTCTTGTCGGCTATCGTCGCGCATTTCGTGGAGGTGCACTTCGGCATCGCGATCGCCTCCACCCTGACGCACTTCTGGGCCCTGGCCGCGCTGCTGGTGGTCGTCGGCATGGGTTGGGTGGATCGGGAGGAGCAGCCGGAACTGGCGCCCGCGCCGACCGCTGTGTCAGCAGGGGCGAAGACTCACGCTGCCGCGGCGCGCACCCCTAAGGCCGCCGCGCCGCGGAGTACCCCCCCGGCCTCGGGCCGAAAGGGCGGCCCCGTCAGCCCGGCGCACGCCCGAGCCGATCGCCGCGCGGAAGATCATCGCCGCCACGACGGCGCCGGCTCTCGCGTCTCATCGGTCGCATCGCGCCCATCTATGGAGACGCCTATCCGCTCATCCGTTTCATCCGCTGCTCATCCCTTGCTCTCGCTCCTCCCCTACGCCGGCGTCGGCGCGCTGATCACCCTGGTGCTCACCTGGGATTACCTGGTGAACCAGACCGGCGCGCAGGACGCGCTGAGTGTCCTGTGGAACGCATTCACCCTGCGCGTTGACAACAACGCCTTCCGGGTCGTCCAATCGCCGATGCTGCTGGTGCTGCTGATCTTCACCTGGGTCGTGGGCGCGTTGCTGGCCGCGGCCGAGCTTTACCGGCAGCGGCCAGCCGGGCGGTCCTTCCCCTGGATCGGGGCGGCCGGCGTCTATCTCGGCGCGACGGCCGGCGTCTTCTTTATCTTCGGACTAATCCTGGCTGGGCGGGTGAACCTGGCGAATCTGAAGGGCATGGAGGTCTTTCATCGCATCGCCGGGCACGTGGTCGTTTTCGACGTGGCCCTGCTGTTGCTCCTCCTGGCGACCGGTGCGGCGCTCTGGCTGGCCGACAGCCGGCCGCGGCCGTTCCGCTGGTGGGGCGAGTTGGGCGGGGTGGCCGTGGGCGGCGGCGTGGTGGCGCTGATCCTGGCGCTGCTGATCATCGTCAACGTAAACATCCGTACCGTTCAGGCCGACACGTATTACAAGCAAGGGCTGGCTTACGAGGGCGCGGGCGCGTGGGAAAGCGCGGTGATTCTCTACCGCGAGGCGGCGAACCTTCAACCCGAGGAGGATTTCTACTATCTCTTCATAGGCCGCGGTCTGTTGCAGTTCGCCTCGACCGCGTCAGTGGCGACTCCGACCCTGCCGGCCGACCTGAGCAAAGTTGCCACCAGCGACCTGTTGACCCTCGTCGAACGCGGCCTGCGGGCGCGCGACCGAGAAGACCTGATGCGCGCCAGCTATGCCGCCCTTCTGGCGGCCCAGCGGCTCAACCCGCTCAACACCGATCACAGCGCCAACCTGGCTCGTCTGCATCGCTCGTGGGCGTTCAATAACGCGCTCGGCCCCAACGACGTGCCCAGCAACGATAATCTGCGCCAGATCGTCGCGACGCGGCCGAAGGACGTAGACCTCGCCAAGCTCGACCTCTCGCTGGACTACTACCGCCAGGCCACGTCGCTCAGCCCGCAGAACGCCCAGTTGTGGAACGAGCTGGCGAGCGTACAATTCGTCAAGGGCGATACCGACGCCGCGTTCAAGACCCTGGATCACTCGGTGACGGTAGACCAGCAATACTACCAAACTTACGTATTGCGCGGCGACATGGCGGCGGCCATCGGCGACCGAGCGGCCGCGCTGAATGCCTATCGCAAGGCAACCGAGTATGCCCGCGACGACGTGGGCGTGTTGAGCGCGGTGGGCGTCTACAGCGCGCAGACCGGCGACTCCGAGGGCGCATTGACGGCCTTCCGTCACATCATCGAGCTGCAAACGGCAACGCTCAACTCCTCGCAGAGCCAGTTGGCGGCGCTTGAGGCGCAGGCGAGGCGCGCTGGCGGCTACGCGGTGCTCCTGTCCAGCGCGGCCAGCCGGCGCGACGCGCTCACGGGCGCCATCACTTCGCAGAAGTCACAACTGCACGTCAGTTACCGCAACACGGCGCTGATCCTGCGGGACGCCGGCCGCATCCCGGAGGCGCTGGACGCCGCGGCCAAGGCGCAGAGTCTCGCCAGCGATGCGGAAAAACCGACCATCGAGGCCTTGATCGCGGATCTGCAGAAACGGGTCACCCCATGACCACTTACATTTTGATCCTCGTCAGTGCCCTGATCCTGGCCATCGGCGTTACGCCGCTGGCGCAGCGCGTCGCGCGACGCTTCGGCATCATTGACCAGCCAGCGGCGCGTAAGCAGCACACCGTCCCGACGCCGTTATTGGGCGGCGCGGCCATCTACCTGGCGGTTATCGTCTCGCTGATCGCCCTGGGCGACAGGTTCTACGTCAACCAGGTGGCCGGCATCTTTTTGGGCGCCACGTTGGTCTCGTTCATGGGGCTGTGGGACGATCGTTGGCATCTCGGGCCGTGGCCCAAGCTGGCCGGGCAATTCCTGGCCGCGGGCATCCTGGTGCTGACCGACGTACGGATCAGCGTGCTGCCGTGGGCGTGGCTGAACATCGCGGCGACGCTGCTCTGGGTCGTCTTCATCACCAACGCCATGAACCTGCTGGACAACATGGACGGGTTGAGCGGCGGCATCGCGGCCATCGCCGCGGCCTTCTTCCTGCTCTTTGCGGCCATGAGCAAGCAATACCTGGTGGGCGCGCTGGCGGCCGCGGTGGTGGGCGCGTGCACCGGCTTTCTCTTTTACAACTTCAATCCGGCCCGCATCTTCATGGGCGATACCGGCAGTCTTTTCCTGGGCTTTACCCTGGCGGCCGTCGGCATCAAGCTGCGCTTCCCGGACAACTCGGCGTTCGTCACCTGGATGGTGCCGGTGCTGGTGCTGGCCGTGCCGCTCTTCGACACCACGCTGGTCATCATCTCGCGGTTGCGCCGCGGGCTAAATCCGCTGACCACGCCCGGCAAGGATCACCTGAGCCACCGCCTGGCCCGTCTCACCGGCAGCCCGCGCGAGGCCGTGCTGATCTGCTATCTGCTCGGCGGCGCTGCCGGTGTCGTCGCCACCTTCGTTACCCAGGCCAGCGTGATCGAAGGCTACGCCGTTGGCGCGGCGGTGGCGCTGGCGGGTTTGTATGGCATCTGGCGGCTGGAGCACGCGCCCTTGCTGCCGAAATGACATTCGTAACGTACTGCGTGCTGCGTGCTACGTGAAGAACGGCGGAAGTCTCGCTGTCTGTCACGGATCACGCATCACGGATCACGCATCACGTCCAAGGAGTCTCTCTTGAACAAGCACGTCTCACTCGTTCTGATCGTCCTGGTGGCCTTCGTGGTCGCCTCTTGCGCGCCGGCAACTCAGGCCCCCGCGGCCGTGCCGACTGCACAACCTGCTGCCCCGACGGCAGCCGCGGCCCAGCCGAAAGCGACCGCCGTGCCCCAACCGGCAGCCGCCGCCACACCCGACACCCGGCCCATCGTCCCCGCGCCCGCGGCCGACGGCAGCCGGCCGCTCGCCAAGCTCTCCCCGGCCGAACGCAACCAGCGCTTCAGCGGCCCAGCCCCGATGTTTGTCAAGCCGGGCGCCATCTATCTAGCGACCATCGTGACCCCCAAAGGTAACATCGTCGCCGAGTTGTCTCAGGATACCCCGAAAACCGTGAACAACTTCGTGACCCTGGCGTTGAACGGCTTCTACGATGGGCTGACCTTCCATCGGGTTGTCGCAGACTTCATGATCCAGGGTGGCGACCCGGCCGGTGACGGTAGGGGTGGCCCCGGCTACACTTTCAAGGATGAGTTCACCCCGAAACTGAGGCATGACAAGCCCGGCGTGCTCTCTATGGCTAATGCCGGCCCCGACACCAACGGCAGCCAGTTTTTTATCACCCATGTGCCCACCCCATGGCTGGATGACAAGCATACCATCTTCGGCCAGGTCATCGAGGGCCAGGACGTGGTAAACAAAATCGTGACCGGCGACGCCATTACCCGGATTGACATCAGTGAGGCGAAAGTCTCGAAGATGCCGCCACCCGCGCCGACGCCAGAACCGAAGGCGCCCACGATGGAATCGGGTCGGCCGCTTGCTAAGCTGCCGGTGGAGAAGCGCCAGGATCTCTACAACACGCCGCCAGCGATGACGATTGACAAGAACAAGGCCTATCAGGCCACGATCGAATCCGCTAAGGGCAAGATTGTCATTGACCTGGACGCCAAAGGCTTCCCCCAGTCGGTGAACAATTTCGTCACCCTGGTCAACCTCGGCTTCTACGATGGGATGCCCGTCGCCTACATCCAGCCGGACGCCTACGTCGTCTTCGGTTCGCCGGCCAACCAGCCCGGTAGCGACGTCGGCTACAATCTGACGCCGGAAGTCGGTCCCAACGGCAGCCAGGTCGTCACCGGCACGGTGAGCTTTTATCCGGCCTTCGACCAGACCTCCCAGCAGGTATTCGCCAGCGGCAGCCAGTTTCTCGTCGCCTTCGCCGAGGCGCCCGGCAACCAGACGCCGTTGAGCATCTTCGGTATGGTGAGCAGCGGGTTGGACGTGCTGGCGAAGCTGGCAGCCGGGGATGTGATTACGAGTATTACGATTAGCGAAAAGTAGGACGTGCTGCGTGGTGCGTAGTCCGTACTGCGTAGGATGTGGTACATGTTCAACACGGACCACGCAGTACGCAGTACGCAATACGCAGTACGCAATACGCAGTACGCAATACGCAGTGCGAAAGGAGCCTTATGCCGATCTCTAAACAGTATGCCAAACCCTTTGAGCTGAAGATTGACGTGACCAAGCAGTACACGGCCACGATCGAGACCAATCGCGGCGTGATCAGCCTGAAGCTGTATGCCTCGCAAGCCCCGCGCACGGTGAACAACTTCGTCTGCCTGGCGCAAGACGGCTACTACGACGGCGTGAAGTTCCACCGTGTCATCAAGGACTTCATGATCCAGGGCGGCGATCCGACCGGCACCGGCCGCGGCGGCCCAGGTTATACCTTCAAGGATGAGTTCGACCCCAAGCTAAAACATGACAAGCCTGGCGTGCTCTCGATGGCGAACGCCGGCCCGGGCACCAACGGCAGCCAGTTCTTCATCACCCACGTGCCCACACCTCACCTCGACGGCAAGCACAGCGTCTTTGGGCATGTGGTCAAGGGGCAGGACGTGGTGAACGCGATTCAGCAGGGCGATCTGATGTTGGCGGTGAAGATCACGGTGCAGTAAATGGCTCTTGAGCCTTCGGCCAGGTCCCCAGACCCGAAAGACGAAAGACGAAGGACGAGGGACGAAAGAGGTTCGTCATCCGTCCTTCGTCTTTCGTCATCTTTGCGCCGTGCCCTGGCATTGCTCCTCGTCATCGCCATCTCCGCCGCGATCTTGCTGTTTCGCGAGCGCCTGGCCGCGCTGGCATCTTACGGCTACATCGGACTGTTTCTGCTCAACGTGGCGGCCAGCGCGACCTTGATCCTGCCCGTGCCCGGCCTGGCGTTGGCGTTTGCCGCCGGCAGTAGCTTCTCGCCGATCCTCGTCGGGCTGGCCGTCGGCGGTGGGTCCACCATCGGAGAATTGACCGGCTATCTGGCCGGCTACAGCGGTCGCGGGATGGCCGAGAATCAGACGCAATACCAGCGGGTGCAGGGCTGGATGCGGCGCTACGGGCTGTGGGTCATCTTCGTCCTGGCGCTGATTCCCAACCCGCTCTTCGACGTGGCCGGCATCATCTGCGGCGTGTTGCGGATTCGCGTCTGGAAGTTTCTGTTGGTGGCTGGGTCCGGCAAAGTGATCAAAGCCACCGTCATTGCCTATCTGGGCGCGGGGACGATCAATCTGCTTGGACCGGCGTTGCAGAATTTGATGGGAAAGTGATGCGTGAAACGTGCTGCGTGATAGAGCGAACCTCTCGTCGGTGTTCACGTAGCACGCATCACGCATCACGTCCGCTCAATGTATGAACGATCCTCAGACTACGCTTTATCTTTTCGGCTTTCTCGCCTTCTTCCAGTTGTGGGGCGGGGTGGCGATCGGGGCCGGGGCGCGCGGCCGGCGGCCGCTGCCGGTGCTCTGGGGCCTGCTGATCGGCGCCGCGCCGCTCTACTTCGGCGTCGAGCGGTTGACCCGGCAGATACCGGGTTTCTCCGAGTCACCCGGTATCTGGCCCGGCGTCTGGCTGACCTGGCAAGTCGTCTGCCTGTGCGGGGCCGCGTTGGCCGTGGGCTTCGGCTTGCCGCGCCTGCGGGCGCTCTTTCTGCGTGAGGGCATGGCCGGCCTGATGGTCGGCACGTTCATCATGGCCGTGGCCGCGATAGTGGGCGCACTCTTCTTCCGCGGCGGCTCCGAGTTGCTCTCGCTGGCCGTCGGCGGCGCCGGTTTTTTGTTCGGCGCGATGTGGTTCGGGAGTGGGATTCAGCGGCTGCGCGAAAAACGACGAATGACGAACGACGAATGACGAAAGGGCGTCGCCCATCGAAGTGTCGTCGTCGGTCGTTCGTCCTTCGTCCCAAAGGCATCTCTTCAATGTTCGAGCTAATTTTCCTCGGCACCTCCGCTTCGGCGCCGTCCGTCCAGCGCGGGCTGCCGTCCGCGCTGATCCTGCATCGTGAATATCGTTTTCTGGTGGACTGCGGCGAGGGCACGCAACGACAAATCCTGCGCAGCGGACTGGGTTTCAAGCGGCTCGACCGCATCCTGCTAACCCACGGCCACCTGGATCACATCCTGGGGCTGGGCGGTCTGGCATCAACGTTCGGCCGGTGGGAGGCGATGGAGGCGATGGAGATCTACGGCGGGACGTGGGCCTTGCAACGTGTGCGCGAGCTGATGCGGGTCGTCTTCGGCGCGGGCGAGATGCGGATGCGCATGGGCTACCACGTGATCGCGCCCGGCGTGCTGATGGAGGACGATCTGTTCCGGCTGCGCGTCTTTCCGGTGGAGCACCGGGGGACCGAGGCGTTCGGTTTCAGTTTCGAGGAGAAGGCACGGCGGCCGTTCCTGGCCGAGAAGGCGGAGGCGCTGGGCGTGCCCGCGGGGCCGATCCGCCGCGACCTGGTGGCCGGCCGGCCCATCACCCTGCCCGACGGCCGCACGATCCGCCCCGACGACGTGCTGGGCGAAGAAGTGCCCGGTCTGAAGCTGGTCTTCGTGGGGGATGCGGGCCGCGTGGATAATTTAGTGGCCGAGGCGCAGGACGCCGATCTGCTCGCCATCGAGGCCACCTACACCGAGGAGGAGGCCGCGGTCGCCGCGGATTTCGGCCACCTGACCGCGCGCCAGGCCGCGTGGCTGGGCCGCGCGGCAGGGGTCAAGTCGCTGGTGCTTCACCACGTCTCGCGGCGCTACAATAGTAAGCAAATTCTCGAAGAAGCTGTCCCTATCTTCCCCGAGGCGATCGTCGCGAAGGACTTCGACCTCTTCCGCCTGGTGAAACAAAAGCCGCTGGAGCGCGAGGACGTGCGCCAGCGAGCGGCGGAGGGTGACACGGTGAGGGGGTGACACGGTGAGGGGGTGCTCTGGGCATGTCACCATGTCACCATGTCACCGTGTCACATCGCCGGCGGCGGGACCGGCAGCTCCGCGACCGCGGTCGCGACCCACTTGTCCCCCGTCTCGATCAACATCACCGGGATGTCGTCCACGATGGGATACTTGCGACCGCAGCCGGTCTCCTGGCACACCAGCCAGCACTCCTGCACCAGCTCCAACCGCCCCGGATCGGCTCCCTCGCGCCGCGTCGGGCCGGAGACGCACGCGGGACAGCGTAGAATGGCTAACAAGTCTTGTGGAATCATAGTCACCTCCAGGATGCTTTGGGAACTGGTAGGTATTAAGTATTGGGTATTGGAACAATACCTAATACCCAATACCTGATATCCAATGTCCAGCCACCAGCTTCGAGTATACCACGCCTCACGATCTCCTCATAACGAGCGGCAAGAAGCGAGGGCACACGAGCTGTCCGCTGGCAACCGTGAAGTTGTCGAAGGCGACCAGCACGGGTTGCCTGGCGAACGCCCCATCGTGACCCCAAGCGCTGAGCCAGATCGTCATGTCGTTGCCAGGAACGGCGGCCTCATGGAGGAGTGTCCAAGCGGCGGCGTCTCGATAGTAACCCCGCAAGATACCGGCCTGTTTCACCAACCGCAGCGTTCCCGATAGATGGGCGGTGTCTATTCCTGGGATGTTATTCCAGGTGTGATCAGCGAAATCCGCGATGTAGGCTTCGCGTCCCTGCCAATTGAGGACATCGCTCCGTAAGCCGAAGCTCACGCGCTCGACCGCATATCCCGCATACTCAACAGATGGTCGCGGGCCTACAGACAACCCGACCCTCACGCCATTCTGCGCGGGCCAAACCGGCAGGCTGTAATCGACGCGGATATCGAAGTCACCGTTGAGTCGGCAGCGGCTGACGTAGCCGCCGGCCATCGCTCCGGTGTTGGGGTCTTCAGTTGCGTCGGCCGCAAAGCGCACCTCCAGTTGTTGATTGGCCTCTTGGAGGTCGGCGCCCTGGCCCATGCGCAAGGCAGCCCACGCCGACGACTGGGTGTCGTCATTGAAATCATCCACATAGACGGGTATGGGGGTGGGCGTCGGCGTGAGGGTAATGGTCGGCGTTGCGCTTGCCGTGGGCGAAGGGGTCGCGGTCGGCGTTGTCGTCGCGGTAGGTGTCGGCGTGCTGGTGGGTGGCCCGGCGAAAGCGACAAAGTCGCGCACAGCGTTCTCGACGCCGGCGTAGTGCCGCCAGAAATAGAGCGGCGGCTCGAACGTGACCCCGGTCAGCACCGGTTTGACGGTGATCATCTCGTCGCCGGGGATGTAGATGAAGTCGGTTTCGTAGTACCCGTCCGCGTCCGTGACACCGGCTGTGGCGGGCCAGGAATAGCCGGCCAGGAAAACCTGGACCGCCACGCCCGCGACGCCCTCCAACGTACTCTCGCGGCGCACGTGACCACGCACGACCAACCCCGGCATGACCGTGTTGGTCGGCGTGGGCGTTGGGGTGAGAGTCGGCGTCACGGTCGGGGAAGCCGTCGCGGTCGGTGTTGCGCTGGCGGTGGCAGTCGGCGTCGCCGTGGGAGTCGCGGTGGCGGTCGGCGTGGGGGTGGTGGTCGCGGGCGGCGGCTCGTAGCGGAGGATGAGCTGCGCCGCGGCCGTCGAGCTGAAGTCGTAGGCCACCCAGTCCACGAACTGCTCTCCCGCCAGCACCGGGCCGATCAACAACGCCAGGTTGTTCCCCGCCCGCCAGCCAGCCTGCCCCACGATCTCCTGGACGATCCCTGCCACGTCCGGCGACTCCACCGTTCCGCTCACGATGCCGGTGAGCGTCCACCGCGTGCGCTGCACCGTCTGCGGCCGTTGGTTCGGCCAGGGATTAGTCGGGCCGAAATCGCTCGCCTGCGGACTCAACTGCCCCGCCATCTCCGCCAGCACCGGCGCGCCCGATTGATACCAATAGTTCACCCACAGCGTCGCGGAGACGATCTGGCTGCCCTGCGGCACGCGCACGTCGCGGAAGAGCAACCCGTCTACATATTGGACGTAGGGCACCGCGGTGCCCGGCCGGCCGCCCATACGCACGTAGAGGGCGTCGTAATACAGATCGTTGGTCTTGCCCAGGTTGACGAAGGCATCGTCCATGCAGTGGCCGATCTGTCGTTGCACGACGCCGCTGGCCGGCGGCGTTCCGTCATACGTCGGCAGCGGCGTCGGCGTCATCCGACAGCTTGACGTCGGTGTGGCAGTTGGCGTCGCGGTTGATGTGGGCGCCGATGTGGCGCTTGACGTAGACGTCGGTGGGAGGGATGGCATCGTGAAGGTGGGCATGGGGGTGTCCGGTCGGATCAACGGCGTAACCTCGGCTGCCGAATTTTGCCAGTCTCCGGCCGCCATCGCGATTGCCACGAATAGCAGGATGCCCAACCAGTGAGAGGACACTGAGACCCGTTTGCAAAGATGTGCAAGTGACATTGGGAAAACTCCTCACTTCGAACCCGATGAGTCAGGCGGAACAGCAGATGAGCAAGTGACTTATACACCGGATTCGCCGGAAAAGCAAGGAGGCAACCAACACCGTCCCACAACTTGCCCGATACTACCCGCTGTGTTATACTCGGCGCTCGGGCCAGCCATGCTGGCCCACATCCTACACGCCTGCATTTGGACTGGCCGTGCCTTCGATGAGCGTCACCCTGAGCGCAGCGCAGCAGAGTGAGTCATCCTGAGCGGAGCGCAGCAGAGTGAGTCATCCTGAGCGGAGCGCAGCGAAGTCGAAGGATCCCAGGGATCATGCAGGCGGAAGTCCAAACGGAAGGGAGAAGTACCGTGTCTGTCGTTTCGATGAAGGCATTGCTCGAAGCCGGCGTCCATTTTGGGCACCGGACGCGCCGCTGGCACCCGAAGATGCGCACGTTCATCTTCACGGAGCGCAACGGCATCCACATCATTGATCTGCAGCAAACGATGAAGCAGATCAATACCGCCTACACCACCCTGCGCGACATCGTGCGCGGGGGCGGCCTGGTGCTCTTTGTCGGCACCAAGAAGCAGGCGCAAGAGACGATCAAGACGGAAGCCGATCGCTGCGAGATGCCCTACGTCACCGAGCGGTGGCTGGGCGGCACGCTGACCAACTTCCGCACCATCCGCCAGCGCGTCGAGTTCATGGCCGACCTGGAACGCCGCGACACGCGCGGCGAGCTGGAGCGCCTGCCCAAGAAGGAAGCCCTGCTGCTGCGCACCGAGCTGGTCCGCTTGCAGAGGCGTATCGGCGGTCTGCGCACCATGACCCACCTGCCCGACGCGATCTTCATCGTGGACGTGCAGCGCGAGTCGTTGGGCGTCACCGAGGCCAACAAGCTGCACATCCCCATCATCGCCATGGTGGATACCAATTGCGACCCCGACCCGATTGACTACCCCATTCCGTCCAACGATGACGCCATCCGCGCCATCAAGCTGATGGCCGGCAAGATGGCCGATGCCGTGGTCGAGGGCTTGCAGATGCGTGCCGTGGACGAGGCCGATCGCGCCGCCGCCCGCCCGGAAGCCTACCAGGTGCCGGAAGAGGAAGTGGAGATGATCGAGAAGAAGGGTGAGCCGGCCGCCAAGTACGAATTCGGCGGCGGCGAAGACGAGTTCCTGGGGCCTTCGATCCTGGCGAAGCTGGCGCAGGGGTTAGATGAGGAAAACGTCGCGTAGGCGTAAAATGGATACGTGTCACGTGAACGTCACGCAGCACGCAGCACGCATCACGCAACACGTTCGAGGAGTTTTTTGTGGAAATCACAGCAGCAATGGTGAAGGATCTGCGGCAGCTCACCGGGGCGGGGGTCTTGGACTGCCGCAAGGCGCTGGAGACCGCCGGCGGCGACCCGACCAAGGCGGCCATTCTTTTGGGCGAGAAGGGGTTGGCCGTGGCGGCCAAGAAGGCCACCCGCACGGCCAACGAAGGCATGATCGGCAGCTACATTCACATGGGCAGCAAGGTAGCCGCGCTGGTCGAGGTCAACTGCGAATCTGATTTTGTGGCCCGCACCGAGCAATTCCAGACGTTGGCCAAAGACCTGGCCATGCAGGTCGTCGCCGCCCGGCCCAACTGGGTCCGCATCGAAGACGTGCCGGCCGACGTGGTCGCCAAGGAACGGGCGGACGCCCTGGTCCAGGCTGGCGACAAGCCGGCCGCCGTGGCCGAACGGATCGTCGAGGGCAAGCTCGCCAAATTCTACGAAGAGAACTGCTTGCTGGAGCAGGCCTATATCCGGGACGACAGCGTCAAGATCAAGGAACTGATCACGGCGGCCGTCGCCAAGCTGGGCGAGAACATCGTCGTCCGGCGCTTTGCCCGGCTGGAAATCGGCGGTTAAGATCGCATGAGCGCCTTACGCTACCGGCGGATCTTGCTTAAACTGGGGGGCGAAGCCCTGGCCCGTGAAGGGGGCTTCGGCATTGACCCCGACGAGGCCGACATTGTGGCCGGCAAGATCCGTCGGCTGCGTGACCTGGGCGCGGAGGTCGCGGTCGTCATTGGCGCCGGCAACCTCTGGCGCGGCAAGGATGGCCTGGATCACGGCATGGATCGGGCTACTGCCGACCATATGGGGATGTTGGCGACGGTGATGAATGCGCTGGCCCTGGCTGATGCGCTGCTGCGCTCCGGGTTGGAGCCGCGCGTGATGACGGCCATCGAGATGCGCGCCGTCGCCGAGCCGTATATCCGCGGCCGGGCCATCCGCCACCTGGAGAAGGGGCGGACGATCCTGATGGCGGCTGGCACGGGCAACCCGTACTTTACCACCGACACCGCGGCCGCGCTGCGGGCCATGGAGATTGACGCCGAGGTGCTCATCAAGGCCACCAAAGTGGACGGCGTCTTCGATAAGGATCCGAAGGTCTACCCCGACGCCGTACGGTTCGAGCGTATTTCGTTTACCGAGGCCCTCAACCTGCGGCTGGGAGTGATGGACAGCACCGCCCTGGCGCTGTGCCGGGAGAACGACCTGCCGATCATCGTGCTCGACCTATGGCAGCCCAACAGCGTGGAGCGTGCCATCCTCGGACAGCCCATCGGCACCCTCATCAGCTCATAACCATTTCGGATTTTGGATTGCGGAGTCGCTTCCGATCTTCCATTCCGCAATCCCCAATCCGCAATCCGCAATGGAGGTCGTCATGATCAAAGAAGTCATGCAGGACGCCCGTGAGCACATGGAGAAGACCATCGAGGCGCTTCACGTGGACCTGCGCGCGGTCCGTACCGGCCGGGCCTCGCCCGCGTTGGTGGAACGCATCCAGGTGGAATACTACGGCGTCCCGACCGCGTTGAACCAATTAGCCGGCGTCACCGTCCCCGAACCGCGGCTCCTCGTCATCCGACCGTGGGATCGCAGCACCATCGGCATCATCGAAAAGGCCATCCTGAAGTCGGACCTGGGCATGACCCCCACCAACGACGGCCAGGTGATCCGGCTGACCGTGCCGCAACTGACCGATGAGCGTCGCCATAGCCTGACCAGGCTGGTCGCCAAACGGGTGGAAGAAGGCCGCGTCTCGGCCCGTAACATGCGTCGTGACGCGGTCGAGATGCTGCGCGATTTGGAAAAAGAGAAGATCATTGACGAAGACCAGATGTACGACGGCCGCGAACAGGTGCAAAAGCTGACTGACGACTTTATCAAGCAGATTGACGAGATCGGGAAGGCAAAGGAAGCGGAGATCTTGGAGGGATAACGTGAGACGTGGTGCGTGATGCGTGAAACGGATGCTCGGCGTACCACGCATCGGTCCTCACGCAGCACGCTTTACGCAGCACGTTTTTCTCGTCAGCGGAAATCACTCCTATGTCAGACAAGCAGCCATTGCTCGCTCGCTATCCCACCATCACCCGCGTCCCGTACCACGTCGGCATCATCATGGACGGGAACGGGCGGTGGGCGCGGGCGCGCGGGTTGCCGCGGCAGTTGGGCCACAAGGCCGGCACCGAGAATATCCGGCCCGTGCTGCGCGCCGCCACCGAGTTCGGCATCAAGGTGCTGACGATCTACGCCTTCTCCACCGAAAACTGGAGCCGGCCGGCCGACGAGGTTTCGGGACTGATGAACCTGGTGGGTGAAGTCATCAAGCGAGAGACCAACGACCTGCACGCTAACGGCGTCTGCGTCCGCCACAGCGGCCGCCTGGAGGGGATCGCCCCCAACCTCGCCCAGCAGATCCAGAACGCGGTCAGCCTGACGAGCAACAACCAGCGGATCACCCTGAACGTCGCGTTCAACTACGGCGGCCGCGCCGAAATCGTGGATGCGGTGCGGCACATCATGGCCGACGGCCACCCGGCCGCGGCCGTCACCGAAGAGCTGATTTCGCAATATCTCTACACCGGCGGCCTGCCCGATCCTGATCTCATCATCCGGACGGGCGGCGAGTGGCGTCTATCGAATTTTCTGATCTGGCAAGCCGCCTACGCCGAGTATTACGCCACACTGACCTACTGGCCCGATTTCGACGAAACCGAATTGGCGAAGGCGCTGGAGGAATACAGCCAGCGCGAGCGGCGGTTCGGCAAGGCGCCTCAGAGTTGATCCTTTGGGCATATCACAAAGACTCGTTTTGTCACCCTGAGTGGGTCGGTCCCGTATCCCGTGTTACGGCGTGAAACCAGCGAAGGGTCTGGTTATGGGACAGGAGAACTTGTCCTGAACGCGGTGAAGAGCCTGCCCTGAGTGCAACGAAGGGATTCTTCGCTTTCTCACGCCGTCGCGGGAGGTTCGGGGCAGACCCGCTCAGAATGACAAGTGGCCGATAGTGTAACCATAAGCGGAGAACCCCCGTGCTTCGCGATCGTGTCATCAGCGCGCTTGTCCTCACCCCTGTCGTCCTGGCCCTCGTTTACGTGGGGGGAATCCCGTGGCTGCTCACCGTCCTGGTCATCGGCGTGCTTGGCTGGTGGGAGATGGCGCAACTGCTGGGGCGCGATCACTTCGGTGTGCACCGTACCCTCGGCCTGTTCTTCATCGTCGGCGCGGTGTTGGAGGCGTACGCCCGCGCCAGCCACCTTGTTCAGATCGACTTGCTGCGTCCTCTGCTCGCGGGGCTGATCATGCTATCGCTCACCTGGACGCTTTTCAACCGGGTCGAGCGTCCCACCGCCGACTGGAGCATGACCGTCGCCAGCGCGCTCTACCTGGGCTTCATGATCGGCCACTTCGTCACGCTACGCCTGCGACCGGATGGCCTCAAGTGGGTCATTCTGGCGCTCGTCCTCACCTGGACCACCGACACGATGGCCTATTTCATCGGCAGTGCGGTGGGCAAACGCCCGTGGTGGCCGCGCATCAGCCCGAAGAAGACGTGGGAAGGGCTGGCCGGCGGCACGGTGAGCACGCTGGTCGCCGCGCCGCTGCTGTGCAGTTGGCTGTTCGGGCTGAATCTCTGGCTCGGCCTGCTGCTCGGCCTGCTGGTCGCCATCGCGGATCCCTTTGGCGACCTGGCCGTGTCGCTCTTCAAGCGCCTGGCCCAGGCCAAAGACAGCAGCCAGCTCATCCCCGGCCACGGCGGCATCCTCGACCGGCTGGACAGCCTGTTGTTCGTCGTGCCGGTGGTGACGTATTTCGCGTTGATCGTTGTGGGACAATGAGACGTGAAACGTGATATGTGCCGTGTGGCGCTTCACAGAAGACTTTCACGCTTCACGCATCACGTACCACGCCACACGTTAGGAGGCAATTCCATGTCCGCTTCATCCTCCCGTCGCGCCGTCAACGCCTGGGTCATGTACGACTGGGCCAATTCGGCATTCGCCACAACGATCATGGCTGCGGTGCTGCCGACCTTCTACAGCGCGGTCGCAGCAAAGGGCAGCCTGACGCCGGTGCAAGCCAGCAGCACCTGGGGCCTCACGCAAACCCTGGGCATGTTGTTGGTCGCGCTCACCGCCCCCGTCCTGGGCGCCATCGCCGACTACAGCGGCTCCAAGAAGCGGTTCCTGGCCGCGTTTGCCATTCCCGGCATCCTGGCGACCTCGCTGATGGTGCTGCTGACCACCGGCAGTTGGGTGCTGGCGTCGCTGCTCTACATCGTCGGCGAGATCGGCTTCTCCGGCTCGCTCATCTTCTACGATTCGCTCCTGCCGCACGTCGCCAAGGAGGACGAGATCAATGCAGTGTCGGCGCGCGGTTATGCGATGGGCTACCTGGGCGGTGGCATCCTGCTGGCGATCAACATCCTCTGGATTCAGATGCCTGACCTCTTCGGCATCACCGCGCTCGGCGCACGCTTCGGCGTTTCCGGCGCCGAAATGGCCTCGCGGCTGAGCTTCCTGAGCGTCGGCGTCTGGTGGGCGGTCTTCTCCATCCCGCTCTTCCGCACCGTCAAGGAGCCGCCGCGCTCGCGCCTGGCATCCGAGCGGACCGCGAATTCGATTGCCGGCGGCTTCGGCCGATTGCTCCACACCTTCAAAGAGCTGCGCCTCTACCGCCAACTGCTGATTTTCATCGTCGCGTTCTGGATCTACAACGACGGCATCGGCACTATCATCAAGATGGCGACGATCTACGGCGCGGAGATCGGCATCGGGCAGATAGACCTGATCGGCGCGCTGCTGCTGACGCAATTCATCGGCATCCCCTTCTCGCTGCTCTTTGGCCGGATGCCGCAGCGCAATGACCCCCGCCAGGCATTTTTTGTGAGCATGGTCATCTTCAGCGCCATTTCCCTGCCGCTGGTTGGCATTCTCGCGCCGCGGCTGGGGATCAAGAGCGGGCCGATGGCGGTCGGCGTCGCACTCGGCCTCCTGGCGCTCGGTTTGGCGTTCTCGTGGCTGGTTGGCCGGCGCATCTTTGCGCCGCTGGCAAACCGCATGAACGCCAAGAACGCCATCCTGCTGGCGCTGGTGGTCTACGCGGCCGTGTCGGTCTGGGGCTATTTCATGGCGACCGCAGTCGAGTTTTGGCTGCTGGCGATGATGGTTGGGCTGGTGCAGGGTGGCAGCCAGGCGCTCAGCCGATCGCTCTTCGGCAACATGGTGCCCAAGGCTCAAACCGCCGAGTTCTTCGGCTTCTACGACATGAGCAGCAAATTCGCCGGCCTGTTGGGGCCGCTGGTCTTCGCCGTGGTCGGTCAACTCGCCGGTTCCAGCCGCCTGAGTATCGTTTCTTTGATCGTCTTCTTCATCGTCGGCGGCGCGGTTTTGAGCCGGGTGAACGAGGAGGAAGGGGTGCGGGTGGCGCGCGCGGCCGATGCGAGAGCCAGTGTGATGCGTGAAACGTGATGCGTGGTGCGTGATGCGTGATGCGTGGTGCGTGGTGCGTGGTGCGTGGTGCGTGGTGCGTGATGCGTGGTGCGTGATGCGTGATGCGTGGTGCGTGATGCGTGATGCGTGGTGCGTGATGCGTGGTGCGTGGTGCGTGATGCGTGGTGCGTGATGCGTGATGCGTGGTGCGTGGTGCGTGATGCGTGGTGCGTGATGCGTGATGCGTGGTGCGTGGTGCGTGATGCGTGATGCGTGGTGCGTGATGCGTGGTGCGTGAAGGCAGTGCATTGCAGACACGCAACACGCAACACGTAATCCGCAATCCGCAATCTGCAATCTGCAATCCCAGGAGTCTCCCATGCCCGAACAACCTGACCGCAACTTAGCCCTGGAGTTGGTGCGCGTGACCGAGGCCGCCGCGCTGGCGGCCGGCCGGTGGATGGGCCGCGGGGAGAAGATCGCAGCCGATCAGGCGGCCGTGGACGCCATGCGTAAGGTGTTGAACACGGTGGAGATGGATGGCGTCATCGTCATCGGCGAGGGGGAGAAGGATGAGGCGCCGATGCTCTTCAACGGCGAGCGGCTGGGTAACGGCTCACTGCCGCAGGTGGACATCGCCGTTGACCCCATTGACGGCACCACGCTGACCGCAAAGGGCGGCTCCGGCGCGTTGAGCGTGGTGGCGCTGGCCGAGCGCGGCAGCATGTTTTCGCCCGGCAGCCTGGTCTACATGGATAAGATCGCGGTCGGCCCCGACGCGGCCGGAGCGATAGACCTCAACGCGCCGCCCCAGGTCAACCTGGAAAGGATCGCAAAAGCGAAGGGGCGCGACGTCAACGACCTGACCGTGATGATCCTCGAACGCGGCCGCCATGCCGAGCTGATCGAGGCCGTGCGGCAGACGGGCGCGCGCATCCGGCTCATCAGCGACGGCGACGTGTCGGGCGCGATCAGCACGGCCGTCGCGAACACCGGCATTGACGTGCTGCTGGGGGTCGGTGGGTCGCCGGAGGCGGTCATCGCCGCTGCGGCGCTCAAGTGCCTGGGCGGCGAGATCCAGTGCCGGCTGTGGCCGCGTGATGATCGCGACCGCCGCTACGCCGCAGAGCACGGGTACGACTTGACCCAGGTGCTGACCACCGACGACCTGGTGCGGGGTGATAACGTCTTCTTCGCCGCCACCGGCATCACCCGCGGCGAGCTGCTGGACGGGGTGCAATACTTCGGCAGCGGTGCGCGCACCGCCAGCGTGGTCATGCGTTCTAAGTCCGGCACCATCCGCCACATCGTCGCCATGCACCGATTGGACCGATTGATGCGATTTAGCGTGATTAAGTTCGATTGAGGACATTTGACGCCCTACACAGTTCGTGCTATACTCATTTTGCACGAAAGCAGACACCCGAGTGTCCTCGCCCTGACTTCCGGCCACAGCGGCCAGCGTACAGGTTTCCAGCAAGGCATCATTCGTATAGATCAGCGGTCGGAACACCGCGGCGTGTCCGCATTTGGGATTAATCCTCTTTCATTGCGCTTTCCTGCATCATCACTGTGACAGCCGCTCGACCGTCGAGCGCGATTCTACCAGGAATGTCCGATACCCTGTGGCATCCATACCTATCCGACAGCGCCCGGACGAGAAGTTTCAGCGGGATTTGAGCATCTTCGCGACGCGCTTGCCAGTTGTCTGAGACGCGTTTCGTCGCCGGACGATCACAAGGGACACCATCGTCGCCTGCAATTTCCCTCGTCCCAATGGAGTATCCGCATGAACATCACCGAACTCGAAAGCAAAACCCTGGTCGAGCTCCAGGAAATCGCCCGGTCGTTGAACGTGACCGGCTACACCCGTTTGAAGAAATATGACCTCATCATGCGTCTGCTCAAGGCCGAGACCGAGGCGCAGGGGTTGATCTTCGGCGGGGGCACGCTGGAAGTCATCCAGGAAGGGATTGGCTTCCTGCGCTCCGACAAGCACATGAACCCTGGCCCCGACGACGTCTACATCTCGCAGAGCCAAATCCGCCGTTTCGGCCTGCGCACCGGCGACGTGGTCATCGGCCAGGTGCGGCCGCCGAAGGAGTCGGAGAAATACTACGGCCTACTGAAGGTCGAGGCGGTCAACGGGTTGGATCCCGAAGTCGCCAAGAAGCGGCCGAAATTCGAAGACCTGACCCCCATCTTCCCGCTCCGCCAGTTCGCGGTGGAGACCCAGCCCGCGATCGCGGCCACCCGGCTGATTGACATGCTGGCGCCCATCGGCCGCGGCCCGCGCGGGCTGATCGTTTCGCCCCCCAAGGCCGGTAAGACGACCATCCTCAAACAGCTTGCCAACGGCATCGCGGCCAACTACACCGACGTCTACCTGATGGTGCTGCTGATCGGCGAGCGCCCGGAGGAAGTGACCGACATGGATCGCTCGGTGGAAGCCGAGGTGTTGGCCTCCACCTTCGATGAGCCGGTGCAGTCGCACGTCCGCGTGGCCGAGATGGGGCTGGAGCGCGCTAAGCGGCTTGTGGAGGCGCAGCGCGATGTGGTGATCCTGCTCGACTCGATCACCCGCCTGACCCGCGCCTACAACCTGACCGTGCCGGCTTCTGGCCGCACGCTGTCCGGCGGCATTGACCCGGCCGCGCTCTATCCGCCCAAGCACTTCTTCGGCGCCGCGCGTAACATTGAGGAGGGCGGCAGCCTGACGATCGTCGCCACCTGTCTGGTAGATACCGGCAGCCGCATGGACGATGTGATCTACGAGGAATTCAAGGGCACCGGCAACATGGAGCTCCACCTGGATCGTCGCCTGGCCGAGCGCCGTATCTTCCCGGCAATCGACATCGTCCGTTCCGGCACCCGCCGCGAGGAGTTGCTGATCGCGCCGGACACCCTTCAGCGCGTCTGGACGCTGCGCCGCATGATTGACATGCTGCGTTCAAGCGGCGAAGATCCGCTCGAACCAGTGCTGGAGCGGTTGCGCCGCACGCGAAACAACAAGGCGTTCCTGGAGACGTTGTCGCAAAACGTGTAGGTGGAAGCTGGAAGCTGGAGGAGCGTGATTCGTCAGTTGCTAGCTTCTAGCTTCTAGCTTCGAGTTTGAGGAGCGACCGCGCGAATGCGCGAAGACCTGACTGATAATCACGACGCCGGCATCCCTGCTGACCAATGGGGACCGGGGTATCGCTTATGGCAGGCTTTGCTGGGCCTGTTGGCCCAGCGCGGGCCAGAGGGGACGACCTCGCTGGTGCGGATGGCGTCCCACCTGGTCATTATCCTGGTGGCGGTGGCCGTGCTGTGGATCAGCCGCATGCAACTGCCCGCGTGGGAGATCGCCCAGGCGCAGGCCGAGCAGCCGATCACCCAGCACCTTCGGGAAGAACTCCCTCTCCCCGCCGGGGCCGAGGCCGCCGGAGTCACCACCCTGGTGCGCGCGGCCGTCCCCCTCACCCTGATCCCCGACCGCCCGCGCATGGAGGTTATGACCCACACGGTGGAAGCCGGCGACACGTTGTACGACATCGCGGCCAAGTACAGTATTGATGCCGAGACGGTGATGTGGGCCAACAACATGGAACTGAACCCCGACCTGTTGCGCCTGGGTCAGGAGCTAACGATCCTGCCGGTCAACGGGGTGTACCACACGGTCGTGGCGGGGGATACGCTGGAGGGGATTGCCAAGAAGTACAAAGCCCTGGTCGCGAACATCGTCGGCCTCGAGCTGAACGGCCTGGACCCCAAGAACCCGCAGATTGTGCCCGGCCAGAAGCTCATCGTGCCGGGTGGCAGCAAGCCGCAGGTCGTCCGCCAGGTGCAGGTCTACACCGGCCCCGTGCCGGTCGGCGCCAGCCGCGGCACCGGCCGCTTCGTCTGGCCCACGTCGGGCAGCATCACCACGGGCTTCAAGCCGCTGCACCAGGCGATAGACATCGGCTCGTGGCTGGGCGCGCCGGTGAAGGCCAGTGATTCGGGCTACGTGGTCGTCGCGGGGTGGAGCAACGTCGGCTATGGCAACTACGTGGTGATTGACCACGGCAACGGCTTCCAGACTCTCTACGCGCACCTCAACCGCTACTTCGTCAACGCGGGCGACTCGGTGGCCCAGGGCACCACCATCGGCCTGGTCGGCACCACCGGCAACTCCACCGGCCCGCACCTCCACTTCGAGTTGATCCAGAACGGCGTGCATCGGAATCCGTTTGGGTTCTTGCCGTAGGCGGCGCGCGTGATTTGACAAGCGCGGCGAATAGCGGTGTAGTGGAGATCCCGCCCTGCGACGCCAGGATGTGATGTGATCCGCCTACGCAAAGTGTAGTCTCATCATGTCTTCCCCGTATCCGATGTCCATGCTCTGGGCGGGAAATTCGGCCAGGGCGTAGGGGTTTTCTACGTGCTTGAAGCCGGTGATCGGCTCTTCCCTGCCGTTGACAAGCAGCGGGCCGCTCCAGCCGAAGGCCAGGCGTTCACTGCGTATCGTGTTCCACTCGACCTGCAAGTCGTTGACGATCACGCTCTTGGCCAGAACTGCCCTGCGGAAGTCCTCGAAGCTGCCATCAACTTCGGCGCGGCCCATCTGGCACAGCCACGCGTTGTGCACGCCCGCTGAGCGCAGCTCGCGCAGGGCATCATTGCCGGTCGCCACCTGGGTCATCCCCTGCGCCGCGCGCAGCGCCAGGTAGCCTTCGCCCTTGCGCGCGAAGGCCCAGCCCTGTTCGATGACATGCTCATCGAAGGCATAGCTGGGAAAGAAGGCATGGGTGAAGCCCAGAGGGTCGCCCTCAGGCAGATTGTAGATGGCGATCAGGGCATCCCGCCACTGGGCGACGCGCGGCAAGCTGCCGTTCCCGCACCACCAGCCCGCCTGGCGGGCATCAGCGTCGCTGAAGCTCGTCGGGTGGTTGGTGAAGACGATCGCATCGTAGCCCATCGTCGCCTGCCAGACGTGCTCGCGCCGGCCGCGTTGCCCGGCGCGGTAGTCTTGCGCCGAAGCGAGCATGGTGTCAGGCGTCTTGAAAGTCACCGTATTGACGTATTTGTTGTCAGCAATCTGTTGACGCTCACGTGAGAGCATGTCGGGCCAGCGGTCAAGGGCAATGGTGCGGATAAGCTCCGGCGTCTGGTAGTGCGCGCCAGCCAGCCCCAGGCCAACCGCGCCTTTGACGTGTGCGTTGTGGCCGCCAACACCCCACAGCAGATAGTTGAGCGGCGCCTCCGGCGCAAGAGCGCCGCTGCGCAGCCACGACGCACGCGCCTCAGCGCGCGGCGCCGCGTATGCGCCCCGGAATGAGTTGACGGCCAGGCCGAAGAGCATCTTGTCCAGCAGGACAACTGCCAGATTCCGGATGTCACCGCTCTTTGCTGAGTCGGCCAGGAGGGCCAGCGCGCCAACCGTGCGCTCGATGTGCGAGTTCCAAAGGGCGAATCCGGTCTGAGCATGGCGACGCAGCCAATCTCTTGCCAGTTTCTCGCCCCGGTTCCGCTCCTGTCGTCCTGTCAGGTGAGAGACAGCCATCGTCCTTGTGCCAAAAATCTGCCCCGCCAGGATCTGCGCCGCATAGAGGGTGACCTGGTTGCTCTCAACGGACAAGTCAACCGCCGTTGTCAGTGTAGGCGCATAGTTGAAGGTGAGCAGGCACGCGTCCACCTCGGCCAGGATGTCGGCGGGGAACTGCTTGTAATGCCCCATGCGCAGGCGCATCGCCACCAGGCCGAGCAAGTCGTCCAGGCAGTCCAGCTCACAGCGCTTGACCCGCTCAATCGCCCTTCGGATACCGCCTGGATCAAGGGCATCCCACCAACCGAGGGCCATCTTGGCAATCTCGGCATAAAGAGGGTCATTGCTGCGGTCTGCCGCCCTCATTACAGTGATCAGCCGCTCATCGTATGTGCCGACCGGTTCGCTGTTATTGATCCCCATGTTAACGGTGAAGGGTAGCACCCGCCGCGCCCGGAAGCCTTGAGTGTAGTAATCCTCGAGGGAAGGTGTGAGAACTGCCTGCATGCGTCCGGCCGCCAACTGCGCCCCCAGCAGACCTTCGAGCTGCGCTTTGGCTTTGAAGGTGACATCCATCCGGCCGAAAATGACGCCATCGGGCTGCTGCAAACGGACAGAACCGGCGCGCGATCCTGGCATCTCGTCGCGGCAGATGACCATGACCGTTTGATCGCGCTGATAGATCGCCCGATCAAGGCAGGCGTACTCCAACGCATGCTCCCACTCCTGCCGCAGCTCCGGTTTCTCCGTGATGGTCGGCACCTTGACCTTGACTTTCGCCGCGTGCGGACTATCAACGCGCACGGCCATCGCCAGCACTGCATCGCCCGCCACGACCTGCTCCATCCGCACAAGCAAGCCGTTACTGTCCGGCTTCAGGCTGGCGGTGAAGGTATACGTCTGCGCCGTCTGGTCTTCCAGCGCGGTCACGTGCTCGCAATACTTGACGTGTCGGCCATTCAGCCAGACACTGGCCGGGCAGCAGAGCGTCAGACTCATCGTCACCGACTTCGCCCCAGAACAGGAGAAACGGGTGAACGCCCAGGCGCGTGCGTAGCTGTAGACGGCCGCGGTGATGTTCTTCTCAAGCAAGTGATCATCCTGGCAGTGTTCAGCTTCCCAGTAGAGAGGCTCGCCGAAACGTTCGATCTTTTCGATCTCCTGGGGCGGCCGGGGGAAGTCGCACGCAGCATGATCAGCGGCCTTCAACAAGCGCGCGCGATAGGCAAGAGCCCCCTCGTCAGCTTCCGGCTGCGCAGTGATCGGGATGATTGCCGGTCCCAGCACTAGCCAATCATGGACGTAGCCGTTCTTTAGACCGTAGATCAGATGACGCTGCTTCATGGGTCTCCTATCAATTCTCATAGTCAGAATCGCCGTCAGGGAGTCAGCCGTGCTATCGCCGGAGTTGCAAACAGGGATAGCATAACAGGGCCACGGGCACGCTGTCAAGAAAGGGGTGATTTGTCCTGTCCATCGAACCTTTGACAGACGAGAATTAACATGTTATCCTGTGCTCATCCTACGCGTCCATCGGCTCCTTAAGCCGCTGGAGGCCAGAGGCTTCGTTAGCCAGACTCTTGTCCGGCGTATCCCCTTTTACGCGCGCACTCCGCACATCGTCACCAGCCCGCGTACGTTTCTCGAGTGCGAGGAGTTGTCGCGCGGGTCTGGCGAATCGTCGAGAAGGGCTCGCCGTTCTGGTCGTGCCTGGACCTGTCGGGACAGTGTCTGGAAGGCAAGCTCCCGACTCAGGGATTGCCATACGAGCGAAAGGAGGTGGGAGAACGAAGAGCAACAGAGAGGCTCCTTGCGTTGCATATCGCTGCCGCTTTTTTCAGATTCCCCAATTGAGGAGGCAATGTCATGGCACAGCACGTGATCAAACCGACGCGGCGTGAGTTCATCAAGGTCGCCGCGCTCGCCGCGGGCGCAACGGCGTTAGCTGCATGCGGCGCAGCGCCGACGGCCACTCCAGTTCCACCGACCCCGGTGCCGCCCGCCACCAAGGCGCCCGCAGCTCCGACCGCGGCGCCTGCCGCACCGACAGCAGTGCCCGCTACCAAGGCGCCCGCCGCACCAACCGCGGCGCCCGCGCCAACCGCCGCACCGACGAAGGCGCCGATCCTGGGCGCCCAGTATATCGGCAAGCTCGAAGGCTATGAAGTCCAGGTCGGCGCGGCCAGGCCGGCTAAGCTGCAAGAGGCCCCCATGCTGGCCGACCTGGTCAAGGCCGGCACGCTGCCGCCCGTCGAGCAGCGCGTGCCGGACGAGCCGTGCGTGACCAAGCCGCTCAACGAGACCGGCAAATACGGCGGCACGTGGCGCCGCGGCTTCACTGGCGCGTCCGACGGCGAGAACGGCAACCGCATGGTTGCTGTGGACAAGTGGATCTTCTGGGATTACACCGGCACCAAAGTCATCCCCAGCCTGGCCAAAGCCTGGAAAGTCTCGGATGATGGCAAGACCACGACCATCTACCTGCGCAAGGGCCTCAAGTGGTCCAACGGCCAGCCCTACTCCGCCGACGACTGCATGTTCTGGTTCGAGGACATGTACTCGAACAAGGATCTGGTGCCGACGCCAGACGCCGCTATGGCGCCGGGCGGCAAGCCCGGCAAAATGGTCAAGAAGGATGACCTGACCATCGAGTTTCAGTTCGAGAACCCCTACTGGCTCTTCGAGTTGGTGCTGGCTGGCGATATGCTGCCTGGCCGTGGCCAGGCAGTCGGGCAGTTCGGTTCTTACTACTATGGCGGGTATGCGCCCAAGCACTACCTGTCCCAGTTCCTGCCCAAGTACAAGCCGCAGGCCGAGCTCGACGCGGCCGCCAAGGCCGTCAACTACACCGACTGGAAGGCCCGCTTCCAGGTGCTCAAGGACTGGGAACGCAACCCCGATCTGCCGGGTGTGCAGCCCTGGAAGGTCGTGGCCGGCGCCGACATCACCAAGCCGCAGTGGGTGGCCGAGCGCAACCCGTACTACTGGGAAGTTGACACGGCCGGCAACCAGTTGCCCTACATTGACAAGGTGCAGTGGACGTTGGCCGAGAACACTGAGGTCATCAACCTGCGCGCCATCGCCGGCGAGTACGACCAGCAGGAGCGCCATCTCGCGGTGGCAAACCTGCCCGTCTTCATTGAGAACCAGCAGAAGGGCAACTACACGGTCCACATTGATCCCGGGACCAACGGCGGCGACGCTAACATCTACTTCAACTTCTCCTACAGCGAAGATCCGGAAATCCAGAAGTGGATTCTCAACAAGGACTTCCGCCGGGCGTTGTCACTAGGCACCGATCGAGCGCAGATCAACGAAGCCTTCTTCCTCGGCCTGGGCACAACCGGCTCGCCCATTCCCAGTCCCGTCATGCCGGAATATCCGGGTGACGAATGGCGCACCAAGTGGCACGCGTTGGACCTCGCCCAGGCCAACTCGCTGCTCGACAAGATCGGCCTCGACAAGAAGGACGCCAGCGGCATGCGACTGCGCACGGATGGCAAGGGCATCCTGCGCATCGAGGTCAACACGACCAATTCCTTCGTGAACTACAGCAAGATCGCCGAGATGATCGCGCCGCAGTGGAAGAAGATCGGCATCACGCTGGACATCAAGGACATGGAGCGCGCCACCTGGGAGCAGAACCGCAACGCCAACAAGCAGCAGATCTGTATGTGGTCGAACGGTGGCACCGAGCTGCTCTACCTCTATCCCATCCATGCCCTGCCCGTGCAGGAGAACAGCCAGGTTGGGCCTCTGATCGCTCAATGGTATGGGACCGCGGGCGCCAAGGGCATCGCGCCCACGGACCCTGATCTGCAAAAGTGCATTGAGCTATACAGAGACGCGCAGACGAAGAAGCTGGACGAGCGCAACAAGATCGCCCAGGAGATCTGGAAGACCTATGTGGACGCTGTGCTGGCCATCGGCACGGTCGGCCTCTCGCCCGCCTTCCTCGGTATGCGCGTCACCAGCAACAAGCTGGGCAACATTCCGGCCCGTCACGTCAACGCTCAGCACATGCGTACCCCGTGTAGCTCGCGTCCAACCACCATCTTCTTCAAGTCATAGCCCGCTCGACTGACGACGCACGTCGGCGCACAAGGGTGGAGTGCCCCGTTGATCTGGGGCACTCCACCCGAGCCAGAGGGAAGCAGCCGTGCTATCATACATCATCCGTCGCCTGCTCCTGGCCATCGTCACCGTGTGGGCCATCACGGTGCTTTCTTTTGTCATTATCCAGTTGCCACCCGGCGACTTCGTCACGATCTATATCAATGCTCTCCAGTCATCGGGCGGCACGGTGGAGTTCGGCCAGGCCGAGGCGATGCGCGCCGCATACGGCCTCGACAAGCCGATGTACATCCAGTACGCGAAGTGGATGGGCATGATGCTTCAGGGCGATTTCGGCATGGCTCTGGCCTGGAACAAGCCGGTTAAGGAGATCATCGGCGACCGCCTGACGATGACGATGGTGGTGGCCATTGCGGCGATCATGCTGACCTGGATTGTGGCTCTGCCGATCGGCATCTACTCCGCTGTACGCCAGTACTCCCTCGGCGACTACGTTTTCACCTTCATCGGCTTCATCGGCATCGCCGTGCCCAACTTCATGTTGGCCCTCATCCTGATGTACCTGGGGTTCAAGTACTTCAACATGAGCATCGGCGGCCTCTTCTCTCCTCAGTACGAGATGGCGCCCTGGAGCCTGGCAAAGCTCTTTGATCTGCTCAAGCATCTTATTTTACCTGCCCTCATTCTTGGCCTGGCCGGTACGGCGCAACTTATCCGCATCATGCGCGCCAACCTGCTGGATGAGCTGCGCAAGCCCTACGTGGTGACGGCGCGGGCCAAGGGCCTGTCCGAGACACGGGTCATCCTCAAATACCCAGTGCGCGCCGCCCTCAACCCGTTTGCCAGCACCATCGGCTACTACTTCCCCTACGTGGTATCGGGCAGCATCATCGTCTCGCTGGTTCTCAGCCTGCCCACCGTCGGCCCGCTGCTCCTGACGGCGCTGGTGGCGCAAGACATGTTCCTGGCCGGTACCATCGTCTTGATGCTCGGCGTGATGACGGTCATCGGCACCTTCGTATCGGACCTCATCCTGATGTGGATTGACCCCCGCATCCGCATGGAGGGTTAGGCGCGCATGGCCACACAGCCGACATCTCCAGACGCCGAAGAACGCATTTCAGTCGCTACGCAGTGGCAGCTCATGTGGTGGCGATTTCGTAAGCATACGCTGGCCAAGGTCGGGGCGATTGTCGTGATCCTATTCTACCTGGTGGCGCTGATGGCCGACTTCCTGGCCTATTCCGACCCCACATTTGTGGAGGCGCAGCGGTCGCTTCTACCGCCGCACGGCATCCAGTGGACAGACAACGGCCACTTCGCGCCGTTCGTCTACGGATTGACCGGTAGCCGTGATCCTCAGACCTTCAAGCGCGTCTATGTGACTGACCCGAATCAGAAGTACCCCGTCCGCTTGTTCGGCAAAGGCTTTGAGTGGGAGATCTTTGGCAAGAAAGTGGATCGTCACCTGATCGCGGTTGAGGGAGCCAAGGCCGAGGAAGTCGTGTTCCTGCTGGGGACCGACCAACTGGGGCGTGACCTGTGGTCGCGGCTGATGTATGCCACGCGCACCTCGCTGGTCATCGGTCTCGTCGGCGTCACGCTCAGTCTCTTCCTGGGCATCCTGCTGGGCGGCATCTCCGGCTACTACGGCGGCTCGATAGACACCTTCATCCAACGCACTATCGAGGTCATCCGCTCGATTCCCACCATTCCACTATGGATGGGCCTGGGCGCGGCCCTGCCCAGGGAGTGGAACGTGCGCCAGGTCTACTTTGCCATCACGGTCATCATTTCGCTCATCGGCTGGACAGAGCTGGCGCGCGTCGTGCGTGGCCGCTTTCTCTCCCTGCGAACGGAAGACTACGTGACGGCAGCGGAATTGGCCGGCTGCAGCCAGATGCGCATCATCTTCCGTCATATGGTACCGTCATTCCTGAGCCACATCATCGCCGCCACGACGCTGGCCATTCCAGCCATGATCATCAGCGAGACGTCGCTTAGCTTTTTGGGCCTGGGTCTGCGCCCACCCGCTGTGAGCTGGGGCGTGCTCCTACAGGATGCGCAGAACGTACAGGCGCTGGCCATTTCGCCCTGGATGATCACTCCCACCATCCCGGTGGTCGTGGTCATTCTTAGCCTCAACTTCCTGGGCGATGGCCTGCGCGATGCCGCCGACCCGTACGGATGAGACTGCCGCCGCACACCTGACAGGTGTCGAACCCGAAATGACTTTGGAGTCTACCATGACTAATGGGCAGGATCGGGAGCCCATCCTTTCGGTACGCAACCTCAAGACATATTTTTTTCAGGACGAGGGTACCGTCCACGCGGTTGACGGCGCCGCCTTCGATCTCTACAGAGGGAAGACGCTCGGCATTGTCGGCGAGAGCGGCTGCGGCAAGAGCGTCACCGCCCGCTCCGTCTTGCGCATCGTCGAGCGCCCCGGCCGCATCGTTGAGGGCGAGATCGTGCTGCGCCGCGCAGGCCCCAGCGGGCAAACCGATGAGCTCGACCTGACCAAGCTCAAGGCCGACTCGCTGCTCATGCGCTCGATTCGCGGCAAGGACATCGGCCTCATCTTCCAGGAGCCGATGACGTCGTTCAGCGCCCACTACACCATCGGCAACCAGATTATAGAGGCCGTGCGCACGCACCTCAAGCTGCCGCCGCGCCAGGCGCGCGAACGAGCCATCGAGATGCTGCGCCTGGTCGGCATCCCCAAGCCCGATCGGCGGGTGGATGAATACTCGTTCCAACTCAGCGGCGGCCTGCGCCAGCGCGCCATGATCGCCATGGCCCTCTCGTGCGATCCCAGCATCCTCATCGCCGATGAGCCGACCACTGCCTTGGACGTGACGACCCAGGCGCAGATTCTGGCGCTGCTTGAACGGCTGCAGAGGGAGCGCGGCATGGCCATCATGCTCATCACCCACAACCTTGGCGTCGTCGCCGAGATGTGCGATCATGTGGTGGTCATGTACCTGGGCCGCGTCGTCGAAAAGGGATCGGTCGACCAGATCTTCCACAGCGCCAAACATCCGTACACACAGGCGCTCCTGTGCTCGATTCCCAGCATCGAGTCGGAGCCGCGCGTGAAGCTGCCCACCATCAGCGGCAGCATCCCGCATCCCTACAAACGGCCGAAGGGTTGCCCGTTCCACCCGCGTTGCTCGCACACCATGCCAGGCCTGTGCGACACTGAGGTGCCGGTCTTGGCGCCGGTGGCAGAGAATCAGGAGGCCAGTTGCTTCCTGTACCACAAACCGCAATGATTTGGGTGTATTCAAGGTTAGTTCGCGTTGGGGCGAGTTTTCCGTGGTTAGTATAGGCCTGCCTGGCTATGGCAGCCGCGTGGTAGCGACAAGCCCCCCGTTGACGCGGAGAAACCCGCCCTTACCACCGATGGGGTAAGTGAAACGTGAAGGACCACAGCAACGAGATTCTGCTCGACGTCAAGAACCTGCGCAAGTTCTTCCCGATCCAAAAGGGGTTTTTGCGCCGCGTCGTCGGCCATGTGCGCGCCGTGGACGACGTGACTATCTATGTCCACAAGGGCGAGACGCTGTCGCTGGTGGGCGAAAGCGGCTGCGGCAAGACGACGACGGCGCGCTGCATCGTACGCGCCCTCAAGCCGACGTCAGGCCAGATCCTTCTGCATGGCTCCGAAGGCGTGGTGGATATCGCCCCGCTGCCCAAGAGAAGCCTGCGACCGTGGCGCCGGCAGATGCAGATGATCTTCCAGGACCCGTATTCCTCGCTCAACCCGCGCATGACGTTATTCGAAATCGTCAGCGAGCCAATGTTCGTCAATGGAGTCAAGGACAGGCAGGTGCGCATGGATCGCGTGGCCGAGCTGCTCAAGCTGGTCGGCTTGCGCCCCGAGTACATGCGCCGCTTCCCGCATGCGTTCAGCGGCGGCGAGCGCCAGCGCATTGGCATTGCCCGCGCCCTGGCGCTCAATCCCAGCTTGGTGATCGCCGACGAACCGGTCTCGGCGCTCGATGTGTCGGTGCAAGCGCAGATCCTCAATCTGCTGCTCGACCTGCAAGCCCAGCTCGGTCTCACGCTCCTCTTTGTCGCCCACGACTTGAGCGTAGTCAAGCACATCAGCGAGCGCGTGGCCGTCATGTACGTGGGGCGCATCGTCGAGACTGCGCCGACGCCCATGCTCTTCTCCGCGCCCAGGCACCCGTACACCGAGGCGCTGCTGGCTGCCGTGCCCAAGCCCGACCCTCGCCTGAAAGGCGCTCGCATGCTGCTGGAGGGCGAGGTGGCTGATCCCGCCAACCCGCCAAGCGGCTGCTATTTCCACCCCCGTTGCCGCTATGCGGCCGACGTTTGCCGCATCATCACACCACAGCAAGAAGAGATCGCGCCGGGGCACTTCGTCAGTTGCCATCGCTCCAGAGAACTGACACTGAGGGGCGTGCAGCGGGCGAAACCAGATCCTTCATGCCCATGAAGCCAGAGTCATCCACATCAAACCAACACGGAGAGTAGCCGCATGGACAGCACACTGATTCACACATTGCGCCAGGCCGCGGCCTTGCGTCGCAAGTGGAGCGCAACGCAGCAACCATCGCTCTTGGGCTGGATCACCACTGCTGATCCCGCCATCGCAGAGGTCGAGGTCGAGTGGGGTTATGACGGACTGATCATTGACACGGAGCACTCCCCGTTCGGTCCGCCTGCCCTGCGCAGTGTTCTGATGGCTTTTCGAGGGACGGACTGCGTACCCATCGTGCGCGTGGGCGCCAATGACATCTACCTGCTTAAGACGGCGCTTGACCTGGGCGCTGGCGGGGTGCTTGTGCCGCTGGTTGATGACGCTGCAGCAGCCCGAGCTGCCGTTGCCGCGTGCCGATATGCGCCGGAGGGAACGCGAGGGGTTGCACCCCGACGCGCCGGCAATTATTCGCGAGACACGGCGACCTATCTAGCGGAAGCCAACGACTCAGTCATCGTCATGGTGCAGATCGAGTCCCTGACCGCCTACCGCAACCTCGATGAGATCTTGGCCGTGGCAGGAGTAGACTGTTGCTTCATCGGGCCTGCCGATTTGTCAGCAACGATGGGGCACCTGGGCGATGTCAGGCATCCAGAGGTCGTGCAGGTCATGTGCGACATCATCAGGCGCTGCCGGCAGGCGAACCGTGCTGTGGCTGTAGCCGAAAGCGCCGACGTGAAACAGGTCAAACGCTGGCTGGATGCCGGCGCGAATGTCGTGGGCTGCGGCGGCGACCTGGGGTTCATGCAGGCAGGCTTTGCCACCTTTAAGGCCAGCATTCGCGAGGAAATCGGTTATGCCTTTCAATGAGTGTAACTGGATTCTGACGATCGTTCCTTTGTCAACACGCTGCGTCAGACCGGTTGGAACGACGCCGACGCGGACGACCTGACGCAGGCCAGCATCGAAGGACGCCAACAGGGCGCCGTGCTGATGAACACCCTGCGTCGCTACGCCCCTGGTTTTGCAGACGCCCGGCTCACGCAGACCTCGTCGCGCATTGGCGTGCGAGATACGCATCGCATCGTCGGTGACTACTGTGTGACCGTTGCAGACATCAAGACCGGCAAACGCTACGAAGACACCATCGCACTGAGCGGCTACCAGTGGGATATGGCTGATCCGAAACGCCCCTCGCATCAGCGGATGGAAGGACAGACGATGGCGTTGCAATTCACCGAGATCCCGTATCGCAGCCTGCTGCCGCAAGGGGTTGACAATCTGATCGTCGCGGGGCGCAACGTGTCGTCCGAATGGGACGCGCTCGGCGTCCTGCGAATCATGCCTGCGTGCATGGCGATGGGCCAGGCGGCCGGAACTGCGGCTGCGCTCGCGGCGCGCGATCATCTGACGACGCGTGAGATCCAGGTCGCGGCCCTGCGGGCGAATCTGTTGAAGCAAGGGGCAATTCTCGTTCCTCAATAGATCACGCATCTCACGCACGGTCGCCAAGAACGCAAAGAGTTCCGGCTTTGCCTTCGCGTCTTTGCGTGAGCCAAAATGGCTGAAGACGTATATCCAATTCACTCGGGAGGAACCACGTTATGTTGATCAAAGAGCAACTGGTGGGGTTGTGGGTATCGGTGCCCACTGAGTGGGACGAGAATGGCGACTTCGACGAGAAGACCTTTCGCGACGAAGTCGCCATGCTGATGAGTGTGGGCGTCAATGGCCTTTACACCACCGGCACGACCGGCGAGTTCTATGCGCTGGATTGGGAAGAGTGGAAGCAGGTCCAGGATGCGTTTCTGGCCGAGACCGCAGGTAAGATCCCGGTGCAGGTCGGCGCCAACTGGTTCAACACGCGCGATACGATCAAGCGCATGCGCTATGCTCGCGACAAGGGCGCCGATGCTGTACAGATCTGCTTCCCCGGCTGGATGGAGATGCGCGAGGTGGACTACGATCAATTCCTGATTGACTGCTACCAGGCAGTCCCAGACATCGCCATTATCCACTACAACATCGCACGCACCAAGAAACTCTACGTCGCCGACGACTATTTGCGCGTGATGCCGCAGGTACCCACCATGATCGGCACGAAGGCGGCCATGCCGTTCAACAACTTCATCGAGCTGATGAGCCGGTCGCCAGAGATCAATCACTTCGTAGGCGAAAGCTATTTTCCCCTGGCGCACCAGCTTGGCTGCAAGGGCATGTACACGTCCTGGACCATGATGAATCCGACCTTCTTCAAGGCATACTACCAGATGTGTGTTGACGGCTGCTATGCCGAGGCCATCGAGATTATGAAACGTATGCACCGCTGGCACGCCGAAGCCATCCGACCGCTCATCCAGAAGGGCTACCTCGATCCGGCGCTCGACAAACCGTTCGTCGAGATGGGCGGCTGGCTGCCCGGCACGCGTCGCCTGCGCAAGCCCTACAACTCGCTGAATGACGCCGAGATGGCGGAACTGCGCAAGAAGACTGAAGAGATCATGCCGGAGTTCCTGGCGTACAAACCCTGACGCATCTATAGTATTACCTGGCAACGTTCGCGTGGTCCGCGAGAATGTTTATCCGCGAAGACACGCGAAGCGACGCTAAGATGTCTTTCTTCGTCTTTCTTCGCGTGACTTCGCGGATGCAATCGTTGGTTGCGACCGGTGGCCGCGCTATGCGATAAGAGATAACATGGCGACCAAGACTCGCTTCGATATCATTGAGCATGAGGCCGACCTGTGTGTAGTCGGCGGGGGGATCGCGGGGTTATGCACGGCGGTGGCGGCCGCGCGCAACGGCAGTCAGGTAATCCTCGTACAGGATCGTGCCATCCTGGGCGGCAACGCGTCGTCGGAGGTCCGCATGTGGATCTGTGGCGCGCGCGGGCCGGACAACAAAGAGGCCGGCATCCTCGAAGAGATCATGCTCGACAACACCTATCGCAATCCCGGTCTTAATTACCCGATCTGGGATACCGTGCTCTACGAGAAAGCCCGCTTCCAGCCCGGCCTGACGATGCTGTTGAGTTGCACCTGCAACGACGTGACGATGGATGGCGACCGCATCGCCAGCATCCGCGGCTGGCAGCTCAACACGCAGACCTGGCACATCGTCAGGGCTAGTTACTTTGCCGACTGCTCTGGGGACTCGGCGCTGTGCATCTCGGGTGCGGAGTATCGCTGGGGCCGCGAAAGTCGCCACGAGTTCAACGAGTCGCACGCGCCCGCGGTCGCCGACCGCAAGACGATGGGCAACTCGATCCTGATGCAACTGCGCGAGATCACCGAAGGGAAGCACCGGCCGTTCGTTCCGCCGGCCTGGGCCATCCGTTACGACGAGAGCAACCTGCCCAACCGGCCCCTGCAGCCCGAAGGCCACAACTTCTGGTGGCTGGAGGTTGGCGGCGTGGGCGATACCATCGCCGACACTGAGGCCAATCGCGATGAGCTGCTCAAGATCGCCTACGGCATCTGGGCCTACATCAAGAACCACCCGGACGGCCGCGGCCACCGCTGGGAGCTGGAGTGGATCGGCGCGCTGCCCGGCAAGCGCGAGAACGTCCGCTACGTCGGCGACCACATCCTGACGCAGAACGACATCCTGGCCGGGGACCTGTTCGACGACATCGTCGCCTACGGCGGCTGGCCCATGGACGACCATCACCCCGATGCGATCCACTATCCCGGCCAGCCGACCATCTTCCACAAGGCGCCCTCGCCCTACGGCATCCCGTATCGCTCGCTGTATTCGCGCAACATCGGCAACCTCTTCTTCGCCGGCCGCAACATCTCGACCACGCACATGGCGCTTAGCTCAACGCGCGTCATGGGGACCTGTGCGCTGTTGGGGCAGGCCGCGGGCACGGCCGCGGCCGTGGCTGCCGCGCATAGCGTCTCCCCGCGGGGGGTGTACCAGAATCACCTGGCCGAGCTTCAGGAGCGGCTGATGGATGACGATTCATGGCTGCCCGGTCGCAGGCGGCCCATCCCGGAGATTTGCCAGGAGGCGCAGCTTTTCGCTTCGGCCGGCGATCCCGAGCCGCTGCGCAACGGGATTGACCGGGCGCTGGGCAACGAGGATAACGGCTGGTGGGCGCCGCCCGGCGAATCGGTCACCTACTGGTTCGGCTCGCCGATGAAGCTCACCACGGCTCGGCTAGTGTTCGATAGCAACCTGCACGACCTGAAACGTATGCCGTGCAGCTACCCGCTCGAGGGCTACGACGTCAAGATTCCCGAGATGATGACGCGCGCCTTTGCCCTGGAAATTCTGGATAGCGCCGGCCAGTGGCAAGTGGCGCGACGCGTGGAAGAGAACCACCAGCGGTTGGTCAGGATTCCGCTTGAGGTCGAGACCGCTGGCCTGCGCTTTATCCCGCGCGCATCCTGGGGCGGGGAGCGGGTGCATCTGTTCGGGTTTGACGCGCGGTAATATCCCCTACGGCCCCACCACCACTCGCACTACCGCAACTGCCCGCATTCCATTTGTCCCCGTGACTTGCAGTCGCAGTGTATAGGTCCCCCTTTTCAGCGTCTCCGTGTGCCAGAGGCCCAGTTGGCCGGCCGTGACCGGCGCAGTCTTGGGTAGCTCGACCGGCAACCAGCCCACTGCCACTTCTTGTTCGCCCGGCACGAACTCCAACACATAGCTGCTGAACGTCGGGCCGTCGGCCGTGCCCATGATTTTGACCGGGCCGGAGACGGTCGCGCGGTCGGCCGGCTCGGTGATGATCGCGCGCAGAGCGAGTGCGGCCGTGGGTGGCGCGGTTGCAGGGGGCGGAGTGGTCGGCGTGGCGGTCGAGGGCGAGGCTGAGGTTGAGGTCGAGGTGGGCGAAAGCGGCGCGGCCGTGGGGGCCGCGGTCGGGGTCGCGGCGAGCGTCGGCGCGGGGGAGGGCGAGGCGGTCGCCGCCGGCGTGGCCGTCGCGGTCGCCGCCAGGGTCGGGGTCAGCGTGGCCGTCGGCGTGCTGGTCGGGGTCCGAGATGGCGTGGGCGTGCTGGTCGGCGTGGCCGTCGGGACGATTACCCGGACGTAGGCCACGTTGGAAACCGCCGCGGGATAATCCATGTTGGCGGGGTCGTAGGCCGCCAGCCGCAGCGAAAAGTCGTCCACGTTGTGCTTCGCCACCGGTTTCGCCGTGTCCCAGCCGGCGATGATGCCGTCAACGTCACCCTGCGCCGGCCCGGAGATCACCCCCCAGCCGATGGGGCCGCGGCCGACGCCGTACTCGACGCGCCAGACGAGCGGCGGCGGCAGGTGGATGCGTCCGCCGATCTCCACCACGCCCGTCACTGTGCCGTCGTTGAGCGGGCTGTAGAGCGTCAGCTCCGGCGGGAAGGCGTAGGCGGGCTGATCGGCGGCGAATTGCGGGATGCCGTGCGCTTCGGCCCAGGCGCGATACTTCGACGGGAAGATCATCGCGTCGCGCGTCTCGATCCGGTCCGCGGGGGTGAATTCGGTCGCCAGCTTGCCCGTCACCTTGTCCACGCGGACGCGTTGGTGCAGGTCGAATTGAGCGGGCAGCGGCCCCTGGTTGGCAGCGAACAGCTCCTCGCGGGTGTTCTGGCACGCCTCGCTCGGCAACGTGCCGGTGTCGGCGCAGACGCGGATGCGCTGGATGCCGGGCGGCTCGACGAACGACTGCACGGGCTTCCCTTGCAGCGCGCGCGCCATCGTGTTCTGCCACACGGGCGCCGCACCCAGGCTGCCGGCCACCTTCTGCATCGGCTTGTTGTCCGCGTTGCCCAGCCACACCCCCACGGCCAGATCGGGCGTGTAGCCGAGCGTCCAGGCGTCGCGATAGTCGTTGCTCGTCCCCGTTTTGGCCGCGGAGGGCCGGTCGGGCAGGCTGAGCAGCGCCGCGCTCGCGCCGAACATCGGTCGCCGCGCCTCCTGATCGCCCAGGATCGCGGTCATCAGGAAGACGTGCTGCGGGTTGATCGCGGGTTGGGCCGGGGCGGGCGTGACCGCGGGGGCCGCGCCCTTCGTCGCGGCCGCCGTGCAGGAAGCGACCGCATCCGCGCCGT
>JAPLHB010000117.1 GCA_026389845.1 Chloroflexota bacterium
CAGCCACACCTTGCGGCCGATGTCCCCCGCGCGCAACAGCGCCACCGTCCCCACGCACTCCGGGCACTCCGGCAATTGGCCCCGGTCGCGGCGATAGGTCTCGACGTACTCCATCATGCCGGGCGCGTAGAAGGTCGCCAGGCCGGTTTGGGGCAAGGGGGTCTGCTCCCAGTAGCCGGGGAATAGATCATCGGCTTGGAGCCGCGGGATAAAGGTCAGCAACCAAGCCAAGAGGACGAAACCTGCCTTCACATCATTCTCTCTCTCATAATGCCACCGCCTCTCGCAAAACGCGATCACGAATGCGTTCTCGCAGGCTTCGCGTCGTCACGACATCTACCTTGCAGCCCAGGAGTTGCTGAAGATCGAGCAACAGCGCGGCGCGATCGAGCAGACTGCGACCGGATTCCATGTCAACCAGGAAATCCACATCGCTTTGGGCATCCGCTTCACCTCGGGCCACCGATCCGAAGACGCGCACGTTTCGAGCGCCATGATGGGTCGCCACGTACAAGATATCATTGCGCCGGCTTCTCAAAAGCTCGTAGACTTCCATTTCCGCGCTCCCTGATGCGATAGCTACACCCGACCTGTGCTATACTTCTGCTCGGATTATACACCAACTGTCAACCCAGCGTAAAGAGCCTTGCCATGCGTCTCGGATTCGTCGTCAAACCGCTTGCCCGGCCCGAGCTGAAGAGCCACGACAGTCGCCGGTGGCAGAACAGCCCCCACCTCAGCGTCAGCCTGGCTTATCTGCGCGACGTGTTTGCTTACCTGGTCGAGGCGCAGATCGGCATGTACCGCGTCTCGTCGGAGCTGGCCCCCTACGCCACGCACCCCGACATGCCGCAGTTCCACGCCCAGGTGGCCGAGTGTGCGGCTGAACTGGCCGAGGTGGGCCGGCTGGCGCGGGCGGCCGATCTGCGGCTCTCGTTTCACCCCGCCCAGCACATCGTCCTCAACTCGCCCGACCCCGATCTGGTCGGCCGCAGCATCGCCGATCTGGTGATGCAGGGCGCCCTACTCGACGGCATGGGCCTGGGACCGGAAGCTATCGTCGTCATCCATCTGGGCGGCGTCTACGGCGATCGCGAGACCGCGCGCGCTCGGTTTGTTCAGGCGTTCGAGCAGATACCCGAGCCGGCCCGCCGCCGGCTGGGGCTCGAAAACGACGACGTCCGCTTCGGCGTGGCCGATACGCTCTGGATCCACGAACGCACCGGCGTCCGCCTGGTCTTCGACACTCTGCACCACCGCTTGAACAACCCCGACGGCCGGCCGATGCGCGAGGCGTTGGCCGCGTGCCTGGCGACCTGGCCCGCCGACGTGCGCCCCAAGATCCACTTCAGCAGTCCGCGCACCGAATGGCTGGTGGAAAAGGAGCCGGGTGAGGCCGAAGGCCAGGTGCGCCAGACGCGCTGGATGTACCACGCGGATTACGTCAACCCGTTCGATTTCATTGACTTCCTACGGATGGCCGAGGGGCTGCGGGAATTCGACGTGATGATCGAGGTACGGGCGAAGGACCTGGCGTTGATCCAGTTGCGCCGCGACCTGGCGCGGTATGCGCCCGATCTGGCGGCGAAACTGGCGCCGGAACTAAAGGCAACGGATAGAAACGGATAAACGGATGATTGCGTCGTCAACCAACCACCCAACCACCCAATCAGCCAGCCATCCAACCACCGACTCCCCCGTCCTCGTCGTTGTCGTCAACGACCCGGCTGACTTGGCGCGAGCGCGTGAGCAGGGGTGGTATCGCATTCCGCTCGATCGTGCGCCGCGACGGGTGGCGGCCGAATGGCTGGCGTTCTACCAGACCGCCGCATTCCCGCCGGAGGAACGGTGGGCCGTGCGCTGGTTCGCGCCGGTGCGCGGCTACCGCATCGCGGCCCGCCGCGAGCTGCTCCCCGACGAGCCGGATCACCCCCGCGCCGACCAGCGCTACTACAAGGTCACGCTCGGCGCGCTGGAGCCGCTGCCCCGGCCGGTCCCCAGCCGGCGGCTGCGGCGCATCACTTTCATCGCGACCACGCTCGACCGGCTGCTCGAAGCGGAGGAGATCAACGACCTGTGGGTCAAGAGCAGCGCGCAGGAACGGCTGTGGGCCGCGCTCAAGCAGGCCGACGTCGAGGCCGAGCGCCAGTACCCGCTGCGGGAGGATCTGCCCCAGTACGTCGCCGACTTTGCCCTGCTCTGCCGTGATGGCCGGGTGGCGTTGATTGTAGAGGACGAGCCGCGCGGCGAGGACGAGCTGCGCGAATCGCCCGCGCCCGATTACCTACTGGCAGCCGGGCAGTGGAGGCCGCTCCACGTCACGCGCGCCGAGTTGGAGACCGATCCGTCAGGCTGGGCGGCGCGTTTAGCTGCCCTGGTGGGCGAACTGGGGGGCGCTGAGTAACCGCTCGTCACGCGCTATCCACCAATCTACCGACCTGCCAGTCTACCAGCGTACCAATCTACCAGTTTACCGGAGTGAACGAACAACATCATGGCCTACAACTTCGACCAAAGCATTGATCGCCGCCACTCGGACAGCGTCAAGTGGCGCGTCTTCGACGATGACGTGCTGCCCCTGTGGGTGGCGGATATGGACTTCGTTTCGCCAGAGCCGGTAGTTCGCGCCCTGACGGAGCGCGTGGCCCACGGCGTCTTCGGCTATGGCGTGGAGCCAAAAGAGCTGCGTGAACTGCTGGTGACGCGGTTGCGTGATCTCTACGACTGGATCGTAGTACCCGAAGCCATCGTCTTCGTGCCGGGAGTTGTGGTGGGCTTCAACGCCGCATGTCGAGCGATAGCAGCCCCCGGCGATGGCATCCTGGTGCAGACGCCGGTCTACGGCCCGATCCTGGATGTGCCGCGCAACTTCGGCATGACGCGCGACGAGATGGAACTGACCTGCGGGCCGAACGGTCGCTACACTGTGGACCTCGACCGGATGGCTGCCACGATCACCGACCGCACCCGCGCGTTTGTCCTGTGCAGCCCACATAACCCGGTCGGCCGCGTGTTCGAGCAAACGGAGCTTGCGGCGATGGCCGATCTGTGCCTCAAGCGCGACCTGACCATCATCTCCGATGAAATCCACTGCGACCTGGTCTTTTCCGGCTACCGCCACACTCCGATCGCCGCGCTCGCTCCCGAAATCGAGTCCCGCACGATCACGGTGATGGCGCCGAGCAAGACGTACAACATTGCCGGCCTGGGCTGTTCGTTCGCGGTCATCCCGAATCCCGATCTGCGCAAACGATATCAGTCTGCAAGCAAGGACCTCGTACCTCATGTAGACCTCCTGGCCTTCACCGCAGCCCTGGCGGCCTATCGCGACGGCGGGCCGTGGCTGGCGGATTGCCTGCGCTACCTGGAAGGCAACCGCGACATCGTCGCGGGCTTCGTGGCCCAGCGACTGCCCGGCATCACGATGAGTCCGATGGAAGGCACCTACCTGGCGTGGCTCGACTGTCGGCAGGCGGACTTGCCCGATACCCCGGCCCAATTCTTCTTGAAACAGGCCCGCGTGGCGATGAACGACGGTGATTGGTTCGGCCGCGGAGGCGAGGGGTTCGTCAGGCTCAACTTCGGTTGCCCGCGGGCGACGCTGGAAACAGCCTTGGAGAGGATGGAGAAGGCGTTGATCGTGATGCGTGATGCGTGATCCGTGAGAAGCGCCAAGATCACGCAGCACGCAGCACGCAGCACGTAGCACGCAGCACGCAGCAACTTTAACGCAAAACCCCCCGTGCCAACACGAGGGGCTTTGTTGCATCATATCCCAGGAGCGATTCGAACGCTCGGCCTCTTCCTCCGCAGGGAAGCGCTCTAATCCACTGAGCTACTGGGACGTATTGACCAGATTGCGGATCAAGGCGGGGAGGGCGGGATTTGAACCCGCGAAGGAAGTCAATGTCTCCCTTACCCACTTAGCAGGCGGGCGCACTCAACCGGACTATGCGACCTCCCCAAGATTACACTATTCACTTGTTGGCGGAGGGAGAGGGATTCGAACCCACGGTGACTTGCGCCACAACGGTTTTCAAGACCGTCGCCATAAGCCTCTCGGCCATCCCTCCGCGACGCCTCTCACCTCACGACTATAGACAAGTATAGCACGATGGGAAGCAGATGTCAAAAGCGGATGCTCGCGGTACAGAGACGCGGAGACCTCCCGTGTCCCCGCGTCTTCGCGTCTCCCTTCTCCGCGTCACCCAATCCACTCCAGTCCCCCCATATACGGCCTCAGCACCTCCGGCACGATGATCGAGCCGTCGGCCTGCTGATAGGTCTCGATCACCGCGATCATCACCCGCGGCAGGGCCAGGCCCGAGCCGTTGAGGGTGTGAACGTATTCCGGCTTGGCGCCCGGCTCCGGCCGGAAGCGGATGTTCGCGCGCCGCGCCTGGAAATCGCCGAAATTGCTGAGCGAGCTGACCTCCAACCACTCCTGGCACCCCGGCGCCCACATCTCAAGGTCGTATTTCACCATGGCCGAGAAGCTCAGGTCGGCCGTGCACATCTGGATGACGCGGTAGGGGATACCCAGCCCGCGGCAGACGTCCTCGGCATTGTCAATCAGAGTCATTAGCTCGTCCATCGAGGTTTCGGGCCGGACGAACTTGACCATCTCTACCTTGTCGAACTGGTGGCCGCGCTTGATGCCGCGCACGTCTCGCCCCGCGCTCATCTTCTCCCGCCGGAAGCAAGGGGTGTAAGCCACGTGATAGATCGGCAGCCTGGCGCCGTCGAGGATTTCGTCTCGGTAGAGGTTCGTCACCGGCACCTCGGCCGTGGGAATCCACCAGAAGTCCTCTTCCGCGTCGTGATACAGATTGTCGCCGAACTTAGGCAGATTGCCCGTGCCCACCAGCACCTCGGCCTTAACCATGTAGGGCGGCGCGACCTCAGTGTAGCCGTGCTTCCCCGTGTGCAGGTCGAGCATCCAGGCGATCAGCGCCCGCTGCAGACGCGCGCCCGCGCCCTTGAGCACGTAGAAGCGGCTGCCGCTCAACTTGACCCCGCGGTCGAAGTCAATGATGTCCAGCGCCGTGCCCAAATCCCAATGCGGCAGCGGCTCGAAGTCAAACTCCGGCAGCCGGCCCTCGGTCCGCACCAGCACGTTTTCGCTCTCGTCTTTGCCCACCGGCACGCTAGGATGCGGCAGGTTGGGGATACGGAGCATGACGTTGCCGAACGCCGCCTCCACCTGCGCCAACTCCTCATCCAGCCCCTTGATCTCGTCGCCGATCTGCCCCAGACGCGCCTGCATGGCCTGGCCCTCGGCCCGCTTCCCCTCGCGCATGAGCTGGCCGATCTGCTTCGAGCCGGTGTTGCGCTCGGCGCGCAAGGCCTCGACGCGCGTAAGGATCGCCCGCCGCTGCTCGTCCAACTCCAACGCCTGGGCCACCGGCGCATCGGTCGCAGCCAGTGCCTTCATTGCCGCAAGCACCTGCTCGCGGTTCTCGCGCATGAAACGAATGTCTAGCATATTGTCCCCCTTTGACGAACGACGAATGACGAATGACGAATGACGAATGACGAATGACGAATGACGAGCACTTTTCGTCCGTCGTCGCCGGCCGTTCGTCCAATGAAAACACCCCCCATCCGCGGCCTGTCGCGCGTGACAGGCCAGGGGACGAGGGGCGCTCGTGGTGCCACCCTGGTTCGCCGGGACCTCGCGATCACGGCCTTGTGGGGTCATTGACCCCTGGCCCGCTAACGGGGGCCGGTCGGCGGCCCATACTGCCTTTCCCAGCAGAGGCGGCTCCCACGCCGCCGGGCATGGGAGCCCGGCCAGCCTCTTGAGAAAAGGGTTCCGGGCCGCGGCTCGGGAGGGGATTTCGGGCATCCGACCCGCCGCCTCGCACCATCCGGCGGCTCTCTGAAGGGTCTGAAATGCCGTACTTGGCTCCGTCATAGCCATTTGCCTCTTGACGGCTGGGAGTATAGCACAGCCTCCCAGTCGTGTCAAAGACCTCCCAGGAGTCTACTGCCTGCTGTCCACAGGTATTTTATACCCATTGACGCGCCTGCAAAGAAATGCTACGATGTGTGCGTCGCCGAGTCAGGCCCGCTCAAACACCAGGCTCGGCTTTGACAACACCCGCGGGAGGAGAAAATGTATCGTAGACCTCGATTTCTGCTCGCCAGTCTGGCTGCGTTGGCCGTGTTGTGTCTGTTAGCCCCCACGCCCTCGGCTCTCGCTTCCGACTGTATCTCCCGAACGAGCGGGCCATGGAGCGACTTCGCAACCTGGGGTGCCTGCAACGACGGCGTCCCGGGCGCAACGGACACCGCCACGATCCTCGGCGGCCACGCGGTCACGCTGGATGCCGACGCGGACGTCCTGGGCGTGACCGTTCAAACCGGCGGAAAGCTAGACATCACGGGGCAGACGCTCAAGCTCTTGGGCGATGGCGCGCCCCTGGTCGTTGAAGGCAGCGCCGATGATCTTGTGACCCTGGGGAGCACGATCAGCTACGGCGGAACTGCGGTGCAGGCGGTTGCGAGTGCCAACGTGAACTACGCCAGCCTGACCGTTGACAACGCGGCCGGCGTGACGTTGACCGACGCGGTCACCGTCCCGGTCACGCTGACCCTGGCGGCTGGCACGTTCGACAACAGCGGCGGCGCACTGACACTCGGTGATGGCGCGACCATCGTCCGCAGCGGAGGCGAGTTGGCCGCGGCGGCCGACTTTGCCGGCCAGGTGGACCTGGTCTATGCCGGCGCGATCAGCGTGACCAGCGGGCCAGAGTTGTCATTGCTGCCCGGTGTCATTCGCGACCTGATGGTAAGCGACGCCAGCACCGTCACCCTGGGCATCGTCGGCGCCAGGGTCAACGGCAACCTGGCCGTGGATCCAGCCAGCGCCCTGGCCGTCAAGAACAACGGCCTCCTCCAGGTTTACGGAAACGCTACCGTGGGCATCAGCGGTACGCTGACCGCGAGCGAGGGCATGACCCTCTCCACCTCCTTGCTCTACTTCTACGGGCCGACCTTCACGAACAACGGTACAGTGACGGTCAACACCATCCTCGACGCCGACGGCTCGCAGACGCTCGCCGGGAGCGGCGCATGGACCGGCAGCTACCTGGCAATCGGCCAGGTCAATAAACCCTACGTCCGGCTTGACAACGACGTGACTCTGAACGTCACTGCCCTGCAATTGCTGTGCCTGGTACAGCCCTGCCCACCCCAGCCAACGCTCGACCTCAACGGCCACGCGCTCACGTTCAACGGCGGGCTGCTCGGCACCCTGCTCAACGGCGGCCTGATCACCGGCACAACGGGGTCGGTCGTCCGCACGCTGGGCGTCGTGCTCGTCAATCAGGGGGACTTCTCGGGTGCGATCTTCGCCGTGCCGCTGGAGATCGGCACGGGCAGCATCGCCACGGCGCTCGGCACGTTCAGCGGGACCATCACCGTGGACACGGCCGGCGCGCTGGCGGTTGAATTGGCCCTGACTTCTGCAGCCAACTTCACCGTCAACACGCTTGGGGCCGTGACCATCGGAGACCTCGGCACGCTCGATCTGTGGGGCAACCTGACCAACAACGGCTACTTCACCAGCACCGGCCAGGCCATTCTCGACGGTCCGACGACCCAAACCATCACTGCCAGCCTGCTCAGTTCCACCACCTTTTATACCCTCACGATCAATAACCCGAACGGCATCACCCTCAACGGCAACGCGAAGGTTGGCAACTTACTGGACTTGCAGTCCGGCAACTTCGCCGTGGGCAGCAACCGCACGCTGACCCTGAAGGGTGCGAGCGTCTCTAGCGGCGGCGTACTGACCAGTGCGGCGAACGGAACCGTGCGGTACTACGGGACTTTCGACGGTCAGCCGGCGTTACCCGGAAACTACGGCAAGCTGACCTTCAACGATTACAGCAAGGTCCTGCCCGACGGCGGCACGGTGCGCATCGCCAATATCTTTGACCCCGGCGCAGCTATCACCCACACGGTCACGGGCAGCACAGTGGAGTACAATGGGACCGCCGCGCAGACCGCGCCGGCCAACTTCCCGGCGTACACCAACCTGACCATCAGCAACACGAACACCAGTGGCGTCACCCTCGGTGGCCCGACGACCGTCTACGGCACGCTGACCCTGGCGAACGGCCCATTCAAGACCAGCAGTTACCCGCTGACCATCGCTGACGGCGCGGGCATCGTGCGCAACCGAGGCAGCCTGAGCGTGGCGCCGATCTTTGCAGGCCAGGCCGATGTGAGCTACACCGGCACGACCGGAGGTAACAACGGGCCGGAATTTCCCACCTCTGCCACCGCCCTGCGCCATCTGACCATCAGTAATACCGGCGGCCTGACGCTGACGGTTGACGCCACGGCCAACGGCAACGTGGCGATTGCCCCCGGCAGCCGCCTGACCCCCCGCAGCGGCGGCTTTCTAACGGTCAAGGGAGATTTCACCAACCGCGGCGCCTTCAACGCCAACAACGGCAGCGTCTTCTTTGCCGGCAGCGCACCGCAGAACGTGACGGCCAACACCCTTACGACGTTCTTCAACCTGACGGTTAACCCCGGCGCGACGCTGGTCGAGGTCGTCGCGGCCGACAACGTGACTGTCACCAAGACCCTGACCAACACCGGCGTCATCCGCAAGACGCAGGCGATCGTCGGGCCCGGCCCGCTTTCGTTCGGGCTGACCGGCGTTCGAGCGGTCATTACCGCGACCGGCACACTGGACAACGTCCAGGTAGATCGCGTGGACGCGGACAGCCCCACCGCGACGGTCGGCGTGCGCACCGGACGCCATTGGATCTTCTCGGCCAACGAGGACGCGGACGGTTTCGGCGCTTCGCTGACCCTGTCCCACAGCGGCCTGGCCGATCCCACCGCCTGCCGCTGGAACGGCGATTTCTGGGACTGCGACCGGACGAGTTTCGATGCCATCTCCGTGACCCGTGAGGGCGTAACCGCCTTCTCCGACTGGGCCGTGGGCAACGGCATCCTGCCCGCGGTGTCGCCGGCCGTGACGATCAGCCTGGCCGCGCCCAACGTCATCCTGACCTGGCCGCCGCATAACCCCGCCAACACCGAAGGCTACCGCGTTTGGTACAGCACCGATCCCTACTTCCTGCCCGGCGCCACCGGCGCGCTCAGCGCGACCGTGACCGCGCCCAACACCGATTACACAGATCCTGGCGCGGCGGGCGACCCGGCCCTCAACACCTACTACGTCATCCAGGGCCGCAACGCGGCGGGCGCGGCCTCCGGCCCCTCCAACCGCACGGCCGTCTTTACCTTTGGGCTGACGCCCGGAACGCCGTGACAGCGTCGCCGCGCTTGCTCTGTTGGCAGGGCGACACTGCGGCCTGAACGCACGCAGCTTGCGACCGATCCTCCCGCAAGCCACGGCGTTCAGGCCGTGGTGCTTCTCTTGAGAAAACGTCTCGGGCCGCGTTTTTATCCCCTTGACATCCTCGTCATTTCCTTGTAGACTCATGGCGGAGTGCGTAACATGGCCTACAACCTTCCAGCCGTTCGCCAACTGCTGACCGACGCCTTCAACGGCGACGAGTTGCTGGCGCTTGCCCAGGATTACTGCCCCGCGGTCTATGAACAGTTCACGCCGGGGATGTCGAAGAGCGAGGTCATCCGACTGCTGCTGGATCATGCCGGCCGGCGGCTGGAGTTGACTCGGCTGCTCGCGGCCGTGCAAGAGGCCAACCCCCGGCAGTACGAGCGTTTTGCAGGCAGCCTGGGGACGCCGGAACCGGCGGCGCAGTCTGGCTCGGCCGCGTCGGGAGATGAAGCTGACCGCTCGGCCGGCGCGGGCTTCCTGGCGCTGCTCGCCTTGCTGGAGCAACCTGACGCGCGCGCGGCGGTCGTCGCTTTCCGCACCGACTTCGAGGCTGCCTGCCAGCAGATCGGAGTCCTGGCGCACTGCAAACACCTCCACGATCTATTTCAACAACTCCAGGACCGCCATCGGCTGATTGAGTGCGATCGCAAGCGCCTGCCTGCGGACTCATCGGCCTGGGACAGCGTGGCGATCAACGGCCCCGAGCTGGAGAATGCCCTCGATGATCTGCTCCAGGCGACCGGCCGCTCTCCCCGCGCCGGCGACGATGTCTGGGGGATCGGCCAAATCCGCCAGGCGCGCGACGACCTGCACGCGGCGATGGACGGCGCGGCCCTGCCGCTGCTCAACGCGGCCGTGCAGCGCCTCAATCGGATTCTGGCCCGCGAACCGACTCGGGTTAACGCGCAGCTCGTCGCCACGGCCGGCGCGCTGCGCCTTTCCGCCATCGCCACGGCAATCACAGCCGTGCTGAACGGGCTGCCGGAGGGTGAGGCAGCCGTCGTGCAGCAGTTGCGCAACGATGGCGCCGAGTTGGCCCGACTCGATGGTGATCTACACGGCCTGGTAGACCTGCACGATGCCTGGCAGGCCGTCGGAGACGAGTTGGCCCGGATCGAAGGCAACCTGGGGCAGGACACCGCCGAGCTTGAGCTGGCCTGGCCGGATCTGGAAACGATGACCGCTCGGCTGTGCGGGAACAATGGCGCCGACTGGGCCGTCGCGCTCACTACGGCCGGCGCCGATCTGAGGACAGCCCTGAACGCGTGCGATCCCGCCAGGGCCAGGCGACTCTTCCAGCGGTATCGCAGCCTGGCCGTCCGCCGTTTCAACCAGGTAGACCAGGATCTGCTCGCCCTTTGCGAGACACTCCAAAAGATCGGCGAACCGCTCAATCTGTTGCTGAGGGCTTTATGACAGACATCAGCCCGATCCCACCCCCCACCGGTGAGACCCCGACCCGCCACCCATCGCTGCCTGCCCTGAGAGCCGCTCACGGCGAGCTGGTCCAACGCCGCCGCGCGACGGGTGACACGCCAGAACTTCTTGCCGACGTGCGGGCCTTCATCGGCCGCGGCGAGGCAACCGGCGTGCTGCTCGATGCCGAAGACGACCGCCTGGCCGCCCAAAGCCTGCTGGACTTCTGGGCCAACACCCTGGTGCGCGCTGGCGAGCAGCCCCCCGATGCCACGTTGGCCGACTTCGACCCCATGCTCGCGCCCGAGTTGCCGGATACGCCATGTCCCTATCGCGGCCTGGCCGCGTTCGGCGAGGACGACCGCGAGTTCTTCTTCGGCCGCGAGGAGTTGCTCGACAAGATGATAGGGCGGCTGCGGGACGGCGACCGCTTGCTGGCCGTCGTCGGATCGTCGGGCAGCGGCAAGTCGTCGGTCGTGCTGGCGGGCCTGCTGCCCCGGCTCAAGGGGGGCGCGCTCCCTGGCAGCGAGGGCTGGCGCTATGCGACGATCGTGCCGGGATCGCAGCCATTGACCAGCCTGGCGCACGCGATCCCGCCGGCCGGGGAAGCCGCGGCCGGGCTGGACGTTGTGGCCGCAGCCAGGTTGCTATTCGCCGCTGAAGGCTTTCGCCGCGATCCCGATCTCCTGGTCTCCCTGCTGGATGAGACGGCCGCCGCGCCCCTGGTGCTGGTGGTGGATCAGTTCGAGGAGCTATTCACGCTATGCACCGATGGGGAGGCGCGGACAGCCTTCGTGCGGCAGTTATTGGGGCTGGTGGCCGCGGCGGGGAGCCAGCACCGGGTCATCCTGACCATGCGGACCGACTTCGTGGACAACGTGGCCGGACTGCCCGATCTGTTCCCGCTTTTCCGGGATGCGCGTGTAGACGTGGAGGCGCTGGACATCAACGAGCTGCGCGCGGCCATCGAGGGGCCGGCCGCCAGGGTGGGGCTGAAATTTGAGGAGGGGATCAGCGACGACCTGATCTCGACGATCCTGGGCGAACGCGCCGGTCTGCCGCTGCTCCAGTTCACCCTCCTCAAGCTGTGGGAGGAGCGCCAGCGCAACCGGGTGACGCGGGAGGTCTACCAAGAAGTGGGCAACCCGCGCGAGGCGTTAGAGCGCAGCGCCGAGGCATTCTACAAGAGCCTGATTCCCGAAGAGCAGGAGACCGCCAAACGCATCCTGCTGCGGATGGTGCGGCCGGGGGAAGGCCGGGAGGTAACCAGCAACCGCATCCGGCGGGCCGAAGTATTTCGCGGCGGGGAAGCGACGGACCGCGTCGAGCGCGTGCTAAATCGCCTGATCGGTGAAGCCCGGCTGGTGAAGCTGACCGCGGGGGAGACGCCGGCCGACGCCCAAGTCGAGGTGGCGCACGAGGCGCTGGTGCGCAACTGGCCGCGGCTGGTGGGCTGGCTGGAGGACGAACGGGAGGTCCTGCGGCGGCGCCGGCGGCTGACGGATGCGGCGGAACAGTGGGAGCGCACCGGGCGCGATGCCAGCGCACTGCTCCGCGGCGCGTTGCTGGAAGAGGCGCTACGCTACGGCGACCTCAACGAGTTGGAAACAGCTTTCGTGCAGGCCAGCCAGGCCGAACTCGAAGCGACCGAGCGAGAGCGCGAAGCGGCGCGGCAGCGCGAACTGGCGCAAGCGCGCGCACTGGCCGAAGAACAACGCCGCCGCGCCGACGAACAAGCCCGGGCAGCCCGACAGTTGCGGCGGCTTCTGATCGCGTTGGGGGTGGTTTTCATCGCGGCGCTAGGAGCCGCGGGCTTTGCCCTCGTGAAGCAGCAGCAGGCAGTCAACGCCCAGGCAACCGCCCAGGCCGAGGCTCTAGCCCGCACTGCCAGTGATTATCGAGCCGCGGCGCGGGCCATCGAAGCGACCGCGGCTAATGCTACAGCCGTAGCCGAAGCGACGGCTCGCAGTACAGCCGAAATCCAGGCGCGCCAGGCTGAAGCAACCACCATTCAGTATCGGAGTGAAATCCAAGACACCGCGGCGACCCGTGCGGCTGAGATCGTGCGGCAGATCGGTCTGCCCACTCCCTCCCCGACACGGCCAACCCGGGTCCCCCTGACACCCACGCCAACGGTCACTGAACAACCGCTCCCGGTGCGCACAGGTACGGCCACTCCCCTGTCGCCAACGCGTGGGCCGACCGCGACGGCGACGCCGACCGCCACCTGGACCCGTAACCCGGCTACTGCCACCGCCCTGGCGAATCTGCAGGCTCAATTGCTGCAAGTCCAAGGCACTCAAACCGCCGTCGTGGCACTGTTGCCAGGGCGCGGAATGGGGAAAATCGCTTATTCGTCCAACCAGGACGGCAACTACGAGATTTACACAGTTAAGGCTGACGGCACAGGACAGACAAGGATCACCAACGATCTCGGAGATGACTGGTCGCCTGCCTGGTCGCCAGACGGACGCAGGATCGCCTTTACTTCGACAAGAGGCAGTCGAGATCCTGGTGTTCACAACATATTTGTCATGGACGCCGATGGGAAAACTCCACCGCGTCAACTCACGTTCAACTATGCATGGGATGAGAACGCGCGTTGGTCTCCCGACGAAACTCGCATCGCCTTCGTCTCAACCGCCGACGGTAACGCTGAAATCTTCACCATCAACGCAGACGGTGGCCGACCTCAACGCCTGACTACCAACAGAGCCGATGACTGGACCCCGGACTGGTCACCGGATGGCAAGCGACTGATCTTTTCTTCCCTCAGAACCGGTAGTTGGCAGGTCTTCGCCATGGACGTTGATGGGAATAACCAGACCCGGATCACGTTCGACGGAGCAAATGATCTTCAACCGGTCTGGTCGCCCGATGGAAGGCGCATCACGTTCTTTTCCGACAGAGACGGCAATCCAGAGATCTACATGATGAACGCGGACGGTAGCGGCCAAACCCGGTTGACGAACAATCCGGCCTCCGATAAGAACCCGATTTGGTCGCCCGATGGCAGCGCGCTTGTTTTCTGGTCAGATCGGCAGAGAGGCGTCGGTGAGCTTTACGTGATGTGGGCCAATGGCAGCTATCAAGTGCGTCTGGTCGAAGGCCAGATCATTGACGGCTCACCGTCATGGGGACGCTAGAAAAGGAATTCCGTGACAGAAAATCCACTTGAACGCCGATCCGATGAATTCGGCCTGCTCCAGCTCGCGCCCGGCGAGCGCCTCTGGAAACTCTACATTTTCTGCCCGGCGGCCGGCCGCGCGACGCGATTGGAGCACCGCATCTACACCAAACGCAAGGCCGACGGCCGGCTGGCGCTGGTGACGTTCGCTGTTCACACGCCCGGCGAGGGCCGCACGGTCCGCTCCGCCATCGCCCGCGTGCCCGACCTGGCCGTGAGCGACCTGGACCGGATCATCGCAGCCATCCGTCACCGGGTCCAGGCCGTCGAGTGCGAGGAGTTGGACTTGAGCAACATGACGACGCTGGAAGAGCAATTGGAGCAGGTTGGCAGATGGCAGATAGCAGATGGCAGATAGCAGATGGCAGATAGCAGATGGCAGATAGCAGATGGCAGATAGCAGATGGCAGATAGCAGATGGCAAATAGCAGATGGCAAATAGCAAATAGCAAATGGCACCGTTCCCGAATCTATCATCCGCAATCTGCAATCTACAATCCGCAATCGGAGGCCCCATGTTTCTCACCCGCGAAGATATCGAAACCCGCGAACGCGCCGGCCTCGCGCCCTATGCCATGGCCGGCGGTGACAGCCGGGGTCGCGTCCATGCTGACGAGGAGCATCCCTACCGCACCGCGTATCAACGCGATCGTGACCGGATTATCCACACCACCGCGTTCCGCCGGATGGAATACAAGACGCAGGTCTTCGTCTATCATGAGGGGGATCACTACCGCAACCGGCTCACCCACTCGGTCGAGGTGGCGCAGATCGGCCGGACGCTGGCGCGTGCCCTCGGCGCAAACGAGGACCTGAGCGAGGCGATCTGCCTGGCGCACGACCTGGGACACGCGGCCTTCGGCCACACAGGTGAGCAGACCCTCGATGAGTTGATGGCCGATCACGGCGGCTTCGATCACCAGCGCCAGACAATGCGGATCGTGACCCTGCTGGAGGATCGGTATCCTGATTTTCCGGGACTGAACTTGACCTACGAGGTGCGCGAGGGACTGGTAAAACACGATACCGACTATGACGTGACCGATGCGGCCGGCTATGAGCCTGAAAAAGCGGGCACGTTGGAATGCCAGCTTGCCAATCTGGCCGACGAAATCGCCTACAACGCGGCGGACCTGGAGGACGGTCTGCGCAGCGGCCTGCTCGATCCGCTGGCGGTGCGCGACCTGGCCGTATGGGAGGGGGTGATGGCTTCGCTGGGGGAACGGGTGGACTGCCGGCTGGACGACCTGCTGCGCACGCGCGCCATCCGCCGGCTGATCGGCGTTGAGATCACCGACGCGATCACGACAACAGCAGAGAGTGTGGCCGCGCTCGACGCACGGGGTGTGGAGGACATCCGCCGGGTCGGCCACAACATCGCCGGCTTCTCCGCGGAGCGGCTGGCGATGAACAAGGAACTGAAGGCGTTCCTGATGAGCAACTTCTACCGCCACCCGCGCGTCGTGCGCATGGCGACCAAGGCGTACCGGCTGTTGACCGCCCTCTTCGAGGCGTACGTGACGGAGCCGCAGCAGTTGCCCCTGGAAATCCAGGCTCGCATCCGCCGCGGCCCCGACTCGCTCCAGCGCGTCATCTGCGACTACATCGCCGGCATGACCGATCGGTACGCGATTTCGGAGTACCAGAAGTTGTTCGATCCCGAAGCGCGGGTATGAAACTCGAAGCTGGAAGCTCGAAACTGGCTCCGGCTTTCAGCAGCCAGCTTCTGGTTTCCCGCTTCCAGCAGCCAGCTTCTGGTTTCCAGCTTCCAGCAGCCAGCTTCTGGTTTCCAGCTTCCAGCAGCCAGCTTCTGGTTTCCAGCTTCCAGCAGCCAGCTTCTGGTTTCCGGCTCTCAGCAGCCAGCTTCTGGTTTCCAGCTTTCAGCAGCCAGCTTCTGGTTTCCAGCTTCCAGCAGCCAGCTTCTGGTTTCCAGCTTCCAGCATCAAGCTTTCCGATACGCCGCCATCTTCACCACCAACTCGGCAAAGATGCTATTGGGCGGCTCGCCATCGCCGTAGGTCATCTGATCCACTGTGCCGCGCAGGAGCAGCTTGTAGGTCTCCAGGGTGAACTCCGCGCCCGGCTTCGCCACGATCACCGGCTGTCCGGCCCCCGCCAGTTGATCGCGCATCGCGGTGTCGCGGTACGCGCCCTCGCTCATCAGCACGACGACGCGCGTGTCCGGGTCGTTACTGTCCCACAACGAGACCTGCAACGCTGCCGCCTGGTCATGCTGACGCCCCACCGGATCCATCAAGTCCATGGCGCATTGGCCCAGGTAGGAGCCGTCCACGTTATTGATGTCGAACGCCTCGGAGTAGTCCGGCTCACCCATCTGGTAGGCCGGCCGCCACTCGCCGAGCTTGACAAGCTGGCCGGCCTGGGGGATGGGCCCAGACGCCGGGCCACGCCGAATCGGCTCGGCAGGGCGCGATGCCGGGGCGGACGGTGCAACGACGGGAGGCGGCTTGGACTCAGGTGTCCGCGCCTGCGACCGCCGCGCTGCTTCGTCAGAGGATAGGAACGGCGGCAACTCGCCTTCCGCGGTCTCCGGCTCGATCTTCTCGACCGCTGGCTCGGTCCATTCCATAACCGGTAAAGGCGGCTGCGGCTCCTCCCACTGCGCGCCAGCCCGGGCGCGCCTCGCATCCTCGGCAATTGGCTGCGATGTGCGCGCGATCGGACGTTCGCGGATCAGCGACTCGTCAATGGCTGGGCCGCCCTGGGCCGCCTGCGATGCACGCCACCGCCGGTAGAGCACAACAAACGCGGCCACGCCACCCAAGATCAGCAGCACCCACAGCCCCAGCGTACAAATCCGACGCAACTGAGTCATCAGATCGCTCGGCGCTGCCGTTGGCGCAGCAGCCGTGGGAGCAGCCCCCGGTTTGGCTGTGGGACTGGCGGGCTGGGTCGTCTGGAGGTTGAGCGCGGCCATAAGATTCTGTACCTGGGCCGCGCCCTGTAGATTAGCCCCTGCCAGCCGACCCTGGAGCGTCGCCAGTTCCTTTGCCAGTTGATCCTGGGGCCAGGTGACAAGTCGCTCTTGCGCCGTTCGCAGGTCCTTGTTCTGGGCAAAGGACTCAGCCGTCATTTGCAGGTAGGCTTCGCGCTCGGCGGGGCGCAGGTCGGATGGCAGGGCGTTCCGCCACTCGACCGGCCACAGCCACCAGCCGATCAGCAGGCCGATCAGCAGGCCAACGACCGCGCCCATCGCATAACGCAGCCAGCCAACACGCGGATTGCCGGTGTTCTCAGCCATCTTCATCCTCCTCTTGAGATTGCGGATTGTAGATTGCGGATTGTAGATTGCGGATTGCGGATTGTAGATTGCGGATTGCAGGTTGCAGATCCCATGGATTATGGGGTACTCAATCCGCAATCCGAAATCCCAAATCCACAATCAAATGATCGGTTCTTTCGGTGCAGTCGTGAGGATTTCGACGCCGTTCTCGGTTATCACGGCCATGTCCTCGATGCGCACGCCACCCCAGCCGGGGAGATAAATGCCCGGCTCGACCGTCACGACGTTGCCAGGGGCCAGCGGACTCTCGTTGAGCCGCGAGAGGCGCGGCTCCTCGTGCACCGCCAGGCCCACGCCGTGGCCCAGCCCGTGGCCGAAGTAGTCACCGAAGCCCGCCTCGCCGATCAGGTCGCGTGCGACGGCGTCGGCTGCCTTGCCGGTGATTCCCGGTCGCAGCGCGGCTTCGGCCGCCAGTTGCGCCCGCAACACAGTGTTGTAAATGGTCCAGAACTTGTCGGGGTTATTCGGTTGGCCCAGGCAGACCGTGCGGGTGAGGTCCGAATTGTAGTGGCCGAGCCGCGCCCCCATGTCAATCACGATCGGTTCACCGGCCACCAGCCGCGTCTCACCAGCGCGGGCGTGGGGACGCGCACCGTTCGGCCCGCACGAGACGAGGATCTCGAACGCCGCGGCCTCGGCGCCGTGGGTGCGCATGGTGCTTTCGATGAGCCACGCCAGCTCCAGCTCGGTCATGCCAGGTCGCGCCTGGGCCAGGGCGGCCGCCAGCGCCTCATCGCCCAGCTTGACCGCCGCCCGGATGGCCGCGATCTCGCTCGCGTCCTTCACCGCACGCAGGCCGGTCACCAGCCCTTTGCTCGCCATCCATTCGCAATCGGGCGCGGCCTTCGACCAGTCTTGCACGTTGGCAAAGGTCGCGTGATCGGCCTCGAAGCCCAACCGGCGCACGCCGGTCTGCTGCACCATCGCCGCCAGGACGTCGGTGAAACCTCCGCCGAACGGGAGCTTCACCAGCTCGAAGTCGGGGCACTCTAGCTCGACCTGTTCGTAATAGCGGAAGTCGGCGGCGAAAAGCGCCCGCTCCGCGGAAATCAGCAGCCAGCCGGTGGAGCCGGTGAAGCCGCTGAGATACCCACGGTTCTCCGGCTGGCTGACCAGCAGCGCGTCCACCTCGTTCTGGCGCAGCAGCTCGCGCACCTCCGCCAAGCGGGACGGGATAATGCCATTGGGACGTTCGACCATGCAGTCACCTCGTTGTGCATCGGGTATTGGGTATTGGATATTGACGATTTGCCACATGCCATTCGTCATTCGTCATTCGTCATTCGTCGTTCGTCATTTCGTCCTGCCCGCGGATGCGCGTTGAGCACCGTCTCCCGCAAATGCGGCTGGCTGACCTGGGTATAAATCTGCGTCGTGCTGGGGCTTTCGTGCCCCAGCAATTCCTGCACCGAGCGGAGATCCGCGCCGCCGTCGAGCATGTGGGTGGCGAAGCTGTGCCGGAACATGTGTGGCGTCACCGGATGTTCTATACCGGCGGCCTCCGCATAATCGCCCAGCGTGCGCGTAAACATGCTGATCGAGAGCCGCTCCCCGAAACGATTCAGGAACAAGGCTTTTGTCTTGCGTCTCCCCTGCCCCCCCGCTCCCCGGCGCCCCGGCTCCCCGGTCAGCCTCATCCGCCCATCCGCCAAATACGTGCGCACCGCCTCCACCGCCGGCTGACCGATGAGCGCCACGCGTTCCTTGTCGCCCTTGCCGGTCACGCGCACCTCGGCCAGGGCCAGGTTGACGTCGCTCACGTCGAGCGCCAGCAGCTCGCTGACCCGCAAGCCGCCCGCGTAGAGCAGTTCCAGCATGGCCCGGTCGCGCTGGCCTTGCGGGGTGGCGGCGTCTGGGGCGGCCAGCAGCTTCTTGATCTCCTCTTCGGTCAGCGGCCTGGGCAACCGCTGCGGCAGCTTGGGCGCGGAAATCTGCATCACCGGGTTGCTCGGGACCAGGGCTTGCCGGTGCAGGTAGACGTAGAACGCCCGCAACTCCGAGATGCGCCGCGCCACGCTGGCCTTGGCGTAGTTCTGCCGGTGCAGATCGGCCAACCACTCGCGCAGCAGCGGCGGCGTCACGTCGGCCCAGGCCGCCACGCCCTGGCCGCGCGCAAACGCCATGAACGCCGCGATCTCCCGCCGATAGTTGTCTATCGTGTGCGGCGAGGCGTTGCGCTCGGCGGTGAGGTATTTGATGTAACGTTCGAGAGCATCGTCCATTGTGCTTGGTCAACGTAACTCGATCTTCACCCGCTCGTGGCACACCGTACACTCCGCCCATTGCTTGTTCGCGATCACCAACATGCCGCTGCACTTCGGGCACTTTTGCGGCAGCGGACGCTTCCAGGAGGTGAAGTCGCACGCCGGGTAGTTGGCGCAGCCGAAGAAGGTGCGGCCCTTGCGGGTGCGCCGCTCTGCCAGGTCGCCGCCGTCCTTCGGACAGGCCACGCCGATCTTGAGGAGCAGCGGCTTGGTGTATTTGCACGTCGGGTAGTTGGCGCAGCCGACGAATTTGCCGAACCGGCCGTTCTTGATGAGCAGGTCGCCGCCACAATCGGGGCACGCCTCGCCGGTCTTTTCCGGCGCCAGCGCGACCTTCTCCATGCCCTCCTCGGCGCTCTTGAGCTGCGGCGCGAAGAAATCGTAGAAGTTGCGCAGCACCGGCACCATCTCTTCTTCGCCGCGCGAGATGCTGTCCAGGTGCTCTTCCATGCTCGCGGTGAAGCCGACCTCGAAGATGCGGTCGAAGTGTTTCACCAGCAAGTCGTTTACGGTGAAGCCCAGGTCGGTCGGCGCCAGCTTTTTCTCCTGCCGCGCGACGTATTCCCGCTCCAGCAGGGTGGCGATGATCGCGGCATAGGTGCTGGGCCGGCCGATACCGTTCTCTTCCAGCGTTTTGACCAGCGACGCCTCGGTGTAGCGCGGGGGCGGCTGGGTGAAGTGCTGTTCGGGGAGCAGCCGCAACAGGTCGAGCAGTTCGCCGCGGGTCAAGTCGGGGAGAATCTCGCTCTCGGCCACTTCGCTGGAGGTGCCGTCGTGCGTCTGCGCGCCGTTCCCATTCTTGGCTGCCAGGCTTCCGTTGTTTGTCGTTCGTCGTCCGTCCTCGGTCGCCGGTCGGTCCTCCGCTGGCCCACTGGCCCCGCCGGAGTACACCACCAGGAAGCCCGGAAAACGGATTTTGGAGCCGCTGGCCCGCAGCAGGTAGGGCCGTTCGGCCGCGCCCGGCTGGCCCGCTTCCACGTCCACCGTCAGCGTGTCGTAGACCGCCGCGGCCATCTGGCTGGCGACGAACCGTTGCCAGATCAGCTCGTAGAGCCGGAGCTGGTCGCGGTTGAGCTTATCGCGCAGGGCAGCCGGGGCGCGGCGGCAGGAGGTGGGGCGGATCGCCTCGTGCGCCTCCTGTGCATTTTTCGCTCGCGCCCGGTAGACGTTCGGCTCCGCGGGCAGGTACTCCGGGCCATAAAGATCGGTGATCAGCGCACGCGCCTCGGCCTGGGCCTCCTGCGCCACGTTGACGCTGTCGGTGCGCATGTAGGTGATCAGGCCGACCGGGCCGCCGCCCTCGCCGATGTCAATGCCCTCGTAGAGGTCTTGCGCTACCCGCATGGCGCGCGCCGCGGTCATGCCGAGCCGCTGCGATGCGTCCTGCTGCATCGTGCTGGTGGTGAAGGGCGGGTTGGGCCGGCGCTTGCGTTCGCCGCGCTTGACGCTGGCGACCGTGTAGGCCGCGCCCTGCAGGTCAGCGACGATGGCCTGCGTGTCGGCGCGGTTCTTGAGATCGGCCTCCTGCCCCTGGATGCGGATCAGGCGGGCCAGAAAGCTCGGCCGCGGCTTCTGGCCGCGGGTGGTCTGCTGGGCCAGCTCGGCGTCAATGGACCAGTACTCGACCGGCACGAACGCGAGAATCTCGCGCTCGCGCTCGACGATCAGCCGCAGCGCCACCGACTGGACGCGCCCGGCCGACAGCCCGCTCCGCACCCGCTCCCACAGCAGCGGGCTGATCTGGTAGCCGACCAGCCGGTCGAGGATGCGCCGCGCCTGCTGGGCGTCCACGAGTTGCATGTCAATATCGCGGCTGTGCGCAAACGCCTCGGCGATGGCGCCTTTGGTGATCTCGTGGAAGACGACGCGGCGCGTGCGCGCCGGTGGAATCTCCGCAGCTTCCAGCAGATGCCAGGCGATGGCCTCGCCCTCGCGGTCGGGGTCGGTGGCCAGGTAGATTTCCTTCGCTCCGGCCGCCGCTTCCTTGAGCGCCTTAACGACGTCCTTCTTCTCGTTGGGCACGCGGTAGGTGGGGGCGAAATCGTGCTCCAGATCTACCGACAGCCTCGATTTGAGCAGATCGCGCACATGTCCCACCGACGCGCGCACATCATACCCGCGGCCGAGAAAGCGCCCAACGGTGCGGGCCTTGGCTGGGGATTCGACGATGACGAGTTTGCCGGACGGGGATCGGGTATTAGGTATTGGGGATTGGGGATTGCGCCCGGCGGTGCGCGGCGCGGCATCCGAAGAGTGTTTCGACGCGGAGACACCCACTTTGTCACCTTGTCTCCTTGTCACCTTGTCACCCTTGCTCCCCCGCTCCCCTGCACCCAAGACCGGCTTCATCAGCCCCGCGTGATCCGCGGTCGCGCCGATCTTGAAGAGCTTCGTGCCGCATTCGGCGCAGACACCCTCGGCGGCCGGGCGGGAGTTCGCCATGAAGATCGCGCGGCCATCCTTCATGGGCCGCATCGCCTTGCACTTGACGCAGTACGCCTGCACCTCTGCGGTCAGCGGGACGGAAGGGAACTCGGAAGCGTCAGTCTTGTCTCCTTGTCTCGTTGTTCCCTTGTTTCCTTGTTTCTCCATCCCCCTGTCTACCTTCTTCGTAGCAGGCGCGTCGGGCTTCGGCAAGCCCGCGTGCGCCTCGGTCTCGCCGATCTTGAACAAGCCGGTTCCGCACTCCGCACAGACGCCGCGGGTGCCGGGCCGGCCGTTCGCCATATACACGGCCTGCGCGTCCTGCAGCGGGCGCGTGGTCCGGCATTTAACGCAGTAGGCAGTTAGTTGATTGTCACTCATTCGTTTACCGTTGTTATTGGAGGACGAAGGACGAACGACGAAGGACGAAAAACCAGCATCTTCAATCATCGGTCGTCGGTCGTCGGTCGTTCGTCATAGATACCGTTGCTTCCCATCTGCCGCCAGCCGATTCACCACGTCGCGCACATCCTGCGCTCGCTTCCTGGGGCAGATCAGCAGCGCGTCGGGGGTGTCCACCACCACCACATCCTGCATGCCAACCAGCGCCACCAGTCGCCCACTTTCGCTGCGCACGTAGCTGCCGCGGCTGTCAAGGGCCAGTACGTCGTCGCTCAGCACGTTGCCGTGCTCGTCCCCCGGCAAAACGTCGAGTAACGCGGCCCAGCTCCCGATGTCGCTCCAGCCGATGTCCACAGGGATGACGGAGACGTTGGCTGCGTGCTCCATGACGCCATAGTCAATCGAAATCTTGCGGACGTTAGGCCATTCGACGGCGAGGACCTTGTTCGCGTCAGGCGTGCCCACCGCCGCGCCGATGCGCATCAGCGCGGCGTGCGATTCAGGCAACTGGCTGGCGAACTCGGCCAGCAGCCGGTCGGCGCGCCAGATGAACATGCCGCTGTTCCAGGTGTAGCGTCCTTCTTCCAGGAAACGGCTGGCCGTGGGCAGATCGGGCTTCTCGATGAAGCCGGCCGAGCGATAGACACGGAAGCCGTTGACGATGATCTGCGATTCGCCCAACCGGATGTAGCCGAAGCCGGTGGAGGGAAAGCTCGGCCGGATGCCCAGGGTGACGATCGTGCCGTCGGCCGCCACCTCGTCGGCTGCGGCCAGGGCCGCGCGGAATTGCGCCGTATCCACGATGTAGTGATCCGCGGTGAGGATGACCATCGTGGCATCGGGATCACGCGCCAGCAGCGTCACGGCCGCCAGGCCCGCCGCGGGAGCTGAATCGCGCGGGGACGGCTCCAGGATGAAGTTGGCGGCAGGCAGCTCGAGGGTCTGCGGACGCAGCACCTCAGCCATCGCCGCGTTGGTCACGACGAAGATGCGCTCCGGCGGGAAGAGCGGCGCCAGCCGGTCCACCGCGTGCTGGAACATCGTCCGGTCGCCGATCAACCGGAGCGCCTGTTTTGGCAAGCCCTTGCGGCTCAACGGCCACAGCCGCGTGCCGGAGCCGCCGGCCATGATGACGGCGTATAACATGGGACAACACCTCCATCGCAGAGAAATGCTCTGCGAGAGTCAATCATCTTCCGAAGCGTGATGCGCAAAACGCAAAACATAAAACGCGATACCGCAAAATCCGCTTTGCGGCATCTGTCATTCTGAGCGGGTTTGCCCCTAACCTCTCGCGACGGCGAGCATCCAGCGAAGAATCCTTCACTGCGTTCAGGACAGGTTCTCATCCCGCAACGAGACCCTTCGCTGGTTTCTCGCCGCAACGCACTTCACGGGACCAACCCGCTCAGGGTGACAAAAACGAGTTTTGCGCTATTGCCGTAAAACGTAAGGCGCAAAACGCGAGGCGCCGGATTCGAAGCGAGCTCCTTTCGTTTTGCGTTTTGCGCTTTAGTCTACCTTGTACACCGGCCCCGCTTCCCGCGCCCGCACGTAGTTCATGCCCCCCACCTGGCGCACCAGCCCCTTGAGTTCCATGACCGCCAGGGCGCCGGAGACCGCGGCGATGGGCAGGTTGGCGGCGCGGCTGACCTCGTCCACGTGTATCGGTTCCTCGCCGATGTGGTCGAAGAGCAACGCCTCGGTGGGGTCGGTCGGCAGGAGCATCTGCGCCTCGACGTGCTGCGCCACCGTGGTCATGTTGAGCGCTTCGAGCACGTCGTTGGCCGAGAGCACCGGCTGCGCGCCGTCGCGGATCAGCCGATTCGTGCCGACGCTGCCGCGCTGGAAGATGCTGCCCGGCACGGCGAAGACGTCGCGGCCCTGGTCGGCTGCGAAATCCGCGGTGATGAGCGCGCCGCTTTGCTCGCCGGCCTCCACCACGATCACCCCGCGGCTCAGTCCGCTGATGATGCGGTTGCGTGGGGGAAAGTTGCTGCCTTCGGGCGCCGCGCCGAGCGCATACTCGCTGATCAGTGCGCCGTGGGCTACAATCTCCTGCGCCAGCTTGAGGTTTTCGTAGGGATAGACGATGTCCACGCCGTTGCCAAGCACGGCAAGGGTCCGGCCGCCGGCTTCGATCGCGGCGCGGTGCGCCTGGGTGTCAATGCCTTTCGCCAGCCCGCTGATGATCGTTACACCCCCGCGGGCCAGGTCGGTGGCCAGGATGCGGGCCGCCTCACGACCGTAGGCCGAGGCCTTGCGCGTCCCGACCATCGCTACGGCCCAGTCATCGGCCGGCCGCAACTCGCCCTTGATGTAGAGCACCGGCGGCGGGTCGTTGATCATCCGCAGGCGCTCGGGGTAGCGGGCGTCATCCCACGTCATGACCTGCACGCCGGCCTTTTCGACCTTTGCCAATTCGGCCGCCAGGTCCAGCTCGCCGCGCGCCTGAATCAGGCTGGCGAGCGAGCGGCGGTCGAGGCCTACCTCGGCCAGCGCATCGGCCGGGGCCGTCCACGCCGGTTCGACCGAGCCAAAAAAATCCAACAGCGCGCGCAACCGTGCCGGGCCGATGCCGCGCACCTTGTTGAAGCCGATCCAATAGGCAAGAGGATCCACAGTGGCCCCTTTGCAGGTAGAGGCAGGATCGCTTTGGCCGGTCGCCAGACCGTGCCGCCGAGAAGCTCAGGCCGGTCACCAGACCGCGCCGCCGGTTGCCAGCATACCCGATGCGGCATCTTTTGTCAAGCAATAGAAAAGGGCGTCCACAGGGGACGCCCTTTTCGCAAGCCCAAACGCACGCCAAAGGCGCGCAACCGTACGTTACTTCTTCAGCGTCTTGATTTTTAGCACGCTGTAGAGCGGGCAGAAGCGGAGGTAGCCCGTCGCAACCAGGGCCAGGCCGAGCAGAACCAGGATGATCCCAGCAGCTAAGGGCAGCTTCAAAAGCAAGCCGAGCAGCAGCAAAATGACGCCTCCGACGATGCGGATGATTCGATCCATGTCGCCTACGTTCGGTACGATCTTCATGGTGCACTCCTCTACGAATGATGGGATGGATGATGGCTCCGCTCCGGTGCCAGCGCCGGCGCCCGTCGCCGGCTGCAAAACAGATTATACCACAGCTTCGCCGCAAATCCCATTAGGAACAAATTAATAGACAGGTACACCCGTCAGTCCAGCAAGCCTTCGGGCAGCATCACCACCATCTTGCCGGCCGCCAGATCCACCTGGCGCACCACGTCGCGCAGGGCAGGTATCAGCACCTCGCCCGCATCCCCCTGCACCACGTACACGTCGTTGGCCTTCGTGAACAGCATTTCGACCAGCCGCCCCAGGATCCGGCCATCGGCGGTCTCCACCGCCAACCCGATCAGGTCGTGCGCGTAGTTCTCGTGCTCGCCGAGCGGCATAGCCTCGGCTTCGGGGATGAGCACCATTTGCTCGCGCAGCAACTCGGCCGCATTTCGGTCAGGGACCGACTTGAACTTAACCAGCATGAAGTCCTTGTGCGGCCGCGCGGCTTCGATCTCGACCGGCGCGACCTCGTTGCCGCTGCCCAGGTAAACCTTCGCGCCGCGCCGGAAACGCTCCGGGAAATCGGTCATCAGCGAGACCTTTACCTCGCCGCGGATGCCGTGGACGCCGACGATGGCCCCGATGGCAAGGTAAGGTGGTTGAGCTTGCGCTTTGTCAGACACGTCTTCTCTCCCAACAGATATTGGGTATTAGATACTAGAAGCCCGTCTTCGGTATGAAAACGGGCCTCCAATATCCAATCTCGAATATCCAACTTCTCGCTACACGATTTCCAGCACCACGCGCCGGTCGCCGGTGGCCACACGGAGCAAAGTGCGGATAGCGTTTGCCACGCGGCCGTCCTTGCCGATGACCCGGCCCATGTCGTCGCGATCTACGTGCAGCTCCAACACCGTGACGCTGCCGCCGCGGGTCTCCTTGACCGAGACCTCCTCCGGCTTATCTACCAGCGCCCGGGCGATGTATTCGATCAACTCACTGTCGTTCACCCGCTACCTCCTTGTGGGACGCGGTGAAGCGGGGACACGGAGACGGCGATTCTTCGCTTCGTCGTCACGAGATGGTCGGGGTAGAGTCGCTCAGAATGACACGTACTCAACCGCGTCACCCCGTCACCATGTCACCCTGTCAGGCCGCTTCAGGCGGCCGCGGAGGCCGGGGCGGCCACAACGCCGGCCTTCTTCAGCAGACGCGCAACGGCCGCGCTGGGTTGAGCGCCCACGCCTAGCCAATAGCTCGCCCGCTCCGCATCGAAGCTAACTTCCTCCGGCTCGGTGCGCGGGTTGAAGTGACCGATATTCTCGATGATGCGACCATCGCGCGCCGAGTGTTGATCGGTCACGACGATACGATAAGTCGGCTGCTTCTTGGCGCCATGCCGGCTCAGACGAATACGAACCATGGTTGCAAACTCCTCTTTCTGATATGGGACACTGAGGGTCCCGAATACTGGTTACCCGCCTTCAACAAACCCGATTCTCGAAGAAACGGGTTTGTCAGAGACAGGATTATCCACGAAGCATGTCCATCAGGCCGCCGCGCATCCCGCGGCCGCCGGAGCTCATCTGCTTCATCAACCGCTGCATCTGGCGGAACTGGTTCAGCAGATCGTTGATGTCCATCACCTGCGTGCCCGATCCACGCGCGATGCGTCGCTTGCGGCTGCCGCTGATGGTTTTCGGGTCCCGGCGCTCTTCGGGCGTCATCGAGTTGATCATCGCCTCGATCTGGCGGAACTGCTTATCGGTGACGTCAGGGGCCAGGTCTTTGGTCATCTTGCCCATGCCGGGGATCATCTCCAGCAGTTGCGACAGCGGCCCCATCTTCTTGATCTGCTGCAACTGCTTGAGAAAGTCCTCCAGGTTGAACTCGCCCTTGACCAACTTGCGACCCATAGCTTCCGCTTCGACGCGGTCTATGTTCTCGCCCGCCTTCTCGATCAGGCTGAGCACGTCGCCCATGCCCAGGATGCGGGATGCCAACCGGTCGGGGTGGAACGGCTCCAGCGCGTCCAGCTTCTCGCCGATGCCCAGGTACTTGATCGGAACGCCGGTCACCTCGCGCATGGAGATGGCCGCACCCCCGCGGGCATCACCGTCCACCTTGGTCAGAATGAGGCCGGTGATGGTCACGCGCTCGTGGAAGCCCTTGGCGACGTTCACCGCCTCCTGGCCGGTCATGGCGTCGGCCACCAGCAGGATCTCCTGCGGCTTCGCCAGCGCCTTGATCTCGACCAGCTCGTTCATCATCTGCTCGCTGATCTGCAAGCGGCCGGCCGTGTCCAGGATCACCACGTCGTAAGCGCCCTCACGCGCCCGTTGCAACGCGTGGCGGACGATTTCGGGCGGCGCGACCTTCGTGCCCTCGCTGTATACCGGGATGTCGAGTTGTTTGCCGAGCACTTCGAGCTGAGTCACCGCGGCCGGCCGGTAAGTGTCGGCAGCGACCATCATGGCGCGGCGGTTGCCCTTGCGGAGCGTCAACGCCAGTTTGGCCGCGGTCGTCGTCTTGCCGGAGCCTTGCAGCCCCACCAGCATGACCACGTGCGGCGCAGGGCCGGAGAGGTCGAGGCGGGCGGGCTCGCCCAGGGTCTTCAGCAACTCCTCATGGACGATCTTGACGACCATCTGCGCCGGCGTAAGGCTCTTCATCACCTCGGCGCCGATGGCCCGCTCCTTTACGCGGCCGACCAACTCCTTGACGACCTTGAAGTTGACATCGGCCTCGAGCAACGCCAGACGTACCTCGCGCAGCGCGGTATCCACATCCTGCTCGGTCAGCTTGCCGCGTGCGGCCAGCTTATCGAAAACGGCGTTGAGTTTGGTTTGGAGATTCTCGAACATGGCAAATAGCAGATGGCAAATAGCAGATGGCAGATGGCAGATGGCACTTCTCGCGTATAGGCCGGCCCGAAAGCCGGCCCATGACAAGCCTATGCGCCACCAATAGACTTGATTCTAAGGGGTATTGCACTTTTCGTCAAGTCTGTGCTATAATCGCGGCAGGTTGCAATCTGCAATCCGCAATCTGCAATCCGCAATCCGCAATCTGCAATCTGCAATCTGCAATCTGCGATCCGGACCGCCCTATGATTACCAAAGAACCCCAACCCGACGGCAAACACGTGCGCGTGATCTTCGAGTTGCCCTCCAGCATCTGGGCCGAGCGCGTGAACCTGGTCGGTGACTTCAACGACTGGGACACGACCGCGGACGAGATGCGCCAGAGCCGCGCCGACGGCGCCTGGCGGATCACCCTGACGCTGCCGACCGGCTGCGAGTACCAGTTCCGCTACCTGGTCAACGGCCGCGATTGGCACAACGACTGGCACGCCGATCGGTACGCGTCGAACCGGTACGGGACGGACAATTCGGTGGTGAAGACGTAAAAACGCGAGGCAGTGAAGCTGGAAGCTGGCAGGCCAATCGGTCGCCAGCTTCCAGTTTCTATAGGTATTCAGGTAAGCTTTTGGGGCAATAGCGCAAAACTCGCTACCCGTCGCCTGTCATTCTGAGCGGGTCTGTCCCTGAACTCCAGTTACGGCGTGACACCAGCGAAGAATCTCCTTGCCGCGACGAGACCCTTCGCTGGATTCTCGCTGCAACGCACTTCACGGGACCAACCCGCTCAGGGTGACAAAAGCGAGTTTTGCGGTACTGCGACTATAGCTTGCAGCGAGTTTGTCCGCAAGGGCTGCCGCGTTTCACGCGGCCGGCGGGGTCTCTTCGACCTTTTCCACGACGATGGTCAGGCGGGCCGCCAGCGCGGCGATGGCCCCAATCGCCGCCCACACCGGCAACAACAGCACGCCGACCACGCCGAACGTCAACGGAATTTCGATCAGGGTCTTGCCGTCTTCGTCCTTCAACGTGATCCGCCGGACGTTGCCCTCGTGCAGCAATTGTCTGAGGGTTGATACGAGCACCTCACCCGAAACCTTCAACTCTTCCTTGAGAATCTTTTCCTCGGCCATGTGAACCTCCTTCGAGATCGGATAGTCTGTCGCCTACACTATGAATACGCACCAGCCGTCCGCAGGTTGCGGCTGTTTTAAGGCTGGACTTGAGGCTTCAGCCGGTCTGCGGGGCATTGCTCGCCACAGATCCCCGGCTATTGCCTCTACCCCAGCTTCGATTCAGTTATCCATGCCGGGTGCGACGCCACGGCCGATGAAAACAGCGGAGGCGGCTCCCACGCCGCCAAAGCGTCGGGCATGGGAGCCCGACCCGCTATTCTCAGGACAGCAAGGCCATAGCCGCCCCCGCCCGGCGTGGCGATGCCGCAGATTGAAGACTGTTCACCCCCACCGCCCCCGGCTCCCCGCCGGCCAGCCCGTAGGGCGCGTGCCGCCGTCGCTCGGAGAGGATCGTCACCGAGGCAACCGCGTTGATCCCGCCCGCGACCTCCGATCCCGTACCGGTGAAGTCCACGAGCAGCTCGTCATTGTGGGGCAAGATACAAAACATCTGACTCTGGATCAGCAGTTTGGTCCTTTTTGCTTCTCCGGCAGTACATTTGCGATGTTCTACCGGAAACGCCACTAACGCCCCATATTGCGCACGCTGAGCACTGGTTTCCACAAAGTCCTTGATAGCAAGTTTTGTAAGGTTCTTGCCAACTTCAATGGGGGTCTTTTGGAATTCCTCTCATTACCCGACACACGTAGCATAGCCCCTTGTGGGCGTCCTGACGGGCTGAGGCAGCGTTGTCGGCGGGCACAAGGCCCTATGCTACGGCGCTATGTCGGGTAGTGAGAACCTCTTTTGGTAACCCTAAGAACCCCTTTGTGCGGAACCTTAGGTGAGGCAAACCGGCCAGCGCAAGGGCGTTTGTTTCCTCTATTGGGTTATTAGGGGAAGATATCACAAGGACAACTGACGGATGTGATGCCGTCAATCGGCTACACCCAACGATACGGGGTTCAGCCGCCGCCGGGTTGACGAAATACCGCTCGCAACCACGCGCAGTACGCGGCCGGTCCGCGAACCGCAGCCCGCGTCGCCAAACTGGCGCACGGCCGGCCCAACCCGCCGCCTTCCCCACTGCTCGTGTCAAAGTGTTTCTTGGCAGGCTGCAGGAAACTTGGCGGATGCGACCTGAAATGCGCTTTGTGGGTGTCAGGGTATCAACTTAGAAACCGCTGATATTTGGCCCGAAACCAATCGGGCATGGGTGGACGCTCGACTCGTCCTCCTGTCAGGTACGCGTCCTGATCTATGGCCGCTTTCACCCGCTTGTAATTGCCGCCTGGATGATTCGGTCCTGGAGTGGCTAAGTCGAGAGATTTCTGCAAGCACTCCCGTGCCTTTTGTCGCTCGCCAATCAAGTGGTACGCGTAGGCCAGATTAGTCCACGCATGCTGATGCGTGGGATCATACTTGATGGAATCCAAGTAGTACTCAATGGCCTGCCCTAACAAATGCCAATTCCATTCCCCCTGGTGGGTCATTTGTTCGCCCCATTCTTGCACCTTGGCGCGCCCCATTTCCTTGTAGGTGATGCTGCGGTCTTGGTCCAACGCCTTTCGGTCCACACTATTCAGAATGGTGATGACAATGTTCTTTGACCCGAGTATGACCGTACCATTGTTGACACTACCTCCAATCTCAATTGACTGGTTTGCGGGTTTATGCGTTTGCTCGGAGTCCATTCTCGTGTTCCTTTCGGTTTCTTGGTTGGGGCTGTAAGGGAACGGCCTAACCATGTATTCAACCACGTTTGCAGTCGAACTACCCCCAGGCCGGGACTATCACGCGTCCGGCATGACAGCGCCATCCAACAAGCGTTGGTATGACCCCTTTGCCATCGGTGTTCTGGTTGTGACATTATGGCCTCTTGTCAAACGCAAGGCAACGTTCGTTGGAGACAGAGAAAAAGAAGACAGCCATTATTATAGACCAATCGGCCCTACTGTCAATCTGGCCCTGCCTCGTAAGTGTTCACCGTTCGGGATAAGAGTTGAGGTGGACGGGTTTTTCGTATAAAGTCACCGATCCCCACCGGTCGCATTTATGCTATACTGGCGTTACGATTGCCCGCTCGCACCGTCATCATTAGCACCACCACACGTCTTCAGCGCTGTCATCGCCGCCAGTCCGCACGGCTCTTTGTCTCGATGCAGGTCGTTTCAACGCATTCAGTAAGGACAAACGCAGGATGCCCTGCTCGAGTTAGCCGATGCGGCCCTCCTGACGCCGGCCGTGACCGCGTTTGCCGAATTGGCCTGTGCGCCGGTCTTCCGGCGGCGCTGGCCCAGCCTCTACGAGGCGCTCCAAGATGGGCGGCCCGACCGGACGGCGCTGCTCAAGCTGTACGTGGGGCTTCTGCCGCCGGAACGCCTCATCGTGGCTGGGGATCATACGGCGTGGCCGCGGCTGGCGGCGCCGACGTTGCGAGACCGCACCAGCGAGCATTAGCCGACCCCGCTTGCGAAGGCTGCCGCCCAACTGGCACAACTCTGTAAGCTGTTACCGGTGCGGCCCCTCTCGCTGTGGGATAGCGAGTACGGGTGTGCCCCCTTTATCCTCGCCACGGCCTCAGTGATTGTCGCAAGCACCTTCACGAATCGTTTGTGCTCGATATCCGTTGCCACCAAATGCATTACCTTCAGCAAGCGGATGCCGGCGGCCTCCAGCTTGGTGGCGATGCTATACTCGGCGCGCGAGAGCGGACGCGGACGCCGCCGGGGGTCTCGTAGGGCAGCTTGTAGATGCGGACCGCGCCGCCGTCGAAGTAAATCAGGTCGGTGAACGTCCCGCCGACGTCCACGCCGACGATTGAGGAATGAGTGTGGGGCAAACTCTGAAATATCACGGGCAGGCATCCAGGAGCAAGTCAAGAGGCAAGGTGAAGGGCGATGAGGACACCGATCATGTCTGCCACAAACTGCCGATAGGATGGAACTGCCGCCAGTCGTTCGAGGCTGATCTGGCGAGCAAGCGGCTCGTAGACCGTGTTGAGATCTATCCGCCGTCTGCGCTTTGGACGAGAGGCGAGCGCCTTGCGAATGGCCTGCTCCAAGGTCTGCTTGGGATACGGATCCGACTCAACTTCGTGGGCATGTGCAGGCAGACCAAGCTCCAGCGCCTGGGTCGCGGTTCCCACAACCGTTCTCAGCGCCTCCGGATCGGCCAACATCCACGCCTCCGTCATCTGAACGGGGATGATGGGCAGCAGGTGGTCGCATACAGCCTGCCGATTGTAGCGCGCCTGACTCACGCGCTCCAGGCCAGGCCCAAAACGTTCATTCAGTGCTCTTGCCGACGTGGGGTAATCGGCGTCCGCATGAACCACCAGGGCATGATAGCCGGCTGAGCGTCTGGCAGCTTCCAGGATGCGTTCGGGCCGAGTGGCGAACTGGCGGTCTATCGTGTGATTGACCGTGATCGGCTCCATCACATCTACCACGGTCCGCCCGCGTTGCTGGAGGATCTGTTCGACAGCGCGCTGGATCACGACCGGGAGAAAGCGTTCGTCCGCGTGACCTTCGGCGTAGAGAGCCAGAACCAGAGTCGTCATTGGGCACGCTCTTTCTGGAGCGATGCTCGCGCCTCTCCGAAGTCGGCGCTATCCAGGTATTCCAGGACCTCGCCGAGCGTGTAGGACTCTTCCTGGGGATTGATGTCCAAAGCCAGCTTGAGCTGCTGCGAAGGTTGCACGGGTAAGACCTTAGTGACACGTAGTGGCTGCTGACCGTTGCCGGGAAACACACGGGTGGTAAGGTAGGCGAATAGAAGTCCTGAAAGTACGCCGGGCTGGCTGACTAACACGGGCGAGTGCGTATTGATCAGCAACTGTCGTAATGGCGCCCCTGCGTGCTCAGGATCGGAGAAGTCGGTGGCAAGCTCACGGAGCAGTTGCACCATGTTCTTGAGGCGAAAGGGATGGACGCCGTTTTCAGGCTCCTCGAAGCACAGAACGCCATGATGGTGGGAGTCATTCTTTAGGGCGACCAGGGCCAGCAACCGAAGCGTGCCATCGGATAGCACGCGTGATGAAAATGCCCGTCCGTCCTGAGTTTTGGCCCAAATGACATAGCGGTTGCCGGGTTGGTCCTTCTCGACCTCGATCTGCAGGATGCCGGGGACGAGATTAGCCAGATCCCGCGATACGTCGCTCAGCACGTGAGGGTCTTCCGACTGCATACGCGCCAGCGCATTGGGCAGATGGCTGCCATCGGGCTCGACAAAGGGTTGGGCCATCAACGAGCTGGGCTGACGCAGTACCTCGGGATTCAACTGCAGGAATCCCCACGTGCGCATTTCCTCACGCGCAGCGAACGCATGTGGAAACTCGGTGTTCGTGACCCCGCTCAAGACTGTGCGCTCGACCTTCTCCGCCACACTGGCCTTGCGGCCACCATGTCCATCCTGGTGCAGAGAAATGGTGAGCTTTCCACCCTCCGGTTTGGTGGAGATGGGTGTTTCTTTCTCCGGTTTGGTGGCTTTCTCCGGCTGGGTGGATATGAACGGTCCTTGCCGCCCCCGTTTGAGTGGCGGCCACCAGACTTCTCGCGCCGTGCTGACATGGCGGCGAAACCAACTGTCATCTTCGCGCCGGATCGGGATCAGGCGCTCGTCCGTGACATACAGACGCTCCAGACCTTGCTCGTCGGTCCGGCGCGCGATCTCTAACTCGTAGCGCAGCCGCGTATATTTGAGTTCGGCCTGAGCGCCCCAACTATCGCTCACCTGGCGCTCGACGAAAATCTCGACGGCGAGACGCATTTTCGCGACCGGCCGACCATCCGGCAAAGTCGTGAACAGCTCGCCGGCTTCGCCGCGCAGAGCTTGAAAAGCCGATCGCAGGTCAGCATCGGCCAGCCGGCTTAACAGGCGCAGCGCATCGAAGAGATTGCTCTTGCCAGCGCCGTTCGGGCCAACGATGACCTGAAATGGAGCAAGCTCCAGTTTGAAATCCTGAAAAGTCTTGAAGCCATCCAGTTCGATGCGGGTAATCATGGTCTGCTCTCCAGTCTCTATGAAACCGTGTCTGGGTCATAGTATACGCCTTACTCGGAAATCACGCAACCCGTGTTGCCGGTCTTGGACTCAGGAATTCCAAATGTGGCTGTGCTTCCAGGCGATCTCGTCGTGCCGCACGCCACCGAGCGTTGGGTCGCCCGGCTCAAGGAGGTGGCAGTCGGTCGAGACCGACTGCGCGACCCGCCCCAACCGGCTTGCAGCCGGTTTTCACCTACTTTAGCCGTCGGGTTTCAACCCACGGCGGCCTCACATTTGGAAACTGCCGGTCTTGGACTATTGCGCGTTGACGCCGAAATCACTCTATAGTAAACTGGTGGACGATATGACCTTCACCCACCTGGAAGTCCATTCCCACTTCACCCTGCTCGGCGCCATCCCGTCTGTGACCGAGCTGGCTGCCCGCGCGGCAGCCAACGGTCTGACGCACCTGGCGCTGACCGACACGAACGCGCTCTACGGCGCCGTCGCATTTGCCCGCGCCTGCCACGAGGTCGGCATCCAGCCGATCATCGGGATGACGATAACGATGGCGGAATCTCCTGGCTCCCCTCGAGTTCCCCCGAGTTCCTCTGAGTTCCCTCGAGTTTCCTCCGAGTTCCCCCAAGTTCCCTCGTTCCCCGGCCACCTCGTCCTCCTGGCGAAAGACTCCACTGGCTACCGCTCCCTTTGCCGCCTGTCGTCGCTGATCCAGGGCAGCCCCGAGCGGGAATTATTGACCGCGCACGGGATGAACTGGAACGACCTGGCCGTACACCGCGAGGGGCTGATCTGCCTGAGCGGAGGGCGCGCGGGGTGGATTGAGCGTTACCTGCGGGCCGGCGATCGCGGATCCGCGCAGATATATGCCGGGCGGCTGGCGGGTATCTTCGACGAGGACGCGTACCTGGCGTTGGAGCTGCACGAGCGGGCCGATGAAGCTGTGGCTGCCGAGGTGATCGCACTCGGCCGGCGGCTGGGGGTGCAGACCGTCGCGGTGCAGCCGGTCTATTGCCTTTCGCCCGACGACGCGCCCCGGCTGCGGCTGCTGGCGGCGATCGCACAGAATGCGCGGCTGGCCGCTCCTGTCATTCTGAGCGGGTTGACGAATGAAGACTCGCGAACGGAAGACACCAGCGAAGAATCCGTCACTGCGTTCAGCGCCTGCCCTGAGTGCAACGAAGGGACAAGTCCTCTCGACTCGCCACGAGTCGCGGTCATTGCGAGGGGCCACAGCCCCGAAGCAATCCGCGGCATGGGTAAGGATTGCTTCGTCGCACAACCCGCTCCTCGCAATGACAGAATCGCCATCCGGGACAGCGAAGAATCCCGTGACCGTCACTGGCTCTCCCCCGCGGAGATCGCCGCGCGGTTTGCCGCCTTTCCCCAGGCGGTCGCGGCCACGGGCGAGATCGCGGCGCGCTGCGGCTCCGTGCTACCCGACGGCCGGCCGATCTGGCCCGCGCTCAAGCTGCCGCCCGATCAGACGCCGGACGAGGCGCTAACCGCGCTGGCTGAAGCAGGTCTCGCCGCAAAATACGCACCCCGCACCACGCAATACGCAGTACGCAGTACGCAATACGCCACCGGAGCGTCACGTCTGGCGCACGAACTCTCCGCCATCGCCCGGCACGGCTACGCGCCCCTCTTCCTCGTCGTCGCCGACATCGTGCGCTTCGCCCGGCGGTCGGGCATCCCGGTGAGCACCCGCGGCAGCGTGGCGAATTCGCTGGTGGCCTACTGCGCCGGCATCACCACCGTGGACCCCATCGCCCATGACCTGCTCTTCGAACGATTTCTCAGCCCCGCGCGGGCCGAGCCGCCCGACATTGACATGGACTTCTGCAGCGTCCGCCGCGATGAGGTGCTGGCCTACGTGCGCGATACCTACGGCCCGGAGCACGTCGCGTTGGTCGGCACGATCAGCACGCTGCAACCCCAGGGCGCAGTACGCGAGGTCAGCAAGGCTTACGGGCTGGACGAGAGCCAGATTGGCCGGATCATGCCGCTCTTACCGCATCGCTGGCACCCCGACCCGCGGCGCCGCGACCAGCGCACGGTGGATGATGTGATTCGCGAGTTGGACGATCCGCTGCTGCGGGAGGTCGTGGCGGCCGCGTGGACGCTCATCGGCCAGCCCGATCACCTGAGCGTCCACCCTGGCGGCGTGGTCATCACCCCCGGCCCGCTCACCGACATCGTGCCGGTGCAATGGGCGCCGAAGGGCTTCCTTTTCACCCAATACGATCACGGCGACGTGGAAGCCATCGGCCTGCCCAAGCTGGATCTGCTGGGGATTCGCGCGCTGACGGTGCTTGCGGCCGCGGCCGCGGCGGTCAAACGCAACCACGATCCCGCGTTCCGCGTGGAGGAGATTCCGCTCGATGACCCGCCCACCGGCGACTTGCTGGCCCGCGGGGAGACAATCGGCGTGTTCCAGTGCGAGTCGGACGGCGCGCAACGCACCTTGCGCAAGCTGCGCGCCCGCACCGTAGCCGATCTCGCGATCGCCAATGCCTTCTTCAAGCCCGGCCCGGCTACCGGCGGCATGGCCGGCGCGTTCGTCCGGCGCTATCGCGGGGAGGAAGCCGTGCGCTACCTGCACCCTGTGCTGGCTCGCATCCTCGGCCCCACCAAGGGCGTGCTGATCTTCCAGGAGCAAATTCTGCGAGTGGCGACCGAAATCGCGGGGCTGAACTGGGCCCAGGCCGATCATCTGCGCCGGGGGATGAGCCACTTCGGCGTAGATCAGATGCAAGCCATGGCCGAGCAGTTCATCCAGGGCTGCATGAGACTCGCGCCCGATGGTCCCGGCTTCACCCGCCAGCAGGCGCAGACCCTTTGGGAGCAGGTGCTTCCGTTCGCCGGCTACGGCTTCAACCAGGGGCACGCCACCGCCTACGCGGACGTCAGCTACCGCTCGGCCTATCTCAAGACGCACTGGCCCGCCGAGTTTCTCTGCGCCCGGCTGGCAAACTGGGGCGGCTTCCACCATCCCGCGATCTACATGGCCGAAGCTGTCCGCCTGGGCATCGCGGTGCGGCCGCCACACGTGAACGTTAGTGGGGAGGGATTCACGCTGAACGGGGGGACGGGGGAGCAGAGGGGCGGGGGAGCAGGGGAGCAAGACGAAAAACGCAAGACGAAAAACGAAAACCGTACCACGCACGACGCACCACGCACGACGCAGTACGCAGTACGCAGTACGCAGCACGCGCTCTGGATGGGCCTCGGCGCGGTGCGCGACTTTCGTCACTCTGCAATCCATGCCATCATTGCCGAACGCAGCCGCCGGCCGTTTGCGGGGCTGCGTGATCTGTTGAGTCGGGTGGAGCTACAGGCCAAAGAGGTGACGCACCTGGTTCAGTGCGGCGCGCTGGATGGGCTGGCCGCGAGCCGGGCCGAGCTATTGGCTGAGGCAGAGGAGATCACGCGAGGCGGCCGGCGCCTGGAAGGAGCGCAGCAAATGGCCTTCGACTTCGCCCGGCCGCAGGTGACCGCGGAGACGCCGGCCCAACGCCTGGCGTGGGAGCAGCGCATTCTGGGCCAGCCGATCAGCGTACACCCGCTGGCGCTCGTGGCCGCGCGGCTGCCGTCACACCTGCCGCTGCGCCGCCTGGCCGAGTCGCCGGGGCGACCGATCACGGTGGTTGGTGTGCGGCTGCCCGGCTGGACCGGCGGCCCCGGCTTCTTCCTGGGCGACGGCGATACCTTTGTGATCGTCAAGAGCGAGGGGAAAGCGCCGCCGGCCTGGCAGCCGGTGATCGTGCGCGGCCGCTGGGTCGGCGATGGGTGGGGCGGGTTCTGGCTCCAGGCCGATCAGGTGGTCGCTGTCATCGCCGCTTTGCCGTCTGCGCCTGGAACTGCTGCATGAACGCCGTCGCGACCATGAGCAGTCCCGCGACGCCGAGGGCCATGCCGAGGTTCACGGCCCAGGATAGGCTGTTCAGCCCGATCACCAGCGCGATGGCGACCCCCAACAGCGCCCACCCTCCACCCACCAGCCAGCGGCCTTGCAGCACGCTGGACGCCGCAAACCCGAGCAGCGCCAGAAGCGCGCCTGTCACCGTCTGTGCGGTGGCCGAGCCGAGCACGATCACATCGCCCCACGCACCCGCAAAGAGCAGGATGCCGGCCAGCATCGGGAGCAGGGTCAGCAGCAGGAGCGTCCGCCGCCAGCGCGGCATCGCGACGATCGGGCGCGGCCCAGTGGCAGCCACGCGGGCCGGTGTGGATTGTACTGGCGCCGGGCGCCGCCCCGGCGAGCGTTTCTTGGGCATGAGAGACCCCTTTGTGTTGCGTGTTGCGTGTTGCGTGTTGCGTGTTGCGTGCTGCGTGCTGCGTGCTGCGTGTTGCGTGCTGCGTGCTGCGTGCTGCGTGCGCGTGATGCGTTACGCGCACGCCTCCTTCATCACCTTCCATAGTGGCAGTTCAAGGAGAGTATAGCACGACCGAGTAAGGTCAGCCAAACCTCACGCCTCGCTATTCGCACCTGGGAAGCCCCCCCCGTTCGACGATACTACTTGCCACGTCTCGATTTTCACAAGCGGAATTTGACAGCGTCTTTTCACTATGCTATACTGTGCAAGTGCTCAGTTGATGTGCATTTGCACGATCTCGGTGTGCCGCAAGCCAGCGGCAATCCGGCGGATGTCGTCCCCGCCACGGTCATCTCCGCCATGATCGGGGCCATCAACGGCTATCTCTTCTCCAAATGGAAGTTCCGCGGCTCCGACCTGCTCTTCACGCTGCTCCTGTTCGGCTTCTTTATCCCGTACCAGAGCATCCTCATCCCGCTGATCCGCTTTCTGCAGACTATCGGTTGGTACGGCAAGGTGCCGGGGCTGGTGCTGGTGCACGTGATCTACGGCCTGCCCGTCACTACGTTGATCTTCCGCAACTACTTTGCCGGCATCCCGACGGAGATCATCGAGGCGGCGCGCGTGGATGGCGCCGGTGTGCTGCAAACCTTCTGGCGCGTGATCCTGCCCCTTGCGCCGCCGGCCTTCGTGGTGGTGTGCATCTTCCAATTCACCAACATCTGGAACGATTTCCTGTTCGGCGTGACGATCGTGCCCAGCCCAAAGTATCAGCCGGTGACGGTGGCGCTGAACAACCTGTCGGGCAGCTTCTCGGTGGATTGGAACGTCGTCATGGCCGGCGCGGTGGTGGCTGCGCTGCCCACGGCGTTGATCTACATCTTCCTGGGCCGGTATTTCATTCGCGGCTTGCTGGCAGGGTCGGTAAAGGGGTAGACGGAACGCAATACCGCAAAATTCGCTTTCGCGCTGTCACCCCTTCGCTGCACTCAGGGCAAGCTCTGAGCGGGTTGGTCCCGTGAAGTGCGTTGCGGCAAGAATCCAGCGAAGGGTCTAGTCGCGGGATGGGATTCTTCGCTGGATTCTCGCCGTCGTGGAAGGTTCGGGATCAACCCGCTCAGAATGACGGGCAGCGAGTACGTGGACAGCATTGAGTTGAGGTAGCGTATGGCTGTCTATGCCATCGGCATTGACGTGGGCGGCACGAAGATCGCCACGGGCATCGTGGATCAGGATGGCACAGTCGTCACCTGCTACCAGACGCGGGCCCATTCCGAAAAGGAGCCGGAGCACGTCATCGCGGCCATCGAGGAGGCGTACCGCGTTCTGATGGGCCGCGGACTGGTGGCAGCGCATGACGTGGTAGGGGTAGGGGTCGGCTTTGCCGGCACCATCAATCTGCCCCGCGGCTGCATCCTGATCAGCTCCAACCTGCCCGCGTGGGACCGCGTGCCGCTGCGCGATATCTTAACGGAGCGCCTGGGGTTGCCCGTGGTGTTCGACAACGATGCACATATGTGCGCGGTAGGCGAGCATCGCTTCGGCGCGGGACGCGGCGTGCGTAACATGTGCTACGTCTGCTTCAGCACCGGCTTCGGCTTGGGCGCCATCGTGGAGGATCGCCTGGTCACAGGGCACACCGGATCGGCCGGCGAGTTGAGCCACGTGGTGATCGAGCCGGGCGGAGCGCTCTGCACCTGCGGCAAGCGCGGCTGCCTGATGACCTACGCCAGCGGCATCGGGATCGCCCGCATGATCAACGAGCGCATCGCGGCCGGCGAGGCGACGATCCTCCGCGAGATGTTGCCTCCTGATGGCCGGCGCATCACGGGCGAGCAGGTCGCGGCCGCGGCGGCCCAGGGCGACCGCGTGGCGCGCGAGGTGTTGCAGCGGGCCGGCTACTACTTCGGCGTGGGCATGGCGATACTGGTGCAACTTTTCAACCCGGAGCTGATCATCATCGGCGGCGGCCTGACGCGGATCGGCCCGCTGCTCATGGATGAGGTCACGCGCGGTCTCTATGAGAACGTCCAGCCCGAACTCCACGACACCGTGCGTTTGACGCCGTGGCAATTACAGGATAACATCGGCATCATCGGGGCCGCGGCGGAGGTGTTTGAGTCGGGCCTGTAAAGTGGGTTGATCGCGCTTGGTCGTAGAACGTAGTGCGTATTGCGTGTTCCGTTCTCTTTCAATCGGAAGAGCGCCCAATAATGCCAGCTTCACGCACCACGCACCACGTGCCACGCATTACGAAGTTGGGAGCTTCATGTCCAGTCAAAAAGCCGACCCTCACAGCTTTCTCGCCTCCGCCGGCCGGGCGGAGCTGGAAGGCGTCGAGGGCATCATTTTCGATATCCAGCGCTACAGCCTGCACGACGGGCCGGGGCTGCGCACTAACGTTTTTTTCAAGGGGTGTTCGCTGCGCTGCGCCTGGTGCGCGAATCCTGAATCACAAACGACACGGCCCGAGCTGGCTGTCTTTGCGGTGAATTGCATCCGCTGTGGGCAGTTTGACCAGCCCTGCCCCGATGGCTGGCGCGTCCAGGAGGACACCGCCTGGAAGCAGGAGATCCAGGCCGATTACGATACGCGCGCCAGGCTGTGTCCGGCCGGCGGCGTGCGCTGGATCGGCGAGCGGCGCACGGCGAGCAGTGTGATGGACGAGGTGCGCCGCGATGCGCTTTTTTACGAGGGCGGCGGCGGCATGACCCTCACCGGCGGCGAGCCGGCGCTCCAACCCACATTTGCCGAGGCGCTGCTGCGTCTCGCGCACGAGGAGTGCATCAACACCGCCATTGAGACGTGCGGTCAGGTCCCCTGGCTCAACCTGGAGCGGTTGCTGCCCTACCTCGACACGGTGCTGTTCGACGTGAAGCAGTTGGACAGCGCGACGCATCGAGCCTGCACCGGCGCGGGCAACGAGTTGATCTTGGACAACCTGCGCCGCCTGGCCGCGGCCGGCGCGCCGGTGATGGTGCGCGTGCCGCTCATCCCTGGCTTCAACGCCTCGGCCGAGAGCCTGCGCGCCATCGGACAGTTCGTGGCCGGGCTGCCGGGCAACGTGGTGCAGGTGGACCTCCTGCCCTATCACACCCTCGGCCGCGCCAAGTATGCCGCGCTGGCCCAACCGTATCCCTGGGATGGTCACGCCCGCCTGACGGATGACGAGGTAGAGGCGTTGGCCGGCGAGTTGCGACAATCAGGACTTGTGGTAACAGTCGGCGGGTGATGCGCGGTGCATGGCGCTGTCATTCTGAGCGGGTCTGCCCCGAGTCATCCGCGACGGCGCAAGATCAGCGAAGCATGCCCTGAGCCAAGTCGAAGGGAATCCGTGCTCGTCTCGCTTGTCATTCTGAGAACCGCCATGCTACCGGTGGCATTCGTGAAGCAAGAAACTCCGCCGCTTGTCATGCTGAGCGGGTCGTTCCCGTGTCTTGCGTTGCAGCGAGCTTCCAGCGAAGCATCCGTTCGTTTCACTCAGAGCTTGTTCTGAACACAGTGAAGGAACAAGTTCTGGCGTGGCAGCGAGACCCTTCGCTAGAGTCACGCCGCGGCGTACTGTCTGTCGTAGACCCACTCAGAGCTTGCCCTGAGTGCAGCGAAGGGGTGACAAGTTTCTGAGCAGCGGGTCTGCCCCGGGTCTTTCGTGACGATGTGACACCAGCGAAGAATCCGTGCTGCATTCTAACGACGGATGCTTCGCTAGAATCATGCCCTAACGAGTGTTGTATCGCACACCCGCTCAGCATGACAGGTGGGAGCGAAGGATGTTTCGACATGCGTCAGTATTACGTCTACATCATGGCCAACCTTGCGCGGACCCTGTACACGGGCGTGACCAACGACCTGGAGCGGCGCTTGTTTGAGCACTGAGAGAAACGCATCCCAGGCTTCACCCAGCGCTACAACCTCACGCGGCTCGTGTACTACGAAGCCACAAATGACGTGCGTGCTGCGATTGCGCGAGAGAAGCAAATCAAAGGCTGGTTACGGGCGAAGAAAATCACTCTGGTAGAGTCAATGAATCCAAAGTGGGAGGACTTGGCCGCCGATTGGCATGGCGAAGGGACAGCGGGGGTAACGAACGGATTCTTCGCTGGCGTCTCGCCGCAACGAGAGTTGAGCTGTTAACCCGCTCAGAATGACAAGCGGGGGTACTCGGTAAGAATGACATGATTGCCATGAATCAATGGGACGAACTACAGGCTAATCCCGCCCTGGCCTTTCCGCCCGACTGCTGGGCTGAAGTCCACCCCGACGCGCGCACGACAGCCATCCGCCGTCGCCTGCGCGAGACGCCGCGGCAGATAGACGTGGAGCGAGCGCGCTACACCACCCGCAGCTACCAGTGCACCGAGGGCCGGCCCATGCCGATCCGCCGGGCCACCATGCTGCTCGACCTGGCGCGCCAGTTGAGCCTGACCATCTACCCCGACGAGCTGATTGTGGGTAATCGCTCGCTGCTGCCGCGCATGGGGGTCATCGCGCCCGAAGGCGCGGTGGATTGGGTGGATCGCGAGTTGGAAGGGCTGCCCACACGGCCACAAGACTGCTTCGACATCGCGCCGGAGCAAATCCGCGAGCTGCGCGAGGAAATCTTCCCCTACTGGCGGGGCAAAACGTTGGAAGACACCGTCGCTACCCGCGTGCCGGCCGACGTGGCACAGGCCGTCCGGGGCCGCGCCTTCGGCCTCAACCAGACCGACCACGCGCAAGGCCACATCCTGCCCGACGCGCCGGCCTGGCTGCGCCTGGGAATCGGCGGGCTGCGCGGCCAGGTGGCGGCGGCGCGCGCGCGGTTTGAAGAACCTACCCCCCCCACCCCCTTCCCTGGCAGGGAAGGGGGAGACGGACTCCCCTCCCCTCGCAGGGAAGGGGAGGGAGGAGAGGTGATTTTCTACGACGCCGCGCTCATCGCGCTCGACGCAGCCGCTACCCTCATCCGCCGCTATGCGGATTTGGCCGAGCAGATGGCCGCGGAAGCTCCGCCGCCGCGCCGCGCCGAGCTGCTAGAAATCACCGGCGTCTGCCGCTGGCTGGCGGAACATCCGGCGCGGAACTTCCGTGAGGCGTTGCAGGCGACCTGGTTCCTCTTCGTGCTGCTCCAGATCGAATCGAACGCCAGCAGCTTCTCGCCGGGCCGCCTCGACCAATACCTGTTGCCCTACCTGGCCGCCGATATTGCAGCCGGCCGCCTGACGCTGGCTGCGGCGCAGACCTGGCTGGAGCACCTCTGGCTGAAGTTCAACGAGATCGTATTGTTGCGCAGCAAGGCCAGCGCGCGTTATTTCGCCGGCTTCCCCATCGGCTTCAACATCGTGCTGGGCGGCCAATTGCCCGCCGGCCGCGACGCCACCAACCCGCTTTCCTATATGTGCCTGCGCGCCCAGGCGGCCCTGGGGCTGACGCAGCCCAACCTGTCGGTGCGCATCTACAAGGACAGTCCGCAGGCGTTCCTGACCGCAGCGGCCTTCGTCATCGGCAAGGGCAGCGGCATGCCGCAGGTCTTCAACGACGAGGTGATCATCCCAGGCCAGCTCCGGCGGGGCATCAGCCCGGAGGACGCACTGAACTACGCGGTGGTGGGCTGCGTGGAGCTTTCGACCCCTGGCAAGGCGCTGGGGTGGAGCGACGCGGCCATGTTCAACATGGTGCGCGTGCTCGAGTTGACCCTCTTCGGCGGCAAAGACCCGCAGACCGGCGAGCAGATCGGTCTGTCTACCCCACCGCTGGATCAGATCAGCTCGTTGGAGGCGCTGGAGCAGGCCTACGACGCCCAGTTGGTGCATTTCGTGGACCTCATGATCCAGGGCTGCGGCGTGGTGGATCGCATCCACGCTGAGATGCTGCCCTCGCCCTTCCTTTCGCTGGTGATCGAGGACTGCATCGGCCGCGGGCGGGACGTGACGGCCGGCGGCGCGATCTACAACTTTTCGGGCGTGCAGGGCGTGCAGATCGCCAACGTGGCCGACAGCCTGGCCGCAGTGGAGCAGGCGGTCTTTGCCGAGCAGTGGATTGCGCCGGATGAGCTGCTGACCGCGCTGCAAGCCAACTGGGAAGGCCACGAACTGCTGCGGCAACGCCTGATCCATCGTGCGCCGAAGTACGGCAACGACGACGACCGGGTGGATCGCTTCGCCCGCCGCTGGGGCAACCGCTACAGCGAGTTGGTCGAGCAATACACCACCTGGCGCGGAGGCGTCTACCAGCCGGGCTTCTACACCGTCTCGGCCCACGTGCCGATGGGCGCCAATGTGGGGGCCACGCCCGACGGCCGCCGCCGCGGCGAGCCGCTGGCCGACGGCGGGCTGTCTCCCTCCGCGGGGCGGGACTACCGCGGCGCCACCGCGGTGCTGCGCTCGGTGAGCAAGCTGCGCCTGGATCTGGCCTCCAACGGCACGCTGTTGAACATGAAGTTTCTGCCCGCCTTTTTCAGCACCACGGGGGCACTGGATAAATTCGTGCTGCTGCTGCGCGGTTTCTGCCGGTTGAAGATTCCGCACGTGCAATTCAACGTGGTCGCGGCCGACACGTTGCGCCACGCTCAGGCTCATCCGGAGGAGTACCGGGGGCTGGTGGTGCGCGTCGCCGGCTACAGCGCCTACTTCACGGAGTTGGATCACGACCTGCAAAACGAGATCATCTCGCGGACGGCATTTGCAGAGGCATAGCTCTCACAGAACTGGAATCATGATGACTATGGCGATGGAATCTCCGACCCGAACATCCAACCGCCCAACGGCAGGCTGCACGCCGCGCGTGCAGCGGCTGCGCGAGCGGGTGTTGAATACCGAGCCGAGCCTGTGCGCCGAGCGCGGCCTGCTGGTAACAGAAGCCTACGCGTGGTACGCGGCCGATCCGCAGGTGTTGCGCCGGGCCAAGGCGTTCGCGCACACCCTCGACCAGATGTCCATCACCATTGACGACGGCGAGCTGCTGGTGGGCAACCAGGCCAGCGCGCCGCGCGCCGCGCCGCTCTTTCCCGAGTACCTGGTGGACTTCCTGGCCGCGGAGATTGACGAGTTCGATAAGCGCCCCGCCGACCGCTACCAGGTCTCCCCCCAGGTCCGCGCCCACATCCTGGAGACGATCGTCCCCGCCTGGCGCGGCAAGACGCTGAACGATCGCACCAACGTCATCATGCCCACGGAGGTGGCCGCTGCGCAGAAGATGGGCGTCATCTCGGGGCGGGGCATGATCACCTCCGGCGATGGGCACATCATCCTCGACATCCCCAAGGCCGTGCGCCTGGGGCTGGCAGGCGTGATCGCCGAGGCGCAGGCCAGCCTGGATGCGCTTTCGCCCTGCGAAGCCACATCGTTCAAGAAACGCCCCTTCCTGGAGGGCGCCATCATCACCTTGCAGGCCGTGATCTCCTTCGCGGCCCGCTATGCGGTCGAGGCCGAGCGCCAGGCGGCCCTGCCCGACACGTCGCCGGAGCGCCGCCGCGAGCTGCTGACCATTGCCGACGCCTGTCGCTGGGCGCCGGCCAAACCAGCGCGCACCTTCGTCGAGGCTGTGCAGACCGCCTACTTCGTCCACCTGTGCAGCCAGATCGAGAGCAACGGCCACTCCTTCTCGCTGGGCCGGCTCGATCAGTACCTCTTCCCCTTTTACCAGGCCGACCTGGCCGCGGGTCGGCTGACGCGGGAGGGGGCGCAGGAGATCCTGGAGCTGCTTTGGCTCAAGCTCTTTTCCATCATCAAGGTGCGGCCGTGGGATCACACCCGCTTCGGCATCGGCTACCCCACCTACCAGAATGTCACCATCGGCGGGCAGACCGCGGACGGTGCGGACGCCACCAACGACCTGTCCTACATGGTACTGGAGACGATTCGGGACATCCGCCTGACCCAGCCCAACGTCTCGGCGCGCATCCACACCGGCACGCCCGACCGCTTCCTCATGGAGTGCGCCCGCACCATCAAGCTGGGCTTCGGCATGCCCGCGATGAAGAACGACGAGATGATCATTCCCGCGCTGCTGGAGAAGGGGGTCACGCCGGAGGACGCCTACGGCTACGCCATCGTGGGCTGTGTGGAGGTGGCCGTGCCGGGCATGTGGGGCTACCGGGTGACGGGCATGGCCTTCCTGAACATCCTGAAGGTGTTGGAGATCACCCTGAACAACGGCGCCGATCCACGCACGGGTCTGTGCCTGCTGCCGGGACGGGGCGGGCTGGCGGATTTCGGCAGCTTCGAGGATCTCTACGCTGCGTTCCATGAGCAGTACATGTTCTACGCGCGCCAGAGCTTCCACTTCGACGCGGTGGCCGACGTCTGCCTGGAAGAACTCGTGCCGGACGCCTTCGCCTCGGCGCTGGTGGACGACTGTCTGGCCCGCGGCCTGACCATCAAGGAAGGCGGAGCGCACTATGACATCGTCAGCGGGTTACAGTCGGGCATCAGCAACGTCGCCAACGCGCTGATGGCGCTCAAGCAACTGGTCTTCGAGCAGCGGGCGCTCGATCCGCAGGCGGTGATGGCCGCGCTGGCCGCCGACTTCGGCAACCCCGGCGGCGAGGTGATCCGCCGGCGCCTGCTGGCCGCGCCCAAGTGGGGCAACGACCTCGACGAAGTGGATGCGCTGGCCGGCCGCGTGCTCAAGGACTACCTGCACGAGATGACGAAGTATCACAACTCGCGCTATGACCGCGGCCCGATCGGTGGCGGCTACGCCGGCTCCACCAGCAACATCTCGGCCAACGTGCCGATGGGCGCCAAGGTCGGCGCCACGCCCGACGGCCGCCGCGCCGGCGAGCCGATCGCCGAGGGGATGTCGGCAGTCCACGGCACCGACACCGGCGGCCCGACCAAAGTCCTGCGCTCGGTGAGCAAGCTGCCCACCATCCACATGCTGGCGCAACTGCTCAATCTGCGTCTCTCGCCCGCGACACTCGCCACCGAAGCCGGCATGCAGCGCCTGGTGACCTTGCTCAAGGGGTTCCGCAACCTCAAGCTCTGGCACGTCCAGTTCAACACCGTGGACACCGAGACCCTCCTCGCCGCACAGCGCAATCCCGAGCAATATCGCGACCTGGTGGTGCGCGTGGCCGGCTACAGCGCCCTGTTCGTGACCCTCGATCGCGCCACGCAGGATGATATCATCCGGCGCACGGTACACGAGTTGAACTAAATCTGCAAGCTACGGCGTTTCAGCCCGTAGTGTGCCTCTTGCAGGATTCGAGTCTAGTGAACAAACCGACAGCGCCATCCCTCACGCCGGTCCGCAGCGCGTTCTCCGGCCGCCGCGGGGCCATCATCCTCTACGCGGTCGTCGCCTTCTTCTACTGGGCATCGCTCTACGTCTACGTCCCCACCCTGCCCATCTATGCCAAGACCGTCACCGACAACCTGGCGTTGGTGGGCGTGATTCTCTCGATGTACGGCCTATGGCAGGCGATCATCCGGCTGCCGATCGGCATCGCCGCCGATTGGCTGGGTTGGCGCAAGCCGTTCATCGTCTTCGGGCTGGGGCTATCGGCGCTCGGCGCGTGGCTGATGGGCAGCTCGCATGATGTGAACGGCCTGATCGTGGGGCGGGCGATCACTGGGCTGGCCGCGGGCACGTTGGTGCCGCTGGTCGTGGTCTTCAGCAGCCTGTTTCCGCCTCAAGAGGCCATCCGTGCCACGACGTTGCTGACGCTCGTGGCCGCGATCGGGCGCGTGGCGGCGACCGCTGTGACCGGCTCGCTCAACACGCTGGGCGGTTACGGGCTGGCGTTCACGGTTGCCATCGGCATCGCGGCCGTAGCGCTCCTGGGCACGCTGCCGGCCCCCGAAGCGCGTCAGCCCGGCCAGCCGCCCTCGGTCGGCGGCCTCTTCCGGCTGGTGACCCGTCGCGACGTGATCCTGCCGGCGCTGCTGAACGCGGTCGGCCAATACGTCAACCAGGGGATCGCGTTCGGCTTCGTGACGATCCTCGCCAAAGAGCTGGGCGCCAGCGATCCGACCCTCAGCATGTTATCCACGCTGCACCTGATCGTCTACACCGCCGGCAACCTGGCCGCAGCGGCGTTGCTCCGCTGCACCAACGCGCGGCCCCTGATCTATGCCAGCTTCGTGTCCCTGGCGGCCGGCGCCACCTGCGCGGCCCTGGCGACCTCGGTGCCGGTCCTGCTCGTCTGCCAGGGGTTGATCGGCCTGGGCGTCGGCGCGGGCTACTCGCTACTGATGGGCATGAGCATCCAGCACGTGGCCGGGCCAGAGCGGACGACCGCGATGGGGCTGCACCAGGCGGTCTACGCCATCGGCATGTTCGTCGGTCCGTGGCTCAGCGGCATCTTCGCCAACGCGCTGGGGCTGCGCCCGATGTTCGGGATCACAGCGGTGATGTGCCTGGTGTTGGGGGTGTGGGGGACAAAGATGACAGCAAGACCGATGAAAACTCACCGCGGTACATCGCCAAAAACCCCTTCATAGGAGAGAATCCGTCCGTCCCGTAGACCGGCTCTGCCTGCCTGAATGGATTGCAGCAGTTCTGACCCGGATTCGACCTCGGCCGTGGCCGCCCACCCACGCAGATACTCGTCCAGCGCGACCTGGCGGGTGCGGCGCTTGCCGTTGGGCAGGGTGAGCACCGGATTGACCAGAGTTTCCAGCAGGCCCGCAAAGAAGTCCAATCGTTCAGGGGTGCTCAACTCATTGAACCATGCGTAGCGCGTGGGGAGGTCAAAGCGAGCTTCCAGCAAAGCCTCACCAGTCAGAGCGCGGTCGGATAAGTAAGTGGCACGGGTTTCTTTGAGTGTTGACATGGTACACATCCTTGGACGGCATCCTCAGGCGCATTGTACTCCAAAGCAGGCGGCGAAGCAAGCGAAAGATTGTAGTACTCCGACAAATTGGACTCCTTCCGCGGAGTTGGGTCTTCGTGGTCAGCGGTGCTACAATGAATATACATCCATCTAAAGAGGTATCTAGATGCTTCTCCCCAAGTTACGTGAAGAAGTCTATCGCGCCAACATGGCGTTGCCCGCCAACAACCTGGTCACCTGGACCAGCGGCAACGTCAGCGGACGCGACCCTGAAACCGGGCTGGTGGTCATCAAGCCCAGCGGCGTGCTGTTTCCCGACCTGACGCCGGGGAACATGGCGATCGTGGACCTGGAAGGCAACGTCGTGGAGGCCACGCACGGCCCGTCTACCGACACCTACTCGCACCTGGCGATCTACCGCGGCCGGCCCGACGTGAACGGCGTGACCCACACGCACTCGAACTATGCCACCGCGTTCGCGGCCGTCGGCAGATCCATCCCCGTGTGCCTGACCGCCGTCGCCGACGAGTTCGGCACGGTCATCCCCTGCGCGCCCTACGTCCGCATCGGCGATCAAGGGATCGGCGAGGTGATCTTGCAGCACATCGGCAACTCCGTAGCGATCCTGATGAAGCAGCACGGCGTCTTCACCATCGGCGCGACGGTGATGAAGGCAGTCAAGGCCGCGGTCATGGTCGAAGACATCGCCCGCACCGTCTGGCTGGCGCTGCAGATCGGCCAGGTGGAAGAGCTGCCGGCCGAGGAGATCGCGGCCAATTTCGACCGGTATCAGAACCGCTACGGTACGTTCCAGGCGAGCCAAAACCACAGCTTGTGATGCTAATCGGATCGCAGCACAGTTCCCCTGCAATGAATCCTGGATGACGGAGGTTCCCGATGCTCATCGTCCACGTTCACGTTCACGTCAAACCCGAATCCGTCGAGGCGTTTCGTCAGGCCACCCTCGCGAACGCCAGCAACAGCGTCCAGGAGCCGGGCATCGCCCGCTTCGACGTCGTCCAACAGACCGACGACCCCACCCGCTTCGTCCTGGTGGAGGCGTATCGCAGCGTCGAAGCAACAGTCCAGCACAAGGAAACCACTCACTACAAGACCTGGCGCGACGCGGTCGCCGACATGATGGCCGAGCCGCGCACCAGCGTGAAATACGCCAACGTCTTCCCCGAAGACGCGGAGTGGTGAACGCGCGTTTCCATGTGCCAGGCACGTCCGAACGTGCCTGGCACATCATGGAGGCAGTCATGCGTTTCGAATTCGCTACCGCCACCCGCATCAGCTTCGGCCCAGGCACAATCAAGGGGGTCGGCTCCGCGGCGCGGGAGATGGGCCGCCGCGCGCTGGTGGCGACCGGCCGGCGGTCGGGGCCGCTCCTGGCGATCCTGCAATCTGCGGGTGTGGACACTGTCACGCTCACGGTGTCGGGCGAGCCGACCACTGACCTGGCCCGCGCGGGCACGGCCCTGGCGCGGGAAACGGGCTGCGACCTGGTGATCGGCTGCGGCGGCGGGAGCGCGATAGATGCGGGCAAGGCCATCGCCGCGCTGCTGGCGAACGGCGGCGACCCGCTGGACTACCTGGAAGTGGTCGGCCGCGGGCAGCCGCTCACCCACCCCTCGGCCCCGTTCATCGCGATCCCCACCACCGCGGGCGCCGGCGCGGAGGTCACACGCAACGCGGTGCTCGCTTCGCCGGAGCACGGCGTCAAGGCGAGTCTGCGCAGCCCCTTCATGCTGCCGCGGCTGGCGATCGTGGATCCGGAGCTGACCTACAGCCTGCCGCCCGACATCACTGCCAGCACCGGGCTGGACGCGCTTACGCAGCTCATCGAGCCGTTCACCTCGATCCGCGCCAACCCGCTGACCGACGCGCTCTGCCGCGAGGGGATGGGTTGCGTGGCCCACTCGCTGCGCCGGGCCTACGAGCGCGGCAACGATGCCGTGGCGCGGGAGGAGATGGCGCTGGCGAGTCTCTTCGGCGGGCTGGCGCTGGCGAACGCGGGACTGGGCGCGGCGCATGGCTTCGCCAGCGTGATCGGCGGGATGTACACCGCACCCCACGGCGCGGTCTGCGCGGCGTTTTTGCCGGCCGTGATGGCGGTCAACCTCCAAGCCTTGCGGGCGCGCCAACCTCAAAGTCCGGTGCTGCGCCGCTACGCCGACGTCGCACACATCCTGACCGGTCGGACGGACGCCGCCGCAGAGGATGGCATCCGGTGGGTGCAGGAGTTGTCTGCGGCATTGCGTGTGCCGGCCCTGGCAACCTACGGGATCACACGCGCCGATTTTGCCACACTGGTCGAAAAGACCGCGGTCGCGTCCAGCACCAAAGCCAACCCGGTCGCTCTGACCGGGGATGAATTGCAGCAAATCCTGGAGCAGGCGCTCTGATGAGGGACAACATGAAAACCACATTGACACCGCGCGCGCGGCTGCTGCGCGCCCTGAGCCACCAAGAGGTTGACCGGGCGCCAATTGATCTGGGCGGCACGCACAACAGCACGATGTGCACCGGCGCTTACGAAGCCCTGAAACGCTTTCTCGGCGTGGATGCCCCGACCGAGGAGATTAGCCGGGCCTTCGAGATCGTGCGCATGGACGAGAAGCTGCTGCAACAACTGCCCGTGGACACTCGCGCGGTCTTTGCGCGACCGCCGGCCCAGACGCGGTCACATTGGCTGGACGACCGCACCTTCGTGGACGATTGGGGGATCACGGTTCACCGGTCGGAAAACTCGCGGCAGTTCGACATCGTGGCGCATCCGTTGGCCGAGGCGACGATCGCCGACCTGGATCACTACGTCTGGCCGATCGTGGACGATGACGCCCGGTACGCCGGTCTTCGTGAGCAGGCGCAAACGCTGCACGAGGAGAGCGACTTCGCGATCTGCGGCGCCACCCTGGATACGGCGATCTACGATAAGGCCTGGCAGTTGCGGGGGATGGCGCGCTTCCTGGAAGATCTGCTGCTCGATCCTGGCTTCGCGCTGGCGCTCCTCGAAAAGGTGGCGGCCGTCCAATACCGGCGGCACGAGCTTTTCCTGGCGGCCGTCGGGGGCTACCTGGACGTCATCACCATCGCCGACGACATGGGGAGCCAACGCGGCCCGATCATGCGACCGGCGCTCTACCGCGCCATGATTAAGCCGTTCCATAAACGTTATGTCGAGACGATCCGGCGCTTCACAGACGCTAAGGTCCTGTTCCACGCGTGCGGCAGCATCGTGGACTTGGTGGATGACTTCATCGAGATCGGCGTGGACGCGCTGAACCCGATGCAAGTATCGGCCGCGGGGATGTCGCCTGAGAATCTGCGGCGGCGTTTCGCCGGGCGGATGGCGTTTTGGGGCGGCATTGACTCGCAGTACGTCTTGCCCAAGGGATCTCCTGATGACGTGCGTGCGGCCGTCCGGGAAACGCTTGCGGTGATGGGGCGAGATGGCGGCTACGTGCTGGGCGCGGTCCACAATATCCAGGACGACGTTCCGCCGGAGAACGTGTGGGCGATGCTGGACGAGGCAACGTCAGTCTGAGCGGGGGCGAAGACGGGCCGCGGATCAACGCGGATGGACGCGGATTTCTTTCCTATATCCGTGTTGATCCGCGTTCATCCGCGGCATGTTTTCAATAGCACGCGTGCCAGCCGCAACGCGCCCTCGGCCGGTTCGGTGACGAGTGTGACCGGGGCGAGGTCAAGGCCGAGGCCGCGCGCCGCGTCGAGGAACGTGGCGGCCATCACCTGGCCCTTGACGATAACGCTCCCCGCTTGCGCGCACGGCGTCGGCCGTGGGAGATCGAGTTCTTGCACCACAGCGCCGACGGCCAACGCCAACGCCAGCCCGGCTTCGTTCAGAATCCTCCGCGCGGTCTCGTCGCCGCCAGCCGCGGCCGACTCCACCAGGGTTGCCAGCGCCGCGATGTCGCCGGGACGCGCGCGCCCCTGGTAGACCTTGGGGACGAGGGCGGGCGGCGCGGCAAGCTCCCAACGGGCCAACACAGCTTGCGTCAGAACTGTCCGCGGGCCGCGGCCGTCATAGGCGCACATGACCGCACGTAAGGCCGCCAGCCCGATCGCGTAACCGCTGCCCTCGTCGCCCAGCAGATACCCCCACCCTCCAGCACGGGCCGTACGCCCCGCCGCGTCGCGGCCGATCGCAATAGAACCGGTGCCGCAGATCAGCGCCACGCCCCAGCCGCCGGGCGTGCCGGCAGCCAACACCAATTCAGCGTCGTTGACAAACGTGGCCCTGGCATCAGGCAGGACGCGGCCAGCCCAACCCGCGAACAGGTCGCGGTCTGCCGGCCGATCCATCCCCGCCAGCCCCAGGCAGAGCGCGGCGACCGGCTGCGGCGCCAGCCCGGCGTCGGTGAACGCCGCGGCAATCGCCGCGCCCAGCGCGGCCTGCGCCGCGTCTGCGCCGATGCCCTGGTAGTTCGACGGCCCGGCCACCCCGCGGCCCAAGATGTGCAGATCGGCATTTGCCAACAGCGCCACCGTCTTGCTGCCGCCGCCGTCTATGCCGATCAGAAGTCGTGTCTCGTGACTGCTCATATTCGCTCAACCTGTCTCAAGAGCCGGACACGGATTTCGCGGATGAACGCGGATGCAGGGCCAACGGAGTACGCTTCACGCTTCACGTTTCACGCTCAACGCCTCTCGCACCACGCCCTGCGCCGCGGTCAGTCGCCGCCGGGCCTCGTCCGACGCGACGCCGGCTAACGTCGCGACGATGGCAACTTTGACCTCACCGCCGCACGCCTGCAGTAACGCCGCGGCTGCGTCGGACGAGAGGCCGGTCGCCTGCTCGACGATGCGTCGGGCGCGGGCGCGCAGCTTGGTATTGGTCGCCTGCACGTCCACCATCAAGTTGCCGTAGGTCTTGCCCAGTCGGATCATCGCGCCGGTGGAGAGCAGGTTGAGGACCATCTTCTGCGCGGCGCCCGCCTTGAGACGGGTGGAGCCGGTGATCACCTCCGGTCCGACCAGCGGCGCGATCACGACCTCTGCCAGCTCCTCCATCGGTGACAGCCGGCTGCACGCCAGACTGATGACCAGCGCGCCGCGACGTCGCGCCTCACGCATCGCACCGAGCACGTAGGGCGTCCGGCCGCTGGCCGCTACACCGACTACGCTGTCAAGCTCGCTGACTTCCAGCGCCGCGATGTCCCGGATGCCGGCATCCGTGTCGTCCTCCGCGCCCTCGACGGCCTGGGTGATCGCCTTGGCCCCACCCGCGATCAGCGCCACCACCTGCTCCGGCCGCGTGCTGAAGGTCGGCGGGCACTCGGCCGCGTCGAGCACCGCCAGCCGGCCCGACGTTCCCGCGCCGGCGTAGATCAGCCGGCCGCCCCGCCCCATCCGCTCGGCGATGCGGTCAATCGCCTCAGCCACCGCAGGCAGTTCAATCTCCACGGCCGTCGCCACACGCGCGTCTTCGGTGTTGATGAGCCGCACCATGTCGAGGGTGGAGAGGGTGTCTATGCTTTCGGTGGCGGGGTTGCGCGCTTCCGTAAGAGGTATTGCGTGCTGCGTGTTGCGTGCTGCGTCCCGAAGGGAGGCTGCGCACTGTTGCGTATTGCGTTTTTCGGCTGCGGAGATGTCAAATGGCATCGAATGGATATTCCCTCAAATGCTCAGACCGGTCTCTGACCGAGCCAGGCCGCACGGTCGGAGACCGGCTCGAGCGAATTGAACCTTGTCTCTCAGACGTTCTGCATCACGCCCAGGTAGGTGATCAACCCCAACGCCATGTTGTAGATGGCATGGATGAGCATTGTCGTCGTCGTGTTCGCCCGCGTCCGCACGATCCCCAGCACCAAGCCGACGATGAAGACGAGCAAGGTGGAGACGCTGATGCCGTATTGGCTGTGCAGCAGGGCAAAGAGCACGGTCGTGAACAACAGGCCGAAGCGGGGCTGCAACGCACCGCGGAAGATGCTCTCCTCGCCCAGCGCGGCCGCCAGCCCCAACGTGAGGATGCCAGGGAGCGATTGGGTCAACGGCCCGATCAATTGCTCGGTCAGCCGCTCCACATCGGCATCGCTGGGGATGCCAACCTGCCTGGTCAGCCATTCGAGGGCCAGCACGAGCGGCACCAGCCCCAGGCCGATGCCGATGCCGCCGAAAAGCCGGCGGAGCGACAGCCTTCCCACGCCCAGCCGCTGCAGCGCCCCGCGTATGCCTTGTCTGGAGAGCCATCCGACGCCAACTAGCGCCATGAACGCCAGTGTGACGTCCTGCGCCCACAGGCCCGGCATCGGGTTGCTCTGTGCCCCCCCGCCCGACTCCATCAGCGCCGACAAGTTGCGCAGGCCCAGGCCCAACGTCACCAGCAGGTTCATCAAGATCAGCGCCGAGTAGGAGAGCGCCACCGCGTGCACCGTGTTGCGCGGATCCATCGGAATCAGCCTGGCGAGCAGCCGGCGCACTGGCGGCAGCAGGAGCACGATGCCGAGCAGCGCCGACGCCCACATCGCCAGCCCCATCTTGCCGAACGAGGCCGGATCGAGACCGGCCGCGGCCACCGCGGTGGCCGCGGCTGATTGGGCCTGCGCCAACAGGCCGAGCACGCCGAGGATGATGCCGAGCAACACGAAGATACCGAGGAACGCCCCCAGCAATACCATCGTGATGACCCCCAGCGCGTTGTCGGCCTGTCCCTCGACCGCGGTGCGTCTGCGCTCGGCCAGATTCGCCAGCCAGAGGAGAAACACCAACGGCAGGAAGAGCAATACCGTTACCAAGACGTCTTGCACTGAGCACACTCCATTCGTGTGAGATGCTTCGCTGGAATCACGCCGTCGCGAACTCTGACTCGTTTACCCGCTTAGCATGACAACCCTCACCCCGCGCCGCTGCCACCACCGCCCGCGGCGCCGCCGGCCCCGCCTGCACCGCCGCTGCTGCCGGTCGAATGGCTGGCGGCCGTGAACGCGATGAAGGCCCCCATGGCCTGATCGGGCGCAGCGGCCACTGCGTGGAACCACACGGGAATTTCCGCGCCGCCGCGTTCCTTGAACGCCTTTGCCCACTTTTCGGCCAGGCCATAGCTGGCCGCATAGGGCAGATAGCGCTCGAACTGGCGCAGATCCCACGCCGGCTCGCGCCCCCTGGTCACATCGCGCAGATATTCGTAGAAGCCCTGCCAGGCCGCGGCTTCCTGGCTGCCGCGGTCGGAAAGGGGCGAATAGGCCGCGCCCATCACGAACGCGGTCAGGCTCAGGACGAACAGGCTGCCCAGGATCAGGAAGGGCCAGCCCTCGAAGCGAGGCACCAGCACGACCGCGAGAACCAACCCTGCCAGCATGACCGCCAGGAGCAAGACCCCGATAAGGAAGAAGCTGTTGCGCGTCTTGGTGCGCTCCGGCTCAAGGAATCCAGCCGCGCGCATTTCTTCCTTGAGCGGTTCATTGAACCACTTGAGCCGCGTGGCGAGCCGGTTTCTCAGATCGGAGAGCTTAACGCTGGTCGCCGTCGCGCCTTTCTTGCCCTCGAACAGCAGACGCAACAGGCCAGCCTCGTGCGGCCGCAGATTCGCGGGTTGATCCAGCAAGTCCAGGACGAAATCGTGCTTGCGATACCAGGTGCGCTGCGCCGACTCGTCAATGCGCAGGACGCCGCGCCGCGCCAGATCGAACAGCGTCGCGACCGCGTTGGCCCAGGAGGGTTGGCTGCCGGAGCCGTTGAGCGCACCTGCGATGGCGGGCGCCAGATCGCTCGGCGGCGCGGTCGGCCGGCAGGAAAGTGCACTGTATGTAAACGCGGGTTTTTCGGGCGCTTCGCGGCGCCGGCCGTTCCACAGCGCGATCAGCCCAAGCACCCCCAGCAGCAGGACCGCGACCGCGGCCCCGCCGAAGGTGGGCGCGGACAGCCGCGCCTGGGCGGAGCGCGTCTGCCAGGCCGGCGGCGTCTCGATCAGGCTGCCGGGCCGGAAGCGCATCTCGACCTGCAGCGGCGCATCAGAGCTGAGGTTCTCGGCCGTGAAGGTAACGCTGTTGAGACCGGTGGTCGCCGTGCCCTTGCCGCGGCGGATGCCCGCGGATGCAGGGATGAGCTGCGCCGATGTAGGGTAGCTCACCTTGACCGATGCCTGGGCAATGCGGTAATTGTGATCATTCGGCAGCGCGTTCCACAGCAGCCGGTCGGCATCTGCTTCCTGGCGGACGACGCCGGCCATACGGTAGGTCAGGACGAAGGTATGCGTCGAGTCGGAGGTCGAGGCGAAGCGCCAGGTGATCTTGATGGGATTATCGTTTTCCAGCTCGACCTGGCCGGCGCCCGTGCCGCGCGGCAGCAGCTTGCCGTCCATGCTCGCGGTGACGTCGCTGATGCCGTCGGTGTAGCCGGCCGGCAGCTTGCGCCAGACGTAGGTGAACGGGCCGCCGGTGAAGCGGAAGAGGATCGTCTCCGTCACCTGCAGCGAGCCGTCCTTTGCGATGGTCGCGTCCACGTCGAACCGGTCGGCGCTATAGCTCTTGCCTGCGCCACAGCCGGCCAACAACGACGCGCCCAGCAGGATGAGTATTGCGAGCAGCGTGGCACGTCTCATAAAATGCCTCCTCTCCGTAGCCCATGCGATTGTACCGCCGACGCGGGGGAACGCCCAAAAACGGCGATCTAGGTTCCGCGGATAGGATCGCGCCGTCCAGCCCATGCCACATGAAAACTGCCTGACTTCTGAGCGGCATTTCTTGACGGTTGGCACGGGGCTGAGAAACAAATGGGCTTTGCAGGGCAGCCAGACGGCCCGCAAAGCCCACGACGCCCCGGCTGGCCCGCGCGTTTCACCCGACGGTCGCGGCCGCGGCCGTGGTCGCAGCCTCGATGTCGGCCAACGTCTGGGCCACCGCGTCGCCGAAGTCCTCGCCTTTGACCAGCTCGTCAATCCGCTTGCCGGCGGCCTTGCGCTCGTCCTTGGTGAACACCAGGTTGAGCAGCCGGCAGCCCTTCAGCAGGCTGAGCAGCTCGACCCCGCGGCGATCGGGCCGGGTGTTGGTCAGCGCCGCGGCGCGCAGGTTCTGCTTGATCCAGTACTTGGCCGATGCGTCCTGCTGAGGATAGATGGCGTAGGGCAGCACCCAGAGATACCGTTTCTCATCCGCGCGCAGCACGCCACGTCCTTCCAGGTACTCCGCCACCTGCTTGGGCAGCTTGCGAAAGCCCAGCGCATTGAGCCAGTACTTGACTTTGCGCGGCCGGCCCGCCTTGACAAGCCGCTGCAGGGTCTCGTCGAGCAGATCATCGCCGACCGGAGCCGGGTCGAGCACGCTCACCCGCTGGTCTTCGACCACGATCTTGCCTTGTAGGGCCAGGTCTGCCAGAAACGCCGCGGCCAGGCCGTAGCGCAACGTGTTCAGGGCCGGCGCGGCGATCCAACCTTCGTCTTCGTCCAACGCCACCAGGAAGAGTTCTTCAGCAAGATTGAGCATAATACCTCCAGTGATTCGTGCTGCGTGCTGCGTGATTCGTGATTCGTGATCGGTAGATTGGCAGATTGGTGACCGGTGCTCGCCGCTATACTTCACCCTTCACGGAGCACGCAACACGCAACACGCAACACGCTTCACGCAGCACGCACCACGCATCACGTCCTCAAATGTTCAGCTCGATCAGCTCGCCGGTCACGGTGTAGATCACCCGCTCGGCGACGTTGGTGGCGCGGTCGCCGACGCGTTCCAGCTCGTGGGCCACCTGGATCAGATGCGTGCCCGCGGTAATCCGCCGCGGGTCTTCGACCATCTGGCTGACGATGGCATTGAAGGTCCGCTTATACTGGGCGTCGGCCTGGTCATCGGTCTGGCACACGGCTTCGGCCTCGACCTCGTCGCGGGCGGCGAACGACCGCAGGGCGCGATCGAGCATCGCCAGGGTCAACGCACCCAGGGCCGGCACCTCGCCCAGCGCAATCGGCCGCGGGTCCTCGGTCATGCGCAGATAGAGGCGAGCGATCTTCTTGCCGTGGTCGGCGATCCGCTCCAAATCGCCAACGATGGTCAACGCGGCGACGATGGCGCGCATGTCGCTGGCGACCGGTTGCTCGGTGACCAGCAGCGTATAACACTCGAATTCGATGTCGTAGCGCAGCCGGTTGATGTTGACGTCCTCAGCGATGACCTCGCGCGCCAGATCAACGTCCTCCCTAACCAGCGCCTGCAGCCCGCGCTCCACCGCGCTGCGCGCCCGGCTGCCCAGTTGCAGGACGTCCTCGCCGAGCTGGGCCAACTGTTTATCGAAGCGTACTCGTGTGCTTGAAGGCATGTTTGTTACCTCAGCGAATAACATATAGCAGATGGCAGATGGCAGATGGCACACCGTGTCACCGTGTCACCGTGTCACCGTGTCACCGTGTCACCCTGTCACCCTATCACCCCGTCACCCTGTCACCGTGTCACCCTGTCACCCTGTCACCCTGTCACCGTGTCACCGTGTCACCGTGTCACCGTGTCACCGTGTCACCCTGTCACCCTGTCACCGTGTCACCGTGTCACCCATACCGCCCCGTCACGTAATCCTCGGTGCGCCGATCCTGCGGTCGGGTGAAGATCGTCTGCGTATCGTTGATTTCGATGACCGTGCCCGATTTGCGGTCGTCGGTGAGCATCATCATGGCCGTGACATCAGACACGCGGCCGGCCTGCTGCATGTTGTGAGTGACGATCACGATGGCGTAGTCCTTCGCCAGATCCCGCATCAGATTTTCGATCTTCAAGGTGGCGATGGGGTCGAGCGCTGAGCACGGCTCGTCCATCAGGATCACCTCGGGCTTGATGGCGATGACGCGAGCGATGCAGAGCCGCTGCTGCTGGCCTAACGAGAAGCTGAGCGCGTCCTTTTTCAGATGATCCTTCACCTCGTCCCACAGGTTCGCGCCGCGCAGGCTGGCTTCCACCCTATCCGCCAAAACCTGCCCTGAGTTGGTCGAAGGGTTGCCATTCCGCGCCATGCCGAGCACGCGCGGGCCGAAGGCCACGTTGTCGAAGACGGACTGCGGGAACGGGTTGGGCCGCTGGAAGACCATCCCGACCCGCCGCCGCAGGCTCACCACGTCCGCGCCGGGTGCGTTGATGTCCTGGTCGTCGAGCAGCACCCGTCCTTCGACGCGCGTGCCTGGGATGGTGTCGTTCATCCGGTTCAGGCAGCGCAAGAACGTGGACTTGCCGCAGCCCGACGGCCCGATGAGCGCGGTAATCTGCCGGTCGGGGATACCGAGGGAGACATCCGTCAACGCGCGCTTGGAGCCGTAGTAGAAACTGAGCTGGTCAACGGTAAATTTGTTCATCGTGTTTATCGAATCATGCTCAGGCCGGTCTCTGACCGAGCCTCCGACCCCACTTTGTCACCCCTTCGCTGCCCTGAGCGCAGTCGAAGGGGTCTCGTTGCAGCATGAGAACTTGTCCTGAACACAGTGAAGGATGCTTCGCTAGAATCTCGCCGCAGCAAACTTGGCTTCGTTAACCCGCTCAGCATGACAATGCAGGGTTTTCCCAACGGATGTTATCCAAACCGTCCGGTAATGTAATCCTCAGTCCGTTTATCCCGCGGCGCCACGAACATCTCCTTGCCGCGGCGGAACTCGACCAACTCGCCCATCAAGAAGAAGGCGACGAAATCGGCCACGCGCGCGGCCTGCTGGGTGCTGTGCGGGACGATGACGACCGTATATTGCTGCTTTAGCTCGAACAGCGACTCTTCGACCTTCGCCGTTGAAATGGGATCGAGGCCCGAGGTCGGCTCGTCCAGAAGCAGCACTTCCGGCTCCAATGCCAGGCTGCGGGCGATGCAGAGCCGCTGCTGCTGGCCGCCGGAGAGGGCGACCGCCGGGTCATCCAGCCGGTCTTTGACCTCATCCCACAGCGCCGCCTGGGTCAGGCTGCGAACGACGATCTCCTCCAGCCGGGTGCGATCCCGCTCGCCCGCCAGCTTCGGCCCGTAGATGATATTTTCGCGGATGGTCCCCGGCAGCGGCAGCGGCAGCGCAAACACCATGCCGACCCGCCGGCGCAGGGCCGAGATGTCCATCCCGCGGGCGTAGATGTCCTGGCCGTCCAGCAGAACGCGCCCGGTCAGCGTCGTCCCGTCCACCAGATCGTTCAGCCGGTTGATGAGCCGGAGCAACGTGCTCTTCCCGCTCCCTGCCGGCCCGAAAAGCACCGTGACCGCGTGCGCGGGGATGTCCAACGTCACATCGCGCAAGACGGGGGAGCCGTCGTAGGCGTAAGTGACGTGGTCTATGTGGATTTTCGGTTCGACGGTAGTTTGTGCGGGCATGGGAGACCGGATTGCAGATTGCAGATTGCAGATTGCAGATTGCGTTTTGCGTTTTGCGTTTTGCGAACCCCAGTGCAACGCGAGAACGGACTACGCAATACGCAACACGTCTACCACTGCCTTCGCCGCCGGAAGTAACTCCGGATCAGCGTGGCGACCAGGTTCATCGAGAGCACCAGCGCCAGCAGGACCAGCGCGGTGCCGTATTGAATTTGGGCGGGCATGCCTGGCACCTGGGTGCTGATGACGTATAGATGATACGGCAGCGCCATCGTTTGATCGAGCGGCGACTGCGGCAGGCGCGGCAGGAAGAACGCCGCTACGGTGAAGAGGATCGGTGCGGTTTCGCCGGCCGCGCGCAGCAGCCCCAGGATCACGCCGGTGATGATGCCGGGGAGCGCCTGCGGCAGCACGACCGTGCGGATCGCCTGCCAGCGCGTGCCGCCCAGGCTGGCGCTCACCGTGCGGAACTCGACCGGCACGGCCCGCAGCGCCTCTTCGGCAGTGCTGATGATGACCGGCAGCGTCATGATCGCCAGGGTCAGTGAACCGGCCAGGATCGAGGTGCCGAAGCGCAGGAACAGCACAAACAGCCCTACCCCGAACAGCCCGTACACGACCGATGGAATGCCCGCCAGGTTGACCACGGCCAACCGGATCGCGCGCGTCAGCCAGGTGTCGCGGGCGTACTCCGCCAGGTAGATCGCGCCCGCCACGCCGACCGGAATCGCGGCCAGCGCGGTGCCCAGCGTCAGCAGCAGCGTGCCGACGATGGCCGGAAAGATGCCGCCCGCCTTCATGCCGTGGCTGGGCATGGCGGTCAGGAATTCCCAGTTGATCGCGCCGATGCCGCGCACCACGATCGTTCCGATGACCAGGAGGATCGGCAAAACAACCAGGAGCGCCGCGGCGGTGAGCAGGCCAAAGCCGGCGCGTTGGGTGCGATAACGCCGGGTTAGAGTCATCGCAGCCCCCCCCGCCGCCGCTTCTGGAACATGGTCGAGGCGGCTGCCAGGTTGATCGCGAACGTCAGCAAGAACAGGACGATACCGATGCCGAAAAGGACGTGATAGTGCGTGCTACCCTGGGCCACCTCGCCCATCTCCGCGGCGATGGTCGCGGTCATCGTACGCACCGGACGGAAGAGCGCGTCGAGCGAGAGCGGCAGCCGCGCTGCGTTGCCCGTCACCATCATCACCGCCATCGTCTCGCCGATCGCGCGGCCCATCCCCAGCATCAACGCGGTGACGATGCCTGACCGGGCGGCCGGCACCACCACGCGCCAGATCGTCTGCCACTGGGTCGCGCCCATCGCCAGACCGGCGTCGCGATAGCTCTTGGGCACCGCGTCGAGCGCATCTTCGGCCACGCTGATGATCGTCGGCAGCGCCATGTAAGCCAAAAGCAGGCTGCCGGTGAACGCGGTCAGTCCGGTTGGCGCGCCGAGGGCCTGACGGACGAGCGGCGCCAGCACGGTGATACCGAAGAAGCCCAGCACCACCGAAGGGATGCCGGCCAGCACCTCGATCATCGGCTTGAGCAGCTCGCGTGCCCACCCCGGCGCGATCTCCCGCACAAACACCGCGGTCGCCACCCCCAGCGGCAGCGCGATGGCGATCGCCGTCACCGTCACCAGCACCGAGCCGAGGATCAGCGGCAGTGTGCCGAAAAGATCATAGGTGGGATACCAACGCGCGCCGAACAGATTGGCCGGAGCCACCGTGAAAAACGCCGGCACCCCCTCGCGCAGAAGGAAGGCGAAGATCAGCAGGACGACCGCGATGGTCGAAAAGCCCATGACGCGAATCAGGGTTTCGACGGCGAATTCAGTCCAGCGGGTGTGTGGTGATCTGACCATGTATACCTACTTCAACGGCACAAACCCCAGTTCCACGACCAACGCCTGCCCGTCGTGCACGATCCAATCCAGGTAATCCTTCACCTGGCCCGTGGGCTGGCCGGCAGTATACATGAAGAGGGGGCGCGAGATGGGGTAGGAGCCGTCGTTGACTGTCGCGACGGATGGCTTGACGTAGGAGCTGCCCGCGTCCTTTGCCACCGCCACCACCTTCTGGTCGGCGGTCACATAGCCCAGGCCGTCGTAACCGAGCGCGTTCGGGTTCTGGCGCACCTCGACGCTGATCCCCTCGGACGACGGCATCAGCAGCGTGTCGGGCGAAAAGAGCAAATCGCTCTTCTTGCCCAGCCGGAGGACGTTTTCCAGGAAGTAGACGTAGGTGCCGGAGTTGGACTCGCGGGACAGAAGCACGATGGGCCGATCCACGCCGCCCACCTGCCGCCAGTTGGTGATCTTGCCCTGGTAGATGTCGGAAAGCTGCTGGAGAGTCAGCCCGTTGACGGGGTTAGCGGGATTGACCACGATCGCAATCGCGTCCCGCGCCACGGTGAACTCGACCGGCGCGATGCCGTTCTTCTGGGCCGCGTCCAACTCCTCTTTCTTCATCCCCCGCGACGCGTTGGCGATGTCGGTCGTGCCGTTGATCAGCGCCGCAATCCCCGTGCCCGATCCGCCCCCGGTCACAGAAATCCGCACGCCGGGGTGCGCGGGCATATAACGTTCGGCCCAGGCCAGCGCCAGGTTGACCAGCGTGTCGGAGCCGGTGTTCTGGATCGTCCGCGCGGCCACCACCGGCTGACCCTGCGCGTTGACCGCCGGCGCCGAGTTGCAACCGGAGATAAGCAACGTCAGCAGACCAAGCAACCCCACGACCGCCCACGCTCTGGGTTTAGCCACGCAACCCTTTTCAGAAGTCAGGGGGCAGGGATCAGGAGCCAGCCCCACGGCCACCCACGCTCTGGGTTTGACCATTCAACCTCCGCGCCTCGAGCAAGTTCTTCATGCCGTTACCGAGTTGGCAAACAGCGTAGTATAGCGCCCAGAACGTTAAGTTCGCATTATCCGGTTGTTAAGAGAGCTTCACAGAAGTGTTAAGAAACCATAACCTTGGAGCGCTCCGTGGCGGCTGGAAGCCTGATCCTGATTTGCTGATTTGTCAGCAGGATGCTGTCGAGATCGAGGTGCGTGGATGCTGGAGATGGCGACAGAAACAAGCAGGCGCCGTTCACAGTTCTGCGCCGGTTATGTTATCATAGGGTCAAGCGGGGAAGCGGGCTGGCAATGCCGTTCAACAGATGGTCACGCTATCACAGGTGAGCTCGGATGCATGTGAGGAGCAAGCAATGGACGCAGAGTACGAGGCATCGCCTTGCCCCAGCGCGACCTGGGCCAGTCTGGACGAAGCGGCGCTGCGCAAGTATTTCTCAGCGCGTGCCCCTGGCGTGTTGGAACAACCCGGCTTGACCCTGGAGGCGCTGACAGTCGGTCAGAAGTTCGCCGTGCGGCGTGGCGCGGATGTTGTACCCACCGTAGCCGGATGTGCGCTGTTTGGCAGCCATCCCGAATGGTTGCAGCCGGCCTGGCGCGTGACGGCCCTGCGCTTCAGCGGCACGGAGATCACCGCGCCGATCGTGGATCGGCTGGACACCGAAGGGCCAGCGCTGCGGGCTATCGAACAGGCCGAGGCCTTCTTGCGGCGGAACTTGCGCGTGGCGCGCCTGTTGATAGATCGGGGCACCCATTTCGAAGAGCAAGATGTGCCCGAATACCCATTGGCAGCCGCACACGAAGCAGTCGCCAACGCTGTGGCCCATCGGGACTACGTCGCGCCGGCCCAGGTCTTCGTGCGGCTCTACGACAACCGGCTGGAAATCCAGAACCCGGGCGGCCTGCTGCCCGGATTGACGCTGGAGCAGGTGTTGGCGGGCGGCGAGTCGCGCCGGCGCAACCCGGTGATTGCCGAGGTGCTGCGCCAGATGGGCAAGATGACCACGGTTGGGCGTGGACTGGCGCTCATCCGTCAGGAGATGGCGCGCTTGGGATCGCCGCCGCCGGAGTTTGTCAGCGATGGGCAGCACTTCCGGGTCACACTGCCTTCACGGCATGTGAAGCTGCGGTAACCCTCACGACGGAATCGCACGGTATAACCGTCTTGGTCGTACTATCCCTACGGAGTTAAGGCTAAGAACGCGGCTCCGGACAAGGCTTCGCGCAACCTCGGCCTCAACCTTTGCCTCAGCCTTAGTCTTCAGGTGGCCCCCGCCGGCCGGGCGCTGGAGACGGCGCAACAGGCGCTACTCCCGATAGTGCGCGCCCATGCTCCGCTTGTTCTCCCACGCGGCCTCGGCAACGAGAATCGCGGTGCGGACGGCATGGCGCAGACCGATCAGCTCGTCGGTGAGCCGGCTGCGCCGGTAGAAGTGCAGGATCTCGGTCTCCAGGTGGCGCAGCTCGCTGAGCGCCCGGCTGAGCCGGCTGGCGGTGCGGATCAACCCCACATAGTTCCATAGGATGTGCTTGATCGCGCTCATGTCCTGTTGGATCAGCGCCGGGTCAGGGGTTTCCAGCCCGTCACTGCCTCCGGCGTGCCAGGCAGGGATCTGGTCGGGCGACGGGATCCGCAGCTTGGCCGGTGATGATGAAAGTCGCGTACTCGCACACTCTCTCGAAGCCGATTTTGAGCGCGGTGGCGATGGAGGGCGCGTTGTTGGCCCAGCAATGCCAGCCGATCTGCGTGATCCCGCACGCGAGGGCGTGCTCCACGAACGCCGAACCCATCGCGGTCGCCAGGCCGCGGCGCTGATACGGCTCCAATGTGCCGATGCCCACTTCGCACCGATTTCCGCTGTTGTATTCCGACGTGCACCAGCCCGCCAGCTCGTCGTCGTGGAGCGCGACCACGCCGAAACTTTTGTCCAGGAAGTCCTCGACCGACGCGCGCTCCGAGCACAACTCCTCCATCAGGTTGTCCAGGTGTTTGAGGTGCGCCTGCTCCAGCAGCGCCCGGTCAATGAACGCCAGGCGGAAGCCCTCCGGCAACAGGCCGCGCCAGTCGTGTTTCAGCTTTCGGAAGCGGTAGTAGTGCCGCCGAGCTTTGATTGGGTTCTTACCTCGCAAGATGACGCCGGGGATCACCTTCTCCCAATCCGCCGGAGCATACTTTAGCTCGAACGTCTTCAGCCCGGACGCCAAAGCCTGAGGGCAAATCTTCTCCGCGAAGAGCCGGCGCACGGCCTCGTTGAAGCCAGCATCCCCCGGCGAGCCAGCCAGGAAGAAACGATGCCCCGTCCAGGTGAATGCGGCTTGCGAGTGTATCGGATCGTCAACGTATATCCGGGCGGGCGCAGTACACTCCAGGATTGCGCTCACCGCCAGTTGATCGTCGAGAGCCTCAAACAGCGGCCTGGCTGTGTCGTAGTCGGCAGGTTCAAGAATGTGCATGCGTTCCTCCATCATACCCATTACGCCGGCTGGCGGGTGCGGTTGCGACAATTCGGCCGCCAGCCCGCGCCGCCGATATTCCGGCTCTGACATTGCTCCTTCAACCGAGATGACAGCGGGCGCGCAACGCGGGTTGCATAGTTCACGTTACCCCGGTATAATAGCCGTAGTTAACGGACGAAGCCGGCCAGGAGGGAACTGGCCGGCTTCGCACCCGAGTCCTGCTGATCCCAGGGACCGGGCTTCGTAGCCTTTACGACGAAGGGCTGTGCAAGACAGGAAGGCACGGCGGTTCGGAACGTCAAATGAGGCCGCGGTCCCTTTCTTCCAGGGGCCGCGGCCGTTGTATTTCCAAGCTGCCCTCGGCGTCGAGCAACCGCCGAGTTTGACGCCAAAGAATCACCCGCAATGCCGGCCGCGGTTTATGGACCAACAGCCTGCCGGAAAGCGAGCTGGCGGGGTTGAAGGCGCAGGGATTGGCTGGTTGGCTGGCCACCCGTCCCCGCCGACGACAACCGGCTGGACAGGGCACTGCATGAGCTTTCGGATCAGGTTACCGTGGCCCAGTTCGGCTGAAGCCTCTGCGCAATAATGCTGCGCTTCCACGATAAGTCGCGCTGTTGCTGATTAAAGGCAATGGAGCAAAACTCGCTATCTGTTCGCTGTCATTCTGAGCGGGTTAACCCCTAACCTTCGACAACGGCGAGCATCCAGCGAAGAATCCGTTCGCGGCGCTCAGACAGGTGTATGTGCGGCCACGGATTCTTCGCTGGTGTCATGTCGTAACGCGAATTCAGGGACAGACCCGCTCAGAATGACAAGCGGTCGAAGCGCTCGTTAGCGACTTTTGCGGTATTGCGATTAAAGCCATCCAGGAGGCCCATGCCGGTGATGAGCGGTGAGGCGCTCCTCCGGGCCATGCAGGCCCGCGGGCTGACCATGCCGGTCGTGATGCTGAGCGGCCATCCGCTGGAAGGCGAGCTGGCGGAGTTGAAGGCGCAGGGGTTGGCCGGCTGGCTGCTCAAACCGCCGGATTTGGATGACCTGGCGCGGCTGTTGGCGCAGACGATTGCCGATTGTTGATTTGCGATTTGCGATTTGCGAACCGGCAATCGAAAATCGGCAATCGAAAATCGAGGAGCATCAGGATGAAACTTGCACACAAGGTGCTGGTCCTATACGCGGCCGTCACGCTGGTGATCCTTGCCGTCGTCGGGGGATCGCTGTTTGCGTACTTCCAGCATGACCGGCTTGCCAACCTCCAGCGGGAGCTATTGAACCAGCTCAAACACATTGACTTTGCCCTGACTAGCTTTATGACGGAAGCAGATAGCGACGTCGCCACCCTGGCCGCCAACAAGTTGGTGCGCACCAAACAGGACCAGGAGTTCACCAGCTTTCTGGAGGCCGACCCGGCGACCTTTGTGTACCGCGTGGGCCAGGTGGAGCAAGACATCATTGACCTGTTCAACACCTTTCGCCTCGCGCACCCCTATGTAAACTCGGTCTACATGGGACGAGAAAACGGGAGCTTTGTCCGCTCTCACCCCCGCGCACAGCCCACCCAGTATGATCCGCGCACCAGACCCTGGTATATCCTGGCCCGCGACAACCCGGGCCAGATCATGCACACCGAGCCTTATTCATCGGTGACAACCTCGGATGTGAACATCGGCGTCGTGACCGCCCTTGTGGATGACGCAGATCGGGTCTACGGCGTCGTGGGGGCCGACATCACCCTGGTCAACCTGACCCAATACCTGTCCGGCTTTGAAGTCGGCCATCGGGGCCAGATCCTGCTCCTCGACCAGGGCGGCACCGTTCTGGCCTGCAAGGATGATGCGCTGCGCTTCAAGCCGGTCGCTCAGCTCGTGGGCGACAAGGCAGATGCCTTGTTGGGCAGCCAGGAGGGCGTGTTGCCCTTTGCCACGGCATCCGATGCCGGCCAACTCTTTTTCTACACCTCTCCCCACCTGGGCTGGAAGATCGCAATCGTGATTCCCGAGGCGGAAATCCGCAGCGAGATCCAGAGCGCCGTATTGCCAGCTCTCGCCGGGCTGCTTCTGGCCGTGGTCCTGTTGAGCAGCCTGACTTTCGCCGGCCTGAACTTGGCGGTGCTCCGGCCTTTGCTGCGGCTCCACGACGTCACGCGCGACATTGCCCGCACCGGCGATCTGAGCCAGCAGGTCGAGATCAAGGCGCGGGATGAGATCGGATCGTTGGCCGCATCGTTCAATCAGATGCTGCTGAGCATTCGGCAGACGCAGGAGGCTCTGCGGCAAGAGCGCGATCTGGCCGAGGCCCTCAAAGATGCCGCCACCACGCTGACAACCACCCTGGATTTCGAGATCGTGTTGGACCGTATCCTGGAGCAGGTCAGCCGGGTTGTTCCCAATGAGGCCTGCAACGTGATGCTCATCGAAGGGGACCGGGTTCGGGCGGTGCGTTGGTTGAGATACGAACGACTTGGGGCCAGGGCATACATCGCTCAGGCTGAGTTTTCCCTCTCGCAAACCCCCACCTTCAGGCAGATGGCGTCGAGCAAACAGCCGATGCTGGTGCCGGATGTCGCCTTACGCACAGACTGGCAGCGGACGCCCGAGTTGGCCTGGCTGCGTTCCTATGCCGCCACGCCCATCATTGTGCGGGATCGCGTCATTGGTTTCCTGAGTGTGGATAGCTCCATTCCCAACTATTTTCAAGAGCAGCACCTGGAGTCTTTGCGCACCTTTGCCGGCCATGCTGCCGCCGCCATCGAAAACGCGCGGCTTTACGAGCAGGTCAAGCGCGACGCGGTCGAACTCGAAGCGCGCATTGCTTCCGCCACCCAGGAGCTGCGTCAGCGGGCCGCGGAACTGGAGATCCTCTACGAGGTCGGCAAAGAGATCACCGCCACCCCGGCGCTCGATGCCATGCTCCAGACGATTGTGGACAACGCCATCCGGTTGGTCGGGGCCGACAAGAGCTTGCTCGTGCTGATTGATGCACAGCGAGAAAGGCTGGTCGAGATCGTAGGGCATGGCTATGACCAAGCGCAACTGGAGGCGCACACCTTTGGCGAACTCCAGACTGGCCTCACCGGTTGGGTACTCCGGGAAAAAGCCCCCACGTTGACCGGCGACCTCCAGAACGACGAGCGGAACCAGGACATCGCCCTGACCAGCGCCCGGCGGAGCGGGGACCGATCGGCGGCAGTCGCCCCGTTGCTCATCGGGGATCAGGTGCTCGGTACACTCACCGTGGTGAATGGGCCTGCGAAACCGACCTTCACGCCGGTTGACTTGAACCTGGTGACCATGTTGGCCGGCCAGGCGGCCGTCGCCATCCAGAAGGCACAGCTCTACGAGGCAGCCCAGGCGGCAGACCAGCTCAAGTCGGCCTTGTTGGCCAGCATGTCCCACGAGCTGCGCACGCCGCTCAACTCGATCATCGGCTTCACCGGCATCCTGCTGCAAGGGCTGGTGGGGCCGTTGAACGACGAACAGAAGAAGCAACTGGGCATGGTGATGAACAGCGCCCGGCATCTGCTGGCCCTCATCAACGATGTGCTGGACATTTCCAAGATCGAGGCCGGTGAGCTGAAGTTGACCTCAGAGCCATTCGACATGCGCCAGGCCATCCAACGGGCCGTGCAGACCGTCACCCCACTGGCCGACAAGAAGGGACTGCGGCTCATCGTCGCGGTCTCCCCAGAGGTAGACCGTATCGTCGGCGACCAGCGGCGCGTAGAGCAGATTCTCATCAACCTGGCCAACAACGCCATCAAGTTCACCGACGCGGGAGAGGTGCGGATCAGAAGCGAGATCGTAGACGGCAAGCTGGTCACCCAGGTGACAGACACAGGTATCGGTATCCGGCCCGAGGACATTGGCAAGTTGTTCAAGCCGTTCCGCCAGATTGATTCCGGCGTGGCGCGCCGGCACGAAGGGACTGGCCTGGGCCTCTCCATCTGTGACCACCTGGTGAATATGATGGGCGGCCGGATTTGGGTGGAGAGCCAATGGGGCGTGGGGAGTACGTTCGCCTTTGCACTGCCGACAGGAGAAAACAATGAGACCCAAAATTCTCGTCATTGAAGACAATGAGCAGAACCTCTACCTGACGACCTTTATCCTGGAAAAGCACGGCTACGAGGTCATCCAGGCGCGAGAAGGTGGCGAGGGAACCAGATTGGCCGGCCAGGTCGAGCCAGATCTGATCCTCCTGGACATCCAGCTACCGGAGATGGATGGCTACGCAGTGGCGCAAGCGCTGAGGAGCAACCCAGCGCTGGATGGTGTGCCCATCGTGGCGGTCACGTCCTATGCCATGGTCGGCGACCGGGAGCGCATCCTGGCTGCCGGCTGCACCGGCTACATCGAAAAGCCCATCAATCCGGACACATTTGTCGCCCAAGTCGAGGAGCATCTGCTGGACTGTACGTCTGGCAGAGGAGGTGAAGCGTGACTCAGGTTTTGATCGCGGATGACCAGGAACAGAATCGCTACCTGCTGCAGGTCCTGCTGCAAGGGCATGGCTACGAGGTGCGGTCAGCCAGGAACGGGATCGAGGCATTGGATATGGCCCGCCGCGAAACGCCGGACCTGATCATCACCGATATCCTGATGCCCGGCATGGATGGTTTTGGCCTGTGCCGCGCGTGGATGGCCGACGAAAAGTTGCGGCGCGTGCCCCTGGTCTTTTACACCGCCACGTACACCGATCCCCAGGACGAAGCGTTTGCCTTGAGCCTGGGAGCAGCGCGATTCATCGTCAAGCCGGCAGAGCCGGACGTCTTTGTCGAGATCGTGCGCCAGATGCTGGAAAACCACGCAGCACAGCGGCTGGCCCCGCTCAACGAGCCGAGTCAAGCTGCGGAGCCTTTTTATCAGCAGTATAGTCAGGCCCTGATCCGCAAGCTCGAGGCCAAGATGGCGCAGCTCGAAGAGGCGAACCGCTCGCTAGAGCTCGACATCGCTGCGCGGATACGGGCGGAGGAAGCGCTGCGGGAGAGCGAGGAGCGCTATCGCCTCATCGCCGAACGCGTGGATGATATTGTCTGGCAGTTGGATTTGAGTTTGCATTTCGTCTACCTTAGCCCGGCGGTCGAGCGCGTGCTGGGATATACGCCACAGGAAGCACGCGAGCTTTACGTGGTGGACCTCCTGGACGAAGATGGCTTGGCCCAAATGCAGGAGGTCGTCCAGAACCGGTTGAAGCGGGAAACAAGTCCTAGTATACCGACTGAATACCGGATGCGTCACAAGGATGGACGCTGGGTAGATGTCGAAGTGTGCTCGTCACCGCTATTTGATACAGAAGGACATCCCAGTGGCTTCGTAGGGATCACTCGCGATATCGGTGTGCGCAAGCGTGCGGAGGAGGCGCTTCAAGAAAGCCAACGGTCTCTGGAAGAAGAGCGCAATCTGCTACGCACGCTCACAGACAACACTCCGGACTCTATTTACTTCAAGGATACGGAGAGCCGCTTTATCCGGATCAACCCGGCTCAGACTCGCGCGTTTGGCTTGGGCGATCCTGCGCAAGCGGTTGGTAAAACGGACTTTGACTTTTTCACGGAAGAACATGCCCGACCAGCCTACGAGGATGAGCAAGCCATCATACGCTCCGGCCAACCTCTGGTAGGAAAGGAGGAGAAAGAAACGTGGCCCGATGGACGAACGGGATGGGTCTCCACCACCAAGATGCCGCTCCGTGACCCGGAAGAAAGAATCGTCGGGACATTCGGCATCTCTAGAGACATCAACGAGCGCAAGCGGGCCGAGGCCGAGCGGGAACGGCTGCTGGCGCAGGTGCAGGCCCAGGCCCAACAGATCGCCCAGATCATAGACTCCGTGCCCGAAGGGGTGCTGCTGCTGGATGCAAACGGCCAGGTGCTGCTGGTGAACCCCGCGGGGGCGCGTGATCTGGCGACGCTGGCCGATGCGGCCGTCGGCGAGCAGCTCACCCACCTGGGCGACCTGCCCCTGGCTGAGTTGTTCGCTGCAGCGGAGCGCGACGGGCCGTGGCAGGAGATCCAGGCCGGCCGGCGTATCTTCGAGGCCATCGCTCGACCGGTCGTCGCGGGCGGCGGCCCCGCGAGGGGGCACTGGGTACTGGTCATCAACGATGTGACGCAAGCCCGCGACCTCCGCGCTCAGCTCCAACAACAGGAGCGCCTGGCCGCGGTCGGCCAGTTGGCGGCCGGCATCGCCCACGACTTCAACAACATCCTGGCGATCATCGCGCTCCAGGCGCCCCTCGTCGCCCATGCGCCCGGTCTGACCGAGCACGACCGCGAGCGTCTGACCATCATCAGCGAGCAGACCGGCCACGCCACCCGTCTGATCCAACAGCTTCTCGATTTCAGCCGCCGCGCCGTGCTGGAACGGCGACCACTCGACCTGGGGCCGCTGCTGAAGGAGCAGGTCAAGCTGCTGGCCCGCACCCTGCCCGAGACGATCCAGGTAACCCTGGACTGCGAGCCGGGCGAGTACATGGTGCTGGCCGATCCCACGCGGCTCCAGCAGATGCTGATGAACCTGGCGGTCAACGCGCGCGACGCCATGCCCGCGGGCGGAACCCTGCGCCTGGCGCTGGCGCGGCAGGAGACGGCTCCGCGGCCCAACCTGCCGGCCGGCCCCTGGGTGCGGCTGACGATCGCGGACAGCGGCGCCGGGATCGCACCCGAGGCGCTGGCGCATCTCTTCGAGCCGTTCTTCACCACCAAGCCGCGCGGCCAGGGCACCGGCCTGGGACTGGCGCAGGTGCACGGCATCGTCAAGCAGCATGACGGCGAGATCGCGGTGCACTCGGCCGCGGGCCAGGGCGCCACCTTCACCATCTACCTGCCAGCCGTGGCCGAGGCGGCCGCGCCCGCGCCCGCGCCGGCGGCCGTCGCGCCGCCGGCCGGCGCCGAGCAGATGATCCTGATCGTGGAAGATAACGCCGTGCTGCTGGACGCCATGGCCGACACCGTGGAAATGCTGGGCTACCGCGTGATCGGCGCGGACAACGGCGAAGAGGCGCTGGCCGTGCTGGCGGAGCACGGTGACGCGATTGCGCTGGTGCTCAGCGACCTGGTGATGCCGGTGATGGGCGGTGAGGCGCTCTTCCGGGCCATGCGGGACCGCGGGTTGACCACGCCGGTCGTGATGCTGAGCGGCCATCCGCTGGAAGGCGAGCTGGCGGGGTTGAAAGCGCAGGGGTTGGCCGGCTGGCTGCTCAAACCGCCGGATTTGGATGACCTGGCGCGGCTGTTGGCGCAGACGTTGGTGAGCTCACACTGATGGGATAGATATTGGAAGGCAGACCATGAGCACCGACATCGTAGATCGTCTGCGCGGGGTCGCGGTCGGCGCCGCGATCGGGGACGCGCTGGGCATGCCGCTGGAGTTCGGGCCAGCCATCCCCACCGACCGACTCGGGCGCACGATGCAGCCAGGTCGGCTGCCCGCCGGCGCGTTCACCGATGACACGGAGATGGCGCTCGCCCTGGCTGAGAGCCTACTGGCTCGCCGTCCGCTGGACCCGGCTGACCTGGCCGGGCGTTTCGTAGCCTGGTTCCGTGCCAGGCCGCCGGACATCGGCCGGCACACGCGGCTGACGCTCAAGCGCGTCTATCGCGGCGAACCCTGGGCCGCGGCCGCGGCCGCGGTTCAGGCCGAGAATCCAGAGTCGGCCAGCAACGGCTCGGTGATGCGCTGCTGGCCCGTCGCGCTGGCGCACTGGGACGACCTCGACCACCTCCTGGCGGACAGTCGCCTGCAGAGCCTGGTGACGCACCAGCACCCGGAATGCGTCGCCGGTAGCGCCTTCGTCAACCTGGTCATCTATCACCTGGTACATGGCGCCGCGCCAAGGGAGGCGGTCGGCCAGGCGCTCGATGGCGCGGACCCGCCCTCTGCTTTGCGCCAGGCCATCGAAGCAGCCTCATCGAAGCCACGCGCCGAGCTCCCCAACAGCGGTTGGGTGCGCCACACCCTCGAGAGCGCGGTCTGGGGACTGTTGACGACCGGCTCCTTCGAGGAAGCCGTGGTACAGGTGGTCAATCTCGGCAACGACGCCGACACGGCCGGAGCCGTGGTCGGCGCACTGGCTGGCGCGGCCTACGGATTGGGCGCGATCCCGGCTGCCTGGCGGGCTACCCTCCACGGCGAATGGCCTCTGCGGAGCGGCGTCCGCTGGGACGAGGCCCGGTTGATCGTACTGGCAGACAGTCTTGCCGACAGCGCGCGCCAGATTGTGAGGCTTTCCGATGGACGAACAAATCCTTGAACGCGCCGGCTGCCGCCTCCATTATTGGCAGGTCGGCGATCCGGCTGCCCCGTTAATCGTCCTGACCCATGGCGCAGGAGCGGACCATCGCATGTTCGACGCGCAGATCCCCGCCCTGACCCCATCTCACCGCGTCCTGACGTGGGACGTGCGCGGGCACGGGCTTTCGCGGCCGGCCGGCGGGCCGTTCTCGTCCCAGGCCGCGGTCGAAGACCTGCTGGCCCTGCTCGACGCAGTCGGCCGACCGCAGGCAATCCTGGTCGGCCAATCCATGGGCGGCAACATCAGCCAGGAAGTGGCCTTCCGGCGTCCCGAGCGCGTCCGGGCGCTGATCGTGGTGGGCAGCACCTGCAACACCGGTCGGCTCGCTGCGGTCGAAAAGCTGACGAATTCCGATGCGCTGACCGAGAAGAACGGCGCCCCCCTCGCCTGCTGTGGCCTTGGCCAAGAGGTATCTTCTCAATTTGTAGGGGCGCACCCTGACGGTCGCCCTGGCGGGCAGGCGCGAGGCCATGCCCCTACCCCGGATGATTGAGATGATACGCCAAGAGCGTCTTGCCGGTGCCCGGCGAGCCGACCAAGATCACACCCTTGGTCATCCTCTGCCCCTTGTTAGTCATGCTCCTGTGGCCTCAGATCGTCTCTCCGTTGCGCTCCGTTCCAGTCCAACCCGATGAGGTCTGCTGGCTCCGAGAAGACCCGAGACCCGGTCGCTGTGAAAGTAACAAGACGGTAGTAGTAGGAAACACCGTAGCCGTCGTCCCCCTGCCATACCTCCACATACCACCCGTATGGTATGCCGGTCATGACCCCTTCCGGAAGAGTCGTCAGAGTCAGTCGGTCCGTATTTCCCAGGCTGTCGGTCGTCCAGCTATCGTCGTTCTCAGGGTTGAACAAGACGAAGCGGTAAGTGTCCGCTGCAACACTTCGCTTCTGCCAAACAAACGTAACCGGTAGCGGCAAGGTCGCACCGTGCGCCGGTGCGCTCAAGCTGACGTTTGCCAGATCGAAATCGCCGCCGGGCACGCTGGCGCCGGCCGTGTAGGACGTGAGCGACGGCCCATACCAGCCGCTCAGGTACTTCGGGTTGCTGCTGTTCGGCCCGTAACGGACGTAATAGAACTGCCCCGCCCCCAGCGACGGCACGTCGGCAAAACGGTAGCGACCCCGGCTGTCGGTTTGTGTCGTAGAGGCCGTGCTGTAGGTCGAGCCATCGTAGAACCTCAGCCTTAGCTCGATCCCCGCGGCCGGCGCGGCGTTGTAGGTCATGCAACCCTGGATGCCCGGTTCTGAGGAAGGCGTGGGCGTGGCCGTCCCGGTCGCGGAAGGGGTGCGCGTTGGCGTCGGCGTGGTGGTCGGGGTGGGCGTGGCCGTCGCTGTAGGGCCGACAGACCCAATGGCGTGCAGCACCAGGGGTAGATAGACTTGCCGCTCGACCACAAAGGTGTGGCTGGCAATCACCCCCTCGCTGTCCGCCGGCGCGTTCCACGCAAAGTCGTTGCGGAGTGTGAATGACTCCGCATCATAGCCTGCCGGCCGGATCGAAATCGTCGCCGAGTACTGCGCATCTGCGGTCAAGACGAAGAGCTTGCCATCCAGCGGCCGGCCTTCGAAGCTGAAGTTGTAGTTCTCGAACGGCGCGTCGAAACGCACGTCCACCGTGTAGCTGCTGACAGCCACGGAGTTGCCTGCCCGGTTGCGGGCGTCGAGGCGGATCCACCCTTCGGGCGCGAGCGGTGGCGAAGCGCGCACTGGCTGGCTCGGGACGGTGATCTGGCCGGCGCCCGTGCCCACAGTCACTGTCAGGTGACCGCTGCTGCCCACCGCTTCGCCCGCATCGTAGTAGAACTGGTGTGGCCCCGTGTCGGTGAAGAAGCCGTGGGCCACGAAGATCTCGGCCAGCGCCGTCATCCCGCCGGGGCCGAGAGGTTCCTGGCCGACGCCGCGGGCTGTGAGCACATCATAGAGCTGTTTGATCGTAAGGATGTGATGGTAGGTGCCGGCGACCTGGGCGGTCAGATCCGACCATAGGGAAGGCAGGTCCACCTGGACGTGATCGCGATACTTGCCGACCATGGGGAGACCATCGGGACCGACGGCAATCAGGTAGGTAGCATCCTGTTCATCAACCGGGTCTAGCAAATCCCAGAGCAGGCCGGCCACCGCGAACTCTTCATCGCTACTTCCCCGATACCGCCAACTGAGGACGTTGGCTTCGAGGTTCGTGGCGCCACCGGCCCAATGGTAGACCTGCGGAAGGGTTCCGTCTTGCGCCACCTCGCGGTTGACGAGCATGGAGTAGAACTCGGCGAACCCTTCGGCCCAGGAATCGGTCGTCGAAGCGTTCACGTACCCGGTATGGGCAACGTTGGCAGGATCCTTGGGGAGCAGGTTGTCGAAAGCGTCGGCCTGGACGTGGTGGCCGAACTCGTGCCACTCGCGGTTGTCCGGGCGGTCCGGGCTGTTACGGTTGCTGCTCACTATGCCGCCGCGGAGTTGGGAGTCTACGACGATGTGCGGAGGCATGGTGGGATTGCCGCCGGCGGAATTAGGCCCCCACCAGTAGGCCCCGTATCTCAGGTCCGGGAAGTAGGCGTAGATCGGTACCGGCCGGGTATCGAGCGTCAACCCGAGCTTGGCTGTCAGATCGCACGCCTGTCTGGCATGGTAGTAGATCAGGCCGAAGTCGCTGAGCCTTGCTGCGGCGGAAGTGCCGGCTTGAGGTGAAGTATGCCCCTGGCCGCCGTCGAAGAGAATGTCCTGGCGGATCAGCGCATCCGCCTGCGGTGCGTCGAAGGGAGACGAGATGACCTGAACGTCGGCGGCCGGCGCCGGGAGGTAGGGTGGCGCATTCCCGTAGCCCAGACCAGGAGGGGCAGCGCTGGCGTCGAAAACTCGCACCTCTGGGCTTTGCAGCGATGTGCTGATGGCCAATGAAGTGGCCACAGGCACGGTGAAAGTATACCAGCCGTCTGCCTTCGTGGTTGTCGTTGCCAGCACGGCGTCCACGATGTCATGGCCGGTCGCATCCTTCTTGAGTTGCACCAGGTCTACCTTCACGCCGGCGAGAGGCGCCTCCCGCGACTGGCGCACGTCTGCGGGGAAGCCCAGATCCGCAGCCACATGCGTCAGGGGAACTGCCACCAGACCTTGGATGCGTCCCGCCGGGGCAGAGAAGCGCACCGTCAGCTTTGGCGTAGGAGCGGCCGTCCAATCAGTGCTTTCGTACCACTCGAAAGGCGAGAGCGAGTAGAACCCGTGGGCGTTGGTCGCAACCACTTGGGCGACCCGCGCCTGAACCGGCGAACCCGTCACGGAGAACTCCACCGCATCGGGACCGCAGGAAGTCAAGGGGATCGGACCGGCTAACGCGAACCTGCGCGGCCGAGCAGGTACTGAGGGTGCGCCGGTCCCCAGTGGGTACCAGACGTCAATGCCTAGATCTAACGATTCGAGAGACCTGCCGTCGGCCACGATCACACCGCCGCCGTGAAGAGTCAATTTCCACACGGGTTGGCCGTCGAAGGTGCGTTGCGCGACGGCGTCCTGAGAGAAGGTCCTCCCCAGCCACGTCGGGACCCCATCCGGCCCAAAGTCGGCGTGGTAAAGCGGCCCATAGGCATCAGCGAGCGCGATGGACTGGATGTAAGTGTCTGTGGTCCCATCGTCCCGTCGGAAGATGTGGTGGCCCACAAACTCCACGTTAACGTCCGTCATGGCGCGCAGTATCGCGAGCGGGTCGGGACAGTCCTCGACAGCCCCTGGCGCCATAGCGACGCTCGACGGCGCAAGCAATGGCTTGACGCCGGGCGGTGCGGCCTGCACGGGCCAGGACAGCCATGCCAGCAGGCCAGCCGCGACGGCGATGAGCAATACCCAGCGATAACCCGCCAGCATTTGCCGTGGCGTTTTCTTGGAAGGCATGCCCTGCGGCATACCACCCGCTGATGGCCGGTGCCCAGTATTCGAAGGTTGTGGCAGATTCGTGTTCATTGCAGCACCCTACAGCGGTCTATTTCGCAGCGTTCGCCCAATTTGACAGCGGGCTTCCCCCACAGCTTCGTGATCAGGGAGAAAACGCCCTGCCCGATGAGCAAGGCGATGCTGCCGTACACCCACCAGGGAAGGTTCCGGCCGAAGAAGAGCACGTAGAAAAAAGGCGCCACCGTCGCGGCCAGGAAAACGGCGCTCCAGAGCATGATCTGCGTGCCACGCTTCTGCGCGAGCGCCCGGATCATGCGGAATAACGAATAGTAGAAAAACGGCGCCGAAGCGAAGTAGATGACCAGAAAGACGACCGGATCAACGCGATAGTTGTCGCGC